>JAICUB010000026.1 GCA_025936045.1 Polyangiaceae bacterium | reverse complement strand
CCAGCACCGGCGGCACGACCAGCACCGGCGGCACGACCAGCACCGGCGGCACGACCAGCACCGGCGGCACGACCAGCACCGGCGGCACCGTCGGCATGGCGGGTGGCGGCGGCACCGTCGGCATGGCGGGTGGCGGCGGCACCGTCGGCATGGCGGGCGGTGGCGGCGCCATCGGCATGGCGGGTAGCACCGGCATGGCCGGCAGTGGCAGCACGATCCCCGGCTGCTCGAACACGAACACGAGCACCATCAACATGGATGCTTCGGGTTACGTCTGTAACAACACCTGGGGCATCAAGGGCTCTTGGTACTGCTACAGCGATGGCTCCGACAACAACAATAGCTGCCAGGGCAGTGACAAGAAGGGCACCGGTGCGATTCCGTGGAACTCGACCGCAAACGCCATGTGCCTGAGCGGCACGATGGGTACGGGGTCGGGCTCGTATGCCGGCATCGGCTTCAAGGTCAACTCCGGACCGCCCGGCGACACGGCGACGCCAGGCACGTGGGACGCGAGTAAACTGGTCGGCTTCGCGGTCACCCTGGCGCCGGGCTCGACCGGCAAGGGCAGCGGAGGTATGATTCTCAACCTCGAATATCCCACGTCGACGGATCTGGATTCGCAGACCAAGGACGCTCCGGGCATCACCGTCCCCGGCGTGCCGAGCTCGGGCACGATCACCTACAACGCGCTCTTTACCGACTCGGTACTGGCGAACAACGCCAGCACTCGACACCCCGTCGATCCGGCCAATCTCACCGACGTGAAGATCGCCTTCTTCCCGGACAGCATCACGCACGCCTATGATTTCTGCATCAAGAGCATCGTGCCGCTCATGACTGCGCCGAATCCGGTCGTGGCCACGGGCGCGTACGGCCCGACGTGGAACAACCAGCAGCCGCAAGCCGTGAACGGCATCAACGGCTATGCGGTGCAGAGCGCGCCGTTCCCGTCGAACGGGAACCCGATGACGATGCAGGTCAGCGCGACCTCCGGAGGCGTTGGCTTCGTCTACAAGGCGGGCAGTGGCTTCCAGTCCTCCAACAGCCCCGGCTCCTTCCCCGCCGTGATCAGCGGTTGGGGGCCGGGTCACGACGGCATTCAGTTCTACGGACCGTACAAGCAGGCCAAGCAGATCAGCCAGCTCACGTCGGTGAAGAGCAGCTGGTCGTTCGCGATGGGCGGTACCGGTGACGCGGTGTACGATGTGTGGTTCGGAAATTCGGCGAACCCCACCGTGCCGAGTACTGAATTGATGATTTGGATCGGCAATACTGGAAAGGATCCCCTCAAACAAAACGGCCAGGGGTCTGGAGCGGCTGTGGATGGCCGAACGGCGTATTTGGGGACAAACGGTACCAATGAAAGCGTCGTCAGCTACTGGGTCGCGGCCTCAGGTAGCAAGAATTCCGTAAGCAACTACGACCTCCTTCAGTACTTCAAAGACGCCGCAAGTCATGGCTACGCCGGGCTGTCGAACAGCTCGTACCTGCTTGGCATTCAGACCGGCTTCGAGGTGTACAGCGGCGACACCTGGACCACGACGGACTACAACATCACGATCCAGTGATCGCGCGCGCAGCCGTGTAGCCCGACCTTCCCGACCAAATGATGGCTAGCACCGCCGTCATCTGGTCGGACGGGGTCGCTCCCTACAGCTATTTTCGCGAGACAATCCGGCGGGCACAGGCGACAAGCTATGTGCCCACGTCAGGCTCGGTGACGAGCGTGACGCTCCTCAGTTCGTGGAGATAAGCGCCGTATCGCTCACTTCGGGGTCGCTTTCATCACCGCGCCGGGGTTCGTTTTGGTTACCCAATAGACGCTCGTCGAATCGACAGCGATGGCGTCCGGAGAGTCCTGATCCGAGGCCAACGTGGTCAGAGCTCCGCCGCCCAGGGGCGCCTTCATCACCGCCCTATTGTTCGTCCAGTAAACACTCGTCGCATCGACCGCGATGGTTCCCGGCTGCGCCAGTGTTGAAACGATCTTGGTCGGGGATCCGCCGGAGAGCGGCACCTTCATTATCGTGCCATCAATATAGTCGCCGTAGCTTTCGACGCCCCAATTCGTCCAGTAGACGCTCGTCGAGTCAACCGCAAGGGCCTGGGGTTCAAACTGCCCGGAGGCGAGGGTGGTCTGCACGCCACCGCCGATGGGGATCGTCATCACGGAGCCCGAGCCGGGGGTGGTGCTAAAGCCGTCATTGTTCACCCAGTAGACGCTTGTCGCGTCGACGGCGATAGCTGACGGGTTCATCTGCGCCGAGTCGAGCGTGATCGGGGTTCCGCCGGTTAGCGGTACTTTCATGACCGTGCCGTCGTTGGTGCCGGTCCCCTGCAGCCAGTAGATGTTCTTCGAGTCGATGGTGGTGGCACTCGCATGCTGCCCGGTGGCAGTGGACAGCGTTGTCGCATCGCCGCCAGCAAGTGGCACCTTCATCACCGAGCCGTAAACAGCCACCCAGTAAGCATTTGTCGCGTCAACGACGATGCTGTAAGAAAGCTGCTGCGTCGACAAGGTGATTGGGGTTCCGCCACCGAGCCCAACCTTCATCACCGTCCCGCTAGATGTGTCCCAGTAGGCGCTCGTCGAGTCGATGGTAAGACCGCGTGGCAAATCCTGCCCCGAAGCCAGGATGACCACACACCGCCCATTGGTGACATCACAGCTCCCCGCGCACGCGCTGCACGCCATGCCGTCCGCGCCGCACGCGCTGCCCGACTGTGACGCGTACTCCACGCACGTGTTGCCGTTGCAGCACCCATCCGAACAGGAGCTGCTATCGCACAACGCGCCGCCGTTGCCGCTGACGCCGCCCGCGCCGTCCTTGCCACTCGAGCCGCCCTTGCCGCCGACACCGCCCGCTCCGGCTCCCCCGGACGGTCTGCTGCTCTGGCCGCTCCCGCCCCCCGAAACGCCCCCTCCCGAAGTGCCCCCTTCGCCGGCGAGCTCCTCGGGCGCTTCACCTCCGAAGCCGCCTTCACCTCCCGGTTGGTCGCCCATGGACGACTCGCCTTTCATCCCCGCGACGCTCCCGCCCGCGCCACCGCTAGCGCTCGAGGAGCCAGGCGTCCCTGCCGCTCCCGCCCCCACTCCGCCACTGCTGTTGGAGGATCCGCTCGTCCCTCCCGTTCCCGCGCCCGCGCCGCCGCAGTTGGTGGAGCCCGCCATACCAGCTGCCCCCACTGCATGACATGTGCGATCAGGGAAATGCCGGCGCGTGGCACACCCGGAAGGCAACGCGAGTACGATAACGAACCCTCCCGCAATCGAGCATTTACGTCTGGTCGCCAATGCACGCCGCGGTACCACGTGCGGCTGGCTCCGACAACACGGGCCGACTCGCAGCAAATCGGGTCGGGTTTCGGCGGGTCATCCACTCCGGCGGAGTAAGCCGGGTGGGTGACGCCGATCGGCATCCCTTGACGCCACATTGGACGGGGTCAAGCTTCTCGGGCTAATCGTAGAGTAGCCGCCATGCGTAAGCGCCTTCTTAATTCAGCTCATTCGCTCGTTGGGCTCGTCGTCCTCGCTTCGGTGACGGGTTGCTCGAACAAAGACTCAGGGGCTCCTGCGACCAACGGTGGTCAAGCTGGCAACGTGATGTCCGGCCAGGGCGGCAACGGCAACGCGGCTCAAGGCGGCATGTCGTCCGCTCAAGGCGGCGCGTCCGCTCAAGGCGGCGCGTCCGCGCAAGGCGGCGCGTCCGCGCAAGGTGGAATGACGGGGGGTCATGGCGGAGCGTCGCAAAGCAACGGCGGCTGCGACCCGAACGGCACCGGCGGGTCACCCGTCCTCATCGACGACATGGAGACCACCGACCACGGGCCCATCCAGTTCACGGGGGTCAGTGCGCCGCTCTCGCCGGGCTATTGGTACAATAGCGGCGCCAACTACGCGCCGAGCAGCGGGGCCGGCGCAGGCAGCGGCGGCGGCGGCATGGTCATCGACACGTCGGAGCCGCCGCAAGGCTCATTCACGTTCAGCGCGCTGCCCGCGGCGACCAAGACGTTGAACTGCACGAAAACGAGTGAGCACGCAGCCCGACAGTCGTGCACGCTCAACGGCCTCTACGACACGTGCGGAATCGGATTCGAGTTCGCCCAGCAGCCCGACCCGAATGCGGCTGGAGCGGGTGGGATGGCCGGCGCTGGAGGTAGTGCGGACGTCGGCGGCAGTGCAGGCGCTTCAGCCAGCGGTGCAAGTGGAGCCGGTGCAGGCGGAGCCAATGCGGGCGGAGCCAACGCGGGCGGAGCCAATGCGGGCGGAGCCAATGCGGGCGGAGCCAATGCGGGCGGAGCCAATGCGGGCGGAGCAAGTGCAGCGGGTGCGACTGCAGGTGGAGCCGGCGCGGGTGCAGGCGGCGCGGCCGCGGGCATGGCCGGTGCGGGCGCTGTGGCGGGTGCCGCGGGTGCAGGCCCAGCCGTCCCGATGGTCACCGTGCCGTTCGATATCAGCCAGTACAAGGCGGTCACTTTCTGGGGAATGACCACGACGCCAGACGCGGCTTCGGGCACGCTCCAGGTCAAAGTCTCATTCCCCGATACCGATACCGATCCCCGTGGACAGATATGTAACGGCGGCGGTGGCAATACCTCGAAGTGCTACAATAGCTACGCTGCGACTTTCGGGTTCACGACGAGCTGGCAAGAGTTCACCGTGCTCCTCGATGCCGGGACGAACGGCGTACCCCCGGCTGGCGGCATCGCCATCGATCCGTCTTGGGGCTACCAAGGGGCGCAGTGGTTCCCCACCCAGGTCTACGGCATCAACTGGCAGGCCCAGAGGAACACGGATCCGGACGCTGGTCCTCCGCTCTCGACCGACATCTGGATCGACGACGTGTACTTCATTCAGTGAGCCCCGCTGCGTTCGTACGCAAGTACGCTCCGCTGCGGTGCTCGCCGAGTGAACTGCTCACGTCACGCTCGCCTCTGGGCCCGGCTCGTCAGTCGATGCGCAAGAGCTCTTTGACGGTCGCGATGACTTGCGGCGCCTGGATCGGCTTCGTGATGTAGGCGTTCGCCCCGAGTTGGAGCGCGCGCTGCCGATCTTCCTGCGAGCCTTCCGTCGTGATGATGACGATCGGCGTGTCCTTGTGCACCGGATCGCTGCGCACGCGCTTCACGAGCTTGAGGCCGTCCATGATCGGCATGTTGATGTCGGTCACGATGATGTCGTAGCGGGCGGAGGCGAGCTTGCGCAGCCCATCGACGCCGTCGTCAGCTTCCGTCACGCGCAGGTTTTTCACGCGCGCGAGCGCGAACACCAGAAGCTGCCGCATCATCGGCGAGTCTTCGACGATTAAGCACGAGTATTCGCTCACCTTGATCTCACTCTACGATAACCGGCAGGGGGAAGCATGCGTCATACGCTCAAGTCGAGAAAGGCCTCGAGTCCGGGCAGGCGGCGATCGGCCTGCGCGAACAGGCTCGCGCTGACCAGCGCCGCGGCGGCCTGCTGTCCGAGCAGCCGAAATAGCTCGAAGTCTACCGCGTCGAAGCGCTTCTTTTGCGCAAGCGTCGAGAAGATTGCAATCACGCCCACTATCCGCTCGTCGACGACCAGCGGGATTACTGCGGCCGGCCGGTCCAGCTGGCCTTGGCTCGGATCGCCTTCTTCCTCGACCTTGGCTTCGCCGCTTTGAAGCACCGCGCCGAGGAGCGAGCCTTGAACCGCCACGGGCTGGAGCTCGCCGCCCGGCACGCCTTCCGACGCGATCGGCACGAGCTCGGTCCCCCCCTCGTTCGCGAGGTACATCGAGTAACGCTCCGCACCCAAGAGTTGCGCGAGCACCTCCTTGATGCGGCGCGTGACGCCGCGCGGTGAGAGGCTCGAGTGGAGCTGATTCGAGGCGACGTAGAGGTTCGCGAGATTCGAGAACTCGCTCTCCACTTCCTGCACGCGCGTCGTGAACTGATTGCTGATCGCTTCTGCGCGGTTGGTTCGCGACAAGAGGTCGCTCTTCTCCGCTTCGAGCCGCTCGATCTTCTGTACGAGCTCCCGCACCGCGCGATCGGCCGCGACCTGCGCGCGGAGGTTCGCATTCTCGGCCTCGAGCGCGCTCAGACGTTCGAGCAGCCCGTCGTATTCAGCGATGAACTCGTCCGTCAGGCGTGCGCCGCGGCTGAAGCTCTTCACGAACCGGTCGCGCTCGGTCTTCAGGTCCGGCGGTGGCGTCTTGTCGGACTGGGTCTTTTTCTCGTCAGCCATTTTGGTCGAATCGGGGCTGAAATCGGCGATGGTCCCAGGGCCAGGCGCGCGGAGGGCGTCGCCGTCCTTCGCGACAAGACAAGAAGTATAGATCAAGCGTCCCCCGTGTCAGTATAGTATGAGGAGGGAGATCATGAGCGACACCGCCCCGAGCCCCGAAGAGGTCGACGAGCTCTTGGATGCGGGTGAGGTCGAACAGGCGCGCGCGCTCCTCGGGTCCGTGGCGCAAAGCGACGAACGCTTCCTCGTCACGCGCGTGCGGCTCGGCTTGGTGGACGGCTCGCTCCCGGCCGGCGCTGCGCAGCAAGCATTGATCAAGCTCATGCGGCGCGATCCGGAGTGGCCGGGGGCGAAGGAACTGTACCAAAAGGCGTCGAGCCGGGCGTACCAGAGCCGCGAGTCGTCGGCGTCGCACTCACACCCGCCGCCGCCCGTCCGCAAGTAGCCGCGCGCTCGTCGCACACGTAGGGAAAGCTGCGTGTTTGGGCGCAGAGCTCCCACGCGCTCACGCGAGCGACGCCCAGGCGACGAGCTCACCGCGCAGGAGTCGTGGCGCGCGGCGCAGGGCCGCGAGGTCGCGCGCGCCCACGAGCAACATCGCCGTCCGGAGCTCGGTCTCGATGCGCTCGAAGAAAGCGAGCGCCGCCGCGCGTCCGCCCGACTCGAGCGCCTGCAACGACGAGCGCGCGATGCCGCCCGCGGAAGCCCCGAGCGCGATCGCCTTCGCGATGTCGAGCCCGTCGCGCACGCCGCCCGTGGCGAAGATCGTCTCGAAGCCCTGACGCGCGCAGAGGAGCACGCTCGCCGCCGTCGGGATGCCCCAGTCACGGAACGTCGCGCCGAGCGCGCGGCCTGCCTCGGGCGCTCGGTGCATTTCGACGGCGACCCAGGAAGTGCCGCCCGCGCCCGAAACGTCGACGTGGCGGATCCCGCGAGCCCGCAAGCGCTCGGCGACGCTGCCCGAGAGTCCACACCCGGTTTCTTTGGCGATCACGGGCAACCCGAGCTCGCGCGTGAGCCGCTCGAGCGTATCGAGGCCGCCGCGAAAGTCGCGATCGCCGTCGACTTGGATGAGCTCCATCGCGGGATTCAAATGGACGCACAGCGCGTCGGCGCCGACCGCCGCGCAGAGCCCGCGCACCTCTTCCGTGCGCAGCTTGCTCGCCTGCACCACGCCGAGGTTACCGAGCACGAGCGTTCCCGGTGCCACGTCGCGGACGGCGTAGCTCGACAGCGCGTCCGGGTTCTTGAGCAGCGCGCGCTGACTTCCGAGTCCGAACGCGTAGCCGCGCTCCTCGGCGATGGCGGCGAGCTCCTTGTTGATGCGCTCGGCGCGGCTCGTGCCGCCGGTCATGGCCGCGATCAGAATCGGCGCCGCGAGGCGCTTGCCGAGCAGCGTCGTGCTCGTATCGATCGCGGCGAGCTCGAGCTCGGGAAGCGCGTCATGGACCAAGTCGACGCACTCGAAGAGCGTCGTCCGCGCTCGAAATCCCACGTCCCCCGAGGTGGCCAAGTCGAGGTGATCGGCTTTTCGCGCGGACAAATCCGTCATGCCGGTCTCTCGATACGGCGCTCCTGCGGCGAGAGCCAGCGCCGCGTGCGCCGACACCGCCGAGCCGTCCGAACATGCTAGGCTCTCGCCCCAAAATGCCTTTGAGTTCGAAGAGTTCCCGGCGCCGGCGCCGCGTGAAGCAGGGGCACGCGAAAGCCATTCCGGCCAACCCGTTCGTCGGGCTGCTCGCGAGCGTGAAGCGCGACATCGATCTCAGACTCGAAACGTTCTTCGCGGACAAGCTGGCCCAGGTGGCGCCCCACGGACCCGAAGTCGCGGCGATGGTCGCCTCGGCGGCGCGCCTCGGCTTGCTCGGCGGCAAGCGACTGCGTCCGACGTTGCTCGTCGCCGGCTATCGCGTGGTGGCGCCGGCAGGCGACCTCGAACCGGCGCTCGACGCCGGCCTCGCGCTCGAGCTGCTCCACACCTACCTGCTCGTGCACGACGACTGGATGGACGGCGACGCGCTCCGTCGCGGCGGCCCCACCGTGCACGCGGAGCTCTCGAAGAGGTTCAAGAGCGCGCGCCTCGGCGAGGTCACGGCAATCCTCGCGGGTGATTTCGTGCTGGCGCTCGCCACCGAGGTGATGGGCCGCGTGCGCGCGCCCGCGGCGCGGAGCCCGCTCTTGCTCGAAGCGTTCGCGACGATGCAGATCGACGCGATCCTCGGCCAAGTGCTCGACGTGGCCTCGAAGGATCACGAGCCGGAGGCGATGTACGCGCTCAAGACGGGGAGCTACACGGTGCGCGGGCCGCTGAGGCTGGGCGCGCTGCTCGGCGGCGCGAAGCCGAGCACCTTGCGCGCGCTCGACGCGTACGCGGCACCGGTCGGCATCGCCTTTCAGCTCGCGGACGACCTCTTGAGCGCCTTCGGCAACCCGGAGGTGACCGGCAAGGCTCTCGGCAACGATTTACGGGCCGGCAAACGCACCCCGCTCGCGCTCGACGCCCTGCGGCGCGCCCGCGGGCGCGAGAAGCGCGTGCTCACCGACGGATTCGGCAACGCGCGCGCGAGCGCGGCGCAAATCAAGCGGGCGCTCGCCGTGCTCGAGCGGACCGGCGCGCGTGAACGGACCGAGCAGCGCATCGAGGAGCTGCTCGGGCAGGGCCTCGCGGCGCTCGAGGGCGGGGTCACGCGTCAGGCGCGCGAGCTGCTCGAAGGGGCCGCCCTGGCGCTCACCTCGCGCCGCGTGTAGAGCGCCCCGCCATGGAACGCTGCGCGCGCGCGTCCGGCAAGGTGATCCTGCTCGGAGAGCACGCGGTCGTGTACGGCGCGCCCGCGCTCGCCGCGGCGCTCGACCGCGGCGCCCTCGCTCGAGCGCTACCCGCCGACCGTGCTCGGCTCGTGCTCGGGGCGCGCTCGGGCGCGGAGGGCGACGGTAGTGACGCGATGCGCGCGTTCGCGGCGCTCCGCGCGAGCCTCGGCGCTCCGCCCCTCGCGGTCGAAGCGGAGCTCGAAGTGCCCGCGGGCTCCGGGCTCGGCGCGTCCGCGGCGCTCGGCGTCGCCATCGCTCGCGCGGTCCTGCTCGCCGTCGAGCCGGAGCTCTCGTTGGCGGCGCCGGAGGCATGCGCGCGCGTGCTCGCGGCGGCGGCGGCGTGGGAAGGCGTGTTCCACGGCGACGCGTCCGGCGTCGACGCGGCCGCGGCAGCGAGCAGCGGGTGCATTCACTTCTCGCGCACGGGCGGCAGCGAGCCCGTGCGGCTCGAACGGCCGCTGCCGCTCGCGGTCGCGGTGGCCGGCCCGCCGGCGAGCACGCGTGAAATGGTGCAGGCGGTCGCGCGCCTCCGGGCGCGGCGCCCCGAGATCGTCGACAAGGCCGTGAGCGGAGTGACGGCACTCGTGAACAACGCGCGTCTCTGCCTCGAAGCGGGCGATCTGCGCGGCCTCGGCAAGCTGATGGATCTCAATCAAATGCTACTTTCGGGCTTGATGGTCTCGACTGAAGCCATCGAGCGGGCCTGCGACAGCGCGCGGCGCGCGGGGGCGCTCGGCGCGAAGCTCACGGGTGCCGGCGGCGGCGGCTGCGTCGTCGCGCTCGCCGAGCTCGAGCCCGAGCCCATCCTCGCGGCCTGGCGCGCGGAAGGGCTCGCTTGCTTCGCCGCGACGGTTGGCGCCGCGGAGCCCGCGTGAGCGCCGCGCGAAGCGTCACGGCCGTCGCGCACGCGAACATCGCGCTCGCGAAGTATTGGGGCAAAGCGGATACGGCCGCCAATATGCCCGCGGTGCCGAGCCTCTCCCTCACGCTCGCGGCGCTCCGTTCGACCACGACGGTCAGCGCCGACCCCGCGCTCGACGCGGACGAGGTGACGCTCGACGGCGCCGTCGCCACGGGCCGCGCGCGCGAACGCGTCGTGCGGCTGCTCGACGAGCTTCGCGCGCTTGCCCGCTCCACGGTGCGGCTCTGCGTGCGCTCGCACAACGACTTTCCGACCGCGGCGGGCCTCGCTTCGAGCGCCTCCGGTTTCGCCGCGCTCGCGCTCGCCGGGGCGCACGCGCTCGGTACGCCGCTCGCGCCAGCCAAGCTGAGCGCCGTCGCGCGCCGCGCGTCGGCGTCGGCGGCGCGCTCGCTCTTCGGCGGCTTCGTCGTGCTCCGGCTCGGTGCGGACGCGGCCGAGCCCGTTCTCGACGCCGCGGCGTGGCCGCTCGCGATGGTCATCGCGGTCACGGCGTCGGGCCCGAAGAGCGTGAGCTCGACGGACGGCATGGGCCACACGCGCGCGACGAGCCCGTATTACCCGGCGTGGGTCGCGGCCGCCCCCGCGCTCTTCGACGAGGTGGAACGCGCCGTACGGGAGCGCGACCTCGAGAAGCTCGGGGCCGCGAGCGAACAGAGCGCGCTCATGATGCACGCGTCGATGCTCGCCGCGCGACCGGCGCTCGTCTACTTGAGTCCCGTGACGCTCCGCGCGATGGAGCGAGTACGCGCGCTCCGGAGCGCGGGCACGCCGGCGTTCTACACGATGGACGCGGGACCTCACGTGAAGGTGCTCTGCGAGGCGGCCGCGGCGGAGGGCGTCGCGGAGGCACTCCGCTCCCTCGAGGGCGTCGAGCGCGTGCTCGTGAGCGGCATCGGCCCTGCGGCGCAGCTCGTCGAGGCCGGGTCGTGAAAGCGCGCGCGCCGGGCAAGCTCGTGTTGTCCGGTGCCTATGCGGTGCTCGAGGGTGCGCCCGCGCTCGTCACCGCCGTCGATCGTTTCGTCGTCGCGGACGCGAGCCTTCCGCCGGAGCGGGTGACGCCCGAGGTGCGCGAGGCGTTCGGCGACGAACCGGCGCCGTGGTTCGACGCGAGCGCGCTGCGCGAAGGCGACGAAAAGCTCGGCCTCGGCTCGAGCGCCGCCATTCTCGTCGCGAGCCTCGCCGCGCGCGAGCTCGGTCGCGGCGCCCGCAGCGACGACGAGCTCGCCGACGCCGTGCTCCGGCCCGCGCTCGCCGCGCACGCGCGCGCGCAGGGCGGCGGGAGCGGCGTCGACGTCGCGGCCGCGGCTTACGGCGGCACGCTCGCCTATCGCGTCACGCCGCACGAGCCCACGGTGACGCGCGTCACGCTGCCGGCAATGGTCGTCGTCGAAACCTGGTGGAGCGGCCGCGCCGCGGCGACGCGCGACTTCGTCGGTCGCGTGCGAGCGCTCCGCGAGCGCGACCCCGCGAACTACGCGGTGCTCATCGAGGCTCAGCGGGCAGCGGCGCTTCGCGCCGAACGCGCCGTGCTCGAGGGCGACGCCGCGGGGTTCGTCTCCGCGCTGCATTCGCAGCGTGCGGCGCTCGCCGCGCTCGGTCGCGTCGCGGGCGTGCCGATCGTGACCGCCGAAGCCGAGCGACTCGCGTCGCTCGCCGCTCCCGCCGCGGTCCTGCCCGCCGGTGCAGGCGGCGGCGACGTGCTGCTCCACGTCGGCTTCGAGCCGTCGTCCCCCGAATTTCGCGCGCTCGCGGCGACGCTCGGCCACCGGCTGCTCCCGCTCGCGCTCGGGGCCCGCGGCGTGCACGCCGTCTGACGCTCGCCGTTAGGGGGCCCACCGGCTGCCCTCGACCCCATTTTCGCCGGTCGGCTGGCTAGCCGTCCGTTGCCGCTGGCGCTGTCGTTCCCCGCCCTACATGCGGTCGTCGCGCGCCGCGCTCGTCACCCGGAGGGTGAGGATAGACCTGTGAACCCGCTACATTAGCTCGGTATCACCGAACTCGAAACAGGGCTCGGAGTCCTCTCGGATCTTGCTAGAATGACGGTTGAGCCTCGCTTCGCCCGCCGCTTCGTGGCCATGAACTCCGACGACCAGCACGCTGACGCCGATCATCGGTGTGTCGATTGCGGCAAGCCCGCCCCGACGACCGACACGAACTACACGCTCATCAGCGCGCGCCACGGCTGGCGCCTCACGCGCGCGCCGGACCGAGACGGACGCCGCATCATGGAGTGGCGCTGCCCGACCTGCTGGCAAGCGCACCGCAAAAAGCTGGTTCCCTAGCGTCCGAGACTGCTGACTCGAAAATGACGGACGGCTCGCGGATCCCCGGCTTTTATCGGCTACCGCTCTCCGAGCGACTCTCGCTCGTCGCGGAGCGCTCCGGTCTGCCGCGCGCCGAGCTCGAAGCGGCGTTCGCGCGCGGCGGGCTCGACGCCGAGAAGGCGGACAAGCTCGTCGAGAACGTGCTCGGCACGTATGCGCTGCCGTTCGGCGTCGCGCTCAACGTGCGCGTGAACGCCCGCGATCATCTGGTGCCGATGGTGGTCGAGGAGCCGAGCGTCATCGCCGCCGCCTCCAACGCCGCGCGCATGATCCGCGCGAGCGGCGGCTTCCACGCCGAGATCGGCGAGGCGTTGATGACGGCGCAGGTGCAAATCGCGAGCGTCGCGGATCCCGCCGAGGCGGTGGCGCACCTCGTGAACGCGAAGCCGAAGCTCATGGAGCTCGCGCGCGCTGCCGTTCCGAACCTCGTCGCGCGCGGCGGCGGTCCGCGGGAGATCGACGTACGCGACCTCGGGTCGGGCATGCTCGTGCTCCACGTCTACGTCGATTGCCGCGACGCCATGGGCGCAAACCTCGTGAACTGCATCGCGGAAGCGGTGGGGCCGAGCGCCGCGGAGCTCGCGCGCGGCGTGCTCGGGCTGCGCATCCTGTCGAATCTGTGCGACAGGCGGCTCGTGCGCGTGCGCTGCCGCGTGCATCCGCGCGAGCTCGGCCTTTCCACCAAAGCGACGCATTCGCACGAGCGCCCCGCGATCGACCCGCCGAGCGAGCCTCCGCGCGCCGCCGCGAGCGAGCCGCCGCCTGCACCGGGCGAGGCTTGGGTCGACGGTCGCGTCGTCGCCGAGCGCATCGTGCTCGCGTCGCGCTTCGCCGAGCTCGATCCGTACCGCGCCGCGACGCACAACAAGGGCGTGATGAACGGCGTCGACGCCGTCGTGCTCGCGACGGGCAACGACTTTCGTGCCGTGGAAGCGGGCGCCCACGCCTATGCCGCGCGGAGCGGCCGTTACGCGCCGCTCGTCGTTTGGCGGCGCGACGGGGAGGATCTGACGGGCGAGCTCGAGATGCCGCTCGCGCTCGGTACCGTCGGCGGCACCTTGCGCGTTCATCCCGTGGCGCAGGCGGCGCTCAAGCTGATGCGCGTGAGCGGCGCCGACGAGCTCGCGATGGTCGCGGCGAGCGCCGGCATGGCCTCGAATTTAGCCGCGCTACGCGCTCTCGCGACGGAAGGCATCCAGCGCGGCCACATGTCGCTCCACGCGCGCTCGGTCGCCGTCGCCGCCGGTGCGCTCGGCTCCGAGGTCGAGCTCGTCGCCCTGACGATCGCCGACCAAGGCTCCGTGACCGTCGAAGCCGCGACACGCGCGCTCGCGTCGCTGCGTCTCCCGGCCTCCTAACCTCGAGCGTCCCCGCGAGCAGGTGCCCACCCCTCGCCGTACGCGTCTCCACTCGACGTCCGTGCTCGGCCTCCGGCCTGCGCGCGGCCGGCCCTCCCTTGAGCTCGCGGACTCGCTCGGGAGGGCATCCCACCCGATCCCGCCGCTCCCCCCGAACGCTGCTCCTGTCGAGCATGCTGCTAGGCGGGAACGGGTTTCTCTGCGCGACCGCGCGTGCAGGCTGCGAGCTCGATCAGCCGCCGCCGAGCCACGCCGTGCCCGCGGGGAGCACGCCGGGCCAGCCGTCGACGTAGCGCGACGGGGCGCCCGGTTCGGCGACGTCGACCCACGTCACCTTGCCGGTGCCGAAGGGGCGGACGTCGAAGTGGATGAACCGGTTGTTCGGGTAGAAGCCGCAACCCACGTCGTGGAGGGTGCGGCAAAAGGCGTAGAGCTCTTCGGTCGGAACGCCGTCGACGTAGAGATCGAGCGCTTTGCCGCGCTTGTGAAAGCTCGTGTGAGCGTCCGGTCGGTAGCCGCTCATGATGACGACGGGCTTGTTCGGGAACGCCCCCTGAATTTCACCGAGCACCCAGACGAGGCGCGGGTCGAGGAGCTTGAGGCCCGGCAGCCATTCATCCGGGCGCGGTGAGTCGGGCGTCAAGGGCAGCGGGATGGCCGGCCGCGGTGTTTCCGGGGCGCGAGCGAGGACACTCAGGCGATCGATGACTTCGGGCGCGATGGCGCCGTCGCAATCGAAGAGCGGCACGTATTCGCTCTCACCCGCGTAGCGCATGACCATGAGCGGCCGCGGCGCCTTCCAGCGCGGGCAGGGGCGTGTGACGACCACCGGCAACGCCAAAAGGGGCTCGAACGTCGCACCGAGCCGCCAGGTGAGGACCGGCGCGGGCGCCCGTTCGAAACCGTAGCGGCCCTCGAAGAAGGCCCGCCACTCCGGCGTGTGGTTTTCCCACGGGTGCTGGTAGCGGCCGATGAGCGACAGCGTCGGCGCCGGCGCGAGCCGCAAACGGTGGAAGCGATCGATGCCGCTGAGCCAGGCCGTTTCGTTCAACGGCAGGGGAAGCGGCGCCGGCAGCGGCGAGCGACCGGCGTTCGGGGCGCGCGCTTCGGCGAAGTGCCCGAAGCCGACGCGTGGAACCCCGAGCGCGACGGCCCCGAGCGCGAGCCCGCACAGTGCCGCGCGCCGGAGGCCGCTGGTCTGCTTCGAAGAGGTCAGGAACCGTTCGTAGGGGCTTCGAGCGCGGTCTGCAAGAGGCCGAGGAACGCTTCGTACGCTTCCTTCGCCTTGAGCTCGTCACCCTCGAGGTATTCCGTCACGCTGAGGCCGTTCAGCACGGCGAGCACGAGGGTCGCGAGCGCTTCCGAGCGCGGGCTCTTCGCCGAACCGGACACGGCGTCACGCACGACCTGGCGCGCGTCCCGCTGCAAACCGGCCGCGCGGCGCTTGAGCTCCGCGTCACGGCGGGCGGCGCTCCACACCTCGATGTTGAGCCCGGTGCCCGTCTTGTTGCTCTGAATCGCGTCCCAGAGGGCGCGGAGCGCGTCCGTCGCTTGCTGCGGCGAGCCGTCACCGTTGCGGATCGCTTCCTTCAAGCGGTCGAGATAACGATGATACGTGAAGCTCTGCACTTCGTGGATCAGCGCGGCTTTGCTCGCGAAGTAGTAGTGGACGATGCTCTTTCTGAGCCCGAGCTCCTTGCCGATTTCGGCGAGCGTCGTCGCGGTGAAGCCCTTGCGCGCGAAGCATTTGGCCGCCGCCGAAAGGATCGACGCGACGCGAGGATTCTCCCAATCGGCACTGCGAGCGGCGGTGCCGTTTTCCTCGTTCGGTTTGCGGGCGGGGGGGACTGCGGGTTGTTCCGTGGTCATCATGGGGTTGATTCGCTTACCGGCCAGCCGGTGTCTGAGGGATCGAAATCTGGGAGGACCTAGCGCCTCTCGTCCCGGGGCGGCGTTCTTCGCCTAGCTCGTCCGTCGAGTCAAGCCCGCTTTCTGGCAGCGGTTCCAGGGGCTTCCAGCTGGAACTCCTCGAAACATCAGTTTATTTGGCTGAGAAGCCGCGGTTCCGTTCATGCCGGCCCGCGTTTCTTGGCGGGTGTACGGGGCTTTTCCTCGGCGGCCGGCTTGCTATCGCGTCCCCGCCAGAAGGGCATGCCGGCCTCTTCGGTCCAGCCCGGCTTGCCGAAGCGGCCCGGCTCCCGGCTCTCGAGCATGGCCTCGTCCTTCGTGCTCGTGCCGTCCTCGTTTTGATCTTTCTCGTCCGGCCCCTGAGTCGTCACGAGGAGCTCGTCGGCGAGGTACTCGGGGTGCGCGTCGTCCGCGACCTTCGGCTTGTCGTGCGAAGGGTCGCCCGCACCGACGCGCACGATCTGCGTCGTCGGCGGGTACACGTCGTCCCAGCGCTCGCGCACGGCGTTCGGCCCGTCGCGCACGATGCGATAGCGCCGCACCTTGAAGCCGGCGACGCCGCGTTGCGCGAGCACGCGCGTGCCCGCGGGCAGCGCTTTGTCCGGTCGCTCGACCTCCTCGTACGGAATCGCGTCGATGATGCGCCGGATCAGCGTCACGGTGCGCGTGCGGCGCGGCCCGAGGATCTCGGCGCGCACGGTGCCGTTCTTCACCGTTTCGTGCAGGACGACGGCGTAGGGGAGGGTGTTCTGCAAACGCAGGTTGATGGTGGGGTAGACGACGGTCGCGTCCAGGCCGAGCTTGATGTAGGCGCTCGGTCGCGTGTGGGGCGTGCGCTCGACGATGCCGAGCCCCGCGAAAAACGCCGCGCCGTGCAAGGTTCCCGAGATCTGGCAGGTGCCGCCGCCGATGCCGTCCACGACCTCGCCTTCGGCGATGACGGGGGCGACCTTGTAACCGTTGGCTTCGTCGCGCGGGCCCACGAGCTCGTTGAAGTCGAAAATTTCGCCGGGCAGGAGCACGTGGCCGTCGAGCTTGCTCGCGGCGACGCGGAGGTTGAAGGTGCGCGCCGCGGCTTTCTCGGAGCGGTCGTAGCGAGTCTCGAACCAGCCGAGCACCGCGTCGAAGCGCACGCCGTCGAGGTCCTTGCTCGTGCGTCGCGGCTTGCGCTCGCTCCACACGACCCGCGCGCTCGTCGCGCCCTTCTCGAGCGCCCGCTCGAGCGCGAGCAGCGTGGCGTCCACGTCGAGCAGCCGCCCGTTCGCTTCCGGGACGAGCTTGCGCGTCTCGAGATCGAGCCGCGCGTCGACGGGGGCGCGATCGAGCTGGTCCTTCAACGTCGCGAGCGCGGGCAGCGCTTGCTCGCGGTTCAAGACGACCGGTACGGGTAACGGCAGCGC
The DNA here is from genome assembly GCA_025936045.1 of Polyangiaceae bacterium. GTDB lineage: Bacteria > Myxococcota_A > Polyangia > Polyangiales > Polyangiaceae > PMG-095. The sequence goes on along the minus strand of JAICUB010000026.1, from coordinate 76,781 downwards.
CCCGTGGCCGCCGCCGGCGCGGTAGGTGCGCACCATCGGGCTCGTCGGATCACGCGCGTCGCGCACCAGATCGGCCAGGCGCACCTTGTCGATCTCGGCGCCGAGCTGCCCGAGGTACGTCTCGCGCCGCTGCCCGTCGGGCAGCTCGAGCACGAAGCGCCGCGCCGTGTAGCCGCGCACCCGCTCGAGCGCGAGCCCCCCGGCGCGCGCGTCGAGCGGCAGCGGTCGGCCGAGGAGCTCGACGGCGAGCGGCTCGGGCGGCGCGCTGCCGGCCGCGGGTAAGCGCGGTACGAGCAGGGTGCCCGCCGCGAGCCCGGCCGTGACGGCGATCGCGAGCGCTCCGCCGCTCCGGCCGCCGGGGAAGCGCGCGAAGAACTCGGCGAGGCGGGCTTTGAGCGGCACCTTCGCCGAGCACTAGCACGCGTCCGGGCGCTGTCGCACCTCGCGCCCCGCGCTCGCGCGTCGCGCTAACCTACGCCCCATGTCGTCCGAGGCGCCCCCCGACGAGCTTGCGCAAAAGCTCGAGAGCTTGCCGAGCTCGCCGGGCTGCTACGTCTTTCGCGACGGCAAAGGCGGGACGCTCTACGTCGGCAAGGCGAAGAGCCTCCGCTCGCGCGTGCGGAGCTATTTTCAGGAAGGCGCTTCGGACACGCGCGCGTTCATTCCGTTCCTGCGCAAGCACGTGGCCGATCTCGAGACCATCGTCACGCGGAGCGAGAAGGAAGCGGCGATCCTCGAAAACAACCTGATCAAGGAGCGGAAGCCGCGCTACAACGTCAAGCTCCGCGACGACAAGGAGTACCTGAGCGTCCGGCTCTCGCGCGAGCACGAGTGGCCGCGCTTCGAGCTCGTGCGGCGCCCCAAGCCGGACGGCGCGCGCTACTTCGGCCCCTACCACTCGGCGACGGCGGTGCGCCGCACGCTCCACCAGGTGGAGCGACATTGGAAGCTCCGCACCTGCTCCGATCGCGAGCTCGAAAGCCGCAAGCGGCCGTGCCTGAAGTACCAGATCGGGCGCTGTCCGGCGCCCTGTGTCTACGAGGTCGATCGCGAGCTCTACGCGGAGCAGGTGCGCACGGCGGCGCTCTTTCTCGAAGGCCGGCACGACGAGCTCACCAAGGTCTTGCGGGACCGCATGGCAGCCGCGAGCGAGCGTCTCGAGTTCGAGCTCGCGGGTACGTATCGCGATCAGCTTGCCGCGGTCGAGTCGGTGCGCGAGGCGCAAGGCGTGGTCTCGGTGAGCGATCGCGATCAGGACGTCGTGGGGCTCTTTCGCGAAGCGGATCTCGCCGAGCTCGTGGTGCTGATCGTGCGCGCGGGCCGCGTGATCGATACCGTGAGCTTCTCGAGCGGACGCGTCGAGCTGCCCGACGACGAAGTGGTCGCTGCGTTCCTGCGCGACCACTACGGCGAAGGAGGCGCCGGTGAGGCGCACCTGCCGGACGAGGTGCTCGTCCCCGTGCTGCCCGAAGGCGCGGACGGCGTCGCCGAATGGCTGAGCGAACGCCGCGTGGCGGCGCTCCCCGGCACGCGCGTGCGTCAGGTGCAGCTTCTGTCGCCGCAGCGCGGCTCGCGCCGCGATTTGCTGGAGCTCGCGCAAAAAAACGCGCAGCATTCATTCGAAGAAAAGCGCCGCGCCGAGAGCGACATCGACGAAAAGCTCGCGCGCGTGAAAGAGCGGCTGCGTCTGCCCACGCTGCCGCGCCGCATCGAGTGCTCGGACATCTCGCACCTCGGCGGGGAGGACACCGTCGGGTCGGTCGTCGCGCTCCTCAACGGCAAGCCCGACAAGAAGCGTTATCGCACCTATCACGTGAAGAGCGCGGGACCGGGCGACGACTACCAAGCGCAGTACGAGGTCTTGCGGCGTCGCTTCGCGCGCGGACGCGCTGCTGCTCGAGCGGCGCTGCCGTCACCGGGCGTGTCACTGCGCGACGCGCCCATCGTGCTCGACGAAACGAACGTCGCACCGGACGAGATGAACGTCGCGCCGGACGAGACGAACGTCGCGCCGGACGAGATGAACGTCGCGCCGGACGAGACGAACGTCGCGCCGGACGAGACGAACGCGGACGCGGCTCCGCCCTCCGACTCCGCTCCCGAAGTCGAGCCAACGAACGTCGACTCGGTATCGAGTGATTCCGAGTGGCAGCTGCCGGATCTGTTCGTGATCGACGGCGGGCGCGGTCAGCTCGCGGTCGCCCTCGCGGCGGCGCACGATCTCGGTCTCCACGAGCTTCCCATCGTCGGCCTCGCCAAGGAGCGCGAGAGCGAGCTCGGGGAAAAGCTCGTCGACCGCGTGTACCTGCCGGGCCAGAAAAATCCGGTGCCGCTGCGCCCGAACAGTCCGGAGCTCTTCATGCTCGCGTTCGCTCGCGACGAAGCGCATCGCTTTGCCAACCGCGGCCGCAAACAAACGGGGAAGCGCCGCCGCTTCGAATCCGCGCTGGATCGAGTGAAGGGGCTTGGACAGAAGACCAAAAAGGCCCTTCTCACCGAGCTCGGCTCGGTCGAAGCCGTCCGCCAAGCTACCGACGAGCAACTTCTCGCAGTGCCCGGGGTGAATCGGCGGCACGTTGACGCCGTGCGCCGATGGATTGCCGGCGCTACTAACTGAGTTGGCTGTTGGTAGGCATGTCTGCCAACTCCGTTGCCATGGGTCGACCTCGGTTTGCAGGGGATTCAGCCTGAGACCTGGCGGCACATAGCTTGCGTTGACACTGGAGCGCGTCGACCTCTACGCTCTCGGCGCCCTCTTTCGGAGCACGATCTCATGACGCAGAATCAGTCTCAAACCTGGCTCACCAAGGCATCGCACGCCTTCGGTAAGGGCCTGACCGCTGTCGGTCTCCTTGTTGCCGCGGGCGCCCTCACCGCCGGCTGCCTCGATCGCCCCGTCGCACCCGCGACGCCGACGACGACCAACGTTTACATCAGCCAGATCCGACAGACGGGCGTCGACAAGATCGACCTCCTCTTCATGATCGACAACTCGATCTCCATGGCTGACAAGCAGGAGATCCTGGCGAACGCGGTGCCTGTCCTCGTGCAGCGGCTGATCACGCCGACCTGTCTCGACACAAACGAGATGCCCACGGGCGCCACCGCGGACCCGGTCACGGGCCTCTGTCCGGCCAACAGGGGCACCCCTGAGTTCAAGGCGATTCAGGACATCCACATCGGCATCGTCACATCGAGCCTCGGCGATCACGGCAGCAACGACGTGTGCTCCGACGCGCAGAACCAGGCGAACGGCGGCACGTCCTTCTACAACGATCTCGCACAGCTGCTCCCGAGCGTGCGCCCCGCGGGCAACCTCTACAGCTGGAACAACACGGGCTTTCTCGTGTGGGATCCGCGTGTCCAGGCCAACGTGCTCGACCCGCATATGCCCATCACCAAGGGCGAGAACGACCCGACGACGTTCATCCAGAACTTCACGACGCAGGTGACGGCGGCCGGCGAGCACGGTTGCGGCTACGAAGCGTCGCTCGAGGCTTGGTACCGCTTCCTCGTGGATCCCGAGCCGGTCGGTTCGATGACGAACGACGGCAACAGCAGCGTCCGTCCGAAGACGGCCGACGGTAAGGCGACCGCCGCCAACGGTGTCGTCCTCGATCAGCGCGCAAAGTTCATGCGCCCGGACTCGCTGCTCGCCGTGGTCATGATGTCCGACGAAAACGATTGCTCGATCGTCGACGAGGACGGCACGCAGGGTTGGCTCGTCGGTTACAAGGGCGGCATCACCTCGAACACGTGGCACATGCCGCGCGCGAACTCCGCCTGCGCGAACGCGAACGATCCGTGCTGCCGGCCGTGCAGCTCGCCGCCGCCGCCGAACTTGGGCTGCATGGACAACGCGGCGGACACCGTGTGCACCGCCGACCAGAAGCATTGGAATCTGTCCCAGCCCGAAGACAGCATGAACGAGCGTTGTTATAACCAGGTCCAGCGCTTCGGTATCGATCTGCTCTATCCGGCGGGTCGCTACGTCGAGGGCTTGAGCCAGCGCTTCATCACGCCGCGTTTCGGCGGCCCCCAGGTCCCGAACCCGATCTTCGCCGCAGGTGCCAAGGGTGAGCCTCCGCGCGAGGCGGGCCTCGTGTTCCTAGCCGGTCTCATCGGCGTGCCGTGGCAAGACATTGCCACCCAAGACAGCCTCCAGGGTCGTGGCCTCAGCTACATGACGGCCAAAGATCTCACGGATGCGAAGCGGTGGGACGTGATCCTGGGCGATCCAGACGCCCACATCCCGCCCACGGACCCGTTCATGATCGAGCAGATCGACCCGCGCACGGGGACGAATCCGATCATCAACGTCGCGATCTCACCGTCGAACTCCACGATGTTGAACCCCATCAACGGCCACGAGCAGGATCCGCTCGACGTGCGTGACGACCTCCAGTTCGCGTGCATCTTCCCGCTGGCGAAGCCCGTGGACACAGCCACGTGCGACGCGAACTCGGACGGTTGCGACTGCAACGCCGATGAGTTCGCCAAGCACAGCCCGCTCTGCAGGAACGTCACCGCCACGACGTCCGGCGAGCAGGACTACGCGAAGGGCTACCCCGGCGTCCGCGAGCTTCAGGTGCTCAAGGGTTTCGGGACGAACTCCATCGTTGCCAGCATCTGCCCGAAGAACATCCAGCCAGCGCAGGGTATGACGCCGGCGAGCGACCAGAACTACGGCTACAACCCCGCCGTCGCCGCCATCGTGAACCGCCTCAAGGAGGCGCTCACGGTGAAGTGCCTGCCGCGCCCGCTATCGCCGGATTTGACCGGGGATCAGACCAGCAATCCGGACTTCGGTAAGGTGCCTTGTGCGGTCGTCGAAGTGCGGCCTCAGCAACAGTCGTCGCCGGGCGTCTTCGACAAGTGTCCGGATCCGGACTGCTCGGACCCTGGCCGTTCGGCGCTCGTTGGCGAGCGTGCCAAGGTCGTCGATGCAGCGCAGCAGTTCCTCGCGAACGAAGGCGTTTGCGGTGGCGATGCGCCGGGCGCCGTGCCCTGCGACAAGGAATGTTTCTGCGAGCTGAATCAGTTCACTGGGGACCAGCTCGTCAGCTGCGAGACGATGCCGGACACCGGTGGTCTCAACGGCTATTGCTACGTCGATCCCGAAGCTGCGGCCGCTGCGGGTAACGATCAGCTCGCGCAAGGCGAGCAGAATCTCGTGAAGGATTGCAACCCGACCCAGAGGCGCATCTTGCGCTTCATGGGCAACAACATCCCGGCCAAGGACGGCCTCGCGTTCATCGCCTGCATCGGCGCGAACGCCGGCGAGTAATCCCGTATGAAGGCGGCGGTCGGGCGCGAAACCCGGCCGCCGGCTCGACGTGCTCCGAGGCTTCGTCGTAGGCTCGGAGCACGGGCGCGATGGATACGAAGCGCACCATCCTGGTCATCGAAGACGAGCCGCACATCGCGCTCGGCTTGAAGGACGCGCTCGAGTTCGAGGGCTTCACGGTGCTCGAGGCGGCGACGGGCAAGGCCGGCCTCGCGATCGCGCAGAAGGACCGCCCCGACGCGGTGCTGCTCGATCTGATGCTCCCGGACCTCAACGGCTACCAGGTGTGCGAGGACCTCAGGCGCACCAATCAGGTCGTGCCCATCATCATGCTGACGGCCAAGAGCCAGGAAGCCGACAAGATCCGCGGCCTCCAGGCGGGTGCCGACGACTACGTGACGAAGCCGTTCAGCATCGGCGAGCTCGTCGCGCGTATCCGGGCGATCTTTCGGCGGACGCACCGCCCGAGCGAGCCACCGAGCTTTCGCCTCGGTGAGGTGACCGTCAACGTCGGTGCGCAGAGTATCCAGCGCGACGGCAAGCGCGCCGAGCAGCTTTCGTTCTACGAGGTCGAGCTCTTGCGCCTGCTCCACGAGCGCAAAGGTCAAGCCGTCGGTCGCGACGAGCTCCTCGACAAGATTTGGGGACTCGAGGCGAACCCGAGCAACCGCACCATCGACAACTTCGTCGTGAAGCTCAGAAAGAAGATCGAGAAGAGCCCCGACAAGCCGACCCACATCCTCACGGTGTACGGCTTTGGCTACAAGCTCGTGGATTGAGGCACGCGCTCGGCGCCGGGACGGGCACGCACACGCCGTGGTCGGGCAGTGTGCCGCGCGCGCACGGCGCGGCTCCTCGGGCCGCGCTCGGCGCGGCGCTCGAAGCGACGAGCGAGACCGTGCTTTGAACCCGGATTTTGCGGGGTGGCCGGCGCGCCAGCGAGCCGAGCGCGATGAGCAGCGCGGCGACGGCTCCGGCACGAACGAGCGGGTGCACGGCCCGAAGCTTAGAGCCGTTTTCTCCGACGAGCGACGCGAGTGTGGGAGCCGCCGGCTTGATCCGCTAGGGACCGGTTGGTAACAACCGGGCTGCCTCTTGTTCCACAACGACAAGCTCACCCCCGCCGACGCCGCGATTTTCGAGACGTTCGTGGTGCCGCGCTACCTCTCGCTCTACGGTGAGCTGTTGCTCGAGATGCTGCTCGTCGGGGACGAGGCGCGCATCCTGCATGTCGGCTGCCGGACCGGGTACCCCGACTTGAAGCTCTACGAGCGGGTGGAGCAGGCCGAAATCATCGGGCTCGATCCCTCGCTGCCCGCGCTCGAGCTCGCGCGCAACAAGGCCGCCTCTCGGCGCGACGCCCAGGTCGAATACCGCATCCTCGAAAACGACCTCTCGGAGTTCGAGCCCGAGCAGTTCACCCACGCGCTCGCGCTCCACCCGATCGTGACGGCGGAGGAACGCCTCGCGCTGCTCGGCGGCATGAAGAACGTCTTGTGTCCGGGCGGGCAGGCGCTCGTGGCGATGCCGTTGCGCGGGTCGTTCCAGGAGGTCGCCGACCTCTTGCGCGAGTACGCGCTCAAGTTCGACGACGCGGAGTTTTCGAAAGCGGTCGATTACGCGCTCGCCACGCGCCCTTCGATCGAATCGCTCTCGGAAGAGCTCGAGAGCGTCGGCTTCGAGGACGTCGACGTCGAGATCCGGCAGACGTTCTTGCCGTTCGACAGCGGTCGAGCGTTCGTCGAGGATCCGGTGACGCGCCTGCAGATCATGCCGGAGCTCCACACCTGGCTCGGCGAGCTCGAGCTCAAAAAGCCGCTCGAGTACGTGCGCGACGCCATCGACAAGTATTGGTCCGAGGGGAAGCTCGAGCTCACGGTGCACGTCGGCTGCGCGAGCGCGCGCGTGCCGGGCGGCTGAAGCCGAACGCGGGCTCCCTCACTCAGTCGCGAGCACGGCGCCGAGCGCGGCGACCGCGGCGAGCTCCGTGCGGAGCACGAGCGTTCCGAAGCGCACGAACGAAAACGCGGCGTCACGTGCGAGCGCGAGCTCCTCCTCCGCAAAGCCGCCTTCCGGGCCGATCAGCAGCACGACGGCGCGGCCCCGCCGTTCGGCGAGCGCGGCCCCGAGCGAGCGTTCGGCGCCGGGGTCGAAGCAGAGCTTGAGCGCGGCGTTGTCGTGTTGCTCCGCGAGCGCGTCTGCGAGCTCGACGGGCCCCGTCAAGAGCGGGAGATCCCCGCGGCCGCATTGGCGCGCGGCGTCGAGCGCGATGGCTCCGAGCCGCGCGTTGCGCTCGGGCGACGGCAACGCGCGCGCGACGCTGCGTTCGCTCGTCGCGATGACGACGGCGCCCGCACCGAGCGCCGTCGCGGCGCGCACCACCTCGTCGGGCTTGTCGCCCTTGCCGGCGCACCAGACGAGCGTCACGTCCGCGTGTCCGACGACGCTCGCGGCCCGCGGCTCACCGAAACGCGCGAGCACGTGGTCGCGTCCGACTTCGACGAGCGTCGCTTCCGCTTCGTTCCGCGCCGCCGGATCGAACGCCGTGACCGTCGCGCCCGCGCGCAGGCGCAAGACGCGCGTGAGGTAGCGCGCGGGCGCGCCCTCGAGCCGGCGTTCTCCCGCCGAAAGCTCGCCGAGTGGCACGCGAATGCGCCGAGTCATGCCCTACTCAGCGATTCACGAGCGGGCCGCCGTAGTCCGAGTACGCGCGCCGGGCGGGCTCGTTCACGAGCACGTCGAGCCGGGCGTTCGGCGGTGGCGGGACGCTGCCCTGCTGCAGCACGAGCGCGGTGAGCGCGCCCCCGTAGACGCAACCCGTATCGAGGCCGGTCGCGAACGGATGCAGCTGCGGATCTTTGCGCGCGTTGTGGCCGAACACGATGTGCGGCGGACCCACGTAGCGCGCGCCCCACGGTGACCCCCACTTGCTGCTCGGCTCGCCGGTCTCCGAGAGCGAGCGCATGTGCAGGAGATTCTTCGGATCCTGCTCGCTCATGGGCAGGCCGGGGACGACGCCGGCGTGCACGACGCGGAGCTCCGCGCCGAGCTCGATCCAGAGCGGGAACGACTCGAGCTGCGACCAGTCTTCGTCGCTGAGCGTGTCGAGCAACCGCTCGTGCGTCGGGTCGAGCTTCGTCGACGACGGGCGTCCGGCGCGACGCGCGACGCGGGCGTCGAGCAGCTTCTTTTCATGATTGCCGAGCGCGACCTCGGCGCCGATTTCGCGAACGGTGCGCAGGACGATCTCGGTGTTCGGCCCCTTCGCCACGAGATCGCCCACGAACGCCACCCGATCGCCGGTGACCGGCGCGATGCGGTCGAGCAGACCATCGAGCTCCGTGCTGCATCCGTGCACGTCGCCGATCACGATGAAGCGAGCCATCCGAACAAAAGCCTACCAGCGGCGCGCTGCCCGCCACGGCACTCGGCTGTTTTGGCTGAAAAATTGCCGTGCACGCAAGATTCGCCCGCGGATCGGCGGGTCCGGCGGCCATCAGGCCGGCATGTGTGATCGAGCCTTGCGGTAGCGGTGGAATCAAGACTACTGTGGCCCCGCTCGCGCGCCCCGTAACGCGTGAGATTCACGAGAAAGCCTGCCGAGGAGGCCCCTCCGATGTTTCCCAAGGTCGCGCGATGTTCCCTGGTGATTGGTGCCCTTTGCGTCCCGCTTGCGTGTGGCGGTGAGGAAGCGAAATACCAGCCCAAGCCCGCCTACAGCGGCACCAAGGCGAATTTGCCGAGCGTGCCCACCCTACAAAAGAAGCAGACGAAGAACGGTGATGCGTACACGGTCTGGGGTGCTGCGTACTTCCTGCGTAGCGTCGTGCATCGCAAGGACATCGTCGGCAAGGACATCAGCATCACGGGCTACATCACGAAGACGAATATCGAGGATGCGCCCAAGTGTGCCGTGCACAAGACCGGCAAGGCCGATCCGGAGGATTGCCACGCGCCCGTGCCGACCTTCTGGGTCGGTGACACGAAGGACGCACCCGAGAACGAGTCGATCAAGGTGATGGGCTGGGCCTCGAACTTCGCCAACATTTTCGACGCCATCAAGGCGTTCGACAGCCCGAAGGACGACGGCGGCTACGACGACCAGGGTTGGGGCGTGAAGGTTCCCGATCCGTTGCCCGCGAAGGGCGCGAAGGTGACCGTCAAGGGCAAATACTCGACCACCTTCATGAAGGCTTCTTCCGGCGCCGAGGCCGATCCGTATCAGGGCATCATCGACTTCCAGGACATGAAGGTCCTCGAGCCCGCGCCCGAGCTTGCGACGCTTCCGGGCGTGAAGCGCAAAGCGCCGAAGTGACGTAACGCCGCGCGCGAGAGTGCGCGCGGTCGTGCTAACGACCGGAGGCGATGGGCGTGCGCTGGCGAGCCCCGCGCCGAGCGGCTTTGTTTGCGCTCGCCGCATTGGCCGTCGGCTGTCGCGTGTGGCCGACGCAGCCGGTCGTGTCGAGCCTCGACGTGAAGGGCGCCGAGGACGCCGAGCCCGGAGCCCTGCGCGACAAGCTCGCCACGACCGAGTCGCCGCTCCTGTTCGGCGTCTTTCCGCGCGTTCTCGAGTACTCGACGTACGATCCGGCGGTCCTCACGCGGGACCTCGAGCGCATCGAACGCTGGTGCCGCGCCCGCGGCTACTACGAGGCGAAGGTGGAGGCGGCGCGTGTCGTCCACCTCGACGAGCACCACGTTCGCGTCGAAATCGAGGTGACGCTCGGTGAGCCCGTGCACGTGCGGCGGGTCGACTCGAGCGGCCTCGCGCTCTTGCCGCCCAAGGTCGCGCGCCGCGCCGTGCACGTCGTGAAGCTCGAGCGAGGCGAGATCTTCGACGAGGATCGCTTCGAAGCGGACAAGCAGGGTCTCGTACGCGTGCTGATGAACCACGGCTACGCGTTCAGCAAAGTCTCGGGAAAAGCCGTGGTCGACGTCGCCGCCCATACGGCGGACATCACCTACACGGCCGAGCTCGGGCCTGCGTCGCGTTTCGGTCCCGTGAGCATCGAAGGCCTCGGTGAAATCCCGCTCACCCCCGTGCGCGCCACGCTCGATCTGCACGAAGGCGATCCCTATTCGGCGTCCGAGCTCGAGGACGCGAAGACCGCGCTCTTGAACCTCGGCGTCTTCACGAGCGTCCAAATCACCGAGGATCGCAGCCATCCCGAAAGCGCCAGCGTGCCGCTGCTCGTGACCGTGAAGGAAAGCAAGCTCCGCGGGGTGCGTCTCGGCGGCGGCGCGCGCTTCGACGTGCTGCGGCTCGGCTGGCAGCTCACGGGCGGTTGGGAGGATCGCAACTTCCTCGGCGGCCTGCGGCACCTGAGCGTCGAAGCGCATCCGGGCCTCACGTTTTTTCCGACGCGGATCCCGATGGCGGGCGCGCCGCTCTGGGCGCCGTTCCGCGTGCTGCCGGAGGTTCACGTGCAGACGCAACTCCGGCAGCCGTCGCTGTTCGAGGCGAGGACGGCCGGATTCTTGAGCGTTGCTTACAACATGTATCCGGTGCTCTACCCGCTGCCCGCGAACGAGGATCCGAAACGCGAGCCGGTGCTCGGTTACCACGACGTGAAGACGAGCGGCGGCGTCGAGCGGGCGTTCTTCGGGCATCACCTGCTGCTCACGCCGTCCTACAACTGGCAGGCGTACTACCCATTTTATTACCGAGGCCACGCGACGAGCGGCCTCGAGAACGTGCGGGTCTCGTTCCCGGAGCTCGTGAGCACGCTCGACTTCCGCAACGATCCGCTGCAGCCGACGCGCGGCTTTTATCTCTCGAACGACGTTCAGGTCGCCGGCTACCTCTTTCAGGGCACCGTCAACGACGTGAAGATTCGACCCGAAGCGCGCGTCTACACGCGCGGCGCGCTCGGCCGTAAGTCCGTCTTCGCGGCGCGGCTCGGCTTCGGCTTTCTGATCCCGGGCAACTACGGCTCGACACTGAACGCCTCCACCGCGGAAGGTATCGACGCCAACGTGGACCCGCAAGATCCGGCCGTCGTCCGCGACCAGGAGAAGCTCCTCCTGCGCGCCTTCTACTCGGGCGGCCCGAACTCGAATCGCGGCTACCCGCTGCGTGGCGTCGGACCGCACGGCCCGATCGGATTTTTGGTGCCGACCGGTGTCTCCGGAGTCAATTGTGCGACGACCACGGGTCCGCTACCGAGCGGCTGCATTCGCCCGCTCGGCGGCCTCACGCTGTGGGAGCTCTCGCTCGAAACGCGCTTTCCGATCTCGGGGGCGTTTCAGGGCGCCCTCTTCGTCGACTCGAGCGACGTGTCGCGCGCCGTCGCGCAAATCAGGTTGAATTACCCGCACATCTCACCGGGCTTCGGGTTGCGCTACGTGACGCCGGTGGGACCTTTGCGCTTCGATGTCGGTTTTCGCCCGCTCTACCTGCAGTGGCTCGGGCATCGCCACCTGCCGTCTTCCGAAGAACAGCCGGGAGATACGCTCTTCGGTTTGCCGATGTCGATCGATTTGGCGATCGGCGAGGCGTTTTAGCCAGGAGCTTTTCAGTCTTGGAAGACCGGAGCTCCAGCAGCGCGGGCGGCGAATTGCCACGGACACGTGCGCGCCGTCTGCTCCGGGTGCTGCGTGGTGTCGCGCTCGCGCTCGTGTTCGTCACGGCCAGCGTGAGCTTCACGCTGCTGCACGTGGGGCTTCCGCCCGGGCGCCGTGTGGCGGCTCATGCGCTCGAAAGGCTGCTCGGTCACGTGCTTTCGGGCAGCTTCGAGGTGGGGCCCGTCTCGCAGCTTACGCCGTGGAACGTGACGGTCGAGCGTTTCGTCGCGCGTGATCGGAAGGGGCGCGTCGTGCTCGACGCGAGCGGGGTGCGCGCGCGGGCCGACTTGTTCGGCATCCTCCGGGAGATCCTGCGGAACGACGGGAAGACGACGATCGTCGTCGCGTACAGCCGCGTCGAGCGCGTGGCCGTCACGCTGGCGCCCGAGGGCGGGGCGGGTGAGCTCGGTCTCGTTACGGCGTTCACTCCGCGCCCGACGCCGCCCGAGCCGCCGGGCGCGAAGCCGCCGGCGCCGGTCCGGCTCTGGTTCGCGAACGCCGAGATCGGTCGCGGCCTGGTGCACTCCGAGCTCGCAGGCCTGCCCAAGCTCGAGGGCGAGGTCAGCGGGGCGCACGGGCAAGTGCTCGTATCGCCGGTCGGCGTCGCCATCGATGCCGCGCAGTTTTCCGCCACCATTCGCGGGCTGCTCGCGAAAGAGCTGCGAGCCGTCGGCAGCTTTCATCAGCGTGGGACCACGCATTTCTGGAGCAGCCTCGACGGGTTCGCGGGCGAGCTGCAGTTCGACGCCATTGCGAGGCTCGACGGCAAGCGTTTGGCGCTCACGCTCGACGTCCCGCGCGCCGAGCCCGCGGCGGTCCGCGCGCTTCTGCCGGCCTGGCCGCTCCTGCAGCCCGTGACGACCCACGTGGAAGCGAAAGGCGACCTCCCGAAGCTCGACGCGACGGCGACGGCGACCGTCGGTGCAGCCTCCCTCGCCATGGGGGGCACGCTCGAGTTCGGAGCGGAGACGCGCCTCGCGCTCACGGCGCACGGCGACGCCATCGATCTGCGTGCGCTCTTTCCCGACTTGCCCGCGACGAGCTTCAGCGCCGATACGACGCTCGCCCTCGGCGCGAACGAGCGCGGCGTGTCGCTCGTCGCCGACGGCAACACGGACGCGGCCGAGATCGCGCGCGTTCCGGTGCCCGCCACGAGCTTTCACGCCACCTACGACGCGAGCGGACTCGCGGGCACTGCGGTCTTGAACGAGCCGGGGCTCCCGCTCGACGGCAGCTTTTCGTTGAAGCAAGGCGTCTTCCAGGCGGATGTGCATGCTTCGCGTTTCGAGCTCGCGCGCTCGCCGCGGATTTCGCGCGTGCTCGCCGCGACGGGGGGGCTCTCGTTTCGAGCAACAGCGAGCGTGAAGCAGGAGGAGCTCGCTGCGTCGCTGTCCGGGGACCTCGACGGCTTCGGCGTCGGCGCGTTCAGCCTCGGGCGCGGGCGGGTCACGGCGCGCGCGACCGGCCGCGTCACCTCGCTGAAAAATTTGCGGCTCGACGCGACGCTCGACGGCCAGAGCGCGCGCTTCGGCGACCTCGCCTTCGACGACGTGTCGCTGCGTGCGACCGGTCCGCTCGGGGGGCTCGCTCTGTCCGCGGAGCTCACCGGTAAGCGCGGCGTGCAGGTCAGCGCGAAGACGCGCCTCTCCGCGCTCGGAGCGACGCGCTTCGACGACGTCGACCTCGTCGTGGCGCGCGAGAACAAGAGCGTGCACGCCCACGCCGGCCACGTCTCCTTCGCCGACGACAGCGTCGAGGCGAGCGAGGTGAAGCTCGAGGGCGCCGGCGGGACGCTCGCGGGGTCCGGTCGCTATCGTCCGGGGTTGCTCGAGGTCGATGCGCGCGGGCAGGGCCTCGATCTGGGCCTGATCAGCCACGTAGTCGGTTTGTCGGGCCGCGGTTTGCACGGCAAGCTCGACCTCGACGCCGAGGTGGCTCTCGCGCGAGACGTGCGGCGGGGCACGCTGAACGCCAGCATCCACGACGGGAGCTACGGCGCGCTCACCGGCGCCACCGTCGAGCTCCAGACGACGCTCGAAGGCGAGAGCCTGCAGGGAACGGGGTTGCTCGACGTGCCCGGGTTCGGCCGGGCGCGTGCGAACTTCGACACCAGCGTGAAGGGCGCGCTGCTCTCCGCGGGCGATTGGCTGCGCGCGACGGGGCGCTTGGACATCGGCGTCGAGCGGCTCGAGCTCGAGCGCGTGAAGCCGCTCCTGCCCGCGGCGTGGGACGTGAGCGAGCTCGCCGGCTTCGGGATCGGGCAGGTGAGCGTGCTCCGCGCGGGCCCGGAGGATCCGCCGAGCGTCACGCTGCTCGCTGCGACTCAGGGCCTCGCCGTCACGCGGGGCACCGGAGCAAAGGCGCTGCACGTGAGCGGCGTCGAGGCTGCGCTCGGCGGTAACCTGGACGGTAAGCAGGGATTTCTCGAGGGGAATTTGCAGCTGATCGACGCGTCGGGGCTGCTCGCCTCGGCGAACGGGCGTATCGACGTGGACGTGACGCGTGTGCTCGCCGCACCGGCGCGCGCGCTGGCGCTGCTCCGGAGCGAGCCCGTCGTCGCGACGCTCGTGGTCGAGCACCGTGCGCTCGACGGTCTTCCGCCGTTCTTGCGGCCGAGCGGCGTGCTCGGGACGTTGCACCTCGAAGCGGGCGTGCGCGGCACGCTCGCCGAGCCGGACCTGTGGGCGAAGGCGTCGGTGCTCCGCCTGACGCTCGGCGACGAGCCGGAAGTAGTGCCCTTCGACGCTTGCGGCACGCTCCAATACGATCCGAGCGCGGCCAAGATCGGCGTCGGGCTGCAGGCGCACGTGGCGAGCACGAGCTCCGTCGCATGCACCGGTACGCGCGTCGCCGTTGCGAGCGCGACCGGCACGGTGGATCCGGCTGCGCTCGGGCGTGGGGAGCGCGGTTTTCGCGGGGAGGCGCAGCTGTCGCTCGAGGATTTGTCGCTCGAGCTCGTCCCTCCGCTCGCGCAAGCGGGCATGGTCGGCCGCGCGCGCGGCGTCGTCGCCTTCATGGGCGACGGCGACCTTCCGGCCGTGAACGCGCGCTTCAAGCTCACGGACGTGGCCGTTCGCAAGATGCCCGTCGGGGCGGGCGAGCTCACGCTACGGACGGACGGCCGCGCGCTCGCGCTCGCGCTCACGCTCGCGCGCGCCGGCGGGACGCTCGACGCCGAAGCGCACGGCGGGCTCGCCTGGCGCGGCAACGTGCCCGCGCTCGATCGCTCGCTGCCCGTCGCCGTGACCGCCGAGATCCACGACGTCGATGCGGGCATCCTCAGTCCGCTCGTCGGCGACGTGCTCGCCGACCTCGGCGGTCGGCTCGACGGTTCGGTCGCGCTCACGCTCGCGCCGAGCGTCGTTACCGCGGGCACACCGTCCGCCGTGAGCGAGCTCAGCGGCAAGCTCACGCTCGCCGACGGCTCGTTTCAACTCGGAGGGCTCGGCATGCGGCTCTCGAAAGTCGGGTTCGACGCCGTCGCGAGCCGCAGCGGGGATCGCACGGTCATCGCCGTGCGCAATCTCTCGGCCGCGTCCGGCACCAAGTACGCGAACGTCTCGGCCGCCGCCGATCTCTATCTCACGGGCCTCAGGCTCGACGACGCGCGCGCGACGGCGAACCTGAAGAACGTCCCGCTCATGATCCAGGGCGTTTCGCAGGCGACGCTCACGGGCGGCGCGACGCTCGAGCTCTTTCCGCGGCGCGACCCGATGCTCGTCGCCATCTCGCTCCATGATCTGACCGCGGCGCTTCCGCGCACGTCGGGACGCGCCGTGCTCGGCGTCGACGACAACCCCGACATCGCCGTGAAGCAACCGCTGCGCGAGCCGCTCCGGGCGGCGCGCGGCGAAGCGCTCAGGTGGCAGCTCGCGTTCGACCTCGCGCGCAAGGTGCGCGTCACGCGCTCGGACATGGAGATCCCGCTGCGCGGTCGCCCCGTGGTCGACCTCGACGACGACACGCGCGTCTCGGGCGACCTCGAGCTCGAGTCTGGCGGCCGCGTGCAGCTGCTCGGCAAAGGGTTCGTCATCGAGTCGGGCGAAGTGCACTTCGACACGCCCGATCCTTCCGATCCGCACCTGCGCGTGCTCGCGAGCTGGCGCGCTCCCGACGGGACGACCGTCTACGTCGACGTGGGTGGCACCATGAAGCAGGCGACGCTGCGGCTCGAGAGCGATCCTTCGCTGACGCAGCCCGAAATCCAAGCGCTCTTGCTCGGCGGGAGCTCGAGCGGCGGGGAAGCGCAGGCGGCGGGGCTCGGCTACGGCGCGGACTTCATGGGGCAGCTCCTCGCCGACACTCCGCTGAAGCAGCTCGAGATCCGGACCGGCAACGAGACGACGGCCGACGACGTCTCTTACGCCACGTACAGCGCCGTCGTGCCCGTGGGCGAGAACGTCTGGGTCGAGCTCTCTTACAAGAACCTCGAGGGCACGGGCCCCGTGGAACAGCGCGACGCCGCGAGCGCGATCATCGACTGGCGCTTCAAGCGCGACTGGTCGCTCCGGACCGAGGCGGGCACCATCGGCACCGGCCTCGACTTGCTCTGGCAGTACCGATACTGAGGCGCGTTCGTTCGGTCTCCTTCCAAAATTCCGCGCGCGGCGTGCCCGTGGAAAATGGCGTACGCTCAGGGTTCGCATGCGCTTCGAGCGGGTCTCCTCCTTCGTTCTCGCGCTCCTCGCGTTTCCGGCTTGCGGACAGAAGGCCGACTCGCCTTCCGGCGGGTCCGGCGCCGGACCCGGCGGCAGCGCGGCGAGTGGCGGTGCGGGCAATGGCGGAGTGCCGGGCAGCGGTGGTTCCGCCGCAACTGGTGCCGTTTCGACCTCCGGCGGCGCACCCACGGCCGGCAGCGGCGCGAGTGGGAGTGCCGGAAGTCCCGGCGCGGGCGGGCACGGCTCGGGTACGGGCGGTGCGGGCGGCAGCAGCTCTGGAAGTGCGGGCACGGCTACGAGCGGCGGAGCCGGCTCGAGCGGGAGCAGCGCGGCGGGCATGGGTGGGGCCAGCGGTTCGGCCGGCGCCGGCAGCGCGGGCATGCTGGGCATGGCCGGTTCGCCCACGGGAGCGCGCTTTCCCTTCCCCCAAAACCAACACGCAATGGGGTGCACCTATCCGAGTGCCCCGAGCGCGGACGCCGCGAAGAAGGCGTACGACGCATGGAAGAGCGAGCTTGTCACTTCCACTGGTGCGGGGGGCCACCTGCGTGTTCAGCGTCCGAACTCAC
The DNA here is from genome assembly GCA_025936045.1 of Polyangiaceae bacterium. Classification (GTDB taxonomy): domain Bacteria; phylum Myxococcota_A; class Polyangia; order Polyangiales; family Polyangiaceae; genus PMG-095. Next base: position 59,703 of record JAICUB010000026.1, on the reverse strand, counting down.
CCGGTGCGGAGACGAACTCGACCGTTTCGGAGGGTATCGGCTACGGCATGGTCCTGGCCGTCGCCTTCGACGATCAACACACCTTCGACGAGCTCTGGAAATACTCGCAGCTCTGGCTCGATTCGAGCGGCTTGATGAATTGGTACATCAACGCTGCGGGTACCAGCGTCAGCGGTAGCGGCGCCGCGACCGACGCCGACGAAGACATGGCCTGGGCGCTCGTAATGGCTGATCGCCAATGGGGTGGCAAAGGCAGCCTCGACCAGCCGTACCTCGACTACGCCAAGACCGAGATCAAAGCGATCTGGGATCACGAGATCGATCCGGCGAACGCTTACTTCCTCCTCGCGGGCGACACTTGGGGCGGGACCATCGTCTTCAACGCCTCGTACTTCGCGCCCACGGAATATCGCGTGTTCGGTGAGGTGACGGGCGATACGGCGGGTTGGGGTCACGTGATCGACACCGGCTATTCGATCCTCGCCAAGTCGCTGAACAGCGCGAGCGGCAACGCGGACAACGGCCTCGTTCCGGCCTGGTGCGACGCGAACGGCGCACCCAAATCACCGCCGAACGGCAGCGCGACGAACTACCAATACGACTCCGCACGCATCCCGTTCCGCGTCGGTCTCGACTACTGCTGGTACGGCGACGCGCGCGCGAAGACCTACCTCGGGAAGGTCAGTCAATTCTTCGCGGGCGTCGGTGCGAGTAAGATCGTCGACGGCTACGATCTCGACGGCACGCCGCACCCCGATCCCGACTCCGCTGCGAACGGCCCACAATCGGCGGTGTTCGTGGGCTCGGCCGCCGTGGGCGCCATGCACGACGCGATGTTTCAGAGCTTCGTCGACGACGCGTACGCGCTCGTCGCGACGGGCACGCTGCTCGCTCGCAGCCGCTACTACAACCTGAGCTGGACGGCGTTGAGCCTCGCGATGCTGACGGGTAATCTCGCCGAGTATCCGAGTCGTTGAAGTTTGCTTCCGACAGTGCAAATCCGCGCTCGATGTTCGCGCCTTCGGGCCTGAAATGAGAACGCGGCGCGCAACGGATGTGCGACCCTCGCGCGTGGTCAGCGACGTGCGCGTTGTGGCAGACGAATCGCGACGCGGTGTGCTGCGAGTGGGAGCGCTGGGGGCGGTCTCGGTGCTGCTAGCGAATTGCAGCTCGGACGGTGAAGGCGCGGAAAGCGGAACCGCCGGGGCCGGCGGCGGCAACGCGTTCGTGGGCGGGGGCGGCAAATCGGGCGCCAGTCAGGGCTTCCCGGGCGTCGGCGGGCTAGGCGGCGGTGGCGCGCCCGTCACGACCGGCGTGATGGCGAGCGAGGACGCCGCCGCAGATTTCGTCGTCCCCGCGCTGCCCGCGGTCGCGTCGCTCGTTGCCAATCCGAAGCTCCCTGATCCGTTCACTTCGCTCTCGGGGTCGCGTGTCGCGACGCTGCTCGACTGGCGCTCTCGCCGGGAAGAGCTCAGCAAGCTCGCCCAGGCGTTCGTCTACGGGACGAAGCCGCCGAAGCCGTCCGGGCTCACGGCGTCGTTCAGCGCGGGCAAGCTCGCGCTCACGTGCTCGGACGGCGGTAAGAGCATCGGCTTCTCCGTGACGATCACGCTGCCGCTCACGGGCACGCCGCCGTACCCCGCGCTGATCGTGCTCGGCAGCTATGCGCTCCCGCCGGTGGTCGGCGGCGGCGTCGCCACCATCGCCTTCGACAACGACGAGATGGCGCAGCAGCTCGACAAGACGTCGCGCGGCAAGGGGAAATTCTTCGAGCTCTACGGCACGAGCATCGACTCCGGCTCCCTCATCGCGTGGGCTTGGGGCGTGAGCCGCGTCATCGACGGGCTCGAGCAGACGGCGCCGCTCCACGGGATCGACGTGACGCGGCTCGCAGTGACCGGCTGTTCGCGCAACGGCAAGGGCGCGCTCGCGTGCGGCGCCTTCGACGAGCGCATCGCACTCACGATCCCACAGGAATCGGGCGCGGGCGGCGCTGCCGGCTGGCGCATCGTCGAGGACGAGCTCGCCAAGGGGCGGAAGATCCAGAGCGCCAGCGAAATCATCGGCGAAAACGCCTGGCTCGGCAGCGGCTTCAATCGGTTCGCCGACTCGATCGCCACGCTCCCCGTCGATCAGCACGAGATCATGGCGCTGTGCGCGCCGCGCGGCCTGCTCGTGCTCGAGAACGACATCGAATGGCTCGGGCCCGTGGCGACCTACGGCGCGTCCAAGGCGGCTCACAAGGTGTACGAGGCGCTCGGGCTGCCGAACAACATGGGCATCTCGCTCTCGCCGCCGCACAACCACTGTCAGCTGCCGAGCGACCAGGCCACGGACTTGTACGCGTACCTCAGCGCGTTCTTGCTCGGCGGTTCGGCGAACACCGCCGTCGACGAAACGACGCGCGGCATCGTGCTCGACGAAGCCAAATGGATCGACTGGACGGTGCCGGCCCTAACGTGAGCCGGCCGGGGCCGCAGCGTTCGGCGCCTTCTCGAGCGCGGTCCCCGCGAGCGGATAGCCTTGGGCCTTCCAGAAGAGAATGCCCTCGTCGATGACGGCGGTGTGCTTGTAGCCGTGCTCGCGCAGGTAATCGACGACGGCTCCCGAGGCGTGGTGAGGACACGCGCAATAGGCGAGCACCCAGGTGCCGTCGTTCGGAATGCGCTCGAGCTCTTTCACGGCGTAGTAAGGCGCGGAAATCGCGCCCGGGATGTGAAAGCCGATCCAATCCGCGGGCGAGCGCGCGTCGACGATCACGAGCTTCTTGTGCGCGGCGAGCGCTTGCTTCACCTGTTCGGCGGAGACGAAGCGATCCTCGCGCAGCGTGAAGCTCGGCGCCTTACCCTTCGGGTTGATGACGACCGGCAGGTCCTTCGGCACCTCCGCGGCGACGGGCGCGGGGGGCGCGACCTTCTTGCTTTCGAGCCACGCGACGAGGTCCTCGATCTGCTGCGCGGGCATGTGCGCTGCCCCGAAGCTCGGCATCGGCGTCGGCGGGCGGCCGTTCACGATCGCGTAGCGGAGAAAATCCGGGCTCGCGCTCGCTAGAAACTGCGGGTTGTAGAGGTTGATGGCCGTCTTCCGCTCCGTCGCCGTGCCGTGACACTTCTCGCACTCGTCGTGGAAGAGCGCGCCGCCGTGAACCGCGTCGCCCTTGAGCGCGGAGCCGGGAAGACTCAAAGGTGCCGGGCCGTGCGAGCGCAAGAACGCGACGATCGCCGCGATGTCGGCGTCCTCGAGCGGCCCGTGACGGTTCTTGCCGTACGCGCCCATCGCGGTGCTCGGACGACCGTCGCGAATGCCGGCAGCGATGAACGTGTCGGACGCGCTCTCGAGAAACGTGCGGCTCACGAGCGAGGGCGCGTTGTCGGCGGCGTAGCCCGTGGCATCGTCCGCGTGGCAGAGCGCGCAGTAGTGGGCGTAGAGCGAGGCGCCCTTCGCGATCTCGCTCGCGGGCGCCGCGGCTGCGGCGCGCGGCGCACTCGCGACGCTTGGCGCAGCGTGCGCCATCGACGTGGCCGCCGAGGGCCCGCCTTCGGCCGCGGGGTGTCGCGCGCACGCGCCGAGCAACAGCGCGAGAGTCAGACGAGAGCGAGTAGGGAGCTGCCGGAGCACGCTTGGGGATGAAGACGGCATCGGAAAAGCGCGAGTGGGTGCGCTCGTGGCGATAGCCGAGACGCGCGCGCGGAGTATAATCGGCGGGCCGACCATGGGAACGATGAGCCCTCTGCATTGGATCCTGGTAGCCATCGTGTTGCTCGCGCTTTTTGGGCCGAAAACGCTGACGAAGGTGGGCCGCAGCGCCGGCCGCGGCATGCGCACCGTGTCCGACGTGAAGCGGGACTTGTCGAACGTGCCGAAGGCCGTGCTGTCGGATCTGCCGCCGTCGCCGCCTCGCGATCCCAAGAGCTGAGCCGGCGCACGCGCGGGCTCTCGCCCACGCGCGCGTGTCCGCGTTTCCACACGCGCCCGCGAGCACGCGCTCTAAGTCGCTGATTTTGCCGGCTTTTGCCGCGGGAACGCGGGTTGCTCCGGGGGACGGCATGCTGTTCGTCGCTCTTGCTCCCGCCGCTCTCGCCGTCGCGCTCTTCACCTTGGTGCTTACCTTGCGCCCGCCGTCCGGTGGGACAGGTCGGCGCGCGACGGTCTCGCCCCGTTGCTGATCTCCTGTTCATGTAGGCTGCGCGCGCACCATCGAACCTAAGGTTTTTCCTGATGGTTTAGCGCTTCGCAATGTTGACAGGACACGCGGTCGACCCGTAGGTTCGGCTGGTCCAGTGGGAAATAGTGGGGCTGAGTGTCAACCCAGCCCACCCAGTGGCAAGCCAACCCGAAATCGAGCCGATGTTCCGCGGGCACTTCATGCACAGCGTCGATGCGAAAGGTCGCATCAGCCTGCCCGCGCGCTTTCGCGAGCTCATCGCGGCGAACGGCGATCAGCGCATCGTGCTCGCGCCCGACGTCTTCGATCCCTGTTTGCACCTCTACCCGGTGCGCGCGTGGGAATCGCTCGAGCAGAAAGTGATGGAGCTGCCGAGCCTCGGGCGGAGCAGCGTGCGCTTTCGCCGACTGTACGTCTCGGCTGCGGTCGAGTGTGAGCTCGACGCGTCGGGTCGCGTGCTGATCCCGCCGACCTTGCGCGAGCGCGCGCGCCTCGACAAGGACGCGGTGTGGGCGGGCATGGGGCAACTGCTCGAGCTCTGGTCGAAGGCGGAGTGGGATCGGGCGCTCGCGATGACGCCGGAGGAAGCGAACGAGCTTCGTTCCGCGCTCGAGCAGGTCAAACTATGATGGCCGCCGCACGCAGCGACAGCGAGCCGCCCTTCGTTCACACCTCCGTCATGCCGGGGGAGGTGGTCGCCGCGTTCGGCGAGCTCACGAGCGGCGTCATCGTCGACGCAACGGCCGGCGGCGCCGGGCATTCGAGCGCGCTCCTCCGCGCGCTGCCGGGCGTGCGGCTGTTGGCGTTCGATCGCGATCCACGCGCGGTGGCGGCGGCGACGGCCGCGCTCGCGCCGTTCGGCGAGCGCGCCGAGGTGGTGCACGCGGCGTTCTCCGAGATCGGCGACCGGCTCGACGAGCGCGGGCTCGGCCGCGTGGACGGCTTGCTCGCGGATCTCGGCGTGAGCTCCGAGCAGCTCACCGATCCCGAGCGCGGCATGAGCTTCCGCGTCCCGGGGCCGCTCGACATGCGCATGGACCCGACGCGCGGCGAGACGGCGCGTGAGCTCATCGAGCGCGTCTCGCAGGAAGAGCTCGCCGACATCATCTTCGAGCTCGGCGACGAACGAGCGTCGCGTCGCATTGCGCGCTGCATCAAGCAAGCGCTCGCCGCCGATCGCCTCGGCGACACGCTCGACCTGCGCCGCGCCGTGGTGCGCGCCGTCGGGCCGCGCCGCGTCGGCGGCGTCGATCCGGCGACGCGCACGTTTCAAGCGCTGCGGGTCGCGGTGAACGGTGAGGTGCCGGAGCTTCGAGCGCTCCTCACGCTCGCGCGCGGGCGCGTGCGCTCGGGCGGCCTCTGCGCGTTCATCAGCTTTCACTCGACCGAGGATCGCGCGGTGAAGCGCGAGCTCGTCGGGCGCAACGAGTGGGAGCCGCTGACCAAGAAACCGCAGGTGCCGAGCGAGCTCGAGGTCGAGCAAAACCTGCGCTCACGCAGCGCCAAGCTCCGAACGGCGCGCCGCCTGCCCCCGAGCGGGCCGGGCGAGGAGCCGCCGGCGTGAAGAGCGAGCGCACCTTCCTCGTGCTCTGGACGCTGGCGGTGACGGCCGCGACGGCGGCCTTCGTGCTCGATCTTTCGCTGCGGGTGCGCTCCGTGGAGCTCGGTTACGAGCTCGGCCGCACGCACGCGCACATCGCGCGCCTGCGCGAGGTGAAGCGCGTGCTCGAGCTCGAGCTTTCGAGTCACAAGACGCCCGAGCGCGTCGAATTCGTCGCGCGCACGCTGCTCGGCATGAGCGAGCCCACGCCCGATCGCATCCTGCCCGCCGGTGCGTTGCCTGCCGATCCCGAAGGCGTGCCGGGCGCCGCGCCCGCCTCCGCCCCCCACGCGCCACCCGCCGAGGAGCAAGATCCATGATCGACGAGGCGGCACGCGCGCGCTGGGTCCGCGTCCGGATGGGACTCCTGTGCGGCGTGCTCGCCCTCGGTATGGGGCTCGTCGTGCAGTCGGCGTATTCGATCATGGTCGAGGACGGCTCGGGATGGCGCGAAATCGCCGAGTCGCAGCGGCAGCGGCGCCTGCACGTCGCACCCAAGCGCGGTGCCATCTACGATCGCAACGGCGACGCGCTCGCCGTGAGCGTCGAGGTGCCGAGCGCGAGCCTCGACGCGGTCGAGCTCTTGCGCGGCGTCGTCCCCCAGAAGATCCCGCTCGTCGCGCGCGAGGCGGCGAACCGCATCGGCGCCGTTTTGAGCCTCGACCCGGCGCCGATCGAACGCAAGATCCTGTCCAAGCGCCGCTTCGCGTGGCTCAAACGCCAGCTCACGGCGGAGGAGGCGGACGGCGTCCGCAAGCTCGCGAGCGGCGAGGACGGCCAGGAGCCGCTCCACGGCATCGTCGTCGAAGGCGAGGGTCGCCGTTACTACCCGCGCCGCGAGCTCGCCGGGGCGCTGCTCGGCTTCGTGGCGCCGGACGGCGAAGGTAAGGACGGCCTCGAGTACGCGCTGAACGACGAGCTCGCCGGGCGCGTCGAGGAGCTGCGTGGCTTGCGCGATCGCTCGGGGCGGCTGCTCTTCTCCGAAGGCGCGCAGGACGAGCGCGCGCTCGCCGGTCACAGCGTGACCCTGAGCATCGACCAGGGACTCCAGCACGTCGCGGAGCACGAGCTCCAGGCGGCGGTGCGCACCTTCGAAGCAGCGAGCGGCTCGGTCGTCGCGGTCGACCCCACCACGGGCGAGATCCTCGCGCTCGCGAGCTTCCCGAGTTTCAATCCCAACGACTATTCGGAGAGCGCGCCCGAGGCCCGGCGCATGCACGCGACCTCCGACGTGTTCGAGCCCGGCTCGACCACCAAGATTTTCACGGTTTCCGCCGCCCTGGCCGCCGGCAGCATCAAGCCGACGGACAAGCTCTACTGCGAGAAGGGCAGCATGGCGGTAGACAACGTCATCATCCACGACACTCACCCCTCGGAGTGGCTGACGATCTCGCAGGTGCTCGCGCTCTCCTCGAACATCTGCGCCGCGAAGATGGGCCTCGGGCTCGGCGGCGACAAGCTCTACGAGGCGTTCCGGCGCTTCGGTTTCGGCGAGGAGACGGGCGTGGGCGTGCCGGGCGAGGCAGGCGGAACGCTCCGACCGAAGGGGCGCCCCTGGGTGCCGGTCGAGACCGCGTCCGCGGCCTTCGGCCACGGTATCGGCGTCACCAACATGCAGCTCGCGATGGCCGCGTCGGCGGTCGCCAACGGCGGCGAGCTCATGGATCCCATCTTGGTGAAGAAGGTGGTGACCGCCAACGGCGAGCTCGTGCGCGAGACGGCGCCCCACGTCCGCCGCCGCGTGATCCCCGAGCACGTCGCGCGCAGCGTCGCCGAGCTGCTCGTGGCCGTCACCGAGGGCGAGGGCACCGGCGTCGAAGCTGCCATCAACGGCTATCGCGTCGCGGGCAAGACGGCCACCGCGCAAAAAGCCGAGCCGGGCTCGTCGCGCTACTCGCTCGATCGGTTCGTCGCCTCGTTCGTGGGTTTCGTGCCCGCGGAGAAGCCGGTCATCGCCATCGCGGTGACGATCGACGAGCCGATGGTGGAGCATGCGGGCGGTGCGGTGGCAGCGCCGGTGTTTCGCCGCGTCGCGGAAGCCGCGCTCGAGCTCCGCGGTTTGGTCCCGCGGGTCAAGGAGCACGCCGACGTGTCGGTGCTCGCGCACAGCCCCGATCCGGCGAACGCCGCGATGGAGGCGATCAGGCGCTCTCAGGGCAAGCGCCCCGCGATCCAGGAGGGGGCCGTCGCGACCGGTCCCGTCCCAGCGGGCAAGGTGCGCGTTCCGGACATGACCGGCTGGCCCGCGCGCGAGGCGATGAAGCGCTCGTTCGAGCTCGGCGTCACGCCGCGCTTCTCGGGCTCGGGCTTGCTCGTCGGTCAGACGCCCGCGCCCGGCATGGTGATGGACAAGGGGCAGGAGCTCTCCCTCGTATTCGAGCCCGCCTCATGACGAAGCTCGGAATCACGCTGCCCGCGCAGGCGGAAGTGAGCCTGCTCGACGTGGGTCTCGCGCTCGCGCCGTTCGCTCCGCGCCTCGAGGGGGACGGCTCGGTGCGCGTGTCGGGCGTGCGTCACGACTCGCGCCGCGTCGAACCCGGCGACCTCTTCGTCGCGCGCTCGGGTGAACGCTCGAAGGGCTTGGATTTCGTCGCGGATGCGCTCAAGCGCGGGGCGGCCGCGCTGCTCGTCGAGCACGGCGCGGACGCGAAGGTGTTCGGCGTGCCCGTGCTCGAGGTGCGCGACGTGCGCGCCGCATTGGCGCACGCCGCCGAGCGCGTGTACGGCGCGCCCAGCAAGAAGCTCGCCGTCGTCGGCATCACCGGCACCAACGGCAAGACCACGACGACCGTCCTCGTCGAGCACGCGCTCAGGGAGCTCGGCGCTCGTCCGGCGCGTCTCGGTACGCTCGGCTTTTCGTTCGAGGCCGAACGGACCGAGGGCGGCCTGACGACGCCGGAGGCCGACGACCTCTCGCGCTCGCTCGCGAGCGTCGCGGGCGCGGGCGGTACGCATTTCGTCATGGAGGTTTCGAGCCACGCGCTCTCGCTCGCGCGCGTGGACGCCCTCCATTTCCGCGTCGCCGCCTTCACGAACCTCACGCAAGACCACCTCGATTTTTACGCGTCGCTCGCCGACTACGGCGCCGCCAAGGCTCGCCTTTTTACCGAGCTCCGGCCCGAGGCGTCGGTGGTCGCCATCGACGGAGACTTCGGCGTCTGGCTCGCCGGGCGCGCGCGCGGTCGCGTGACGACGACGGGACGCTCCGCCGACGCCGGGTTGAGGTCGCTCGCAAGCACGATCGATGCCCTCGGGATCCGCGCGGAAGTGACGACTCCCGACGGCGTCGTGCACCTCGAATCGCGGCTCACGGGCGAGCACAACCTCGAAAATTTGCTGACGGCGCTCGGCGTGCTCGTCGAGCTCGGCTACGAGCCGGCCGCCGCGGCGCGGGCACTCGGTTCAGCGCCACCGGTCCCGGGCCGGCTCGAGCGCTGTGACGAAGACGCCGACGACATCCGCGTGTTCGTGGACTATGCGCACACCCCGGACGCGCTCGCGCGCGTGCTCGGCGCCGTCCGGCGGATCACGCGGGGCGAGGTCGTGTGCGTGTTCGGCTGCGGCGGCGATCGCGACCCGAACAAGCGACCCAAGATGGGAGCTGCGGTGGCCGTCGGCGCCGACCGGGCCATCCTGACGAGCGACAACCCGCGGAGCGAGCAGCCGGCGGCGATCGCGCGCGAGGTCGCAGCGGGCCTCGAAGAAGGGCCGGCGCGTTACGAAATCGAGCTCGACCGAGCGCGCGCGATTGAGCGCTCCGTGCTCGAAGCAAAACCCGGCGACAGCGTGCTCATCGCGGGCAAGGGCCACGAGCCGTACCAGCTCGTCGGTGACGAGCGCCGCCCGTTCGACGATCGCCTCGAGGCGCGTCGCGTGCTCGCCTTGCGGCGGGCGGGGAGGGCGGTCTGATGGCGAGCGCGTTGCCCGAAAATCGGGCGCGTTTCACGCTCGGTGAGGTCGCGCAGGCGACGGGCGCAAGGATGCCGCCGGGAGCCGATTCGAAGCTCGCCGTCGGCGGAGTGCATACGGACAGCCGCGCGGCGCTCGCCGGTAAGCTCTTCGTCGCGCTCTCCGGCGAGCGCTTCGACGGACACGCGTTCGCGCGTGACGCCGTGGCGAAGGGCGCGGCGGCGGTCGTTGCGGAGCGGGACGTAGGCGACATCGGCGCGCCGGTCGTGCGTGTCGGCTCGACGCTGGCGGCGCTCGGTGCTCTCGCGGGGGTTCACCGCCGGCGCTTCGCGACCAAAGTCGTCGGCATCGCCGGCTCGGCGGGCAAGACCACGACGCGTGGCAGCGTGGGCGCGCTGCTCGAGCTCGCGGCGCCCGGCGGCGTGCATCAGACGCAAGGCAACTTGAACAACGCGATCGGCGTGCCGCTCGTGTTGCTCGGACTCGAGGCGCACCACCGCTTCGCCGTGGTCGAGATCGGCACGAACGTGACCGGCGAGGTCGCCATGCTCACTGCGATCGCGGCGCCCGACGCGGGCGTGCTCACGCTGGTCGGTGTCGAGCACAGCGAGGGACTCGGCGACCTCGACGCGATCGAGCGCGAAGAGGGCGCGCTCTTCGCGGGACTCCGCCCGGACGGAGCCGCCGTCGGTAACGCGGACGACGCCCGCGTCGCGCGCCAGCTCGAGCGCGCTGCCGCCGGGCGGCGCGTTCGTTACGGCTTCGGCGAGGGGGCAGACGTGCGTTGCGTGAGCCGAACCGCGGCGGGAGTGAGACGTCAGCGCGTGACCCTTCGCGGCTCCGGCGGTGAGCTCGAGCTGGAGCTCGGGTTGCTCGGCGAAGCGGGCGTGTATGCCGCGCTCGCGGCCGTCGGCGTCGCGCAGGCGCTCGGAGTGAGCGTGCCCGACGCCGAGCGCGTCTCGCAAGCTCTGTCGCGCGCAGGCGAGCCGGGGCGACTCGAAGCGCACGAGCTCGCCGACGGTACGGTCGTGCTCGACGACGCGTACAACGCGAATCCCGCGAGTGCCGTCGCCTCCCTCAAGACGGCCGGCGAGGTGGCGCGGGATCGCGGCGCGCGGCTCGTGCTCGTGCTCGGCGAGATGCGCGAGCTCGGTTCGCTCTCCGCGCGCGAGCACGCGCGGCTCGGCGCGGCCGTCGCGACGAGCGGCGCCGCGGAGCTCATCGCGGTCTCCGGCGACGCGCGCCTTTACGTCGACCCCGCGCAGAGCGCGGGTGTCCGGAGCATTTTCACCGCGGACGCGGAGGCGGCGCTCGCCGCGGCACGCGCGCGGGTGCGTCCGGGCGACGTCGTGCTCGTCAAGGCGTCGCGCGGCGTGCGCGCCGAGCGCGTCGTGCAGGGCTTGCTCGGGAGGGGGCCGGCGTGATCTACGAGCTCCTCTACCCGTTGCGGCACGTCACGGGCCTCGGCTGGCTCAACGTGCTCCGCTACCCGTCGTTCCGCGCGATCATGTCCGCGCTCACGGCCATGATCGTCTCGTTTTTGGTCGCGCCGTGGTTCATCGCCAAGCTCCGCGGCAAGCAGATCAGCCAGATCATTCGGGAAGAAGGGCCCGCGACGCACTTCGCGAAGAAGGGCACCCCCACCATGGGCGGCGCTCTCATCCTGCTCAGCGTGCTCGTTCCGACCATGCTCTGGGCCGACGTGAGGAACGTCTTCGTGATCGCGACCGCCGCGGTCACCGCGGGCTACGGCGCGGTCGGGTACCTCGATGATCGGCTCAAAATCCAGGCCGTGAGCTCTCGCGGCCTCGCCGGGCGTTACAAACTCGTCGGCCAGTTCGGCATCGGGGGCGCCGCCATCGCGTACCTCTTTTTGACGCACGAGGGGCTGCCGGCGCAGTGGCTCGAGATGCGGACGCGGCTGTCCGTGCCGTTTCTGGCGTTCGAGAAGCACCCGGTGTCACTGCCGCTCGTGCTCTACGCCGTGTTGGCGCTCGTGTTCGTCGTGTTCATGAGCAACGCCGTGAACCTCACCGACGGGCTCGACGGGCTCGCGATCGGTCCCGTCGTGATCAACGCGGGCACCTACTCGCTCTGGGCGTACGTCGCAGGCTCGGTGCTGTTCGGGCGGCCGCTCGCGACGTATCTCGATGTCGCGGGTTTCCCGGAGATGGTGGAGCTCACGGTGTACGGCGCGGCCGTGGTCGGCGCGGGCATCGGCTTTCTCTGGTACAACACCTATCCGGCTCAGGTGTTCATGGGGGACGTGGGCTCGCTCTCGCTCGGCGGCGGGCTCGGCATGTGCGCCGTGATCACCAAGACCGAGCTCTTGGCGCTGATTTTGGGCGGAATCTTCACGATCGAGGCGGCGAGCGTCATCACGCAGGTGATCTCCTTCAAGCTCTTCAGGAAGCGCGTCTTCTTGATGGCGCCGATCCACCATCACTACGAAAAGAAGGGCTGGCCCGAGCCGCGCATCATCGTCCGCTTCTGGATCATCTCGGTCTTGTTGGCGCTCGTTGCGCTCTCCTCCTTGAAGCTCAGGTGACCATGGCGCTCTCCTCGTCCCTCGCTCAGGTTTCCGCCCGCCGCACGGGCTCGCTCGACAGCGTGCTCGCGGCGACCGGCATCGCTCTGCTCGGCTTCGGCGTCGTGATGGTCTACACGTCGAGCGTCGTCGAGGCGACCACGACCTTCCGTGATCCCCAGTACTTTCTCGTGCGCCAGACGATTTACGCGGTGCTCGGCTTCGTCACGATGGTTTTGGTGTCGCGCTTCGACTACCACCGCATCAAGCCGTTCACGTACCCGATCTTGGGCCTCGTGACCGTGCTCATGGTGCTGAGCGTCACCGGCTTCGGACACACGGGCGGCGGCGCGGCGCGCTGGCTCGCGATCGGGCCGATTCACGTCCAGCCGTCCGAGATGGCGAAGCTCGGGCTCATCTTCTGGCTCGCCTATTCGCTCGAGAAGAAGCGCGAGCGGATGAAGAGCTTCTCGATCGGCATGCTGCCGCACTTCTTGATGGCGGGCTTCTTGATGTTGCTCTGCCTGCGACAGCCCGACTTCGGCGGCGCCGTCGTGCTCTTGTTCCTCACGTTCGCGCTCCTCTTCGTCGCAGGGGCGCGGCTCGGTTACTTGCTCGGCGCGGGCATGCTCGGCGCGCTCTTCGCGGCGTGGGCGGTGCGCTTCACGAGCTATCGCTGGGAACGCATGCTCGCCTGGTTCAACATGGCCGAGCATCGGCAGGACCTCGCCTACCAGCCGTTTCAGTCCGTCATGAGCTTCGGGTCGGGTGAGGTGACCGGGCTCGGCCTCGGCAAAGGACTCCAAGTGCTGTACCTGCCGGAGGCGCACACCGACTTCATCTCGGCGATCATCGGCGAAGAGCTCGGCTTCATCGGGATTCTCGTCCTGTGCGCCGCGTACGCGCTGATCGTCGCGCGCGGGATTCGCGCGGCGCTTTACGCGGAAGACGAATACGGCTCCTACATCGCGTTCGGCATTTCCGTGCTGTTCGGGGTGCAGGCGCTCGTGAACCTCGCCGTGGCCATGGCGATGCTCCCGACGAAGGGCCTCACCTTGCCGTTCGTGAGCTATGGCGGGTCGTCCCTGCTCGTGAATTCCGCGGCACTGGGCGTCCTGCTCGCCGTTTCGCGCGGCACCAAGCCGCGCAACACGCGAATCTTCAGCGAGCTTTCCGGACCGGACCCGGAAGCGAGCGCGATGCTCGTCACGCAGGCGGGGGAGGGCACGGCGGGATGACGCGCGCGGCCTCGCGTACGCTCGTTTTCGCCGGTGGCGGCACGGGGGGACACGTCTTCCCGATCGTCGCCGTCGCCGAGGTCGTGCGTGAGCTCGCGCCGGACGTGCGACTCGTCTTCGTCGGCACCGAGCGCGGGCTCGAGGCCAAAACCGTACGCGCCCGCGGCTACGAGCTCGAGCTCATGCGCGTCTTGCCGTTGCGGGGCGGCGGAGCGGCTGGATTCTTTCGGGGTGTCGCGCAGGCGGCGCGCGCCTTGCCGGTAGCGCGCGCGCTCGTGAAGCGCCTGAATCCCGCGGCCGTGCTCTCGGTCGGCGGGTACGCGGCGGGTCCCGTGTCGCTCGCGGCCTTGACGCTCGGCGTCCCGCTCGCGCTTCTCGAGCCGAACAGTGTGATGGGGCTCGCGAACCGGCTCGTCGCGCCGCTCGCCGGGCGTGGTTACGTGGCTTTCGCGGAGGCGGAGCGCCACTTCCGCGGCGGGCGCGTGCTGCGCGCGGGCGTGCCGCTTCGGCCGGGGTTTGGCCCGGTTCCGTATCCGCCGCCGAACGACGCCGGCTCGGACGCTCTGCGCGTGCTCGTGCTCGGCGGGAGTCAGGGCGCCAAGGCGCTGAACGAAGCCGTGCCGCGCGCCGCGGCGAAGCTCGGTGCCGCGCTCTCGGTCGTCCATCAGTGCGGCCCCGCGCACGCCGAAGCGGTGCGCTCCCTCTATGCCGAGCTCGGGCTCGCGCAAATGGCACGCGTCGTCCCCTTCATCGACGACATGCCGGCGGCGCTCGCCCGGGCGGATCTCGTGGTCGGGCGCTCGGGTGCGGGCGCGCTCGGTGAAATGTGCGCCGTCGGACGCCCCGGGCTGCTCGTGCCGTATCCGTTCGCTGCGGGCGACCACCAGCGCGTGAACGCCGAGGCGCTCGTGCAGGCGGGCGGCGCCGTGAGCCTCACGCACACGGAAGCGACGCCCGAGCGCCTCGCGCACGAAATCGCGGCCCTCGCCGCGGACCGTGCCCGCCTCGCACGCATGGCCGCCGCCGCGCGCGACTTCGGCAAGCCCGACGCAGCCCGCTCGGTCGCGCTCGATCTCCTGAAGCTCGCCGGATTGTCGAGCGAAGAACGCCATCGCACGGAAAACGAGTCGAGCGCCTCGAACCCGCGCCACTCGCTGTTCCTGAAGCCGCCGGCGGGGCACGGCCCCGCCCCCGAGGAGCGCGGCGTTCCCGGCTGCCCCCAAGAAGGGGTCGCCTAAGCATGTTCCGCGGTCGCGTGCGTCACGTGCACTTCATCGGCGTCGGCGGCATCGGCATGAGCGGCCTCGCGGAGATCCTGCGCACGCTCGAGTTCGACGTGTCCGGCTCCGATCTGCGCGAAGGCGAAAACACGCGTGCCCTCGCGCGGCTCGGGGTGCGCATCGACGTGGGTCACCGCGCCGAGAACGTCCGGCGCGCCGACGTCATCGTCTATTCGAGCGCCATCGACCCCCAAAACCCAGAAATCGTAGAAGCGCGCGCAAACGGGGTCCCCATCATCTCGCGGGCGGAGATGCTCGCCGAGCTCATGCGCGTGAAGTACGGCGTCGCCATCGCCGGCTCGCACGGCAAGACCACCACGACGTCGCTCGTCGCGACGATCCTGCGCGCCGCCGGTTTGGATCCTACGGTCGTCGTGGGCGGACGCATGGCGGCGCTCGGCAGCAACGCGCGGCTCGGTGCCGGCGACCTGCTCGTCGCCGAGGCGGACGAAAGCGACGGCTCGTTCCTGCGGCTCACGCCGACGATCGCGGTCGTCACCAACATCGACCCCGAGCACCTCGACTTTTACGGCACGCACGAGGCGCTCAAGGAGGCCTTCGTGCAATTCACGGAAAAGGTGCCTTTTTA
Organism: Polyangiaceae bacterium; assembly: GCA_025936045.1. Classification (GTDB taxonomy): domain Bacteria; phylum Myxococcota_A; class Polyangia; order Polyangiales; family Polyangiaceae; genus PMG-095. The sequence continues at coordinate 44,395 of JAICUB010000026.1, read as the reverse complement.
CGGCTTGGCCGTGCTCTGCCTCGATCACCCCCACGTGCAAGAGCTGCTGCCGCGCATGAAGCGGCGGCACGTGACGTACGGTCTCTCGCCGCAGGCCGATTATCACGCGCGCGCCATCGAAATGAAGGGGCTGAATTCGAACTTCGTCGCCTACCGGCGAAACGAGCCGCTCGGCGAGTTCACGCTGCGCATGCCGGGCCGGCACAACGTGCTCAACACGCTGGCGGCCATCGCCGTCGCCGACGAGCTCGAGGTGCCGCTCGACGTGACCAAGCAGGCGCTCGCGTCGTTCAACGGCGTTGCACGCCGCTTCACGATCGTCGCCGAAGTCTCCGGGGTGGCTCTGGTCGACGATTACGGTCACCATCCCGCCGAGGTGCAGGCGACGCTCGCGGCCGCGCGCGGCGCCTATCCGGGCCGCGTGATCGTGGCGTTTCAGCCCCACCGCTATTCGCGCACGGAGCTCTTGTTCGACGAGTTCACGCGCGCGTTCAACAACGCCGATACGCTATTTTTGGTCGATATCTACGCGGCCGGCGAAAAGCCCATCCCCGGCGTCAGCGCGGAGCGGCTCGCGCGCGGCATCGCCGAGCACGGCCATCACGCGGTGAGGCACGTCACGGACCGCGCGGCGCTACCCGGCGAGATCGCGCGTATCGCGGAACCGGGCGACGTCGTCATCGCGCTCGGTGCCGGCGACATCAACAAGATCTTGCCCGCCATCGCGACCGAGCTCGAGGCTCGCGCTAGCCAACGAGGTCCCGCATGAGGGCGCGCAGCAGAAGCCTGCACGGTGCCGCCGTCTCCGCTCCCAGCGAAGACGGCGCGCTCGGTGAAAGTCCGCCGCCGGCCAAGGCCGGCCCCCGGCGTGCCGTCCGCGGCACTCCCCCTCCGAACGCTGCGGCGGGCATCGGTGAGCGGCTCTTTGCGGGAGCGAAGGTCTTGGTCGGGCTCGCCGTCGTGGTCGCAGCGTCTTCGGCGGTCGCGTACAGCCTGCATCGCTACGCGCTCACGACCACGCGCTTCGGCGTCCGGGACATCGACCTCCAGGGCGCCAAGCGCCTCTCACCCGAGGAAGTGAGAGCGCTCGCCGGCGTCGAGCTCGGCAAGAACCTGTTCGCCTTCGACACGCGTGGCGCCGAGGAAAAGCTCCTGCGCGACCCTTGGGTGAGCTCGGCGCACGTGCTGCGCAAGCTTCCGAACACGCTGCGGATCGAAATCACCGAGCGCGAGGCCGTGGCCGTCGCCGTGCTCGGTGACCGGCCATTTCTCGTCACCCCGGACGGTGAGCCGTTCAAGGAGGTGAGCCCCGAGGATCCCAACGACCTACCGATCCTCACCGGGGTCTCGGCCGGCGATTGGGCGCGCGATCGCGTGGGTTCGGAGGAACGCCTGCGGTCCGGCGTGGACCTCATCCGCCAATACGAGCGGCTCGGTATGGCGAAGGTGCATTCGGCCGAGGAGGTGAACCTCGCGGCGTCCGGCTACACGGTGTTGACGGTCGGACGGCAGGGCATCGCGCTCGAGCTCGGCCGCGCACCGTTCGCGCGCAAGCTCGCGATGGCCGCCGAAGTGGTAGGCGAGCTCGCGGCGAAAGGTCGCACTCCGGGCCTCGTGTTCCTCGACAACGAAGCGCACCCCGAGCGCGTGGTCGTGAGGATGCGATGAGGCGCCCCGCTGCTCGATTTACGACGCGCGCAAACTTGGCCCCGCGCGAGCCAGCATGGCAGCGTCCGTCGAGTCTCGAAGAGCAGCCACGATGGAACGCATGGACATGAAAAACCACCCGACACAGAGCGGGATCGTCGTGGGTCTCGACCTCGGGACCACCAAGGTCTCGGCCGTGGTGGGCGAGGTCGACGCCGACGGCATTACCATTCTCGGGGTTGGCAACGTGCCTTGCCGCGGTCTGCGCAAGGGCGTCGTCAGCAACATCGACCAAACCGTCCGCAGCATCCGGGAAGCCGTCGATGCCGCGCAGACGATGGCGGGTGTCGAGATCGACACGGTGTACGTGGGCGTGGCGGGGAGCCACATCCGCTGCCACGTGTCGGACGGCGTGTGCGCCATCTCGGGCCGTGAGGTGACGCGGGCGGATCTCGAGCGCGTGCTCGAGGGCGCGCGCGCCATTCCGGTCGACGCCGACCGCATGATCCTCCACGCTCTCCCGCGCGAGTACGTGGTCGACAACCAGGACGGTATTCACGACCCGATCGGCATGAGCGGGGTGCGCCTGCAGGTGCGCGTGAACCTAGTGACGGCCGCCACCTCGTGCATTCAGAACGTCGTCCGCTGCGTGGAGCGCTGCGAGCTCGAGGTGGCCGACATCGTGCTCGAGCCGCTCGCGAGCGCCGACGCGGTTCTCTCCGAGGACGAGAAGGAGATCGGCGTCGCCGTGATCGACGTGGGCGGCGGCACGACGGATCTCTTGCTCTTCGCCGACGGCGGCATCGCGCACACGAGCGTCATCCCTGCGGGCGGCAACAATATCACGCTCGACGTCGCCGCGGGCCTGCGCACGCCGGTCGCCGAGGCCGAACGCCTCAAGCGCAACTACGGTTGTGCGCTCGGCCGGATGATCGCGGACGAGGAGGAAATCGAGGTGCCGGGCGTGGGGGGGCACGCGCCGCGCCGGGTCGCGCGCCGCTTGCTCTCCGACATCATCGAGCCGCGCGTCGAGGAAATTTTCGGCGAGGCCCGCCGCCGGATCGAAGAGACGGGGCTGCTCGAGCAGGTGAGCTCGGGTTGCGTGCTGACCGGAGGCGCTGCGCTGATGGAAGGCATGGTCGAGTGCGCGCAAGAGATCCTCGGCATGCCGGTGCGGCTCGGCTTCCCCGTGGGCGTGAAGGGCATCTTCCAGCTCGTGCAGGGGCCGCAATACGCGACGGGCGTGGGACTCGTGCGCTACGGCGCTACCCAGCTCAACGAGTATGCCGCGCACGCGCGCGAGGAACGCCACGGTTCGGAGTCCGCGAAGCAGGTGATGGAAATCCCCGCGGGCACCAAGGGTACGAAGATTTGGGAGTGGGTCCGCGCCGCGTTCTAAGGCGGCAAGCCCCGAGCGACAGAGCGACTGACGAAGAGGCAAGACGATGAGCTTTTCAATCGAATTCGCAGAGGAATCGCGGACCTACAACGCGCGAATCAAGGTGATCGGTGTCGGTGGCTCGGGGGGGAACGCCATCAACACGATGATTCACTTCGGACTCGAGGGCGTCGAGTTCGTCACCGTCAACACGGACGCGCAGGCGCTCGGCTCGAACGCCGCCGCCGAGAAGATCGCCATCGGGCAGAACGTGACGCGCGGCCTCGGCGCCGGCGCCGATCCGGAGCGTGGTCGCAAGGCGGCGCTCGAGGACGTGAATCGGCTGAAGGAAATCGTCCAGGGCGCCGACATGGTGTTCGTCACGGCCGGCATGGGCGGCGGCACGGGCACGGGCGCAGCCCCGATCGTCGCGCAGCTGGCCCGTGAAGCCGGCGCTCTGACGGTCGGCGTCGTCACGAAGCCCTTCGTGTTCGAGGGCAAAATGCGCGCGCGCCGCGCGGAGGCCGGCATCCAGGCGCTCACGGAGCACGTGGACACGCTGATCACGATTCCGAACGAGAAGCTCATGAGCATCGCCGACGACGAGCTCACGTTCGTAGAGGCGTTCCGCAAGGCGGACGAGGTCCTGTTCCAGGCCGTCAAGGGCATCAGCGACCTCATCACGCTCGACGGCATCGTCAACGTCGATTTCGCCGACGTGCGCACGGTGATGTCCGGCAACGGCCGCGCGCTCATGGGCACCGGCTGCGCCAAGGGCGAAGGCCGCGCGCGCCTCGCGGCGGAGCAGGCGATTCACTCGCCGCTGCTCGACGACATCTCGGTGCAGGGTGCGACGGGCGTGCTCATCAACGTCGTCGGCGGCCACGACATGAAGATGAAAGAGATCCAGGAAGCCGCGTCGCTCGTGCAGGAGCAGGCGCACGACGACGCCAACATCATCTTCGGCGCGAGCATCGACGAGAGCATGGGTGAAGCGCTCAAGGTGACGGTCATCGCGACCGGCTTCAACTCCGCGGAGGAAGAGCTTCCGGTCGAGGTTGCGCGCGAAGCACGCCGTAGCACCGTCTCCCTGCGGGAAAGCCTCGCGCCCCGCTCCGCGGCGCCGTCGTCGCGCGAGCCGGTACCGGCTCTCTCGACGCGCCGCCCCGCCGCTCCTGCCTTTGCCGCGGCGGCTCGCGAAGGCCAGATGGGCCTGCCGGTTCTCCGCGATCGCATCAGCTTCCCGTCCGCGCTCGACGCTGACGCCGAATGGGACGTCCCGGCGTTCCAGCGACGTCAGGGCGGCTGACGGGCGTCGGGTTCAGGGTGTCGCGCCGGCGCTGCCGCCGGCGCCGGCGGCGAGGCTGCCTGCCAAGCCGCCGCTCGCACCCGCGAGTCCGCCCGTCGCGGCGCCGTCCGCTCCACCGAGCCCGCCTGTCGTGACGCCGGCCGCTCCACTGAGCCCACCCGTCGCGGCGCCGCCCGCTCCACCGAGCCCACCCGTCGCGACGCCGCCTGCGCCCGCGAGTCCGCCCGTCGAGAACCCTGCCATGCCGGCGAGTCCCGTGGCGCCGCCGCTCCCGCCCATTCCGCCTGCACCCCCGGCCTCGGGCGCGTCGGAGCTCACGCATTGACCGCTGTCGTCGCAGTAGTGATACATGCCGAGCGGAGGGCAGAGCGGGCAGGAAAAAAAGTTCTGCGAGCAGAGCTGATTGTCCCAAGACCAAAGGAGCGGATCGAGCTCGACCGAAGTCGAGACGTAGCTCTGACAGCGGCATTGGGGGTTCGTTACGAGAGCGTTGCAAGCACCGGGACCGGGCGTGCATTTCGCGGCTGCGTTATACGCCGCGTTCCATTGCTTCAGAATGTCGCTGCAGCTCGCGAGCGAGCCGCAGTCCTCGGTCGAGCAAGCGACGCCCGAGGTCGTGCACGCGCAATGCGTACAATCGTCCTCGACCCACGCGTCGCCGACCATGTGAGATACGCCGTCGTGGACGCAGTCCGAGCTGGAGCCCGCGGTACCGCCGGTGGCCGTGCTGACTCCGCCGCACGGGCTGCTTCCGCAGTCCGAGCCGGTGCTCGTGCAAGTGCAGTAGTTGCAGCCGTCGCCCGCTGCATACGTGTCCCCGTATGCGTAGTACGTGCCCGCGTAATAGCAGCTGCCCTTCGTTCCACCCGAGCCACCGGTCACGCCGGAGCTCAGCCCGCCGGTTCCACCGTCGAAGTCGTCGCCGCCCGTGCCCTTCGTCGTGCCGCCGCTGCCGCCCGTGCTCAGCGAACCGCCACGCGCGCTCGCGCCGTCGCCGTTCTCGAGGTTGGTCGTCGAACGGCCGCCGCACGCAACGACGAGCGCAGCACACAAACAGAATCTCACCACGCGACCCGAACCAAGCCTGCCGTGGCGCCGTGCGCCGAGCAAGCGCGAGCCGCCGCCTACTTGGTTGGCAGTAATATTCCGGCGTAACTCGCCTGGCCGGCGCCGACCTGCACGCAGTAACCGCCCGCGCGCGGATCGCCGAGCGCGACGCCCGCGCCCGTGAGACACGAGACCGACGTGCCGTTCACCTTGAGCGAGCGGCCGTTCTGGAAATTCCAGCACACGATACGACGGGTCGTCTCCGTCGGATCGTAGTCGTTGACCTCGAAACAGTGCCCCGACGTGCCGAGCGGGTCCTCGCGGAAGCCGTCGTCCCCGAGCGGCACCTGCTCGAACGAGTTACAAATCTGATCACACGGCGAGCGCAAGCATTGCCCGCCGGAGCAGACTTGAGTGCTGTCACAGGTCTTGCCGCAGTCGCGGCAATTGTCGTGGTCGTTCTGCAAATCGACGCAGGTGTCACCGCAGAGCGAGAGGCCGGCGGCGCAGCCGCAATTCTTGTTCTTGCAGATTTGATTGCTGGAGCAGGCCGTGTCGCAGTCGCCGCAGTGCTCCTTGTCGGTCGCGAGGTTCGCGCAGGTGCCGCCGCCGCAATCGGCGGTGCCCGGCGTGCACACGCAGTCCGAGGCCGTGCAGATCTTGTCGCCGGGACACGCGATGTCGCACGAGCCGCAATGCGCCGCGTCGCTCGTGAGATCGGCGCACACGCCGCTGCAGTCGGCGCGGTCGGTCGGGCACACGCACTCGTGCGTCACGTTCGTCTCGTCGGGCGCGCCGCCCGCGCCGGCGGCCCCGGGCGCTCCGCCCGTCCCTTGCTCGACCGTGCCGCAGATCTCCGCGTCGCTGCACGCGACGCCGCAACTGCCGCAATGCGCCTTGTCCGTCGTCAGATCCGCGCACGTACCGTCGCAGTTCGTCTTGCCCTTCGGGCACACGCAGCTGCCGCCCGTGCAGGTGCCGCCGATGCACGGCTTGCCGCAGGCGCCGCAGTTGTCGCCGTCGGTGTCCGTATCGACGCACTTGTCGGTGCAGAGCGTCTGCTCGTCCGGACAGATGCATTTGCCGCCGTCACAGCTCGCCGTATCCGGGCACGCCTTGCCGCAGGCGTTGCAGTTCGCCGGGTCCGTCAGGGTATCGACGCACTGATCGGTGCAGAGCGTCTGCTGATCCGGGCACACGCACTGGCCGTTGTCGCAGTCGGCGCGCGGCGCGCAAACGTTGCCGCACCAGCCACAGTTTGACAGGTTCGAGCTCGTGTCGACGCAGTGCCCGTCGCAAATGGACTGAGCGTCGTCGCACTCGCATTCGCCCTTGGTGCAACTCGCGCGGGCGGGGCACGTGGCGCCGCAGCTTCCGCAGTTCGTGTCGCTCGTCTGCGTGTCGACGCACGCGTCACCGCATACGAATCCGCCGAGGCAGCTCGAATCGCCGCCGTTCGTCGCGCCGGACATCGCGCCGCTGCCGCCCGTCGAACCGCCGGTGCTCGAGCCACCCGCGCTCACGGCTCCGCCGGTTCCCCCCGCGAGCGTGCCGCCCGTGTTCGCGGAGCCGCCTTTGCCTGCCGTCGCGGAGCCGCTGCCCGCGCCGTTCGCGTTGCCGAAGTAATCGTCGTGACTCGAGCCGCAGCCGAGCGGCAACGCGATCACGAAGCCGAGCAGCGCAAGCGACGAAAAGGTGAAGACTGACCCTCGAGCCACGAAGAAGTCCGTTTGAAGCGAGCGGGCGCCTATCTTAGCTGGGTTACGCAGCTGGCGAAGGGGGCGCCGCGGTTTGGTATTCTACTCGACTTATAAACGGACAGGGAGCCCGGAACGAAGCCGGCCCCCTGCCCGTACGCGCCTCCGTCGAGGCGCCCTGGCGACTACTTATTGGGCTGCGGGGTGAGCCGGAGGTACGGCTTGAGCGCGCGGAAGCCCTTGGGGAAGCGCTGGGCGAGCTCTGCCGGGTCCTGAATCGAAGGCGCGATGATCACGTCATCGCCGTCTTTCCAATCCGCCGGCGTGGCGACCTTGTAGTTGTCTGTAAGTTGAAGTGAGTCGATGACGCGCAGGATCTCGTTGAAGTTCCGGCCGGTGCTGGCCGGGTAGGTGATCATCGCGCGGATCTTCTTGTTGTTGTCGATGATGAAGACGGAGCGCACCGTCAGCGTGTCGTTCGCTTCGGGGTGGATCATGTCGTAGAGCTTTGCCACTTTGCGATCGGAGTCGGCGAGCAGCGGGTACTCCACCTTCGCGTTCTGAGTCTCTTCGATGTCGCCGATCCATTTCTCGTGGTCGGCGACGGAGTCGACGCTGACGGCGAGCATTTTGACGCCGCGCTTGTCGAACTCGCCCTTGAGGTTTGCGGCGCGCCCGAGCTCCGTCGTGCAGATGGGCGTGAAATCCTTGGGATGCGAGAAGAGCACGGCCCAGCCGTTGCCGAGCCACTCGTGGAAGTGGATCTTGCCGGCGGTGGAGTCCTGCTCGAAATCGGGTGCGATGCTGCCTAGGTGAAGGGCCATGGTCGTCTCCTTCGCGCCCCGTCTTTCGAGCGCGCTCGGGTAAGGGATTAAGGCGAGGGGCTTCCCGGAGCAAGCCCCTCCTCACGCCACCTGAGGATGGCGTCGGCGAAATGCCGAAATGCCCCATGCCCCCCGGGAGCGGCGCTCACGTGGTGTACGGCCTCGAGCACCTCCTCGATCGCGTCCGCGGGGGCACCAGTCAGCCCCGTGCCCGAGAGCTCGCGGAGCAGCGGCAAGTCGTTCACGTCGTCGCCGATGAACGCGAGCGCATCCGAAGAGAGCCCGCTCGCGCGCAGGATCTCCGAAAGGTGCTCGAGCTTGTCGCGGATGCCGAGAAAGACCTGCTGGATGCGGAGCTTCTTCGCGCGTGCGCGCACGATCCCCGAATCCTCGCGTGACAAAAATGCGGTCTCGATGCCGGCCTCGCGCAGGCGCTCGACGCCCATGCCGTCGCGGAGCGAAAAGCGGCGGAGCTCTTCGCCGCGCTCCGAGTAATAGACGCCGGCGTCCGTCAGCACGCCGTCGACGTCCGTGAGCACGAGGCGAATGCGCCCGGCGCGCGTCCGGAGCTCGGCGGGGGTAAGCTCCGTCACCATATCGTGAAGCCGCCGTCGACCACGAGGTTCGCGCCGGTCATGTACGCGGACGCGTCGCTCGCGAGGTAGACGACCGCGCCGTGATAATCCGTGCGCTCCGCCATGCGCCCGAGCGGCGTGCGGCGCGCGTACTCTGCCTGAAACCACGCGTCCTGCCCCGCTTCGACGCCGCCCGGCGAGAGCGCGTTCACGCGCACGCCGCGCGGCCCGAAATACGCGGCGAGAAAGCGCGTCAGGCCGAGCACGGCGCTCTTCGTGGTCGGATAGGCGGCGGATTTGAAGAAGGCTTGGGTTCCGTCCGGTCGCAGGTAGAGCGACTGATTCGGCGCCACCACTCCGTACGTCGAAGCGACGTTGATGATGCTGCCGCGCCCCCGCTCGGCCATGCGCGCGCCGATGCACTGGCAGCAGATGAAGGTACCCGTGACGTTCACGTCGAGCGAGCGCCGAAAGCGTTCGAGCGCGTAATTTTCGAAGCGCGACTGCTCGAGCGCGTCGGTGGTCGTGAACTTGTCGTCGATCGCCGCGTTGTTGACGAGCACGTCGACCTCACCGAGCTCGTGCCGCACCCGCTCGTGCAGGGCCGTGACCGAGCCGGGGTCGGTGATGTCGACGGCGACACCGAGGGCGCGCACGCCGTATTCCGCCGCGAGCGTCGCGGCGACGCGCTCCGGCGCCGCGGCTTCGAGATCGGCGACGACGACGCTCGCTCCCGCGCGCGCGAACGCCACGCAGTGCTCGCGGCCGAGCAAGCCCGCCGCGCCCGTGACGATCGCGACCTTGCCGCCGAGGCTCTGCTCGATCATCCGCGTTTCTCGAACGGGACCGGCTTGGTGTTGAACTGGCTCGTCTTGCGAAACACCGGTTCCACGGGCTTTCCGCGCAGGGTCTCGAGGACCCGTCCGCCTTCGACGGCTGCTTTGAGCACCGGCAGCGCCTCGCGATAGGCGCCGAGCACGGCTTCGACGTCGGCGTCGGTATGCGAGAACGAGACGTTGTGAAAGCCGCCCCAGAGCACGCCGCGGCGAATCATTTCTTGTTGCAGCAAGGATTTCAGCTCGAGCGGGTTGCCGGCGCTCGCGTCGAACGTAACGATGCTGCGGCACTCGAAGCCCGCGGCGCCGGTGTATTTCATGCCGAGCTCGCCGGCGAGCGCGTTGTAGCCGTCGCGCAAGCGCTTGCCCTGGCGCGTGATGTGTCCCACGACGTCCTTCCGCCGCAGCTCCTCGATGGTCGCGCGCGCGGCGGCGAGCGAGAGCGCCTCCCCGCCGAAGGTGGTGAAGAAGAAGACGTCTTTTTCGAGCAGACGCATCACGTCACGGCGGCCCGTGAGGAGGGAAAGCGGCATGCCGTTGGCGCACGCCTTCGAGAAGCACGCGAGATCGGCGCGCACCCCGAATTTCTCCTGCGCGCCGCCGAGCGCGAGCCGAAAGCCCGTCCACATTTCGTCGAAGACGAGCAGGGCCCCGCGCGCGTCACACAGCTTGCGTACCTCCTGCAAAAAGTCGTTCTTCGGCGGGGTGAAGACGACCGGTTCGAGGATCACGCACGCCGTGTCGGCATCGAGCGAGCGCTCGAGCCCTTCGAGATCGTTGTAGTCGAAGGTGTAGCTGAGCTCGCGCACCGGCTCCGGAACGCCGAGGTTGCGGTCGGTGACGGCGACGTACCAGTCGTGCCAGCCGTGATAGCCGCACGCGAGCACCTTGTTGCGGCCGGTGTGGGCGCGCGCGAGACGTACGGCGGCGCTCGTCACGTCGCAGCCGGTCTTGCTGTAGCGCACCATCTCCGCGTTCGGGACGACGCTCCGCACGAGCTCCGCCACCTCGACCTCGAGTGGATGCACGAGCGAGAAGGTGATGCCGAGCGCAAGTTGCTCGCGGATCGCGCGGTCCACCGGCTCGTAACAGTAACCGAGCGAAAGGGGACCGATCCCCATCTGCAGATCGACGAATTCGTTGCCGTCGACGTCCCAGACGTGCGAGCCGCGACCGCGGGCGGCGAATTTCGGCGCCACGCCGTTCACGTATTGGCCGGCGCCCTTCGCCAGCGTCTGCGTGCCCGCGGGGATGAGCCCGAGCGCGCGCTCGTACCAGCGGTTCGATTCGGTGATGTTCGGCAAGTCGCTCATGGCTTTCGACCTCTCATGCAAAATCAGGGGCGCGAGAGCTCCTCGAGCGCGGAGAACACGCGGGCGGCTAGCTTTTCGCCGGTGAAGCCTGCGTGCTCGAGCACGCGCGCGAGCGTCGCGGGTTTGAACCAGCGCTCCTCGAGCGCAATCGGTAGCGTGCGCGCGGTCGTACGCTCGCGCAGCAAGATTTCCGCGAGAATCGAGTAGAGCCCGCCGGTCTTGAAGTGATCCTCGACCGTGACGACGAGCCGCGCTTCACGCGCGGCGTCGAGCACCACCCGCTCGTCGATCGGCTTGAGCGAGCGCAGATTGACGACCCGCACTCCGACGCCGCGGGCGCGCAAGAGCTCGGCCGCGCGCGACACGTGCTCGAGCAAGAAGCCGAACGTGAGCAGGGCCACGTCCGTCCCGTCGCCGAACACCTCCGCCCGCCCGATTTCGAACGCCGTCGCGTGCTCCACCGCCGGCTGCGAGGCGTTGTAGCGGACGTAGGCGGGCTCGGGACTCGCCACGACGGCCGGCAGCATCGCGACGAGCTCGGCCTGATCCGCCGGGCAAAACACCTGCATGTTCGGAATGCCGCGCATGAGCGCGATGTCTTCTATTGCCTGGTGCGTCGGTCCGTTCCCGTCGGAAAGGAACCCCGCGACGCCTCCGACGAGCTTCACCGGCAGGCGTCCGATGCCTACGTCCGTACGCACGAACTCGAAAGCGCGCAGCGTGAGGAACGTCGCCAGGCTATGGCAAATCGGAATACGCCCCGCGAGCGCGAGGCCGGCGGCGGCGCCCACCATGGTCTGCTCGGCGATGCCCACGTCGATGAAGCGGGCGCCGAGCTCGCCGGGTCGGTTGCGGATTGCGGCGCGGTTCTCCGCCGTCAGCACGACGATGCGTTCGTCGGCGAGCGCGAGCTCGAGCAGGGTCCGTTCGTAGGTTTTCATCGCACGACCAGCGTTTCGGAGTGGAGGTTCGCGCGCGCCTGTCCGTGCAGCTCGGCGAGCAGCGCCGTCACCTCGTCGGCCGTGAAGTTCGCGAACCAGCGATCGGCGCGCTGCTCGATGCTCGGCAGGCCGCGGCCGCGCACCGTGTCGGCGACGACGACCGTGGGCCGCCCGGGCGCGAGCGGCAGTGTCGCGAGCGCGGCGTCGAGCGCGGAAAACGAGTGGCCGTCGACGCGGAGCGCCTTCGCGCCGAACGCCTCGAATTTCGGCAACAGCGGCTCGAGCGGGATCAGCTCCTCGGTGCGGATGTTCGCTTGGAACTCATTTCTGTCCACGATGCACACGAGATTGTCGAGCTGCTTCGCGGACGCGACCAGTAGCCCTTCCCAGATCGTCCCTTCGTCGAGCTCACCGTCGCCGAGCAATACGAACACGCGGTTTTTGGCCTTCCTGAGCTTGGCGTCGAGCGCGAGGCCGATGCCGACGCTCAGGAGATGACCGAGTGAGCCCGAGTGGAACTCGATACCGGCAACGCTCCGGTTCGGATGCCAATAAATCGAGTCTTCGGTCGTGAGGTGCCGGCTCAAGCGCTCGCGCGCCATGAAGCCGAGCTCGACGAGCGTGCCGTAGAGCGCCGGCACGTCGTGCCCTTTGGACAGCAGGAGATAGTCGCGCTCGGGGTCGCGCACCGTGGCGGGCGTGATGCGGAGGACCCGCGAGTAGAGGTGGACGATGAGGTCCGTACACGAGAGCGACGCGCCGATGAAGCAGCCGCCGCCGGTGGACAAGCGGATCACGTGCTCGCGCACGCGGAGCGCCAGGGCTTCGAGCTCGGAATGATCGGTCATTCTGTCGTGACTCCCGGATCCATGCCGAGCATGCTCGCGGTCTCGAGCTCGGCCCAGTGTTTCTGAAACCAACTCTGGCCGCGGTAGCGAGCGTTGAGCTCGAGGAGCTCGGGGCGCGCCGCGACGAGGTCGAGGATGTCCGCGAGGGGAAATACGGGGCGCTCGGGGGTGCAGAGCGCGTCGTACACGGCGGCGATCAGCGCGTAGTCCTCGGGATAGTCGATGGTGAAGCGGTGGCTCCGCGCGTAGTCGAGCCGCGTCTCCCACGTGACGTTGCCGACACGGAAGCGCTCGGGTCGGTCCCAGACGAACGGCGTCGTGTGCTCGCGCTCGTAGGGCTTCCGTGCCTCGCGCCACGCCGTTTCGAGCGCGTCCCGCGTGACGACCTCGACGTCGTTGCCGTCGGGCCAGGTTGCCGGGTGCAGGTTGCTCAGAAAGTCGAGCTGCTCCGGCGCGCGGCGCGCGTGCCAGGCGCCGAGCACCTGCTCGACGACCTCCGGCGCGATGAGCGGGCAATCCGACGGGATCTTCACCACGACGTCGGCGGCGACGGCGCGCGCCGCCTGCACGTGTCGATCCAGGAGGTCCGTCGGGTGCCCGCGATGCACGCGCGTGCCCGTGCGCGCGGCGAGCTCGGCCACGGGGTCGTCGCCCGCGTCGGTCGTGGTGGCCACGACGAGCTCGAAGGGCGAGCGCACGGCGCGGAGGCGCTCGAGCATGCGCTCGAGCAGCGGCTTGCCGGCGAGCGGCAAGAGCACCTTGCCCGGCAAGCGCGTCGAGCCGGTGCGGGCCTGGACGACGACGAGCACGCTCACGACGCCCGCGCCTCGCGCTCGTTCGGCACCGCATGAAGTCGATGCCCCGCGCGACGTCCCACGCCTTCGCTCGCGAGTAGCTCGCGGCATACCCGCGCGATGCGCGCCGCGGCCGTGCCGCCGTTCTGCCACGGCATCAACCGCTCGAGCTCGGCCATGGGGAAGTTCGAGTGCACCGTCTTGCCGAGCGCCATACCCACGAAGACCGTGCTCGACCATTGCGTGACGAGGACGTCGCAGTTGGCAATCATCTCCTCAGTGTTGCCGTCCGCGTAGACCGTGGCGTGCGGCGCGTACCGCAAGATCTCGCGCCGGCTTCGCTCCGCGTTTTCGTTCGGGTGCAGCTTGAACAGGAGCGGGCGGCCCCCTGCGATGCGCACGGCGCGCTCGACGAGCTTCTGGCGATTGTCGAACTTGAACGTCTCGCGCGTGTCCGAGGTGCACACGAGCACGTAGCCGCGCAGCGGGAAATCGTTCTGGAGGTAGCGCGTGCAGTCGTCGAACCCCGGGATCCCCGTCACGACGATCGCGTGCGCCTCGGCGCCGTGCGCGAGCAGGCGCTCGCGGTAGCCCTCGCTCGCGACGCAGAAGCGGTCGTATAGAAAGCTTTCACCGGTGAGGGCGGTGCCGGCAAACCAGCGCGGCAAAAGCGGCAGGGCGCGACATGCGGCGGCGAGCCAGCCGTCGGGGTCGAGGATGCCCTCCTGCACGACGACGAGCGGCTGGCTTCGCACGTTCCTCGGCACGACCATGTCCGTGCAGGTGACGACCAGATCGTACGGGCCGTTCCTCCCGTTCGCGTCTAGGTCGAGCCCTTCACGGCGGAGGTAGTCGAAGCACCATCCGCGCCGCTTGTTGCCGCCGATCGTGAGCTCGATGAGACGGAGCTTGCGCATGAGCTCGACGGTGTTGTCGCCGTAATACGGCGTGAAAAACGCGCGGACGTCGCGGAGCTCGCGCGCCACGGCGTGGAGCTGCCTGGTTTGGTTCAGCGATCCGCAGATGAACAGCGCTCGTTTCACGCGTGCCTCTCGCACTTGGCTCAATCCGTGAGCGCCGCTTTCGCCGTGTCGGGCCCGCTTTCTATCGGCGCTTGCGGCCGGAACGCGTACAGGTGCTGGGCGAAGTAGCCCTTCGGAAATGGCGCATCACCCCACAGGCCGTAACGCTTCGCAGTGCGGCCCGGACGATAGGCGGTGCCGAAGATCCAATCCCACAGGGCTAGCTTCGTCGCGAAGTTGTATTCGCGCTCGTCCTCGCACGCGTGGTGCCAGCGGTGCAGCTCCGGGCCGTTCAGCACGTATTGGAGGACACCCATGCGGACGCCGATGTTCGAATGGATGAACATGCCCCAGGTCGCATCGAGCATGCCCTTCATGACGGCGACGTCGGGGTGCGCGCCGAGCAGCGTGATGGGCGCGTACTCGATGGTCTGATTGATCAGGATCTCGAGCGAATGCGAGCGTGAGCCGCTCAACCAGTCGACGTCTTTCCCCGAGTGGTGAGCTTCGTGCGTGCGCCAAAAGAAGCGGTTTTTGTGCTGAAAACGGTGGAACCAATAGATGTAGAAATCGTGGGTGACCCAGAAGAACGCGAGCTGGAGCCACACCGGCCAGCCGGACACGACGTGCAGGCGCGACCAACCGGTCGACGCGTCGATGCGCGTGATGAGAGTGCCAATCACGAAGCCGAGGACCGCGCCTTCGAACAGCGTGTACCAAAAGAAGTCGAGAAAAAATCCTTCGCGAAAGAGCTTCTGTCCGCGGTCCGCGGGGAAGCGCCGTTCGAGCACCACCATGAGCACGGCCCACGCTGCGGAGACCGCGAGCGGGTGGTACCAAGCGAAGTGCGTCACCCCTCAAATTCTTTCATTGGCCTGGGCGCGGCGCACTTCCTCACGCTCGGGACGCGCGACGCGCAGCCGATTGCGAACCGGGATCTCGCCGGGCTGCAGGCGCTTCACCCCGTCGCCCAGCGTGATTTCCACCTCGCGAATGCTGGCGACGAGCTGCTTGAAACCGTCGAGGTCGAGGGAGGCCGCCTGATCGGAGCCCCACATCGAACGGTCCAGCGTGATGTGGCGCTCGACGAAGGTCGCTCCCATGGCCACAGCCGACCACGTCGGTAAAAGCCCCGGCTCGTGGCCCGAGTAACCGATCGGGCAGTCCGGAAAGCGGCGCTTGAGCGTGTGGACCATCCGCAGGTTCAGCTCTTCGGCCGGGCACGGATAGGTCGATGTCGAGTGGGCGATCAGAAGACCACGTTGCCCCACGGTCTGCACGGCACGCTCGATTTCCTCGAAGGTCGACATGCCGGTGGAGAGGATAATCGGACGCTCGGTGGCTTTGAGACGGCGGAGTAGCCCTAGATCGGTAATCGAGGCCGAAGCGACCTTGTGGCACGGCGGCTCGAAGCGTTCGATGAATGCGACGGCTTCCACGTCCCAGCAAGAAGCGAACCAAGGAATCTTGCGTGTGGCACAGTGCCGCGCAATCTCCGCGTACTCCGCATGGCCGAACTCGGTCTTCCGACGATAGTCGATATACGACAGCACGCCCCAGGGTGTCTCTCGCAGAATGCCCCACTGCTCTCGGGGTACGCAGAGCTCCGGAGTGCGCTTTTGGAATTTGACTGCGTTACAACCGGCAGCGACGGCACCGTCGATGAGCCTCTTTGCTAACTCGATGGAACCATTGTGATTTATGCCGATTTCCGCGATGACGTAGATCGGGCAGTCGTCGCCGACTAGGTCATTCCCTATTCTCACACTGGCAGGGTGCATATGTTTACTCTTGCCGGGGTGGCGGACTGGGACTGTGGCGAATTAGCGCTCTGCTCGATTCGCTTCGTCGCCTGCTCTCGGGCCACTCTGTGACGCCGTCAAGTAACTCGCAAGCTTCGAGTCACCGAAAAGTCGACGATTCGACTGCGACGGCGGTAAGCGGGTTCAACCAGGGCCCGCGCCGACCAGGACTATTGTCCGCCAGCGCCCCGAGCCGAAGCGTGCGCTGAAAGTGAGCGCGAGGAGCACGATGTACCCGGTGAGGCAAAGCATCATTGCGTTTGCGCCCGCGACCGGCGACCGCGCGAGGAAGAAAGCCGCGGGGGCGAAGGCACCCCATGCAAGGACGACCCGCGCGACCATACAAAAGAAAGTGTCGCCCGCCGCGCGCAGTGCTTCGCTCAAGGTGAGGCCCGCGGCGTCGAACAGCTGCCACCCGACCGAGACGGCGAGCATGCTCTCGCCCGTGCGAAGCAGCGCTTCGTTCGGAGCGCCGCGCGCTTGGAACAGCCCGACGATCGCGTGCGGTGCTAGAAGATACCAGACGCTCACGAGCGCCATCCACGTTGCGGCGACGAACCCCGTCGTGCGCACCGTGGGCCACACGCTGTCGTAAGCGCGACGGCCGATGCTCTCCCCGACGAGGATCGCACCCGCGGATGCGACGCCGAACGCGGGCATGAAGGACATCGTGTTCACTTGGAGTACGACGTTGAACGCAGCAAGCTCGGTGGTGCCGAGGTGGCCGACTCCCGCGTTCACGAACAGAGTGAACGCGGAGAACTCGAGCAACCAATTCACGCCGTTCGGAAAACCGAAGCGGAGCATGCGCCGGAACTCACCCCAGGCGAGGCCAGCGGGTGAGCCGCCGCCGTCCTTCAGAAACAGAGCGCCGATGCAGGCGAAGCCGAGCCAGGTTGCGATGACGCTCGCGGTGGCCGAACCGACGACCCCGTAGCCGGGCAACCCGAAGTGTGGCTCGATGAGCAGCCAGTTCAAGCCGACGTTCGCAATCATCGCGCTCACGCCCGCGACCATCGCGGGCCGTGTGCGACCGAGTCCGCCGTAGTAGTTGCCGAGCGCCTCCGTCCCTACGGCCCCGCCGACCGAAAGAAGTCGAATTGACGCATTCTGAGACATGAGCGCGTGCACGCGCGGCGCGTAGCCGAAGTGGCCGAGCAGTGCGGGTAAGAAAGGGATGGCGAGCGCGGCGAGCAGCGCCGCCGCGACGGCGATTGCGAGCCCGTAATAGGCGTATCGTCGCGCCGCAACCAGATCGCCCTGTCCGCGGAGCTGCGCCGTGAAGCTCTGCACGATGAGCACGGTGCCCATCGGCAGGATGATGAACGCGAACGCGTCGAGCCCGCCCGTGGTGGTCGCGGCCAAGGATTCTTGGCCGAGCGGAGCGACCATCAGCGCGTCGGTGAAACCGATGACGGCTTGCGTCGCGCGGGCGAGCACGATGGGCCACGCGAGCCGGAGCAAAGCCTCGAGGGTGCTCTGCGCCGTGCTAGAGTCGACCACACTGGCAACGTCATCGTTCACGCGCAAGCATCTTGACGTGCGAAGGCGTGCCGTGCGAGAGGCTATGGCTCGAATGGACAGCTTCGAGACGGAACGCCGTCGTTTGATGGACGGCCTCGTGCGCGGGATCGTCGCGCTGGCCGCCGAAGTGGCTCGTGAAGCAATCTCGACGGCGCGCGCCGAGCAACGCGAGGCGCAACGTGCGGAGCGTAAGGCGCCGCGCGTGAGCCCGCGTCTCCAGCGTGCTCTCGAGCGCGCCGAGGAACGCCGTCGCTTGGCTGCGGAGCGCCGTGCCGCTTCAGCGCTGCGCCCGACCAGCCGCCGGCAAAAGGCGGCGCCGAGTGCGCCGGCCGACGTGACCAAAGCGGAGCAGGCGGCCGCGGAGGTCGTGCCCAAGCCTCTTTTCGTGCACAAGCGCAGCCGGGACGGCAGCATTCAGCAGCTCGAGCGCGCTGCAGCCGAAGGCGCGTCGCCACCCGCGTAGTGGCCCACGCTCCGTCCTCGTTTTCGGCTCGCCGGTGATGGCTCGGGTTTTCGACTCCGCGGTGTCGGCTCCGTTCGAGCTACCGCCAGGCGAATTTTCAGCCTTCATCTTCGATTGCGACGGCACGCTCGCCGACAGCATGCCGCTCTATCATCGCGCGTGGCAGCGCGCGCTCGATGCCCACGGCGCGCGTTTCGAGTTCACGTGGGAGCTTTTCATGAGCCGCGCGGGCATGAGCACGGCACTCACCGTCGAGGGGCTCAATCGCGAGTTCGGTACCCTGCTCGAAGCGGAAAAGGTCGAGCGCCACCACCACGCCGAGTTCTTGGCGCTCATCGAAACGGTGCAGCCGATCCACGCGATTGTGGACGTGGCGCGCAGCTATTTCGGAAAAATTCCGATGAGCGTCGCTTCGGGCGGCTCGCGGCCGCTCGTCGAACGCACGCTCGAGCTCATCGGCGTGAAGGAGCTCTTCCCCGTCGTGGTCGTCGCCGCGGATGTCGCTCGCGGGAAACCAGAGCCGGATATCTTTTTGCTCGCGGCCGAGCGCATGGGCGTGGCGCCGGCAGAGTGCTTGGTATTCGAGGACGGTAAGCCCGGGCTTCTCGCCGCCGAGCGCGCCGGGATGAAGTCGGTTTTCGTCGACCGCGGGTCACGCAACTGAATGAAGGTCGGGGCGCGCGGGGTCGCGCCGCGTGCGGTGCTCTCGCACTGCGGATGACGGCCGCGCCTGACCGTCACTAAGGGTTCGGCTGAGTCTGCTCGGCGGCAGGCGCTTTGGCGGCGAGCGCGAGCCCCGGTCCCTCGCGCGGATCGGCGTAGCCCGCCTCGTTCAGCGGCCCCGTCGTGAGCGCAATGACACTGGCGTCACCCTGCGCGGCCCGGGAGCGGTTCAAACGGTGCCCCTTCGCTTTGAGGGCGTCCAGGACGTCTTTGGGGAGCGGCCGCGCCGCCTCGTAGCGCACGGCGTCGGGGACGAAGCCGTGATGCACGCGCGGCGCGTCGACCGCGTCGTCGAGCGGCATACGCTCGTCCACGAGGCGCATGACGAGTAACCCGAGGGTACTCGGGATCGTGTCTCCCCCGGGCGTCCCGAGCACGAAGAGCGGCCTGCCTTCACGCAGGACGAGCGTCGGCGCCATCGAGCTCGTCGTGCGCCGGCCGGGCAGAGGCAGGTTATCGCCCATGCTCGAGAACGACGCCACGGCGTTGCCGAGCAAGACTCCCGTCGCGGGCACCATGACCTTCGCGCCGAACGACGCCGAGAGCGTCGTCGTGAGCGAGACGACCATGCCGTCCGCGTCGACCGCCGAGACGTGCGTCGTGTGCTCGAGCTCACGCAGGGCGTCCGCGTAGAGCGGGTGGATCCTCTCCGAAGGCGTCGCGTGCTCCGGGTCGATGGGGACGGCGGCGAGCGCTTCGGGATCGAGAAAGCGCGCCACGAGCGCGTCTCGCGCGGCGGGCTCGAGCGCGTCGGGATCCACGACGCTGAAGCGGCGGAGCGCCTGCGCGCGGCGCGACAGCTCGAGGAAGAAGTGCAGCATCTCTGCGCTCTCCGCGCCGGGACGCGGCTCGGGGCCGAGCCTTTCGAGCGCCCGCAACGTACCGGCGAGCACGAGCCCGCCCGCGGACGGCGGCGGCATGGTTTCGACCTCGAGGCCGCGGTAGCGCACCCGGATGGGGTCGCGTTCGAGCGCGCGGTAAGCCGCGAGATCGGCGAGCGAGATCTTGCCGCCGCTCGCGCGGACGAGGCTCTCGCCGGCGGGCCCCGCGTAAAATGCGCTTTCTCCGCGCGCTACGAGCTCGGCGAGCAACGCGGCAAGCTTCGGCTGCTTCAGTCGCGCGCCCGGGCGCAGCGGTGCGCCATGTGCGTCGCCGAAAACGCCGCGCGCCGCGGCGTCGAGCGACAAGGTGTTCCAATGGGCGGCGAGCAAGCCCGCTTCCTCGCGGCTCAGGATTACACCGTCCCGCGCGAGCGCGACGGCCGGCGCGAAGACCCGCTCGAGCGGCAAGCGGCCGAACCTTCGCTCCGCGAGCAGGAGCCCCGCGACGCTGCCCGGAACGCCGGCTGCGACCGGGCCGCTGCCCTTGGCGGCGATCATCGCGTCGAAGCTCGGGCGCGTGAGCGAGCTCGGCGCCGTTTCGCGAAAATCGAGCGCGACCGTGGGTCCCGCGGGGGGCCGTACGAGAGCGAAGCCGCCGCCGCCCAGATTGCCGGCGCTCGGATGGGTGACGGCGAGCGCGAGCGCCGTGGCGACGGCGGCGTCGACCGCGTTCCCGCCCGCTTCGAGGACGCTCACGCCGGCATGCGTCGCGAACGGCTCTGCGGAAACGACGACGCCGTTTGCGCCGAGGACGGAGCGTTTGCCGGGGCCGCCGAACACGGCGGGCGCAAGCTTCACGCCGGCGAGCGCGCTCGCGGAGGCGCCCGTGGCGCTCGCTGAAGACGCGGGCGGGACGCCGGCGGGAGCGGCGGACGCGCTCGCGCGCGGGTGCGCGGCCGGAGGCGCATCGAGCGCGCCTGGCCGTCCAGTGCAGGCCCCGAGCAAACTCGCGAGCGTGAGAGCGCAAAGCTTGCTCACGCTCGCCCGGAGAGCACGCAAAGGCCCTCGTCGCGCTCGGCCCACGCGAGCAGATCGCCTGCAGCGAGCGCCACGACGCGCGTCCCGAGCGCGCGTGCCTCCCGCACGACCGACGGCGCGCCCTCCTGCAAGGAAGCGGAGAGCAACACGTCTGCGGCCGTGAGCCACGCGAGCGCGGTGGGTCGCGTCACGCGCCCGATGAAGCGAGCCGCTGGGAAACGCCGCTCGAGCGCCGTCCGCTCCGGTCCGTCACCCACGACGGCGGTCCGTGCACGCGGGATCAGGCTCGCGGCTCGCAGCGCAACGTCGACGCGCTTGCCGGCGACGAGCCGGCCCACGACGACCACCACGCGCTCGTCCGCGTCGAGGCCGAGCTCCGCGCGAGCTCCGGCGCGAGTACGAGAGGGCGGGAGCGTGAGCGCGGGCGGCTCGACCCGGAGTTTCGGTTGGGGGAGGGGACCGAGCGCGGCGGCAAGAGCCCGTCGCAGTTCGTCCGACGCGCAGCGCACTTCGGCGCCGGCCAGCCGCCGCGCGATGTGGCGCCGGAGCGGTGCGGGCAGGCGCGCGAGGAGCCGCACGTCCGAACCGTGCGCGACGATTTCGAGGGGTGGCCGAGCGCGGCGCGCCGCGATGGGCCATGCACACGGCAGGATGAAGTGCGCGACGACGCGGTCGGCGTCGCCGAGGCGCGCGAGCTCGCGGCGGGCGGCCAATACGAAGCGCACGACACCGAGCAGGCGCAGCGGCCGTTCCCGGAGTCGCGCGAGCGCGCCGGGCCAGCCGAACGCGCCGTACGCCGGTAACCACCGTACGTCGGCGTCTTCGTGGCCGTTCGACTCGGAGACGCGTGGGGCGAGCACGGTCACCCGTTCACCCCGCGCGCGTCGTTCGGCCACCTCGGCAGCGACGAAGTGCCCGGAGGGATCGCCGGGCGAGGCCGGGTACGAGGTGGTGACGATCACCGAGCGGCCGGAGCGCGTCGCGCCGTCGCCGGGCCCCGTCATACGCGGGGAAGCTCGCCCATGGCCTTCACGCCCTCGGCCCCTTGCGCCTCGAGGAGCTCGCCGAGCGCGCGGAGGTAACGAAAGGTATAGATGCCGGAGTTGTGGTTATCCGCCCAGGTGAGCCCGAGCGCGTAGTTGCCGACCTGCTCGAGGTCCTTCAGGTCGCGGTCGCCGCCGCTCACGAAGCGAATGGTGCCGGAATGCCCCTGGCAGGTGGCGCACGGACAAAAACCCCTCAAAATTTCATGGGGATACGCGATGCGCTTCCCGTCCCCCCAGGCGATTTCCAGGCTTTGCGCACCATGTGGGGCTTTGACTTGGGTCGGGCGCTCTCGATCGCTCACGGCGAGAGTCTAGTTGCTCTGCAGCCTGAGGCATGTCAATAAGGCCGTCCCTTGGCGAATCCGACTGATCCCGTTCAGTGTAAGCCGCTCGAAGTCCAGGTTGGCGACAAAGGCATCGAGCGCGCCATCAAGCATCTTAAGCGCAAAATGGCTGCGGAAGGCATCCTGCGGGAGCTCAAGCGTCGCCGTCACTACATGAAGCCGTCGATCAAGCGCCGCAAGAAGATGAGCGAAGCCGCTCGTCGTCGCCGCAAGCGCCTGCGCACGGACGACATGCCGCCGCGCGGCGGCATGCTCTGAGCTCGACGCCACGTTCGTGGCTCCGAGTGATGCTCGGCTTTTTTGCCCGAGTTGCCCCGGGTCCGTAGATTCGGGAGCATGCGGACTTCGCTCGATCGGGTGCGCCGGAATCGAACCTCGGCACCGCCGGTGGAGCGCGCGCCCGAGCTGCCGTTGCCTCCGGTTCGGTTGCGCTTCGTGCTCTTGCTCGGACTCTGCGCGGGAGCCGTCGCCTGGCTCTACCCGAGGCTCGACGCCGCGTGGAAGGTACACACGCTCGCGACCGCCGTCGCCGACTACGGCGCGTGCATGGTCGGCCCGACCGGCCCGGCGCTGCTACGCGATCACGAGCTCGCCGAATTTCGGGTGCTCGCACGACGCCGGCTCGTGACGGCGCCCGCCGCGGACGCGCCCTTCGATCGCTGTGCGCCTTTTGCGCGGGCGATCACGAACGACCCCGCCGTCGAAGCGGCCCATCGCGCGCCCGCGTTCGCCTTCTCCGAGTACGGCGGTAACCCGCGGCCGACCCACGCGTTCGCGGAGCTCGCGGTCACGCCGGAGCCGTTGATGCAGCAAGCGCGACGGGCCTGGCCCTTCGTGCGCAGCTACGCGGCGCTCGTGAAGCCGTCCCTCGGCGTCAAGGAAGCGGCGCATCCCGTGGCGCCCGCCGTGCCGGCGCTCGGTCGCGGTCTCACCCCGGCACGCGCTTATTATCGGATCGCGCGTGTGACCGCCGACGGGATCGTGTTCGCCCGCGGTGCGGGGGCGAACCTCGAGGTGTGGAAGAGCAGCGACGGCGGTGCGAGCTTCAAGCCGGCGCTCCCCGCGCTCGCGCGCGATTTCGCCGAGCGCTGCCCGACGGGCGGCGACGGGCGCTCGTTCGTGCTGCGCGGCGCGGGCGACGCGACGAGCGTGGTGTCCGTCGGGCCGAACGGCGACGTGAGCGCCGCGGCCCTCGCGAGGTCCGGTGAAAACGTGCTCGCGGTGGCTTGCGACGAACGCGCGCTCGTGGCTGCCGTACGACCGGAGCACGCGCTGCGGGCCGTGCTCGAGCAGTGTAGCTTTGCAGGACCCTGCGCCCCGCTCGCGCAGCCGAACCTCGGCCGCGCCGACCTCGGGCTCGACTACCCGCTCGATCTAGCGCGCGTCGCCGGCACGACGGTCGTCGCGCTCAAGATGGGCAACATCGTGCGCGTGACGTCCTCGCGCGACAACGGCGCCACGTGGACGCCGCTCTCCGTTGCATTCGACGGCGGCGAGCAGCCGCTCCCGGGTACGCGCATGCCCACCGAGCTACTGACCGTCGGACGCCGCGTGTTCCTCCACGGCAGTGCCTCGCGACCGAACGAGACTTACGGCTTGCTCTATTCCGACGATCAAGGCGCGAGCTTTCGCGGGCGCTGAGGCGACGCCGAAAGGCCGAACTTCGGGGGGTTCACTGCACGCGTGGTGCACCGAATGCTGCCAGCGCCGGCTCGGCCGGCTCGCGCATCACGGTGCCGTCACGTCATAGGCGAAGAGCGGCGACGGCAGCTCGTACGCACAGCCGTCGGGTGTCTGATAGATGATCGGCGCCTCGAGCTCCACGTGTCCCGGTGCGCTCGTCCACACGACCGGAGACGACGTGAAATCGGTGGTCGCCGCCGCGATCTCGTAGCTGAACTTGAGCGCGGGGCCGGGCGTACCCGCCGTGTGCGTCTCGAGATACGCGAGGGCGATATCCGAGAAAACGATGTCGTCGGCGATCGAGAACGAATGGACGATGTCTTGGTTCGGCACGCTGTCGCCGAGCGCGGGGACCACGTTGACGAGCGTCAACACCGTCGGGTCGTTGATTCCGCTGCAATGGTCCTCGCTGCTCGTGCCGGAACACGCGCAGGCGCCGAAGACTCCGAATGCGCCGAGTAGAGCGTGGAGTGAAGGTTTTTGCATGGTGCGCGTCGCGCCGCGGCGAACATAGCCCACACTCGCGCTCGCCGGGGTGCATCACGGCCTGTCGGCACAAACGATGGCGAGCGACGCGCTTTTCGTAATGAACGCGAGGTGGAAGCGATAGGTGGCCACGTCCTCGCCCCAACGCGCTTGCGCATAGCGTTGGGCCGCCGCCGGCGAGTGGTCGTGTGCGAGCTCGGCCGCGGAGCCGTAGACGAGCGTGGTCAGGCAATTGAAGCCGCGCTCGTACGCGAGGTCGAACAGGTGGCCCCCCTTCAGCGCGTCGACGCCCTCGGGATCGAGCGCGAGGCCCGCCGACATCGCCGGCGTATCCAGCGCGTAATTGACGATGCCGTCGTCGACCTCCAGAAGGTGCGGCGGATGTTTGCGGAAATGGCGCTCGAGCTCGGGCGCGTCGTGCCAAAAAAATCGGGCGTACGCGGCGTGGTAGTCGGGCTGCCGCTCTAGCTTCAGAAAGAACGCGCTCGACAGACACGCGATCGCGCCGAGCACCGAGGCCCTGCCCGCCGCCGGCAGCGCGAAGGGCGCCCGACCCGCGAGGGCGAGCACGGCGAGCGACAGGAACATCGTCGAAACGGGCAAGTACCAAGAGCTCGGCCCGTCCACGACGAAGAGGGTGTCGTAGCCCGCGAGCAAGATCACGCCGGCGGCGGTCGGCACGAGGAAGCGTTCGTAGGGACGAACGGAAGGGCGGTAGCAGAGGAGCCAGGTCGCGCCGAGCCGCCGCGCACGGAACGTGGCCGCGAGGTATGCACACGCACAAAAAAGTGGAACCACGAGCGACGCTTCGCGCTGCAACAACCACAGATTGGCGTGCCTTCCGGCCTTCCAGAGGTCGACCCACATCTGAAGGTGGAGCGGGGTGAAAACCGGGAAGCTCGTCTTGAGCGCCCCGCTCACGGGCATGGCCGCGCCGAACCAGTGGACGTTGGCGGCGACGTCGAGCGCGACGGGGACGGTGAAGAAGAGGACGAGCTCCGCGATTTCGGCCGTGGAACGGCGCCGTGCGCGCGCACCCGAGGCGAGGGCGACGACGAGCGGCAGCGCGATCAGAACGTGGTCCAACCGCGCGAGCACGAGCGCGCCGAGGGACGCGCCGGCCGAGCGTGCACGCGAGCCGGATGGCTGAGCTTCGTAGGCGCGGAAGAAGCAGGCCGAAAGTCCGAAGAAGAACAGCACCGCCCCGCTTTCCATGCCGTTCACGTAGCTCCACGAGGTGCCGTAAACGGGGAATGGGCCCTCCATGCTGCCCTTCAGATCAGCTTGGTGCGTGAGCCAGAACGGGGCGACCAAGAGGCCATAGACGCCGACGGGCAAGAGCGCGAAAAGCACGCTCAAGCGGCCCTTTTCCGCGCAGGCCCGCGCGAGCAACCAGAGCCCGCCGGCCACGAGCGCGAGGTTTACCAGAATGAGGACTAGCAGCGTGTAGCGGCCGATGCCGAGGCGCTCCGTCGCGAAATGCAAGAGCGCCGCAATCAGCTGCCAGAGCGGGTGAAAGCCGTTGGTGGCGTGCTGTCCGTCGAACGACGGCACACCGTGACGCGCCATGTTTCGCGCGATGGTGAGATAATAAAAGCAGTCAGCGGCCGCGTACGCGAACGGGCGCGAGCGGTCCGACAGCGCCAGATCGAGCAACACCGGCGCGCACAGCAACGCGAGCGAGAGCCACACCACCAAGCGCGCGTCTCCGCTCGGACCTTTCGGGTCCGAATCCACCACGACCACCGCGGCTCAACATGCCGCGCGAAACGAGCTCGGTCAAGTTCCGTCGCGCTCGCTACCGTAAACGAGCACTCGGTCGAGATGCAGGATACTCCGACGTGTGACGCGCAAGCGAACGTAGCGAGCCCGAACCGCGTCGAAGCGTGGTTCCCAGCGCTCGAACTCGGTGAAACGATGGGCGAGGGTGCGATAGCCGACGCGGTCGAGGCTCGTCTCGGCGACGAGCGGTACGGCGCGCTCGGCGCAGCAGTCGCTGCGGTTTCGTACGGAAAGTCCGGTCACCGTATAGGGTTTGCCGAGATCGAGCTCGAACCAGGGGTAAGCTTCCAGGTTCGTGTGAAAGAGAATGTGGGTGTGGGCGCCGGCGCATTGCGCGTGCTCGGGGTCGCAGATGGCGGCGCTGCTGCTCGTCGCCCAGGGTTTGCCGCGGGAGATCACGCGCGGCGACGCGAACCAAAGTCCGAAGAACGCCACGGCGGCGGCGCCCACGATCGTGGGCGCAACGCGGCGTAAGAGCGCCCGGTAGCGCGCCATGCGCGCGCGGACGAGCGGCCGCTCTCTCTCGCTGAGGAGTCGCCGGCCGTACGCGCTCAAGAGCTCGAGATCCCGCCGCTCGCGGTCGCCCGCGGCAAAGTCGGCGCTCGGCTCGCGCGCGAGAGCCGCCTCGAGCTCGCTCGCTACGTCGCCGTCGAGCTCGGGAGCGCCCGCGTTCGCCGCCGCTGTTTCGCGCGCGCGCAGGCTTCGAACCGCCTCGCGCACGTTGACGAGCGCGAGCGCGATGAGCTCCGGACGCGTTTCGAGCGCCTGATTCGGACACAACGTGAACGCGATCTCGAGGGCCCCACGCGCATGGGCGAGCCGCGCCCGTTCGGCGCTATCCGCTAAGGTCACTGCATCCCCAAGCCACCACTTCCACCATGCTCGGAAACATGACGCGTGAGGTCCGTCACGGTCAAGTTGGCGCAGGCCGCGCAGGCGCGGGACTCGGCCGAGCGCGGCAGCTCGGACCGGAGCGCGACGGAGTCAGGTAGTGACGCCGAGCCGTTTCCGAGCTTCGCCGTACGCCTCGCTCACGCTGTAGATCGCGATGTCGCGTGCCTCCGCGTGGCGGCCGAGCCAGCGCATGCGGTCCGGACCCGGCGCGGGGATCTCGGCGCTGCTTGCGAGCGCTAGCGCTCGGAGCGCCGTGAGCGGCGAGCCCACGGCGAGCAGCGCCGTACGGTTCGCCCATTGGTTCAAGGCGGTGGCGAGCTGGCTTGCGCGACTGCCCAAGCTCCCGACGACCTCGAGCGCGAGCATCGGCACGTCCCCGCCGAACGGCTTCGGAATGGCCGCTTTCACGCGCTTCTGCGCGTCGGCGAGGCGCTTCGGGTCGACGCCTTCCGGCGTGTATTCGGCGAGCGCCGAGAGGAAGCCCGCGACGACCGGGCCGAGATCGGTCGGCACCGTCCGGGCGAGCGTGGCTGCGCGGATCTGAATCAGCTTGAGGGCGCGCACCAGGAGGAAGTAGCGCGTGGCATCGTCGCCGCGCTCGAGCAGCGCCGCGCCGTACACGATTTGAGCGGGCACGGAGCGCGTGGCGAGACAGGTCGCTCCGAGCACCGGTGAGATCAGGATTTCGAGGTTCGAAATGCCGAACGCGGCAGCGAGCTCGCGTGCCTGCTCGCCGAGCGCCGCCGCTTCGACCGGGAGCGGCGCCGCACGCAGCGTGCGGGCGTCGAGGCCGTAGGCGTTGTCGAGCACGTCGCCCGCGCGCTCGAGCAGCGTGCGGAGCGCGGGAGTGACCAAGTCGGGCGCGAGCAGCTCGTCGAGCTCGGGCTTGGCGACGGCGACGCCGGCGCCGCGCACGGCGACCGGCTGCCCCGCGAGGGCGCCGAGCGTCGCCTCTGCGACGAGCGCCGCGTCCGTCGCGCCGCGCAGATCGGCGACGGTGCCGAGCACTTCGAAGAGCAGCGCCTCGAAGCGACCCGTCGCGAGCGCGCGGCGCGCGTCGGTCGCCGCGCGATCGACGAGCACCTGCGCCGCGCGCTGTTCGCCCGAGCGCCGGTGATATTCGACCGTCGCGCGCAAGACGGTCACGTCCTGCGGCCATTCCTTGCGGGCCCGCTCGAACAGCTGATCGGCGCGCTTCTTGTCCTTCACGATCTGCTCGAACACGAGCCCGAGCCCGAGTGTTCGATCGCGTTTCTCGGCAGGCGTCTTCGCGCGCTCGAGCAGCGCCGACTGGAGCTCCACGGCACGGTTCGGCTGCGCGAGGTTCCCGGCGATTTGCACGAGCCTGAGCGTCGCGCCTTCGTCTTCCGGGTCGCGCTTGAGCACCTCCTGGTAGGCGAGCTCGGCGCGCTCGGGGTTCGGCAGCGTCGTGTCGTAGAGCTCGCCGAGCCGGCGATAAAGCTGCGTTTGGCGGGCGGGATCGGGTGTGTGGCGCACGAGCCGGATCAGCGCTTGCTCCGCGCTCGCCCAGTCTCCCTCCGCGCTCGAGAGCTCCGCGAGCGCTTCCAGGGCCCCGGCGTGCTCGGGGTTGGCGTCGAGCGCGGCCGTGAGCGCGCTCCTCGCGGCGGCGTGCTCACCGACGCCGGCGAGGAGCTTCCCGCGCTGCACCTCGAGCGCGATGCGCTCTTCCGGATCCTTTGCGAGCTCGAGGCGGCGGCCGAGCACGTGGGCGAGCGCCTGCCGGTCGCCCTGCTCGATGAGGAGCGCTTGCAGGCGCGCCATCGCGTCTTCATGTTCCGGATCGAGCGCAATCGCGTGCTCGAGTGCCGCGCGTCCGCGCTCGGCGTCCGAGACTTTGTCGAGCCAGAGCACGGCCGCTTGGTGCCAGGCGCTCACTCGGTGCGCGTCCACGGCGCTCGATTCGGCGACCACCTCGAGCGCCCGAGCGGCTCCCGCGTAGTCGCGCAGGCCCTCGAGCACTTCGGAGAGCGTCGTGAGCCCCACCAGATGATCGGGGACGAGCTCGAGGCACGTCTCGAGCTCGGCCTTGGCTTGTTCGAAGCGGCCGAGGCGCGCCGCCGCTTCCGCTCCACGCAGCGCGAGCGTGGCCTTGTCGAGCGGATGCTCGACGATCGCTTCGAGTCGGATGTGCGCGTCCATCGCCTTCTCGGGCTCGTCGGCGGCGCGCGCGTGCGCCGCGAGCGCTCGCAGGGCCCAGACGGACGACGGGTTGCGGTCCGCGGCGAGCTCCGCAAGCTCGCGCTGCGCGGCCCAGGCTCCGGATTTGGCGCGGAAGCGAGCGGCCAGTCGCGCGTGTGCGAAGCCTTCGAGGTCGGGCAGCGCGCGCGCAAGCTTCGCGCAAACCGGCTCGAGGTCCGCGTCGCGGCCTTCGGTGCCGTAGGCTTGTTCGAGCTGTCGCAACGCCGGCAGCGACTCCGGCGCATGCTCGAGAATCGCGCTCTGCCAGAGTACGACGCTCGCCGTATCGCCGCGTTCGCGATCGAGATCACTCAGCGCTTCGTAGAGCTCGCGTTGCTCCACGCGATCCTCGGCGGCGCGCGCGCGCGCCAGCAATTCCTCCGCGAGCCGCGCCGCCTCGGGCGTGCCCGGGGCCGTGCGCTCCGCGGTGACGCGGGCGAGGGCCCCGCCGGAAGCGGCGGCGCGCGCCGCGAGCCGAGCGGCGTTCACTCGGTCGCCGGCACGTTCGTACTCGAAGGCAGCCTGGAGCTCGAGCAACGCGCGCGTGCCTTCGCTCGCGTGCTCGGCCGCCGTCTCGCGCCAGGCGCCGCGCTCGCCGTCACGACCGCCGCCGAGGCGTTCGTGGAGCTCGCGCAAGCCCACGTCGCCCGGGTGCAGTTGGATCGCGCCCTCCAAGAGGACCTGCGCCTCGGCGGGCTTGGTGTCGGAGAGCAGCAACGCCTCGCGCACGAGATCGAGCGCGCGTTCCACTTCGTCCGGGGTGACCTCGCGCCGCGCTCTGAGCCAATCCGCGAGTCTTTCGGCGTCGGCCGCTCCTCGCGCTCGTTGCTCGCCCGTTCGGAACCCCATCGCGAGCGTGGGCTCGAGCGTCACGGCGCGTTTCAGCCACTCGTCGCCGCGTTGCGCGTCGGAAGCACCGAGACGTTGCGCGGCCTCCAGCAAGAGCAGGGCGCCGTGCGTCCCGTCCGACGTCGACGCGGCGAGCTCGGCGAGCGCCGCGCCTTGCGCGCCGGGGTCGAGCACGCCGAGGCGGGCCCGCAAGGCTGCTTCGAAGCTCGGGTCGGCTTCAGCTGCGTCTGCGTAGGCCACGCGGGCGCCTTCGCGGTCCCCGCCGAGCTCGGTGAGCAACGCGCGGACGAGCGCACGATCACGCTGAGCGGGCTGCTCGTTTGCCTCTTCTCCGAAGCGCCCGAGCGCCGACGCGACGTCGGCGTGACGGCGCCGCGCCGTCGCGAGCTCGAGCTCGAGCAGGGCCGCGGTCGCGCTTCCGCTGTGCGTATCGACGAAGGTGCGCAGGAGAGGCTCGAGGCGCTCGAGCCGTGCGTCGCCGTTCGAGCGCGCCAACGCCCGGCCGAGCGCGGCCGCGGCGCGCATCGGCTCAGTGCCCGCTTCGGGCGTGGTCTTGCCGGCCACGGCGAGCACGGCCGCGCCGAGTGGAGCGAGCTCTCCTTCGCTCACGGTGTTTGCGAGGGCTTCGACGGCGTCGCCCGCCTGCTCCGTCAGTGCGGCGATGACGAGGCGTTCGGCGGGCGTGAAGGCGTCGTCGGCGGGCTCGAGCGCGGACGCGAGTGTCGTGGCGTCGCGCTGCTCGACGGCGCGCGCCGCAAGCGCGCGGCGCGCGAGCCGCGCGTCGGGACCGCCGGTGAGCGCGAGCGTGCGTGCGAGCACGTCGGCGCGCGCGGACGGCTCCTGCGAGAGCAGAGCGAGCGTGAGCCAGGCGGCGCCCTCGCCGAGCCCTTCGAGCTTTCCGATTTCGCGGAGCGCGCCCGTCGCAGCGAGGCGGTCACCCCGCGCGAGGGCACGCCGTACCGCGCCGAACGCGGCACCCGCTCCCTGTCCCTCGGCCGTGCCTTCCCCGGCGCGCAAGCCGCGGCTTTGCTCGAGCGCCCGGCCGAGTCGCGTCTCGGCGAGACTCGCGGGCAAGGTTTGCTCCGGCGCTCGCGCGCTCGTCCCGAGCGCCGCACCGAGCTTCGCGAGGTGAGCGCGCGGATCCTCGGGCTCCGAGCTACGGAGCAACTCGAAGCGCTCGTTGGCGGCCGCGTCGTCCGCGAGGCAGAGCCGCTGGATTTCGGCGTCGAGGTAGGCCGCGTGGGCGCGCGCGCCGGATGGGGGCGCGCCGCGCAGTTCGTGCTCGAGCGTGCTCGCAACGAGCTTCCAATCCCCGGCCGCCGCCGCGAGCCAGCGGAGCTGACGGCCCGCCAAGCCGGCGCGCGCCGCCGTGTTCGCGTCTTGCGCGGCCGTGCGCGCGCGCTCGAGGTTCCCCGCGAGCGCCCACATTTCGCTCGCGACGACCAGGGCGCGCGAACGGCCGGGCGCGTCGGGGACGCGCCGCGCTTCGGCTTCGACCCACTCGGCCCGCTGGGTCCATTCGTCGGGGTGTCCCGGCTTGGGCAGGGAGCCGCCGAGCTCGACGCCGGGAAACCCACTCGGCAGTCGAGGCGCGTGGCTCGCGGGTCGGGGCACGACCGAGCGCAGGGACGGCGGAATGCTGCTGGCGGCGGGACCGAACGAGACGCTGGTCGGCTGGCTCGGGATTTTCGGGAGCGTGCCCGGCGCGGGCACGTACCCCGCGTTCGTCGGCGGTTCGCTTGCGGAAGGTGGCGATAGGCTTTCGAGCTCGTCGAGCGCGGCGATCTCGTCGTCGGTGAGCGAGGTGCGCTGGCTCTCGGGCGCTTCGGAGTCCGCCGTCTCCGCGGCGTCGCCGAGGGGAGGGGGCGGCGCCGTCGAAATCGACGTCTCGGAAAGCTGCGGTTCGCGTGTGGACGCCGGCGCCGCGGCCGCGGGCACCGCGGCGAAGCGCGCAGCGGAGGGCGACGCGGGACGCGGCGCCGAGCCGCCAGGTGGGGTACCGGCCGCAGGCCGCGGAACGCCCGGCGGAGGACGCAGCGCGGGACCGCCCGCCGGCACACGACCGGGGATCGATTGGATGGTCGGCGGCGGGCGTTGCACGAGCGGCGTTGCCGCCGTGCTGTCGGGACCGGCCGGCATTTTTACGCGTGGCGGCGGCGCCGGCGCGAGCGGCCCGCCCTCGAGCAGTTGGTCGCGGTGTCCGATGAGCGTGACCTCGTCGTCGAGGTCGTTCGGGCGCAGAGTCTCCTGGTCGCGATGCTCACTTCCGCCCGTTTCGGGAGGAACCGAGTCGAGCTCCGCCGCGCTGAGCTCGGCTTCGAACGGCGGCTGGCTGTCGGTTCGGGCGCGCCGCGGGGAGGGCGCAGGCGACGGCGGCGCCTCGTTCATCAGCGAGTCGAGCAGCGCGTCGGGCTCGAAATCGAGATCTCCGCCGAGCGCCTTGCCGATGCTGCCCGGCGTGCCGCTCGCGCCCGCGCCGGGGCGCGCCGGCGGCTTGGTCCCGCGATCGTCGTCGCTCATCGTGCCATGCCCAGCCGCAGAAGGTCGCCCGTCATCGTACTCCCATCCCGAGCGCTTCGCGGAGCGCGAGGTAATTCGGTGACAGCACGAAGGCCAAGAGCCTCTTCGCGCGCTCCTGACCCTCGAGCGAACCCTGGGCGCGGCCGCGGTTCGCGGCGTCCGGCGCGAGCACCCACGACACGTCACCGGCCGCGAGCGCGGCCATGCGATCGAGGCTCGCGGTCGCCCCCCGATAGAACGCGAGCGTGTCCGCGCCCTCCTGCTTCACGCGCAGCGCGAGGTCCGGCAGCGCCTTCCTCACGCGGCGCGGCATCTCCTTGGCGAGTTGGCGCTGGAACTCGGCGAGCAGCGCGAACGGTGGCGCGTCGAGCTCGACGCCGCCGAGGCGACACGCCGCGACGATCAGCGCGGCCACGTCGGGCGCTTCTCGTCGCGCGAGGACGTTCGTGCCGCGCTTGAGTGCAAAGAGCTCGCGGGCCACGGCTTGCCGATGGATCGCCGAGAGCGGGGCGAGCACGGCGGGACCCACGACGAGGCTCGGCGGCTCCGTCGCCAGGCCGACGATGCCGTGGGCGTGGCGGCCGCCGACGTACACGTCGAGCTCCCCGATGCCGAGCGCTCCGGCCCAAGCCGCGATCTCGTTTCGGATGGGGTGGCCCGATTTGGGATCCACGCGCTCCTTCTTGTTCGTGCCGAGCGCTTCGAGGCTCGGCCCGATGGCGGCGGTGATGGTCGTACCGAGCTCGCGCATGAGCTCGGCGAGCGCGCCGCCGTCGTCGGGGTCGGCGAGATCGGGCAGCGCCGCTTCGTCGATCGCGATGCTCGGGACACGAGCCACGCGTCGATCGAGGCGCATGAGCTCCGGGTCTAGGGTTGCCGGATCGACGCCGAGCGCGGCGAGCGCGCCGAGCGTCGCCTGCCGCAGCGGGTCGTCCCCGAGCGCGCTCGCCACGCGCGAGAGCCGCTCGACGCGTTCGAGATCCGTCGGATGGAGCTCGAGCTCGTCGAAGAGCGCATCACGTCCGCGCTCGAGCAGGCGTCGCGCGAAGATCTGCGGAAAATGGCCGCCGAGCAGCAAGTCGAGCGCTTCACCGTCGGCCGGCAGCTCGTCGAGCAGCTTCGAAACGCTCGCGGCGGCGCCGCGCGGATCCTGCAAGCGGTCGCGGCGGATTGCGAGCGCGAGGCGCGCCGCTTCGGCGCGCCCGCTGCTCTGTTCGCGTTCCATCATCAGAAGCTCGAAGGTGTCGGCGGCGCGCTCCCACGCGTTCGCCTTGGCGGCGACGCGCGCGAGCCGTTCGCGAACCTGGGGCGTGTCGAGCCGGGCGCTGCGCAAGCCGACGAGCACCTCGAGCGCCGCGGGTACGAGCTTCAGCTTGTTCTCGTAAATATCGACGGCGGCGACGCCGCTCATCAAGCGCTGCTGGTTCGGCGCCCCCGGGAGCGTGGAGAGCCGCGCGAGTTGCTCGGCCGCGTCCTCGAAGCGCTGCAACGTGAGGTAGATCTCTCCGGAGAGCGCGAGCGCGCCGACGTGGTCCGGCTCGAGCATGCGCACGTTCTCGAGCGCCGCGAGGGCGCCTTCACGATCGCCCGACGCGCGCAGCACGCGGGCCCGTTCCCAGAAGAGCTTGACGATCTCCTCGGAATCCTCGGCGACCTCGAGCCGCTTGGCGATGAGATCGAGCAGCCGCGCGCTGTCTTTGCGCTCGCGCACGATGCGGAACAGGCGGTCGAACGGAGCGAAACGCCGCACGTCGCGCTCGACGGCGCGTGCAAGCGCGAACTCACCGCGCTCCTCGTCCTCGAACTCGTCGAGCAGGATTTGCGACGCGATCTCCCAGAGCTCGGCGCCGCGCTCGTCGTCACGCACCGCGTCGCCGAGCGCGGCGCAGGCTTCGGCGAGCACGCCGCGTTCGTCGAGCATCTCGGCCGCGGTGCGCAGCCCCTCCCAGCCCATGAGCTCTTGGGGAGCGGCGTCGACCACGCCGCGGAACGTAATGAGCGCGGCGGATGCTTCGCCGGCCGCGAGCTGGTTATAGCCCGCGAGCGCTTGCATCACGGGCAGGGATTCCTCGCCGAAGAGGCTCGCCGCGCGCGCGAGCGCCGAGCCGCGCCGGTGCGGATCGGAGCCGGGCGGCGCGATCTCGACGTTGGCGAGGGCGACGGCCGGGCTGTCGCCGCCGAGCACGGGCGGCTCCTCGAGCCCGGTGAGCCACGCGCAGAGGCTCGCGCTCGCGTCGAGCGCTTGGCCTTCGACACCGCCGATACGCTCGGCGAGCGCTCGGCGGGCGCTTACTTCCGCGCCGACGTCGCCCTTGGCAATCGCGGCGCCGAGCCACTCGAGCGCGGCGACCGGCTCAGCATCGGCCTCGGCCCAGCGCGCGGCGAGCGCTTCGGCCTCGGCCGCTTCCGGCGCAGCGTCACCGGAACGCGCGAGCTCGAGCTCGAACGCCGCGGCGCGGGCGAACGCCGCCGCCTGCGCGCTTCGCTCCGAGATCACGTCGAGCGCGACGGCGCGCCGCTCGCGATCGGCGCCGTCCCAGGCCGCGCGCGCGAGCGTCGCCGCGAGGTTCGGGCCGCTGCCTTCGGGGCCGCCCGCTCGCTCGAGCGCCGCCCGCGCGGCCGCTTCTTGCCCGTCCGTGCCGAGCTCGAACGCGAAGCGCTCGAGCGCGCTCGTGCCCGGGTCGTCCGCTTCGGCGGCTTCGAGCGCGCGGCGCCTCGCGTCGGCGTCGGCCGCGGGCGCGGCGCGCGTGCCCCAGCTGCGCAGGAGCGCGGCGGCTTGCGGCGCTGCGTCGTGCGCGAGCTCGAAGGAATCGAGCGCGGACTCGTGCAAGCCGCCGCGCCAATCGACGAGCCCGGCTTCGAAGCGTAGGGCCGTCGCGAGCTCAGCGTCGGAGAGGGCGCCGGCGCACGCTCGGAGCGCCTGGGCCGCGCGCTCGGGTCTTTGTCCTTCGAGCTCGAGCGCGGCGAGCGCAGTCGCGACCACGGCATCGGCCGGCTCGTCCTCGTGGAGTGCCGCGAGCGCTTCGAGCGCCGCGGCGCTTTCACCGCGCACGAGCGCGCGCAATGCGCCCGCGAGTCGCTCGGCGCGTCCGAGCTCTTCGTTCGTCGTCTCGCGCGCGAGCGCGAACAGCGGCGCCCACGCCTTCGTTTTCGGGGGCGACTGCGCGCTCCCTTCGGCTTGGGGGATCTCCGCCTCCGGTAAGAGCTCGAGCGCGTACGCACTCAGCGCCGCCCCGAGGAAGCCGCCGTTCGGCGCGGCCGCCACTGCGTCGAACGCCGCCTCGGCGCCGCTGCGATCGCCCCGCAGCGCCCGCGCGCGTCCGAGCTCGAACCAAAGACTCACCTGCTCTTCGAGCGTCGCGCCCTGGCCGAGCACACGACGCGTCGACTCCTCGTACCAGTGCGCGTCGTCGATGCTCGCGGCGAGCAGCCGGCCGACGCGTGCGACCAGGCTCGGGGGAGCCCCGGACATGCCGGCCTGCGAGAGCGCGGCGCGCGCGCCTTGAGCGTCACGCGCCTGGCGAGCCCAGGTGTCGGCGGCGAGCAGGTAAAACCCGGCGCGCGAGCGATCCGTCGCGACCCGCTCGGCCGTGGCTTCGAGCGCGCCGGCGAGCGCTGCTGGGTCGTTGCCCGAACCCAGGAGATCGAGCTCGAGCGCGCGCGCGGGAATGCTGCGCGGGTCCTCCGTGAGCGCCCGGCGGACGGCATCGAGCGCGCCGGCGCTGTCCGAGTCGGAGGCTGCGGCCTCCGCGATACGGAGCCAGAGCGCGGCGGCGAGCTCACCGTGCGCACCGGCTTCGAGCTCGGCGCGGGCGAGCCGCGCCATCGTCACCGCGTCCCCGGTCGTCTCCGCGGCGGTGAGGCGCGCGTGGGTGAGCGCCGCATCACCGGGCAGCTCGGCGAGCGCCCGATCCAAAAGCTCGATCGCCGGTTGGATCCCGCCCGACGCCCGGTGCACCTCGGCGGCGCGAAGCCATGCGTCGGCGGCGTGTGCTTTGGTTCGACGCCGAACGGGTACGCCCGCCGCGTCTCCGCGCGCGCCGTCGGCAATGGCCTCGAGGACCGCGGCGGCTTGAGCTTCGAGGCTCCGCGCCTCGAGCGCGCGGTCACCGATCACGCGCGCGAC
Source organism: Polyangiaceae bacterium (assembly GCA_025936045.1). Classification (GTDB taxonomy): domain Bacteria; phylum Myxococcota_A; class Polyangia; order Polyangiales; family Polyangiaceae; genus PMG-095. The sequence goes on along the minus strand of JAICUB010000026.1, from coordinate 7,864 downwards.
GCGCTCCGCCCGGCAGAGACCCGAGTACTTCGAGCGGCTTTCGAGCGACGTTGCGAGATCGATCGCCGAGACGGCGCCTTCGGCATCGCCGTCGAGCGCTCTCAACTCCGCGAGGTCGAGCAGGAGCAGCGTTTGCCACTCCGGTATCTGCGTGAGCGTCGCGCGCCGCGACAGCGCGCGTTCCTTGAGCTCGTTGTCGCCCGAGCGCAGCGCGATGAGCTCGAGTGCCAGCCATACGGTCGGGTCGTCCGGAGTTTCGTCCGAGGCTTGCTCGGCGAGTGCCCGCGCGCCGGCGGCGTCGCCTTCGTGGTCCTGCAGAAAGAAGGCTTGGTCGAGCAGCGCGCGCGCTCGATCGTTCGAGGTGACGGCGACCTTGACCAGGCGGTCGAGCAGCTTGCCGAGATTCTTGTACGACTGGCGGCGTTCGATGATCGCGATCAGTCGCTCGAGCGGCTCGGTGAACTCCGGTTCGACGTTGACGGCGGCGAGCTGATCGCGCGCCGCCGCGGCCTCGTCGCCGAGCGCTTCTTCGAGCACGCCGACCTCGTGGAGCAGCACTGCTGCTCGGAGCGAGGTAGTGCTCGCCGCTTGCTCCGAACGGAGCCGCGCGACCGTAGCTACGACTTGCGCGGCATCCTGACCCGACGCAGCGGCCAGCGCGCTCCCCGTCCTCGACGTGCTCGTCATGAAAACAGCGGGCCTTTCCGCAGAGTTAGGCACCGCAGAATAGTGCCCTCGAGCGGAAGTAACAATCGTAAGCGAGTGAGGCCTCGCCGCGCGCGCTTAAAGCTTCACTCGGCCGCAATTCGGCCGCGCGGCGGATCGTCCTTCACACACACACGCGGCTACATCCGGCGCTTATCGATGTCAGTCGAGGCGCCGCTGCGCTTCCTCGCCTTCCTAGTCGATACGACGGAGGACCCAATAGCCGCGTGGTGTGTCGACCGGCTCGGAGGCGACCTCGCCTTTGGCGAGCGTGAAGAGGACGTACTCCGCGGCTCTCTCGAGCATGCCGCGCGGCATGCGCCCCGCGTTCGAGGTCGACCCGTGGTCGCCCTTGGTGACAGCCGCCGAAAAGTCGTGCTTGGCGTCGGCGAGCGCCGCGACGGCCTTTTGCTTCGCCTGTTCTTTGGTGCGTGCGTTCGGGGCGGCGAACTGAGCACCCTGGTACGCGAAGACGATGACGCCGAACGTCACCTCCTGAGGAGCCGAGTCGGGTAGGGAAGGAGCCTTGCGGCCGTCCGGCAGGATATCGAAGCCCTCGGCCGCGTTCTCGTCGCTCGGAGGCGCGCCCTCCGCCTCATCGGTCGCTGCGGCCGATGCGGACGGTGTGGGTGCGGCAGCGACACTCGGCGCAGGTGTGCTCACCGTGGCGGAAGGCGCCGCCGTCGCCGGCTCACCACGCGGGATGTGAGTCCACGCGACGGCGACTGCCACGAGAAGAAGGAAGAGCGCTGCGAGCCCGATCGTCCGCTGCCGGTCCATGAAGGGTCCGGGCCGTAGCACGATCGGCCTCGGACGCGTAGGACGCGCGCGCGATCACGCGAGGGACACGGCTCTTCTATGAAGCGCGGGCTAGGAGTAGTACTAGTCCCGAGAACTCGAGGCGATGTTCAAAGTCGAGTGCCCAGGGTGCAATGCGCCCTATCAGGTCGATGAGCGGAGGGTCCCGGCGTCGGGTCTGAAGATGAGGTGCCCCAAGTGCGGCACCTCGTTCCAAGTAGAGCAACCTGACGACGCCCGGCGTACCGGACCGAGCCCCGTGCTCGGTGGTCCGGTGCCGGCGCCGCCCGCGGCCGGTGCAGGCGCCCCACCACCGCCGCCCGCTCGCGGCAATGCGGCTGCCGCGAAGACGATGGTCGGAGTCGCGCCGTCGGCGCTCGGCATCAACCTGCCTCCGCCCGTGCCGAAGCGCCCGCTCGCGCCGGCGCTCGGTGGCACGCCGACCGCGCGTGTAGCGTCGCCGACCGCCACTCCCGTCGGGCCGCCCGTCGCGCCGCCTCGCCCGGCTCCTCCTGGTCGGCCGCCGCCTCCACGTCCAGGCGCGAAGCCCCCCGAGCCCGCGCCTGCGGCCACTTCGGACCCCTACCTCGACACCGATCTCCCCGCGGTGAGCGGCGAGCCGCCGCGAGCCGCCCCCGCCGACGCGGATCTGCCGGCACCCGCACGACCGAAGCCCGCGCCGGCGCGAGCGGCCGTCCCGCCCGTGCGGCCTCCCGAACCGCCGCGCGCCGCGCAACCGTCGCGCTCCGACGACGAAGATCTGCCGGCGATCCCGATACCGCGCGCTCCGGAGGCGATGTCGCTCGACGTCGATCTTCCAGCCGTCGTCGGCGCGCCGCCGCCGATGCCGGAGGCGGATCTGCCCGCGCCTGCGCGCCGGACCGCGCCGAGCTTCAGCGACGAAATTTCGAGCTCTCCCAGAGGAGCTGGCGGCCCGGGCGCCGCGCTCGATCTCGATCTGCCCTCACCGCGCGCCTCTCCGCTCGAGCTCGACTTGCCCGACGTGAGCGCGGCCGCTCGTGCGCCGAGCGCTGCGCCGCGGTCCGCGACGTTCGATCTGGATTTGCCCGATCTACTCGAGGCGGGCTTGCCGCAGCCGCACTCGGCCGGCGGCGCCGGACTCCCCGCCCGCGCCGTTTCGCGCGCGGATTTGCCGGCCATTTCCGCCGATCTCCCCGTCGCGCACGACGACGTTCCGGCCGTCTTCGCGGGTTTGCCCGCACGGAGCGCCGGCTTGCCGGCGGTCGCAGCGGGACTACCGACGCCCGCCGCGGGACTGCCGTTGCGAGCGCCCGAGCGTCCTGCCCTTCCTATGGGCGCGCCGGCGGGCTTCGGGGAGCTCGACTTCGAGCTCGGTCCGGCTCACGCATCGCCGCAGCCGAGCGCCCACACGAGCGGCACCTTCGGGGAGATCGAGCTGCCACCCGTGCTGCCGAGCGGACGGCCCGCGGCGCCGAACTCGACGTCCGTCGGGAGCACCGTCGATTCGCTCGAGGCCGATCCGTTCGGAGAGGCGCCGATCCCGTCGCAGCCGCGTGGGCGGCGGTCGGACCCGCCGGTGAGCGGCGCGCCACTCACGCGTTCGGCCGGCGGAGGGACGAGCTACGGCGAGGTCAACCTCGAGGGTGATTCCGCCGGCGTCGACGTGGAGACGCCGCTCGAGCGCTCGGACTCCCCGCGCGGCGAGGAGGACATGGAGTTCGGCGCCGTGCCGCAGGAGCGCCCGCAAGTCGCCGCGGCGACGGCGCTAAAGCCGGGCATGCCCGCGGTCCAGCCGAGGCAACGCCCGCGCTGGCCGTTGCGCCTGTTCGGCGGTCTCCTCTTCGTCGCCGTGGCCGGCGGCTCGCTGTCGTTCTTGCCCGCGCTCGGTCCGTACGGCGCGTACTGGATCAGCGACAAGCTGAACGAAGGGGAGCACGAGCGTCTACTCGCCGCTTCGATCGCGGCGACGCGCCGCGCGTTCGGCCACGACGTCTTTCCCGACAGCCGGCGTGCCCTCGCGGCGCTCGACGGCGCACGCGCGGAGGCGAAGCGCCTCGAGCCGCTCGCCGCGTATCTCGCGTTCTCCGACTACCTCACCGAGCTCCGCTTCGGGCGCGATCCGGCCCTGCATTCCCAGGGCTCCGTCCTCATGAGCGCCTTGCTCGACCCGAACACGGCGAACGCCGACTCCGCGCGCGCCGCGAATCGCGGCGTCGAGGGTCAAGTGGCGCCGGCGCTCCAGGCCGCGCGAGCCCTCGCGCAGGGACGCCCGACCGACGTCGACCTCGCCGTGCTCGTCGCCGAGCTCGCGCTCCGCGCGGGGGACGGCGCGGCGGTCGAGGCGTGGCAGAAGGTCGAGAAGCTCGAAGCCAGTGCACGCGCGGCTTACGGGCTCGCGCGCGCCCAATACGCGGCCGGCGACCGCGCCGCGACGGAAGCCTCGGCCAAGCTCGCTCTCGCGCGCAACCCGGCGCACTTCGGAGGACAGCTCCTGCTCGCGCGCCTGCGCGCCGGCGCGCAGGGCGGCGACGTCGACGCGATCGCCGCGATCGAGAAGCTCAGCGCGAGCCCGGGCTCGGCGAGCCCGGACGAGCTCGTGCTCGCGCAAACGCTCCTCGGCGACATTCACCTCGCGCGCGGGCACGTGGCGCTCGCCGACAAGGCATACTCAGCTGCCCTCAAGGTGAACCCCACGGCGGCAGCGGCGCTCGTCGGGCTCGGGGAGGCTCTGTTTCAATCCGCGCGCTACGCGGACGCGCTCGCGCGCTTCGAGGCCGCGTCGCAGACGGACCCGAGCTTCGTCCGCGCGCAGATTGGCGCGGCGAAGAGCAAGCTCGCGCTCGAGCGTATCGAGGACGCGACACGCGCCCTCGCGGGGCTCTCCAAGGCGCAGCCGAAAGACGCGGTGATCGCCTATTGGTACGGCCGCGCGCTCGAGGCCGCGGGCGACGGCGATCGCGCGAACTCGGTCTATCACGCGGCGATCGACGCCGCGCCGCCGTCGCCCGAGCTCGTGAACGTCTACGTCGCGCTCGCGACGCTCCAGAATCAGCGCGGTCAGGCCGAAGACGCGCAGAAGACGCTCGCCGAAGCGAAGAAGAAGCTGCCGGAATCGGCCGCGTTGCACCGCGCTCTCGGCCACCTCGCGCTCGACCAGAATCGCTTGCCCGACGCGGAGAGCGAGCTCGGCCGCGCGCTCGAGCTCGACTCCGAGGATCTCGCCGCGCGCTTCGAGCTCGGCGTCGCGCTCCGCCGTAGTCATAAATACGACGCGGCGAGCAAGGTGTTCGACGAGGTCGCGGCGACCGACCGCGATCACCCCGGGCTCGCCCTCGAGCGCGGCCTCATCTTCGAGGCGACCGGTCACGCGACCGAGGCGCTCAAGGCGTACCAAGATGCGCTTGCGAAGTCCCCGAACGATCCTGAGCTCATGCTGCGCGTCGGCTGCGGCAACGTGGCCGCCGACCATGCCGCCGAGGCCGAGGAAATTTTGCGCAAGGTGCTCGCGCAGCGACCGAACTCGGCGGAGACGAACTTTTGCCTCGGTCGCGCGCTCCTCGCGCAGGACAAAATCGCCGATTCACAGCGCCTTTTCGAGCGCGCCGTCGACCTCGACGGCAAGCGCGCCGAGTACCACCTGTACGCGGGTTGGGCGGCGAACGAGGCCAAGAACGTCGCCAAGGCCGACAAGGAGCTCGAGGCAGCGCTCGCGCTCGATCCGTCGCTCGCCGACGCGTACTGGCAGCGCGGCGTCCTCCGCGCGCGGGGCGGCGCCGTGAAGGACGCCTTGGCCGATCTCATGCAGGCGTTGAAGCTGAACCCTGCCCGGGCCGAAGCGCGTGCCGAGCTCGCGGACACGTATCACGAGCTCGGTCGCGAGCACGACGCGCTCGCCGAATGGCAGAAGGCCGTCGTCGCTCAACCCGACAACCCCGTCTGGCGCTTCCGCTACGGCAAGTTGCTCGTCATCAACCAGATGAACGAGGCGGGCCGTGTCGAGCTCGAGAAGGCCATCACCTGGGGTGAGAAGGCGGAGCAACCGCCGCGCTGGCTGTGGGAAGCGCACCACTATCTCGCCAAGGCCCTCGGCATGAAGCCCGAAGCGGCGAGTCACTGGGAAGCGTTCTTGCGGCTTGGGCCGAAAGACTCGCCCTACCGAGCCGAAGCAAAGGATGCGCTCGCCAAGCTCGGGCGCCCCTGGACCGGCGACTGAGGCGCGGCTCACAAAAGGCGAAAGGCCGGGTGAACCGGCCTTTCGTCGTGTCGCGCGGAGTCCCGCGCTCTCCGCGCTCGCTCAGCTGGGCGGAGCAGGCGCGGGTGCGGGCGCCGGCTTCGAGCTGAAGTCGTACGTCCACGTCGCGATGCCGTCGCGCTTGTCCGGCGGATCCAACTTGAGCCCGGTGAGCGCGTTCGTAACGCACCCGGACACGTCGGCCGGAGCCGTCGTGCCAGCGGGGTCGAGCTTCACGTCCTTGATCGTCCCGGTCTCGGCTTCCACCGTGAACTGGACGGCCACGCGACCCTGGAGCCCCTGGTTGCCCTTGAGCGCCGTGTCGTAGCAGGCCTTGATGTCCCCGGCCTTGGTGTCGAGGACCTTCTGCGTCGCATCCCGATAGTCCTCGGGGCTCCGCGCGTAAAACTGGCAGCCGGTGACACTGGCGAGCAGTGCGACCAGGCCGAACTTCGAGATGGTGTTTGCCATGGTTCGTACTCCTAGTGGCCCTCGCGTGGTCACTTCTTCTCTTCCTTCTTCATCGGCTGCTTCTTGGGCGCCTTGCTGTCGCCTTCGCCCGCCTTCTTCTTGGTGTCGGTCTCGCCCGCCTTCTTCTTGGTGTCGGTTTCGCTCGCCTTCATCTTGTCGGCGGCCTCGGGCTCGGCCTGTTCCTTCTTCTCGGCGAGCGTCTTCTCTTCGAGGACGGTTTCCTTGCCGGTGGTGGCGTCGACCGACACCTTCTTCTTCGTCACGTCCTGCTCGAGGATGTTGAACTCGACGCGGCGGTTCTTCTCGTGGAGGGCTTCCGCCTCTTCCTTCGACTTGCCTTTGACCGCCTTGTCGCTGTCGTCGACCAGCGGCTTTTGCGAGCCGTAGCCCTTGGCTACGAGCGCCGTCGCGGGCACGCCGCCCTTATCGACGAGGTACGTCATCACTGCGTGCGCGCGGTCGTCCGAGAGCTTGAGGTTGTGCTTCGCGTCGCCTTCGGAGCTCGCGTGACCTTCGATCCCGATCTTCTTGATGTGCGGGTTCTTCTTGATGACCGAGGCGATCTCGTCCATCAGCGCGAAGGACTCCGGCAAGATCGTTGCCTTGTTGTATTCGAACTGAATCTTTTCGGTGATCTCGATCTTGTTGTCCTTCACGACCACCTTCGGCGGCGGTTCGGGCGCCTTCGGTGGGGGCGGCGGAGGCGGCGGCGGGGGCGGCGGCAGATCGCCGGCGATCGACACCGGCCCCTTGCCGGAGAACACCGTGGTTCCACCGCACGCGACGAGCAACGCGACGGAGGACGCCAAGAGGATTAGGGAAGCGGGCTTCCTGCCCGCGCCAAGGATCTTCATGGAATAGACTCCCCTTTTTGGGTGAGGGAGCCGTTTTGTCACCTCGCGACTCTCCGCGTCAATCCCAAAGCCTTGAATCGAGACGCGGTCTCGAGAGCCGGCCAGAAGACCAAACTCTCGCTTTCAGGTCGTAACCCGCGGGGCAGAGCCCCGCCGCGATGTCCGGGCGGTCTCGGCAGGCCGGACCCGATCGTCGAAGAGAGCTGCTCCACCTCCGACGTGAGAGCCCGGTGAGACCGGCACGGCGTGGCTTTCGGATCGGAATGGACGCGAGGCGCTCGAGCGGAGCGCCTGCCCCCGACGAAAACTAACTCTCGATGAAGCTCTTCAGCTGCTTCGACCGGCTCGGGTGACGCAGCTTCCTGAGCGCCTTCGCTTCGATCTGGCGAATGCGTTCGCGAGTCACTTCGAAGTCCTGGCCGACCTCTTCGAGCGTGTGGTCGCTCTTTTCACCGATGCCGAAACGCATGCGCAAAACCTTCTCTTCTCGCGGCGTGAGCGTCTTCAACACCTTCCGCGTCTGTTCGGAGAGGTTCATGTTGATGACGGCGTCGGCGGGCGAGACGACGCTCTTGTCCTCGATGAAATCGCCGAGGTGGCTGTCTTCCTCTTCGCCGATGGGCGTCTCGAGGCTGATCGGCTCCTTGGCGATCTTCAGGACCTTGCGCACCTTGTCGAGCGGCAGCTCCATCTTCTCCGCGATCTCTTCGGGAGTCGGTTCGCGACCGTACTCCTGCACGAGGTAGCGCGAGGTGCGGATGAGCTTGTTGATCGTCTCGATCATGTGCACCGGGATGCGGATGGTGCGCGCCTGATCGGCGAT
>JAICUB010000057.1 GCA_025936045.1 Polyangiaceae bacterium | reverse complement strand
CGACTCATTTCGCTTCCTTTTCGGGAGCAACCATGGCTTCTGAACGCGGCTCACGGCGTGGCGTTCGGTGGCTCGCGCTGCCGCTCGGTCTATTCGCCTGCGCCGGCGCGCCGCCCTTCGCGCCACGCGCGCCCTTCACGCGCGACACCGATCTGGACTCGGTCAACGTCGCGTGCCACCCGGCGCCGAGCGCGAAGGACCCGGCGCACGTCTCCTGCGCTCCCGAGGAGTACGTCTCGCCGCTCGCGTGGGACGGCATCGACAATTCGATCTTTCGGCCGCTCTCGGACGTGTTCGCGCTGAAGGCCGCGAAGGAGGCGTGGAACGTCAACAGCCTCGACGAGGTGCCGGACTCGGCGTGGTTCACGAACCGTATCGGCTCGCACCCGCTGTCGCTCGCGGACCTGCGCCTCGGCGCCTGCACCGAGGTTCAATATCTCGCGGGCGAGACGGCCGCCGACGGCGCCTGGCTCATCGACAAGGGCAAGACGAACGGCTCTTCGCTCGGCTTCCGCATCAATATCAAAGGCAAAGGCAAGTACCTGTTCAAGGCGGACGTGCCGGAGGCGCCCGAGCGCCCGAGCGCCGCGAGCGCGATCGGCGCCGCGATTTACGACGCCGTCGGCTTCAACACCTCGTGCGAGCAGATCGTCTACTTCAAGCCTTCCGTGCTGAAGCTCGAACCGGGGCTCACGTTCGAGGACAATAGCGGCATCGTCCGAGCCTTCGATCAGGAAGCGCTCGCGAAGGTGCTCGCGTCGGCGACCAAGCGTGGTCCCTACGTACGCATGCAGGCTTCGGCGTGGCTGCCGGGCTCGTTGCTCGGCCCTTTTCGCTACGAGGGAACCCGCTCCGACGATCCGAACGACGTGATTCCGCACGAGCACCGGCGCGACCTCCGTGGCGCGCGCTTGCTCGCCGCCTGGGTCGATCACTTCGACGCGCGCGAGCAAAACTCGATGGACTCTTGGATCGCGGAGGACGAGTCGATCGCTGACTCGTCACCAGGCTACGTGCGCCACTACTATCTCGATACGAGCGATTGCTTCGGCTCGGAGTGGGCGTGGGACGGTATTTCGCGCCGCCTCGGCTACTCCTACGTGCTCGATTGGGGCGACATCGGGCGAGACTTCGTGACGCTCGGCGTGCCGCTGCGTACCTGGGACACCATCCGGCGCGCCCCCGGTTTCGAGACGTTCGGGTATTTCGACGTTGCGCATTTCGTGCCGGACGAATGGAAAAACGAGTACCCGAATCCCGCCTTCAGCAACATGACCGAACGGGACGGCGCCTGGATGGCGCGCATCCTCGCTCGCTTCACGCACGAAATGGTGGTGACGCTCGCGAGCACCGGGCGCTTTTCCGAGCAGCGTGTCACCGACTACTTGGTCGCGGTGCTCGAGGGGCGGCTCGCGCGCATTCTCGCGCGCTACCTCACACGGCTTTCGCCGCTCGCGGACGTTCGCGTCCAAAATGGCGAGCTTTGCGCCGTCGATCTCGCTCGTCTGCGTGAAGTCGCGCGGCCCGCCGAGTTCCACTATCGCGCCCGCACGCCCGACGGCCGCTCGCTCCCCGTGACGACGGGCAAGGACGGCTTTTTGTGCGTCGGCTTGCCGCCGTCCGCTGCGGCCGGCGCCGCCTACACGTCCGTCGTCATCGAAAACGGGGTCGCTGACGGCCCGCTCGTCGTGCACCTCTACGGTGGGGGTCGCGCTCACGGCCGTCTCATTGCCGGGCTCGAGCGGCCGGAGCACGGGCCGTGAAGGAGTGCTTGCGCGCGCTCGCCCGGGCGGGAGCGTTTTAGTCGTGGAGCCGCGGAGCTTCTTCGCGCGCCTCGTCGATTTGCGGCGCCACGAGATCGCGCCCGCCGCGCAGGGTTTCGTCGCGCTGCTCGTGATCGTCTGTTCCCACGCGATCCTCGAAACCGCGCGCGACGCGCTCCTGCTCACGCGGCTCCAGGCGCGCGAATGGGGCGCGGTCTATCTCGCCGTGGCGCTGTGTGCGTTGCCGATTTCGTTCGCTGCGGGGCGCGGTGCGCAACGTTTCGGCCAGCGTCGCGTGCTTTGCGCGAGCTTGTTCCTCGGTGCGCTCTTGCTCGTCGCGCTCCAGCTCGTGCGCCGGAGCATGGGCGGCGTCGTCGGCATCTACGTCGCCGCGAGCCTCGTGAGCGCCGTCTTGATCCCCCAGTTCTGGAACCTGCTCGGCTCCTATTTCACGGTCGCGCAAGGGCGGCGGGTGTTCGGCCCCATCGCGTCGGCGGGAGTCGTCGGAGCGGCGCTCGGTTCCTGGCTCGCGGTGGGCTTGCTCGAGATGGTGCACGTGCACGGGCTCTTGCTGGTTGCGGCGGGCGGGCTCGCTCTCGGGGCGCTCGTGCTCGCGGTGCCCGTGCCGAGCGAAAAAGCGACCCTGGCCGTGGCGCCCGCCCCGGCACGGCTCGGCGGTATGGGCGCTCTGCGTGGTGAACCGCTGCTTCAGAGCCTGGCGCTGCTCGTCATCGGGTCGACGGCCGCTTCGGTCACGCTCGACTACTTCTTCAAGTGGAGCGTCGGTCAGTCCATTCCGGTCCATCAAGTGGCGCCCTTCGTCGCGCGCTACTACGCGATCGTCAACGCCATCACCGTCGTCACGCAGATCTTCGTGGGCGGCGCGCTCGTGCGGCGCATGGGCGTCGCGAACGCGGTCGGTGTCACGCCGTTCTTCCTCGTCTGCACGGGCGTCGGCGCGCTCCTCTTCGGTCGCGGGCTCACGGCCGTCCTGATTTTCAAGGCGGCCGACGGCATCCTGCGGAGCTCGGTCGGCAGGCTCGCTTCGGAGCTCGTCTATCTGCCGGTCCCGACGGCGGCGCGCAATCGCGCCAAACCCTTCATCGACGGCGTACTCATGCGCGTGACGCAGGGTATCGTCGGCGTGCTCCTGCTCGCGCTCGGCGGCGTCGGCCTGGTCTCGGCACGCCTGCTCGAGGTGAGCGTCTTCGGCTTTCTGGCGATTTGGGTCGTGCTCGCCGGCGCGACGCGTGGGCCGTATCTCGAGCAGCTCCGGCGCGCGCTCTCGGCGGGTCAAATCGGCGCTCAGCCGGACGCCGACCCGTTCGATCTGGAGAGCGCCGAGGTCCTCGTCCAGCACCTGTCCGACGACGACCCCGTGGTCGTGATCGCGGCCATCACGGTGCTCGCGCGGCGCGGGCGCCAGCGTTTGATCCCGGCGCTCATCCTGCTCCACCCGGACGAGAGCGTGATCACGACGGCGCTCGCCATCATCGCCGTCGAAGACCGCGATGATTGGGTGCCGCTCGCGCGGCGGCTGCTCGCTGACCGGCGCAACAGCGTACGCATGGCGGCCGCGCACGTTCTGACGCTCAAAGGCAAGCTCGACGCGCACGACCTCAGCGGCGACCTCGACCCGCGCGTCCGAGGTTATGCGCTCGTGCTGCTCGCGCTCGAAAGCGACGCCGCCGACACGCGCGAAGTCCCCGCGGTCGCCGCGCTCCTTTCGCGCAAGGACGCGGAGGCGCCGGAGCTGCGGCTCGGCGCGCTCGCGGCGTTCGCGGACGCGGCGCCCAATCCGAGCGGCGCCGCGCTCTTGGCCGAGCTCGCCGGGGCCGCGCAAACGACGAGCGTCTGGGTCGAGACGGTGGCGAACGCCGTGGCGAGACAACGCGCGCTCCCCCTGCTCGACGGCGTGATTGCGAGCCTCGCGCAGCGCCGCTCGCGTGAGGCCGTCTTCAAAGCGCTCGTGCGCTTCGGTGAACCGGCGGAGGAGCGCGTCTGGGAGACGCTTCACGACCCGGGGCTCGAGCGCTACCTCCGCGTTCAGCTGCCGCAGGCGCTCGCCCGCTTCGGCACCCAAAAAGCCGCCGACCGCTTGCTCGAGCTGATCCAGAGCGACAAGGACGGCATGGTGCGCTACCGCGCGATTCGCTCGCTCGGTCACCTCGTCGCCGTCGCGAACGTGCACGTGAAACGGCGGCGCATCGAAGAGCTCACGCAGGATAACCTGATCGAGTACCTGCGACTGCGCTCGCTCCGGAGCACGCTTCCGGACGTAGGCCGGAACGAGCGAACGTCGGCGCGCCCGCTCGCGGGGTCCGAACCGAGCGCGATCACGCTCGCGCTCCTGGTCGGCCTCTTGGGTGACAAGCTCCAGCAATCGCTCGAGCGCACTTTTCGGCTGCTCAAAGTCGTTTTCCCACGCGAGGACTTGCACCGCGTCCACCGCGCGCTCGTCTCGTCCGACAAGCACGCGCGCGCGAACGCCGGCGAATTTCTCGACACGCTGCTGCGCCGGCGCGACGAGCTGATGCTGCGCGAGCTTCTGCGTATCGTCACCGACGACTCACCCGAGCTCGCACGGACGGCGCGTGCCGCCCAGCTGCTTCAGCAAATTCGAATTGTCACCGCCGACGAAGCCCTGCGTGAGCTCGAGAGCGATCACGACGAGACGGTGGCGTCGCTCGCGCGTCTGCACGCCGCGGCGCTCGAAGGTCGCGTCGCGAAGGTGACGCTCGGGTCCGGTATCCGCGCACCGCTCGTCGAGCTCGAGACGCCCTCGGGCATCGGCCATCGCGTTCCGAGCCCAGCCTGAATCCGAGCCACCTACTGAAAGTCCACTTCGATCCGCGCGCCACATAGCGGCGGCCAGCGGCCCGCCCCGTCTTTGCAGCTGAAATAATCCGGCCCGCCTGCCAAGGCGCACGCCGTCGGGCGCAGCGAGGTCCGGACTTTCGAAGCGGTTCGGCTATGGTTGCTATCCGGGCAGCGCTGCCTGAAGCGTGCTCGCCGTCTCGCCTAGCCGAAGGGACTTTGCCTATGCTCGCTACTTCGTCCGCATTCAAATACACCGGGTTTTCTTCCATTGCCGCTCTTCTGTGTCTCTGGGCGGCACCAGCCAGCGCGCAAAGCGCCGGCATGAGCGGTGCTTCGAACAACGGCGGTACGGGTCTGGGCGGCGCGGCGAACGTGGGCGCCGGCGCGGGTGGTCAGAGTGGGATGTCGGCGGGCGGCATGCCCGCGAGTGGCGGCGAGCCTTCGAGCGGCGGCGCTCCCACCGGCGCGGCGGGCATGGCGAACGGCGGCGCGGGCACGAGCGGCGGCGGGACGGCCGGTGCCGCGGGCATGAGCACGAACCTCGTTACGAACGGGACGTTCGAGACCACCTCATCGCCCTGGTGGAGCTACGCGAACAACACGACGGATTACCCGGCTGATCAAACGCTCGCGGCGACGAACGGGCAGCTCTGCGCCACGATGACTGCGGGCGGCCAAAACGTCTGGGACGAGATCGTCGGCCTCAGCGGCGTCGCGCTGACCAAGGGCCAGTATTACCACATCAGCTTCACGGTGACGGCGGACGCGCCTCGGACCATCAAGTTCAAGACGGGACTCGGGGTCGCGCCGTACACCGATTACTTTCTCGAGAGCGTCGCGATCACGGCCACGCCGACGACCGCGACTCCGCAGCTCGTCGACTACACGTATCTGAACCTGCGCGACGACCCCATGGCGCAGTTTCAGTTCCAGATCGGCAAGACGGCGGGAACCGTCTGCTTCGACGACATAGTCCTCGAGCCCGTGCCGGCGCCGGCGACGCCCGCCTACACGACGCCGGCTCACTCACACCACCCCTTCAAAGACTACAAGGGCATGGTGAAGATGGGCACGGCGGTCGACACGCCGATTTTCCTCAGTAATCCGCTGCACAACAGCATCGTTGCGGGCGAGTTCGCCATGATCACGCCGGCGAACTCGATGAAGATGAACCTGATCCAGCCGACGCAGGGCGTCTTCGACTACACGGACACGGACGCGCTCGTGGCCTGGGCCAAGCAAAACGGCCTCGAGTTCCGCGGCCATCCGCTCGTCTGGCACACGCAGACGCCGGCTTGGCTCACGGCACCGGACACGCCGTTCACCGCCGATCAGCTGCTCGACATCATGTACAAGCACATCGACGGCCTCATGTCGCACTACGTCGGCCAATTCCCCTATTGGGACGTCGTGAACGAAGCGGTGGACGTGAACAAGGACACGGGCGTGTGGGGCTACCGTTCCACCGTGTGGCACGACACCATCGGCGACGACTTCATCGAGCTCGCCTTCAACCATGCCCACGCGGCCGACCCGGCCGCGGAGCTCCTCTACAACGATTACAACATCGAGCAGAAGGGCAACGCCAAGGCCGACTACGTCTTCGACATGGTGAAGGCGCTGCACGACAAGGGCGTTCCGATCGGCGGCATCGGCTTCCAGGGTCATTATTTCATCGAGCCGGACGGGACGACCTCGAACGGCGTGCCCGACATGCAAGCCATCCGCGACAACATGGCTCGCTACAACGATCTCGGCATCGACGTGCAGATCACCGAGTGTGATTTCCGCATCGGAAAGCCGCTCGACGACATGAAGACAGCGGTCCAGAACAAGTTTTACGCGGACATGCTTCAAGTCTGCATCGACGCGCCGAACTGCTCTCACTTCACGGTCTGGGGTCTGAGCGACCTCGACTCCTGGGTTCCGAGCACGTTCCCGGAATACGACTTCGCGCATCTCTTCGACACGCATCTGATGCCGAAGGACGACTACTTCGCGATGAGCGACCTCTTCGCCAAGTACAACCCCGACGACGGTACCCTCATCGGCGGGACCACGGGCACGGCGGGCGCGACGGGCATGGCGGGGACCTCCGGAATGATGGGCTCCTCCGGGATGACCGGCTCCTCCGGGATGACCGGCTCCTCCGGGATGACGGGAAGCCCGAGCTCCGGCGCGTCCGAATCCAAGAAGAGCGGCGGCTGCTCGGTGACTCCGCGCTCGAACGGCTCGGGCCCGTGGCTCGTTTCGGTGCTCGCCCTGCTCGGCGTGCTGCTCTCACGGCGACGCCGCGCGGATTGAACCCGTCGCTCGCCGAAACTTCGGCCTATTGACGGCCCCTGCACGGCTCACTACTCGTGCAGGGGCGGCGCGCACTGTGGGCGCCGGGGAGCAGTAAAAGCATGATCGACGGGATCGGAGGCGCGCTTGCGCTCGGGTTCGACGGGCTCGTCTTGTGTACGGGGCTCGGCGTCTTGACGCCGCGAGCATGGGCTGTGCCGCTCGCGCTCGCGTTCGGTTTTTGTGACGCAGCCGCCACGGCTTGCGCCGGCCTTTTCGGTAGCCTCCTGCCGAGCGGGTTCGACGGCGACGGTCCGCAGCTCTTCGCCCTCTGCATCGTGGTGTGCACGGCAGCGCTCGCACTCTTCGCGTCACGGCCGCCGCGGTCGAAGCGTGCAGCGCGAGCGGCGTTTTTGCTGCCGCTGCTCGCGAGCTTGGACAACCTCGTCATCGGCGCGCACGCGTCCGGTTTCGAGCTACTCGCGGCTTCGCTCGCGACGGCGCTCGTGAGCGCCGCGCTCGCCTACGCCGGCTTGTGCCTGGGCGCGTTCTTGAAAACGGAGCGCTGGGGCCTGGGCGCCGCGGGGAGCGCTTCGTGACCGACGTCCTCACCCGCTCGTTCGACGCGGCCCGCACGGGCGCGAACACGCAGGAAACGACGCTCACGCCGACCAACGTGGGCGCAAACCTCCTGATCAAAGTCGCGTCGTTGCATTTCGACGACGACCCGCGCCTCGAGGCGCAGCCCCTCTACGTCGCCGGCCTCGGTATGAGCGACGGCAAGGTTCACGACGTCCTCTTCGTCTGCACGATGGCCAACAACGTGTGGGCCTTCGACGCGAACGACGGTTCCGTGATCTGGAAGCACGACATCGGGCCCGAAGTGCGGCCGCCGGAGCCGCCGGACCCGCACAACATCGATCTCTTCGGCATCAACATCGCGTGGGGCATTTTGAGCACGCCGGTCATCGACCGCGACACGAACACGCTGTATTGCGTCTGTTGGACGAGCCCCGATCACAGCGTGGCGAAAGCTGTCCATCACCTGCACGCCATCGACATCACGAGCGGACACCGGCGTCACCATTCGCTCGCGATCGAGGCCACGGCGAGCGCCCAGGCGGGCCCCGGAGAAGCGCCCGCGAAGTTCGTTTCCTCCTCGCAAAAGCAGCGCGCTTCGCTCTTACTCACCAAAGTGCAAGACGGCGCGGGCCGTTGGCGCCGCACCGTGTTCGTCGGCTTCGGCATGACGCACGAGAACGGAGACGAGACGCACGGCTGGCTCATCGCCTACGACGCGGACAGCTTCACGCGGACGGCGGCCTGGTGCACGTCGCCGCACGCGAGCGGGACCGGTATTTGGCAAGCCGGTCAGGGCGCGGCCGCCGACGAGCACGGCGACATTTACGTGATGACCGGCAACTACGGCGACGGCGATCACGCACCGAAGCACGGCGATCTGCCCGAGAGCATCGTCAAGCTCAGGTACACGCCGCCGGCGCGGGGCTCCATTAGCGGCGAGCTCGTGCCCGTGGCGTGGTTCACGCCGTTCCGCGACGTCGAGCGCAACCCCGCGGGCGACGACGACTTTCGAGATTACGACCTCGGCTCGGGCGGCCCCGTGCCGCTACCCGGCACGAGCCTCGTCGTCGGCGCCGGCAAGGACGGCGTCTTGTACGTGCTCGACCAGGACACCGCGAAGTTCGGGCAAGGCTCCGATTTTCACGTGCTCAAGCAAGAGCCGATCTTCTTCACCTACTTTCCCGGCTTCGGGATCGACGCCGCCAACCCGCGCAACCTCGATCACCTCTACGACGGCAAGACGCACCATTTGCACGGGAGCCCTCTATTTTGGAGCAGCCCGAGCCGCGGCGGCATGCTGTTCAATTGGGGTGAGAACGAGTGCTTGCGCGCCTGGACCATCAGTCCCGACGGAGTCACCCAATTCGTGGCAAAGAGCCAGGAGATCGCCTCTGCCGGTATGGGCGGCAAAGGCGGGATGCCCGGCGGCATGCTGGCGCTGAGCTCGAACGGCAACGTGCCGAAGACCGGCATCGTCTGGAGCCTCACGCCCGTCTCGGGTGACGCGAACAGACACGTGGTCGAGGGGATTTTGCGCGCCTACGACGCCGAAACCCTCGATCCGGTTCCGAACGCCGACGGAACCCAGCGACTGAAGCTCTTGTGGGACAGCAAGCACATCCCCGACAATACCTTCCGGCACTCGAAGTTCTGCCCGCCGGTCGTCGCCGACGGCAAGGTCTTCGTCCCGACGTACGACGGTCGTGTCGACGTCTACGCGCTGCGCCCGACGCGCAACCGCTCGCCGGCGCGTCCGACGAATTTCACGAGGGTCCCGCGGCACTGAGGTTTTTTTTTCGTGGACCGCACAATGGGGAGGGGGAGCGGGGTCAACCCTTTCGGAACAGGAGGATTTCTCATGAACACGGACCGAAAGACCTCGACTCTCGAATATTTACGCGCGGTTGCGAGCCAGGACTACGCCAAGGTCGAGCAGTTGCTCGCCCCCGACCTGCGCTTCCGGGGCCCGGCCATGAACCGTTCGTCGGCGGCGGATTTCATCGGGGCGCTCAAGCGCCTGAGCGCCATTCACGTACGTAACGACGTGAAGCGCGTCTTCGTCGATGGCGACGAGGTTTGCGTCATCTACGACTTCGTGACGAGCACGTCGGCAGGCGCGCTCTCCACCATCGAGTGGCTGCACTTCGAGGGTGGCCGCATCACTGCGATCGACCTCTACTACGATCGCTTGCCGTGGCAGGCCGTCCTGCAAACCATCGCAGAACGGAGCGAGGCGGTAGCCTGAAGCCGTGATCCGGCAGAAGGACTCCGAAGGTTCGGAGCTCGGCGAGGCGTTCGCCGGGCTCCGGCCCGAGCTTTTGCGCCACTGCTATCGGATGCTCGGCTCGTTCGCCGAGGCGGAGGATACGGTGCAAGACGTGCTGCTTCGCGCGTGGCGCTCCCGCGACACCTACACGGGGGCCGCGCCGCTCGCCCACTGGCTGATGCGCATCGCGACCAACGCGTGTCTCAATCGCCTGACCCGCGAGCGCCCGCGTGCGTTGCCGCAGCTCGACCGTTCGCCCGCCACGGCCGGTACCGCGATCGAAGAGCTCGAGGCGGCGACCTGGGTGACGCCCGCGCCCGATTCGCAGCTCTTTCTGGACCCGGCCGGCGCGCTCGAGGCGCGTGAAGAGGTCGCCCTCGCGTTCATTGCGCTTTTGCAACGGCTCACACCCAAGCAGCGCGCCGTGCTGCTGCTGAAAGACGTCGTCGGCTGGCCCGCCGAAGAAATAGCGGCCGCGCTCGAGCTGACGCTCTCGGCCGTCAACAGCGCGCTCCACCGCGCTCGGGAAACGCTCTCGGCGCGTGCGCGCGGTCGCGTCGAGGACCCGCCGCCCGACGTGCTCGACGCTTACGTCCGGTCGTGGGAAACGCGCGATCTCGACGCGCTCGTGGCCCTGCTGCACGACGACGTCGCGTTCGCGATGCCGCCGCACGCGACGTGGTTCCGCGGCGCGAGCGCCGTACGCGCCTTCCTCCAAACGCCGCGCTTTGCGACCTTCTGGTCGCGCGGGTTGCGAGCGGAGCCGACGCGCGCGAACGGCTTGCCTGCCGTCATCTGGCACGTCGGTGGCTTCGAAGGGCCTCATTCGATTCACGTCATGCGCTTCGTCGACGGTGCGCTCGCCGAGGCCACGAATTTCATCGGTGCGCACTACCTCCACGGCTTCTGAACGCGGTGGGGAAAAAAGGGACGTGCGTCGCGTCGAGCTCGGATATACGCGCCGTCACGCGCCGCTGGATTCGAACCGAGACTCGCCTTGGGGATATTTGGGACCGACCTCGACGCGCTGAGTCGTAGACAGTCAGCATCCGATCACTCAAAGTGGGGGTTCGGCGCTCGCACGTGCGCACACGGGTGAGGGTCGAGAGGCGCGGAACGAAGGGACACGCATGCGAACCAGACTCTTTCGTTTTCTCGAGCTCGCGGCGCTGGCGCTCGCTGCGGCGTGCGGTAGCTCCGACCGGAGCGAGGTCGCGGACACGGCGGAGCTCGCCGAAGCGCTCGCGGGGACGCTCGCGGCGGGCGCCATCCCGGCGGGGCTGCCGGCCCGCTTGGGCGTCGGCCTATTCGAAGGCCCCGGCGGAACCTGGATGAAGTCGAGCGGTGCGGCGTGGGATTATCGATATCAGTACTTCACCAAAGGTTGGGTGAACAACTGGGGCTACGGCTCGCGCGACGGCTCCTGGGGGCTTTCGTACCTGAAGGAGTGCGACGCTCAGCACTACGTGCCGGTCGCCGAATACTACCAAATCAACGGTGAGTCCGGCGGCGGCGAGAGTCAGTTTCTGGCCAAGCTGCAGAACGCGACGACCATGGCGTCCTACTTCGGGGACTTCAAGATCTTACTGCAGCGCGCGAAGGACTTCGGCAAGCCGGTCGTCGTGCTGCTGGAAGCCGACGGCTTCGCCTTCTTGCAGCAGCAGACGAGCAGCAACCCGAGCGCCTACGCGGCGGTGAAGGACAGCGGGCTCGGCGAGCTCCAGGGATTACCCAACACCGTCGCCGGCTGGGGTCTCGCATTTCTGCAGCTCCGCAAGGCGGTCGGCGCGAACAACGTCGTGCTCGGCATTCACGTTTCATCGTGGGCGTCCGGCAAGGACATCGCTTACTCGAGCGTCACGGACGCGCTCGCTCCCGAGGTCGACAAGGTTTACGCCTTCCTCGCCCCGTTCGGCATCGGCAGCAACGCGACGGGCGCGACGTACGACTTGCTCGTCGGTGATCCGCTCGATCGCGACTCCGACTACTACCGCCTCGTACAAAACCAGGATCGCTGGTGGGACGCCGGCGATTCGGCCTCGATTTCGTCGAAGAGCTTCAACCGTTACGCGGAGTGGCTCCGGCTCTGGAACGTCAAATCGAGCAAACGCTGGGTGCTCTGGCAAATCCCGATCGGCAACTCCGCGAGCCTCGACGTCGCGAACGACGGCGGGCTCGGCCAAGGCTACAAGGACAATCGTCCCGAATACTTTTTCGCGAACGGCACCGCGCATCTCTCGAAGTTCGCGGACGTGGGCGTCGTCGCTCTGCTCTTCGGCGCCGGTGCGAGCGGGCAAAGCACCTACACGACGGATCAATTCAGCGACGGACAGCTCTTTCTCAAGAGTCGAGCCGGCGCGTTTTTGAACGCAGGCGGCCTCCCGCTCGCAACGAGCGGTGGCACGGGCGGTACCGGTGGCACGGGCGGTACCGGTGGCACGGGCGGCAGCAGTGCGGCCGGCGGAACCGGCGGAACGAGCGACAGCGCGCGCTACAACTTCGAAAGCGGAGCGCAAAGCTGGGTGACGAGCGGCGGCATGCTCACGGGCGTCGCGAGCTCCAGCACGCGTGCCTTCGCGGGCACCCATTCGCTCGCCGTGACCTTCAACGGTGCGGCGGGAACCAAAACCGTCCACGTGGGCTCCCCCGGCACCCCCGCCGGCAAGACCGTCACGTATCACGTGTGGTTTCCGAGCGGCAGCCACATCAAGTCGATTCAGCCGTACGTGCTTCAGGGCGCTTCCGGCAATTGGACATGGACCGGCAACTGGCAGGCCACGTCCTCACTCACGGCGAACGGCTGGAATACCCTCAGCGTGACGGTGCCCACCAACGCCGCGGCACTTGGCGAGCTCGGCGTCGAATTCTCGACCGACGCGACCTGGAGCGGCACCGCCTACATCGACACGGTCACGTGGTGACGTTCGCGCTCACTCGACGCCCAGCGCGAGTTTAGGGTGTTCCCGGCCGCGGGTCGGACGCTCGCGGTGTCGGTCTCGTGCGGGCGCCCGTGCGAAGCCGCGCCGCCCACGCAGAGGCCCGAGGCGAGCGTCCGGCCACCGTTCGGGAACACCCAAAATCCCCTGGCGGAGCCGAGCTATCCTGCGAGTCACGCTCGCTCGAGCAAAGGACCAGGATGATCTTTCGGCAGCTCTTCGATCAGACGTCCGGTACGTACACGTACCTTCTGGCCGACGCGCGCACGCGCAAAGCGGTCCTCGTCGATTGCGTGTTCGAGAAGCACGCGCGTGACCTCGCGCTCGTCCGCGAGCTCGAGCTCGAGCTCGTGACCGTGCTCGATACGCACTGCCATGCCGACCACGTCACCGGCGCGTGGCTCATGCACGCGGCGCTCGGCTGCCGCGTCGCCCTCGCCGGCGTCTACGGCGCCCGTCACGTCGATCAGCCGCTCGCGCACGGTGAGCTCGTGCGCTTCGGCGACGAGGCGCTCGAGGTGCGCGCGACTCCGGGTCACACCGCCGGCTGCTTGTCGTTCGTCCGCCCCGAGCGCGATTTCGTGCTCAGCGGCGATGCGCTGCTCGTGCGCGGCGCGGGACGCACGGATTTCCAGCAGGGCAGCGCGCACACCTTGTTTCGCTCGATCCGCGAGCAGCTCTTCACGCTGCCCGACGCCTGCACCGTTTACCCCGCGCACGACTACGAAGGTCGCACTTCGAGCACCATCGGTGAAGAGCGGCGCTATAACCCGCGCATCGGCGGCACCGTGCGCGAGGAGGATTTCGTCGGTTACATGGAGAACCTCGGGCTCCCGCACCCGAAGCAGCTCGACCTGGCGTTGCCGGCGAATCTGCGTTCGGGTGAGCCGGAGAGCGGGAGCAGCCCCACGGAGCCCGAGTGGGGTCCGATCGTGACGACGTACGCCGGCGTTCCCGAGGTCGACCCCGAATGGGTCGCGAGCCACCGTGGCGAAGTCAACGTGCTCGACGTGCGCGCGCTCGTCGAGCACGAGGGCGATCTCGGGACGCTCGACGGCGTCACGTCGATTCCGCTCGCGGAGCTCCGGGCGCGTTCGTCCGAGGTGCCGGCGGACAAGCCCGTCGTCGTCGTCTGTCAGACCGGCAAGCGCTCGGCGCTCGCGACCATGATCCTGAAAAAAGCCGGGCTCAGAGTCGCGAATTCGGCGGGCGGCATGGCGCGTTGGCGCGAGCTCGGTTTGCCCGGCCATGCCGGGGACCGCTCGCATCACTAGTTTTTGGCGCAGCTCCACTGCTCGAAGACGCGCGCGCTCTCGAGCTCGTAGGACAGGGTAAGGGACGACTCCTCGACGCTCAGCAGCTGCGGAGCGGCGCGGCGACGCTCGGGCGTCGATGGCGGCAGCGCCGGCAAAGTGATACCCGGACCGCCCGGGTCGCCCTGCCGATCCAAACGCATGAAACCCTGCCGTTCGCCGCCGAGCGTCGAGCGAAATACGAAATCTCCGTGCAGGACCCCCGCGAGTGCTCCGGGACTCGCGTCCAGCGTGAGCAGCTCCGCGGAGCCCGCCTCGGCCGCGCGCGCCACGGTCGCCACGACCGAGTCACCGTTCGTGCCGACCCACTGCGCGTGAAAGCCCTCCGGGCTCTCGACCACGGCGGGGCAATCGACGAAACCGAGCGCCTCCCCCACCGGAACCGGCGCGCTCGTCTCGAAAACCACGTTCGCTTCGGCGTCGAGCTCGCGTACGGACCAGACGACGCCGGTTTCGCCGTCGAGCTTCGTCACGGCACTGACGGCGGCCGCCGTGTCCGTCGGGATCACACTCACGCAGTCCCACGGTGTGCCGGGCAGCGGCATGGTCGCCGGCGGCGCGACCAGCGTCGCGCTCGGGGCGATTTCGACCATTTCGAGCGAGGGCGTGTCGATGTTGCCGAGCACGAAGAGGGCGCGCTCGGCGTTGCGCGAGGCCTGCAGGTCGGCGCGCGTGGTGATGGCGGTGACGCGCGTGTCGAAGAGCGGCGTGATTTGCGCGGGACTGCCGTTCGCGTCCCACGCGAGCGCGCGCAGCGGATACGCCGCCATGCTCACGGAGGAGCCCTGCTCCGCCAGCAAAAACTCCGGTTCGCCCGCCGCCGTCGCGAGCAGCGCGCTGCCGTGGATGTTGCGACAGACCCCGTCAGGGCAGAGCTCGTCGAGCTCGAAGGAGGTCTGGGTGTCCACGCCTTGAAAAGCAACGAGCTCGGCGTGGGCGACCTTGTGGAGCGCGATGGACTCACCGTCGATCACCCCGAACCGTTCGCCGAACGGGACGAGCTTCGGCGGATCGCTGAGCTCGCCGAACGGGTCGAGCGGGGCCTCGACGTGCTCGGCGAGCACGCAGGCGTCGTCGCTCGGCGTCCCGCCGTCCGGCGCGCGCCTCGCGGCGTGCTCGTGCGGACCACAGCCTGCCACGAACAAGAGCAACCAGGCTGCTCGTCGCGTCGGGCGCCGCGGCCGGCTCATCGCGTCATCCTACGCGGTTCCGCTCCAAACTCGAAGGCAGCGCGCCCCGCGACGCCGACGCTATAGTCCCCACGATGGGTCGGCGCGCGGAGCAGTGGCTGGGAGCGGCGCTCGCCGTGACGTTGGCGTCCGCGCGACTTTCCGGCGCCGAGACACCGGCAGCAGGCGGCGACGTTCGGGCTCGACCGGAGCGCGGGCCCATCGACTCGCGAATCGAAGTCGAGCGAGGGCCCGGCTCCGGAGCATGTCCGGACGCGGCGGCCGTCTTTCGCTCGATCGCGAAGCTCTTTCCCGAGCGCGTATTCCGAGAGACCGCGGATGCGGCGGGCGCTGCGGCGAGCGCTCGGGTGGTCATTCGCGCGCTCCCCGCCGGCTACGAAGCGGTGCTCAGCATGCGCGCGCCGCACGCCGGCGAGCGCGTGATTGGGGAAAAAGACCAAGCTTGTGCGGGCCTTGCTGACGCACTCGCGCTTGCGTTCGTGATGCTGGTCGAGCCGCCCGAAGGGAAAGCCGGGACGCCAGCTCCTCCGCCGAGCCCCGAGACGCCGGCGCCGAGCGCAGCGCAACCGAACGCAGCGCCGCCCCCGTTCCACGCGACCGCGCTCGCGCCGCGCGGAGCCCGCTCGTTCACCGGTAACATCACGGCCGCGGTGGTCGGCGGGTTCGGCTTGCTCAGCGAGCCTGCTGCCGGTGCCGCCGTCGGAATCGAGGTGCTTCACCAGAGCGGGTGGGGCGGCGCGCTCGGCGCTGTGCGGCTTTGGTCACCGCCCGCGGAGGCACGAGGCGGCAGCGTGCGGCTCAGCGCGTGGGCGCTGCTCGCGGGCCCCTGTTACGAGCGGCACTTGCTGGGTATCTCGAGCCTCGAGGCCTGCGTGCGCGTCGGCGTCGGGTCGCAATCCGCGAAAGTCGAAGGGTTTCTGCGGTCGAGCTCCCCCAGCGTTCTCTGGGCGATCGTCACGCCGACACTCGGTTATCGCTTGCGGGCGGCCGACGCGCTCACTGGCCTCCTCCGCATCGGGCCGACCGTGCAGCTGCGCCCGCAATCCTTCAGCGCCCGCGAGGACGACGGCTCGGGCCGAACCGTGCCGATAGCCCGGGCGCCGAATGTTGGCGTGATGGCGGAATTGGGCCTATTGCTCGGGGGCGCGGGTTTTTAGCGGCTCCCGACCGGCGTGTGATCGCGGCGGGCGTTAGCCTCCACTCAGCACGGCGGGCCACTTGGACTTCGAGCAGATTTACCGCGCGCATTACGACTTCGTGTGGCGAACGCTGCGCCGTATGGGCGTCGGTGAGCGCGACGTCATGGACGCCGCGCAAAAGGTCTTCATCGTCGCGCACCGGCGTCTCGGCACGTTCGACGGCAGGTCGTCGCTCAAGACGTGGCTCTGCGGCATCGCCCTCCGCGTGGCGTCGGACTATCGGCGGAGCGCCAGCGCGCGTCGCGAAGTGCTGGTTGCGGAAGCCCCACCGGAGTCGAGCTTGGAAGCCGACCAATTGCGGCGCCTCGAAACGCAAGAGCGGCTCGCCGTGCTCGACGCCGTTCTCACTGCCCTTCCCCTCGAGCAGCGCACGGTGTTCGTGCTGTTCGAGCTCGAGGAAGTGTCGGGTGAAGAGATAGCCGAGCTCCTCGACGTGCCGGAAGGCACCGTGCGGTCGCGGTTGCGTCTCGCTCGCCGCGCCTTTTCGAAAATCGTCGCCGCGCGCTCGGTCCAAACCGGTCGCTGCGCCGCCGGAGGGCCGTCATGACCAACACGCTGCAATGGCTCGATGAGCTGCCTCCGGACGCACCGGAACGGGAGCTGCTCGTAGCAGGTAGGAACGCGCGGCCGCCCGCCGGTGCGGTCGACGCGGAGTGGCGAGCCTTGTCGGTTGCCCTCACGGCGGCGGGCGTGAGCAGCGCGGCGACGAGCGGCGTCGTCGCCAACTCGGTGGCCGTGAAGAGTGCGTCGGGAGTCGTCGCGAGCAAGGCGACGGTGCTCACCTCGTGGGTCGTCGCTGCCAAATGGTTCGTAGCGGGCGCCGCACTCGGTTGCGGCGTGGCGGGCGCGAGCGCAGTCGTCCAGCACGTAGGCGGGCTTGAAACGAGGCCGGCACGGCCGCGACCGGCGATCCCTGCCGCACGACAGGCCTCACCGAAAATGCGCACGGCAAAGGCTGCCGCCGCGGCCGCGCCGAGCGCGACCGGCGCGCCGAACACCGTTCTGGAGCCGTCGCAACCCGAGTCCACGAGCCCCGCGCGCTCGGGCGTGCGCTCCGACCTTTCAGTGCGTGGCGAGCCGCCCGTCATGGGCGTCCCGGCCCCGGCTGCGGCGGAGTTTCCAGCGCCGTTTCCGCCGGCCGCGGCCCCGCTCGCGGAGCAAGCTCGCGAGCTTGCCGAGGTGAAGCGGCTCATCGACGCGGGTGCGGCGAACGAAGCGCTCCGGCGCCTTGCGGCGACACGGCGCGTTGGGGCCCCGTTTGCGCTCTCCGAGGAGCGTGACGCGCTCTACGTTCAAGCGCTCGACGAGGCTCGACGCCGAGCGGACGCGCGGCTCGCGGCCCGAGAATTTTCGGTGCGTTATCCGCGGAGCCCGTACCTCGAAGCCATGCGCCAATTGTTGGCCGAGTGATCGCGGGCGGACCGAGCCTCCACTCAAGGCTCGGAGATTGGCGCAGGCGAGCGACGAAGAGAGATGGTCGAGATGAGCTCTGCGCCGATGCTTCGCTCCGTGGTCCTCCTCGCTGCCGCCGTCGGCTGTGGACGGACGGACAACGTGATTGGCGTGATCGGCGGTGACCTCGGGGGCCCTGGGGGCCGCTCGGGCGGGGGCAACGAGGCGATCGCGGGCGAAGCAGGTGGGTTCACGACCGCCGTCGGTGGTGCCGCGGGAGGCGGGCTCGCGGGAACGTCCGCCGCGAGTGGAGGCTCCGGGGGCACCACCGGCGGTTCGGCGGGAACGACCACGACCAATCCCGGCTCGGTGACGTTCGCCGCGCCGCTCGACTACGCGGTCGGTTCGACTCCGCGCTCACTCGCGCTCGGTGACCTGAACGACGACGGCGCGCTCGACGTGGTCACCGCGAACGTCGGCGACGACAGCGTGAGCGTCTTGCTCGGCAAGGGCGACGGCACCTTCGCCGACGAGGTCGACTACCCGGGCGGCAACAGCGTGACCTGGGTCGGGGTCGCGGACCTGAACGGCGACGGGCAATTCGACCTCGTAACGGCGGATTACTACGCGGCGCGCGTCGACGTGAGGCTCGGCGCGGGGGACGGCACGTTCGGCGACCTCGTCGAGTATCCGGCGGCGGGGACGGATCTGACGCTGACCCTCGGCGACCTGAACGGCGACGGCAACGCCGACATCGTCACGTCGGGGGGTGACGCCGGGCCCGTCAGTGTGCTGCTCGGCGCGGGCGACGGCAGCTTCGCCGAAGCGAGCGCCCTCGTCGTCAATACCAACGAATATTGGGCGGGAGTCGCGGACGTGGACGGTGACGGCCGGCTCGATCTCGCGATCCCCGACGCGAGCGCCGACGCGGTGAGCATCCTGCACGGACGCGGAGATGGGTCGTTCGCGTTCGTCGCGGCGTACGAAACGGCGGGCTACCCCATCTGTGTGACGTTCGGCGATCTGAACGGCGACGGTAACCTGGATATGGTGACTGCCGACGCGTACACGGACGAGCTCGGTATTCGCTTCGGAACGGGTGGAGGCGAATTCGGAGCACGCGTCGGTTACGCCACGCCGCGCTACCCTCGCTCCGTGTCGGTCAGCGATCTGAACGGCGACGGCGCGCTCGATATCGTCGCGGCCGCCATGTACGACAACCGCGTGAGCGTTTTCATGGGCGCGGGTGACGGTAGCTTTGCAGCCCGCGACGACTATCAGGTGTTGCTGCGTCCCGAGGGCGCAATCCCGGCCGACATCGACGGCGACGGCGTCGTCGACATCGTCACCGTCAATTCCGCTTCGAACAACGTCAGTGTCCTACGCGGCTCACGCGTCAACGAGAAACCATGATCAGACTTCACTCTATCTCCAGTTTGGGACTCTTGTTCTCGTTGGTCGCATGCAGCGGCGTGAGCGCCCCCGACCCGTCGGGGCACGCCGGGGGCGCCGGCGGCGGCTCCGCCGGACGAGCTTCGAGCGCAGCGGGAGCCAACGCCGGCGCGGGCGCCCCCGCGAGCGGCGGTAGGGGTGCGACCGGCGGCGGTGGCGCGAACTCGGGCAGCGCAACCAGCGGCGGTACGGCGGGCGCGGTCGGTGCTTGTTGTTCGGCGGGGGGCCGCTCGAGTGGCGCGGGTGCTACGGGCGGCGCGGGCACGGGGGGTGCGCGAGAAACCGGTGGGGGCGCCGGGACGGGCGCGGCCGGCATCGGTGCGGCGGGCACGGGCACCGCAGGCATGACCGGCGACGTGACCGTGACGTTGCCGCCGCTCGTCACGTCGGCAGACGGCGCTTATTGGAAAACCTACGCCGCGCTCACGACCGCGACCGCGACCGCGACCGTGACCGTCAACGATACGTCCCCCGCGCAGAAGTGGGACGGCTTCGGCGGTGCCTTCAACGAGCTCGGCTGGAGCTACCTCACCTCCAAGGACATGCAGGATCAGGCGCTGACGCTGCTCTTCAGCGCCAGCGACGGCGCCGCGCTCGCCTGGGGACGCATTCCCATCGGCGCGAGCGACTACGCGGTGAGTCGTTACACCGACGACGACACCGGCACCGACGTCACGCCCAAAAGCGACGAGTCGAATCGCCCGCCCGAAGACGCGTCCCTCGCCCAATTCTCGCTCGACCGGGATGCGCAGAAGCTCATCCCGTACATCAAGGCCGCGCAGGCGAAAAATCCGAAGCTCCGCTTTTGGGCGAGTCCGTGGACGCCGCCGGTGTGGATGAAGACGGGATACAAGACGAACAGCGGTGCGGATGGCACGGAGTCGGCGAAGAAGCCTTCGTACTTCGACGGCGGCAACATGAAAAGCTCAGCCGCTGACCTCACCGCGTATGCCCAGTATTACGCGCGCTTCGTCTCGGGTTACAAAGATCAAGGTATCGCCATCGAGGTGGTTTCGCCTCAAAACGAGCCGGGCTACGACCAAAACTACCCGTCGTGCCTGTGGGACGCGGCCACGTACGTGAGCTTCATCGGACAGTACCTCGGCCCGGCGATGAAGGCCGCGGGCGTCAACGTCATGCTCGGCACGCTTTCGAATGCGGGTGACGGGGGGCGCTCCGACGTCGACCTCGCGAACGCCGTGCTCGCGGATCCCACGGCGACGAGCTTCGTCAGCGTCGTCGGGGCGCAGTGGGGCGTACTCGACTGGATCGACGACGGAATGACGAAGCTCGGCAGCCTCCCCGTGTGGGCTACCGAACACAAGTGCGGCAACTATCCGTGGTGCACGTCGACCAGCAACGGCTGTCCGTCGGCCTACAACGCGAGCGAAGCGCCCAACGACCAGGCGTACGCGGAAGAGAGCTGGTATTACCTTCGAGACGCGATCACCAAAGGCAAGGTGACGGCGTACAACGCCTGGAACATGGTGCTCGACAAAGCCGGCCTCGGCATCGATACCACTCGGGACTGGAAGCAGAACGCGCTCCTCGTCGCCGACGCAGGCACGGTCCATCCGACGCCGGCGTACTACGTCTTTCGGCATTTCTCGCAATACGTGGTTCCGGGCGCGACCGTCGTGGGCACGACGGGCGGGGACGCCGTCGCGTTCAAGAACCCCGACGGCAGCCTCGTCGCAGTCATGTTCAACGGGGGCGCCGCCGACGCGAATTACGTCGTCGCCCTCGGCGGGAAGAAGTTTCAGTTCGCCATGCCGAGCCACGGCTGGGCGACCGTGAAGTACAAGCCGTAGCGCCGGGCGACGGGGCGGCCGTGCGTTGAGCTCGTGAGCGCCGCCCTGCTGCATCATTCCGCCGGTGTTGCTCGCGACCGGGGGCCGATGCCTGCCACACGGCCTGCCCGCCACGGTGGAGCTCGCAGAGGCGTGGTACCACCGAGGGGTGTCGATCAGGATGAAAGGCCGCGGGCATGCTCAAACGATGCTTGGCCTCATCGAGACGAGAAACCACCTGCTCTTCGGCGTACCCGCGCTGTGCTTCAGCGCCCTTGCATTCACTGGGTGCAGTACGCCTTCGGGCGGCGAAGGCGGAAGCTCCGGTGCTTCGAGCGGTGGCGCAACCGGCAGCGGGGGAATCAGCGGATCGGGTGGAACCGGCGGGGGGCTGCCCGGTACGGGTGGAACGTCGGGCGCGACCGGCACCTCGGGCTCGGCTGGCACTGCGGCACGAGGCGGATCCGCGGGGACGGGCGCCTCCCCGGGCACCGGTGGCTCGAGCGGAGCCGGCGGCACGACGGGAATCGGTGGCGCGGGGGGCAGGGGCGAGAGCACCGGCGGTGCGGGCACGACGAGCAGCGGGGCCGGCGGCATGAAGGGCGGCGCGGCCGGAGCCGGCGGTACGAGCAATACCGGTGGTGTCGGCGGTAAGGGTGGCGGCGGAGGCTCGGGAGGAGCGCTCGCCGGAAGCGGGGGAAGCGGCGCGGGCGCTGCGGGCGCGGCGAACACGTGCCCTCCGGCGACGCCGTTGACGGGCGGCAAGCAGTACTGCTCGAACTCCAAGGGCAACGCCGGCGGTAATTACGCCTACGAGCTGTGGTCGAGCGGGACCGGCACGGGCTGCATGACGGTGTACGGCAAGGACGCGACGTTCAGCGCGACGTGGACCAAGGTCGACGATCTCCTGGCTCGCATCGGCTTGGGCTTCGACCAGACCAAGACGCCGAGCCAAATCGGCACGATCTCCTGCGACTTTGCCGAAACGAAGACCAACGACGCAGGCTTGGTCTACGTCGGTATCTACGGTTGGACCGTGAGTCCGCTCCGCGAGTACTACATCATCGACGACTGGGGCGACGCCAAGCCCGCCGATACCGCTTCCGACGGCACGCCGCGCACCCACGTCGGCACGATCATGGTCGATGATTCCGCGTACGACGTATGGAAGCATACCCAAGTGAACAAGCCCGCCATCACCGGTGACGGCCAAACCTTCGATCAATATTTCAGCGTGCGGGCCACGTCGCGGCAGTGCGGGCACATCTCCATTTCCGAGCACTTTTCGCAGTGGGCGGGCCTCGGGCTCGACCTCGGTAAATTGGAAGAAGCGAAGCTACTCTTGGAAGCGCAAGACAGCACCGGCACCATCGCCTTCACGACGGCGACCGTCGTCGTCAAATGACCCGAGCCGAGCCGAAGCGCCTACACTAGTCGTCCAGATTGCCCATGCTCAGGTTGATGGTCGTGCCGGTCATGCCGCTCGCCTGATCGGAGGCCATGAACGCGGCAACGTCGGCCACCTCGGCGAGTTTCGAAAGCCGCTTCGTGTGGGTTTTCGAAGCGAGCCCTTCTTGCCACTGCTCGAAGGACATGACCTGGGCTGCTTTGAGATTGAAGACTTCTCGGATCGAGGCGCTCTCCGGGATGGCATGGGGACGGAGACTCACGACGCGGATCCCCTGGGGCGCGAGCTCGAGCGAGAGGCTGCGTGTCAGCGCCTCTTTGGCGGCGAGCGCGGGAGTGTAGCCGCCCACCATCGGCGAGCCGATGCGCGCGGGAAGCGCCGAGACGGTCATGATGACGCCGGACTTTCGCGGAAGCATGCGCCTGGCCGCGAGGCGCGCGGTCAGAAAGTACGACGTCGCGTAGGCCACGATGGGCCGCGTAAATCGCTCGAGGTCGAGCTCGAGCAGCGGGACGCCCACGATCTCGGCGTCGGGTAGGCCGATCGCGTTGAAGGAGACGTCGAGGCGCCCCGCCTTGTCCAGCACCGCATCGAGGTGCCGCTCGATCGCGCGTTCGTCGACGGCGTCGACCTCGGCCGCGTGAGCGGAGCCGCCCGCGGCGACGATGTCCTTCGCGACGGCCTCGACCGGCGCTTTCACGCGGCCGGTGAGGAACACTTCGGCCCCTTCGCGTGCAAACGCGCGCGCAACGGCCCCTCCGATCGCACCCCCGGCTCCGTAAACCACGATAATTTTGTCCTTCAGCATCGGCGTCATTCCTTTCGTGACCAGGCAGACACCGCGGCGCCCCCAAACTGGGCGCTCCGGTCGCGCCGAGCTCGATTTTTCGTGCGCGTGCTAGAGCGAGCTCGATGTGCCCCCCGGTGCCCGACCCCGACGCCCCGGCGCTCCGGAGCGGAGACCTCGTGGAGCGCGCGCGCGCCGGGGATGAAGGCGCCTTTCGAGCGCTCACCGATCCCCATCGCCGAGAGCTCACGGTGCACTGCTACCGGATGCTCGGCTCGTTCCAGGATGCCGAGGAAGCGCTGCAGGATACGCTCCTCGCCGCCTGGCAAGGCATCGGCGGGTTCGAGGCGCGCGCTTCGCTCCGCACGTGGCTCTATCGGATCGCGACCAACCGCTGTCTCAATCTGCGCCGTTCGTCCGCGCGCAGGCCCGCGAAGGAATGGGACGTGCCGGGCGTCGAGCTCCTCGAGCCCACGCGCCGCGGCGAGGTCGTCTGGCTCGAGCCGTTCCCGGATGCGCTCCTCGCGGGCGCGCTCGACGTGGCGCTCGGTCCCGACGCTCGGTACGAGCGGACCGAGTCCATCTCCCTCGCCTTCGTCACCGCGCTCCAGGTCCTGCCGCCGCGCCAGCTCGCCGTGCTCATTTTGCGCGACGTACTCGGGTTTCCGGCGAGCGAGGTGGCCTTCATGCTCGACGCGACGCTCGAGTCGGCGAACGGCGCGCTCAAACGCGCGCGTGCCACGCTCGAGCTCCGGCGCGCGAACGGCGGGGGCCGTGCGCCGCCGTTCGCCGCCGACGCGCGCGCCGAGGACGCGATCGTGTCGAGGTTCGTGAGCGCGTACGAAGCGGCCGATGTCGACGCTCTCGCGGCGTTGCTCACGGACGACGCGTTCGTGTCGATGCCGCCCATGCCCTTCGAATACGAGGGCCGTGCGCTCGTGACGCGCTTCTGCGAAAAGCTGTTCCTCGCCGGACGTAGGTTCGACCTCGTGAAGACACGCGCCAACGGCCAGCCGACTTTCGGCGCCTACCTGCGCTCTCCAGCCGCTGCGAGCCAGGGCTGCGGCTTCATCGTCCTCACGCTCGCGGGCGACCGCATCGCGGCCATGACGCGCTTCGAAGAGCGCGTGCTGCCGTGGTTCGGGCTCCCGGCGTCGCTTCCGAGCCGCTGACGCGCGAGCGGCGCCTTCTCACGCCTCGCTCGGTAGCGGATGTTGCAAAAACCAGGCGTGGAGCGCGCGCGCCGCCGCGCCGCGGTGAGAACGAGCATGCAGCTCTGCGGGAGCGAGCTCGGCCAGCGTCTTGTTCACGTCGGGGAGGAGCAGCAAACGGTCGTAGCCGAAGCCGTCCTTGCCGCGGGGCTCGTCGATGACGACGGCTTCGACGCTGCCGTGTGTTTCGAAGAGCACGCGCCCGCTCGCGTCGGCGAGGCAGAGCGCGCAGACGAGCCGCGCTTTGCGGCTCACGTCGCCGCCGAGCCTGCGGAGCTCCGCGAGGAGCTTGTCGCGATTGGCCTGGTCGCGCTCCTCGCGCGTGGTTCCTTTTCCGGCGTAGCGAGCGGAATGCACGCCCGGCGCGCCTCCGAGCGCGTCCACTTCGAGTCCGCTGTCGTCGGCGAGGCATGCCCGTCCGAGCGCCCGGGCGTAGGCGGTCGCTTTCAGCCGCGCGTTGCCCGCGAGCGTCGCCTCCGTCTCCGCGGGTTCGGGCACGCTCCGGCCGAGAGCGTCCGGCGCGCGGACGTCGAGCCCGAGCGGGCCTAAAATCTCGCAAATTTCCCGCAATTTATGCGGATTCGTCGACGCGAACAGGAGCTGCATGCTCCGAGGATGCCGCGAGACGGCGGCCTCGCCAACCGTTCGTCGCCGGCGATCGGTGCTAGGAGCCGGCCCGATGCCGGCCACGGCGCTCCGGCGCCCAGAAATCCTCGCGCCCGCGGGTACGGAAGAGGCGTTCGCCGCCGCGCTCGCGAGCGGCGCGGACGCCGTTTTCTTCGGTCTCGCGGAGGGGTTCAACGCGCGCGCGCGCTCGACGGCGTTCGACCTCGAAGGGTTGCCGGAGCTCGTGCGGCGTGCCCACCGCGCCCACGCGAAGGTGTACCTCACCGTGAACACGCTCGTGTTCGAGCGCGAGCTCGCGCCGCTCGAGGCGTTCCTCCGCGGCGTCGTGACGAGCGGTGTCGATGCGCTCATCGTGCAAGACCCGGCCGTCGCGTTCATCGCGCGCCGCCTGTCGCCGACGATCAGATTGCACGCGAGCACGCAAATGACGATCTCGAGCCCCGAGGGCGCGCGCTTTGCGGCGACGCTCGGGATCTCTCGCGTCGTGCTCCCGCGCGAGCTCAGCGCCGGGGAAATTTCACTGTTCACACGCGAGAGCCCGCTCGAGAGCGAAGTGTTCGTGCACGGGGCGCTCTGTATGTCCTGGAGCGGGCAATGCCTCACGAGCGAAGCTTTCTCCGAGCGCTCGGCGAACCGCGGCCAATGCTCGCAGGCGTGCAGAATGCCGTACGAAGCCGTCGTCGACGGGACGCGGCTCGAGCTCGGCGACGTGCGCTACCTCTTGAGCCCGGGGGACCTCGCCGCGCACGAGGCGTTGCCGGAGCTGATGGAGGCAGGCGTTCATAGCCTCAAGATCGAGGGGCGCTACAAGGGCCCGGCCTACGTCGGGACGGCCGTGGACTCCTGGCGTCATTGGCGCGACGCGCTCGTGCGTGGCGTCACGGAAGAAGATCGCGCACGCCTCGAGCGTGACGTCGAGCGCACGCGGGTCACTTTTTCGCGTGGTGGCGCGCTCGGCTTTTTGCGCGGCGACGATCACCAGACGCTCGTCGAGGGGACGACGCCGAAACATCGCGGACTGTCGCTCGGCGAGGTGCGCGAGGTGCGCGGGCGCAGCGTCGTCGTGACGCTTGCGGACCCGAGCGCGCGCGAGCTTTTGCGCCCCGGCGTCGGGCTGAAGTTCGAGCTCGTCGGACGCAGCGACGCGGAGCATGATCCCGAGAACGCGCCGGGCGGCCCTCTCTTCAGCGCGCGCTTCCTGCGCGAGGACACGGCTGAGCTCGGCTTCGGACAGCCCGGCCCCGAGCTCGAGCGCGTGCGTCCCGGCGACGCGCTCCGGTTGACGAGCGATCCGGGGCTCACGCGCGAGCTCGAACGCCGGAACGCCCAGCCCGTCTTCGGTCGCGTCGCGCTTGCGCTCGAAGTCGAAGGCGCGCCCGGCGAGCCTCTGGGCGTCATCGCGACCGCGCGGCTCTTCGAACGTTCTCTGTCGGCGCGCACGCAATCGAAGACGCTGCTCGAGCCGAGCCGCAGCGCCAAGGGGCTCGAGCGCGCGCTCGTCGTCGACAAGCTCGGCGCGTTCGGCGAGAGCCCGTTTCGCCTCGCATCGCTCGAGCTCGCACGCCTTGCTCCCGGCCTGCACCTGCCCGTCTCCGAGCTCAAAGCGTTGCGGCGCGAGCTCGTCGAGCGGCTCGAAGCCGAGCTCTTCGCGCCCGAGCGCCCGTCCTTGCCGCCGGACGCTTGCGTGCCGAACCTCTACGCCGAGCTCGCTCGCGAGGCCACGGCCGACGCCGGGCCGCCGCTGCTCGTTCCACTTTGCCGCACCGCGGAGCAGCTCGAAGCCGTGATTGCGAGCGGGTTCGGCCCGGGCGACGAGGTCGAGCTCGACTGGATGGAAATGGTCGGGCTCGCGCGCGCCGTGGAGCGCGCTCGGGGCGCGGGGCTGCGCGTGACGCTCGCGACGGTGCGCGTGCAGAAGCCCGGCGAGGAGGCGTTCGACCGCCGCCTCGCGGGTCTCGCACCGGACGGCGTGCTCGTCCGGCATTGGGGGGCGCTCATGCATTTTTCGCAGCCGTCCGCGGCGCACGCCGAGCGGCGTGCTGAGCTCGCGGTGCACGGCGACTTTTCTCTCAACGTCACGAACTCGCTCACCGCGCTGCATCTGCTCGCCCTCGGCTTGAAGAGCGTTACCGCGTCTCACGACCTGAATCGGGCGGAGCTCCTCGAGCTCTTGAAAAGCGTGCCTCGCGGCCGCGTCGCGCTCACGCTGCACCACCACATTCCGACGTTCCACAACTCGCACTGTGTTTATGCGCACCTCTTGAGCAAAGGTCGCGACTTTCGGACCTGCGGTCGGCCCTGCGAGAGCCACCGGCTCGCGCTCCGCGACTACGCCGGCCACGAGCATCCGGTCGTGGTGGACGTGGGCTGCCGCAACACGGTCTTCAACGCCCTCGCGCAGAGCGCGGCGCCGCTCGTGCCGGAGCTCCTCGAGCTCGGCGTTCGCCGCTTTCGCGTCGAGCTCGTCTGGGAGCGCGGCGAGGAAACGGCGCGCACGCTTGCCGCGTATCGAAAGCTCCTCGCGGGCGAGCTCGGCCCGGCCGCGGCGCTCGAAGCGGCGGCCGTGCACGAGCGCTACGGCGTCGGCACGCCGCTTCGGCTCCGCAAAAAATAGCTACGTCACGCCGCAACGTCATGGGTTCGCGGCGCAGCGAACCCCGACGTTCGTGAAGTGCGCCGTCGGGAACCCGTAACTATAGCGAGCGGCGGCGAGCAGCGTCGCGGCGTTGCTGCTCCAATCCCCGCCGCGGATCACGCGAGTGGAGCCGTCGCTGACGCTCGCGTAGTCGGTTTGGGCCGTCATCGGGTAAGACGCGAACCAGTCGAGGTTCCACTCCCACATCGAGCCGGCCAAATCGCTCTGCCCGAAGCGGCCGTCCCCGTCCGGGCGCGAGCCCACCGGCAGAATGTCGCTGAACGCGCAAGCGAGGTCGCCGTCCCCCATGCAGTTGTAAGCGGCGAGCGTCGCCGTGCTCAGCGCGTTGTCCGGTATCGGCGCGTTGCCCCACGGGTAATGCGTGTTGCCGTCTCCGCCCGCCGCTGCGTACTCCCATTCGGACTCGGTCGGTAAGCGCCCCCCGTCCCAAATGCAGAATGCGAAACTCGTGTACCAATCGACGCAATTGACGGGCAGCGTGTCGTCGCCGCTCGGCGACCAGGTTTGATACGTCGGGTCACCGCAGTCCGCCGCCGAATTGGCCAGCAGCGCGGCACTCGTCGCGGGCAAGAAGGCGTCGTAGCTCGCGTCCCAGCCGCTTTTCGGGACGTTCGCGTTGGAGCCGCTCCCGGCGACGGGGTTGCCGGCGCTGCGCCAAGCGTCGTACGCCGCGACGAAGCTGCGGAAGCGCCCGACCGTCACCTCGTACTCGTCGAGCGCGAAGCTCGACACGGTCGCTTCGAACGCGTCGGGCTCGCCCTGCGCGAACGTGCCGCCGGCCACCGCGAGCCGAGCGCAGCAGTCTCCCTGGGAACACTCGGTGCCGGCCATGCCGCGACAGGACGCGCCCGGCGCCACGTCGCCGTCGCTCCCGCCGGGCGCCGCAGCGGGGTCTTGGCCCGACTTCCCGCCGCAACCAGCGCCGAACACGAGCAGCAAGGCGCCCGCGGCTATTCTCTCGGCGAGCGATGGCATCGGCGGCGCCTTCTGGCCGACTCTACATCGGCGAAAGACCCGTGCAAGCAGCGTCCGGGCGCGCGCGGCTCGCCGAGTGCTTGCCACCTTTCTCACTGCGCTAAAGTGCGACGGAAAGCATGAGCCGTCCCCGCACGAACATCTGCCTGAACATGATCGTCAAGAACGAAGTCGAGGTGCTGCCGCGCCTGTTTCGTTCGTTGAAGGATTACGTCGATTACTACGTGATCGTCGACACCGGCTCCACCGACGACACCATCGCGCTCATCAAGAGGGAGATGAGCGGCTACGGGATCGATGGCGAAGTGCACGAGCGAGCGTGGGTGAACTTCGGCACGAACCGGCAGCAGGCGCTCGAGCTCGCCGTCGCCGCGAACAAGGCGGATTGGCTACTCTTCATCGACGCCGACGAAGAGCTCGGCGTGAGCGACCCCAAGTTTTACGAAAAGCTCGAGCCCGGGGTGAGCTACGAGATCGAGAAGCACCACAGCGGCATGCACTACCTCGTTCCGCACCTCGTCAACATCAGGGGCTCCCGCTTTCGCTGGGAGGGGCCCGTTCACAATTACCTCGTCACGCTCGAGGGTCCGGAGGATCGCCCCGCACGCAAGGACGTGTGGATCATCTACCACTACGGCGAGGGCGCCAAATCACACGGCGTCACGCAGGAGCAGAAGTACCTCCGCGACGCGAAGCTCCTCGAAGAAGACCTCGCGAAGAACCCGAAGAACGCGCGCAGCCAATATTATCTCGCTCAATCGTATCGAGACGCGGGTCACGAGGCGCGCGCCTACGACGAATACAAAAAGCGCGCGGCGATGGACGGGTGGGACGAGGAGACCTACATGGCCCAGCTCGAAGCCGCGCGCCTCGCCGTCGACCTCCACGTGCCCGAGGACGTGATCGTCCGCGACTATCTCGACGCGTTCAACATGTCCCCGAGGCGGGTCGAGCCGCTGCACGATCTCGCGCGCTACTTCCGTCTGAAGAAGCAGTACGGCAAGGCGTACGTCTTCGCGCGGTCAGGCGTCGAGATCGAGGCTCCGGACCACGCGCTCTTCCTGTCGCGCGACGTCTACGACTGGAAGATGCTCGACGAGCTCGCCGTCGCGGCCTACTGGGTGGGCGATTTTACGGCTGCGAAAGAGGCGTGCGAGACCGTGCTCTGGCGTGTGGAGCACGGTCTCGTCGTCGACGCTGACGACCTCGAGCGCATTCGAGGCAACCTCGCGCACGCGACGCGAGAGCTCGAAGCGAAAAAGCAGAGCTGAGTTTACTGGCCGCCGGCGCCGGCACCGCCGCGACCGCCGCGACCGCCGCCGCTCCGACCGCCCGCGCCACCGCTGCTGCGTCCACCTGCGCCGCCGCCGCTCATGCCGCCGCGCGCGCCGGTGCCGCCCGTGTTGCCACGACCCGCGCCGGTGCCGCCGGTGTTACCGCGGCCGCCGCGCGCGCCGGTGCCGCCCGTGTTGCCACGACCCGCGCCGGTGCCGCCGGTGTTACCGCGGCCGCCACGCGCGCCCGTGCCACCGGTGCCGCCACCCTTGCCACCCTTTG
>JAICUB010000013.1 GCA_025936045.1 Polyangiaceae bacterium | reverse complement strand
CCTCGAGCGCGTGCTCGCGGACGTGGCAGCTGGCTCGAGTGCGGGCAAGCGCGTCCGCGATCATGTCGCCGAAATCTTGGGTCTAGCAGCATTCGAGTGGCTCTCCCCCGAGATCTGTTTGCAAGTGAGCCTCGAGGATGCGCGCGAGGATTATCCTGATGCAGAGGATGTTGAAACGCCTTGAACGTCGCAACATTAGGGTCAGGGCGCTCGTGCGGATTGCCGTGATACGCTGTTACCGCGCAGCGTAGCTGAGGGACGGGCGGCGGACCTCACGCAAGCTGCGTGAGGTAACCGCTGCATCGACCCCAACTGTCGAGCTGGCGCGGGCGCGAGCAGAAGTCGTGCATGCGGAAGCGGTACACGGCTGAGCAACGGGAGCGGTTGATCGCGGAGGTAGCGGCGGGCGAGTCGGTGCGGTGGTGGCGGCGCGGATGGGCGTGGGAGCCTCTGCGGCCTACTTGTGGATCCTCGACTTCTTCCACCCGACAGAGCACCTGGCGGTGGCGCTCGCCGCAGTCACCGGCGATGGGACGTTCGCGACGCGACACAAGTTCGAGGCGCTGCGTGAGCGCCTCCTGATGGAGGACGACGGCGCCGACGCTGTCATCAACGCGCTGACGTACCTGCGGCGAAAGCACCCGCGCATCCAGCGCGTGGCACAGGAGCTTCGATACTTCCGGAAGAACAGGAAGCGAATGCGGTACGCCGAGTGGAAGCGGCAAGGTTCACGATCGGCATCGGCGTCGTCGAGGCGGCCTGCAAGACGCTCGTCGCGCAGCGCCTCAAGCATGTCTGTTGGCGGCGAAGCGAAGCGGCCGGAGCGCAGGTGAGTGGGCGCGGGCCCCGGGGTATCGACGGGCGATCGCTGCACGCCTGGCAGGTGAATCTCGAGCGCCGAGGCGCGGCTGCTCCGGCGCGGGTTCCGGGCGACGCCAGGAGGCATCCCCATGTAGACCGACTCCAATGACACCCAGGCGCTCGCATCGACGAGCGCCGTCTGCGACGGCGACGCGCGAAATTTCGGCGGTTGTTCGGAGGGCACGCCGAGCGCGCGAGCGTCGCCGGAGGCGTGTGCCGAGCGCGCAGAGCGTCAGTAGGCGGCGCCGTGCGGGTTCGCGGGGTGCGTGAATGGGCGCGGTGCGCGGCTCGGAGGCGCGCTCGCGGGGGCTCGCGCTTCAGTCCTCCGACGACGCGAGCTTCTGCTCGATCGCTTCGAGGTGCGCGTTCACCTGCGGGTCGCGCGCGCGCAGCGTTTCGACGCGGCGGACGGCGCTCATCACGGTGGTGTGGTCGCGGTTGCCGAAGGCGCGGCCGAGCTCCGGGAAGCTCGACTTCAATCGCTGGCGGCAGACGTACATCGCGACCTGGCGCGCGAACGCGACGCTCTTGTGACGATCCTTGCTCAGCAGCTCGGAGTTCGAGAGCCGGAAGTGGCTGCACACCGCGCGCTGCACGTCCTCGACGCTCAGCATGTCGGGACGCCGCGGCGAAACCAGCGCCATCTCGCTCTGCACGAACTCGAAGTCGATCGGGCGGCCCGTGAGCGACGCCTTGGCTGCGAGGCGAATGAGCGCCCCTTCGAGCTCGCGTACGTTGCTCGGCACGCCTTGCGCGAGCAGGACGGCGACCTCGTCCGAGAGCTCGATGCCCTCGAGCACGGCCTTTTTGCGTACGATCGCCACGCGCGTCTCGAGCTGCGGCGTTTGGATGTCCGCGACGAGGCCCGAACCGAAGCGCGAGACCAAGCGCTCGGGCATGCGTTGGAGCTGCTGCGGGTACTTGTCGCTCGTCACGACGATCAGACGTGCCGCGTCGTGAAGCGCGTTGAAGGTGTGGAAGAACTCTTCCTGCGTCTGTTCGCGACCGGCGAGGAACTGGATGTCGTCGACGAGGAGGAGGTCGCACTGCGAGCGGTAACGCGCGCGAAACTCGTCCATCTTGTGATGCTGGAGGCCTTCGATGAACGCGTTCGTGAAGTGCTCGGCCGAGACGTACACGACCCGCGTGTCAGGGCGCTCCGCCAGCACCTGGTGGGCGATGGCGTGCATCAGGTGCGTCTTGCCGAGGCCGGTGCCGCCCGCGATGAAGAGAGGGTTATAGCGGGGACGACCGCCGGCCGCGGACGCGAGCGCCGCGGCGTACGCGAGCTCGTTCGACGGGCCCACGACGAAGTTACTGAACGTGTGCTTCGGGTTCAGCGCGTCGGCGAGCCCGGGCCGCGGCACGGCCGCGAGACGAGGGCGCGGCGCGCTCGGTGCCTCGGACGGACGGCGGGACGGCGGCGGCGAGCTCCGGCGCGGCTCACTCACGGGCGCGGGGATATCCCCGCTGATGCGCCAGCGCACCTCGAGCGCCTTCTGTGGGTCACCGCCTAGGTAGCCGCGCATCGCGTCCAGCAAATCGGGCAAGAAGTGGTTTTTGACCCAATCACGGACAAATTCGTCGCGTGCTGCCAGCGATAGGACACCGTCGTCGATGCCGTCGAGCTGGATGCCAGAAAACCATTGATCGAAAGAGGCCGGCGACCGGCGGCGAGTCGACTCGGCCGCGTGGCGGAAAGCCTCGGTGGCATGATGCTTGGCTTCCGGAGTGTGTGGGGTGTCGCTGGGCACGCTTACCAAGTCCCCATATTGTCCACAGGGCTGTGGAGTCGCAAAAGTTAACGTCCAGGGCGAAGCAACCGCGCCTACCACCGACCTCAATCGAGTTTCAATGGGCTCCATGTAACTCCGAGCGATGCCGCACGAATGACGCAGGATCGTGACGCGAGTGATTTCGTGATCGGTTCGTTCGTTCGGCGCGCTTCGAATGCACGATCAGTAACCTCGCAGATGGAGTTCGGAATTTTGATCCGCGCGCGACGCGCGTCTCGCGAACGGCTCGGGATCCGTCGATCAGGGAGTCAAGAGCTCGCTGACGAAAACTTGCCTGGCCGAACGGCCGTACTTCGTGAGCGAGCGGCTGGAGGTGACGTGTATCGGCGCTCATTTCTTGCCCGGATGGATCCAAGAGAGTAGCGCTCGCTCAGTGTCGATCTCGACGCGCGACGCGCGCGCGCGCTCACCCCGTCTAGTTGTCTCGCTCGCCGTGCTCGCGAGCGTCGGCAGCGTGTGCGTGCGTGAAGGCGTCGCGCACGCCGACCCGAGCAAGCTGTCGCCGCAGATTGGCTACAACTACGACGAGATCGAGACGGCGCGCTCGACCGGCACGGCGGGCGCTCAGCGCGCGGCGAGCAACTCGCTCACGGCCCTCTTCGTCAATCCGGCGAACCTCGCCGCGACGCACGTTTATCACCTGGGCGCGTTCGCGCAGATTTGGCCGGAAGCGTCGCGGCAGAGCTACGGCGCGGCTGCGGTAGACTCGATCGTCTCGAGCGCGCGCGTCGCGGGCGGCGTCGGTGCGACCTGGAATTTTCAGGACAGCGACGGGGTCGCGCGCAAATGGACGGACATCAGGTTTGCGCTCGCGTACCCGGTCTCGAATCAATTTTTTCTCGGCCTCGGCGGCCGCTACATGTGGCTGTCGGAGGACGGCGTGGGTCCGCTCGGCACGAGCCTCGCGTCGGGCGGACTCCCCAACGCACGCATCGTGCGCGGCTTCGCGCTCGACGCGGGCGCCACGCTCAAGGCAAACGATCATTTCGCGATCTCCATCGTGGGCAACGATCTGAACAACCCCGGTCACGGCTTTCAGCCGACGAGCTTCGGCGGCGGCGCGAACGTGACGTTCGGTGACTTCGGCGGCGAGGGGGACTTGGTTGCGGATTTCACGACCTGGGATCGTACGACGGTCCGCGCGATGTTCGGGCTCGAGGCGCTCTTGGCGGATCACTTCGAGGCCCGCCTCGGCTACCGCTACGACGACGGCGCGAAGAGCCACGCGTTCGCCGGCGGCCTCGGCTACATCGAGCGAAGCTTCGATGTGGACGTGAGCCTGCGCCGCACTTTCATCGGCGCGGCGGCGTCGGCGGTCGTCTTCGGCTTCACGTACCACCTCGACGCGACGGGGCTCACGCCCACGCCGAACGAGAGTTTCTGAACGGGGCTTTCCGGGCCTCAGAGCGCGGCTTCGATCAGCCGAACGAGCGCTCGTGAGCCGCTCTCGAGCGCTTCCGGCGCCGGCGTGGTCGCGGCGGGCAAGCGCCCGCTTTCGCGGATCTCCTCGACGGCACGCGGATTTCGGTACCAATCCTCGTCGTGCTCGGCGACCAGGCGTGCCGCGTGCTCGGTCGCGACGAAGAGCCCTGCGAGTCGCGCGGGGTCGCTCGGCCGCGGTGTGAACGCGACGCCGAGGCCGACCGGTGCGAGCTCGACCCCGAGCGCCTCGTAGCTTTGCTCGGCGTACGCCCGTTCGAGGGCGCTCCGGCCGCTGAACGACGCGTCATGGAGGAGCGCGCGCAGCGCGGCTTCGCGGCTCGCGACGAGCAGCACGCGCGCGAGCGAGCGGCGGTGATCGGCCGCGGCGTTCGCGCCTACGCCGAGGGCCCGCCGCGCGAACGCGTCGTTGACGGGCAAGAGCGCGAAGAGCGCGCCGAACGTCGCGCGATCGAAGCCGTACGGATCGCGGGCGAGCACGAAGGGGCCCCGATCGCCCGTGAGCCCCGACTTCAGCGCCGCCCCGAAGCGAAAGAGCGCCCGCAGGAAGCTCGACGCACCGAGCGAGGGGATCGCGAAGTCGGGCGCTTCCGCGACGAACTCGGCGAAGCGTCCCTCGCGAAAGAGCTCGGCCACGGAGCGCGCCGTCACGCGCGTGGGCCACTCGGCGCGCGAGTCGCGGCCGAGCCCCACGCCGAGCACGTCGGCGAGCGTCTCCACGCCGAGCGTCGCGAAGGCCGAGCGCGACGCGTCGAGAAAACGGTGAGCGACCTCGAGCACCGAGGCGCTCCCCTCGAAAAAAACGGCCGGCACGCGTTCGGCCAGCGACGCCCGTGCTTCGGCGCGCTGTTCGGCGCGACGCAAGGCGAGCTCGGTCGCTCGCTCGGCGCGCTCGAACAGGATTCGAAGCCAAGCGCTACGCTGACCCTTGGTGTCCGCGAGCGCGTGGCCGAGCACGGCGCGCAACGTGAATTCACCGCGTTCGGGTAGATCGAGCGGATGGCGCACGACGCGAAATGCCGCGGCGTGCCGTACGTGGAGGGAGGCAAGCGCGTGCTCTTCGAAGAGGTGCGCGGCCGTGCGGAGGAGCGCGGGCGCGAGCGGGT
This sequence comes from Polyangiaceae bacterium, assembly GCA_025936045.1. Classification (GTDB taxonomy): domain Bacteria; phylum Myxococcota_A; class Polyangia; order Polyangiales; family Polyangiaceae; genus PMG-095. Next base: position 139,182 of record JAICUB010000013.1, on the reverse strand, counting down.
CTGCGAGGTTGTCGGCGAGCTCGCTGATGAGCTCGCGAGACACGCGCCGGCCGCTGAGCTCGAACGCGTGATCTTCGCCGCGGCCCGCGCGGAGCGCCGCGCGAAAGCTCTCGAGCGAGCGCGCGACGGAGCGGAGCTCGCGATCGATGCCCAGCGGATCTTCGAGCATGCGCGCGAGCGTAGTAGAAGGCTCGCGAGGCGAAAACCCGGAGCGCCAGCTCACAAGCCTTCGCCGAACAGGAAGCTTACCCCCAAGCCCGCCGTGACGGCGCCGCGCCCCGCCGGCAGGAGCTCGCTGTATCCGGCGAAGACGCCGAGCTCGAGCGCGGGCGTCGCGAACCAATCCAAGCCGCCGCCCGCACGCCCGTACGACTCGGTGGCCGCGGCGACCTCGGTGAAGCCCGCCCGCTCGCGGGTGACGCGCTCCGCGCTCACGCCGGCGAGCGCTTCGAGATACGGATCGAGCGACTCCTCCTCGAGCAGGTACACGCGTCCGACGAGCGCGAGTCCGAGCACGTCGCCCCTCGGGCCGCGCGCCGTCCCGAGACTCCGGCCGTAGAAAGCGCTGCCACCGAAGGCGAAGTACGCAGTCGGGCGGTAAAGAGCCGCGAGCTCCCCGCCCGCGACCGCGCCGAGCGCGCACGGGCCGGCCGTGTCGCGGCCGCAGAGCGGCTCGGTGATGCTGAGCTTCGGCACGAGCTCGACCGGGCGCCGCAAGTGTTCGGGCGCTCTCGTTAAAGGAGCGGGCTCCGGGTCGCGGAGGGGCGGCAGCGCGGCGCGCGCGAGGGACGGAAAAACTGCGACCGTGAGAGCTGAAAAGAAGACGTTGGGGCGCATCGCTGAGTCCTCGCAAAACGGCGAGACGGACGTTTGCCGGGGGGTTTGGGGCCGGCAAACTCACTCATCGGACGCTCCGGGAGCTGGTTGCGTGCTCCGCGGGGCGAAACCCCCGGCGCCTGGACCGGCGGAAGCTCGAGCACTAGGCTTCGAAACCATGAGCAACGTCGATCGCGAGCTGGCTCAGGCCGTCGAGGAGTCGGAGGCCGTCGCGCAAGCACAGCCTGCTCCCGGAGCGCCGCGCCCGCGCGCGGAGGCCAAGCGCAGCATCCGGTTGCTCGTCGGACTCTTGGTCGCGGTCGGCGCCCTCCTCACACTCGTGTTCACGAACCTGAACAACGCCGTCATCTACGATCGCAACGTCGACGAGGTGCTCGCGAACCGCGCCCACTTCGAAGGGCGCAACGTGCGCGTGCAGGGCATGCTCAAGAAGGGGACGCTCGTGCATCGCGACGAGCCGTGCGAGTACCGCTTCACCATCATCGGCAAGACGAGCGAGCTTCCCGTGCATTACGCGCGGTGCACCATCCCCGACACCTTCCGCGACATGCCGGGGATGGACGTGGTTGCGACCGCGGAGGGCACGCTCGATCCGGCGGGGCACTTCGAGGCCACGACCATTTTCGCCAAGTGCCCGTCGAAGTACGAGATGAAGGACCGCGCGCGGAAGGGCGAACAAGCGCCGCATCAGGCGATGGGACCCACGTCGGCGCTCTAAAGCGTCTCCGCGGCTACACCGAACATGTGGGATCGTTTTCTCCGCGCGTGCCGCTGCGAGCCGGTCGACGCGACGCCCGTCTGGTTCATGCGCCAAGCCGGCCGCTACATGGCCGAATACCGCAAGCTGCGTGAGAAGCACACGCTCCTCGACATCTGTAGGGCGCCCGAGCTCGCGCTCGAGGTGACGCTCCAGCCTCTGCGTGCGTTCGAGGTCGACGCGGCGATCCTCTTCGCGGACATTCTATTGCCGCTCGAGCCGATGGGGGCGCCCTTCGAGTTCGCGGCGGGCGAGGGCCCCGTGATCCACGCTCCGGTGCGTGATCGCGCCGCGGTCGAGCGCCTGCGGCTCTTCGAGCCGGAAGAAGGGCTGCCCCACGTGCTTCAGGCCATCCGGCTGCTGCGGCGCGAGCTCGAGGGCAAAACGCCGCTCATCGGCTTCGCGGGCGCGCCCTTCACGCTCGCGAGCTACCTGGTCGAAGGCGGCAAGAGCTCGCACTTCATGCGGGTGAAGCGCTTCATGTACGACGAGCCGGAAGCGTTCGGCGAGCTCATGCACAAGCTCGCCGAAGTGGTGCGGCGCTACCTGCACGCGCAAATCGCCGCGGGCGCGCAAGCCGTGCAGCTCTTCGACTCGTGGGTCGGCTGCTTGTCACCGCGCGACTACACGGAGCACGTGCTGCCGCACGTCCGTCACGTTCTCGCGTCGGTCGCCGAGGCCGGCGTGCCGATAATTCATTTCGGGACCGATACGGGCGCGTTGCTCGAGCTCCAGCGCGAAGCGGGCGGCAGCGTGATTGGCGTGGATTGGCGCACGCCCCTCGACGCTGCACGGCGTCGTCTGGGCGACGGCGTGGCTCTGCAGGGGAACCTCGATCCGATCCTGCTTTTTGCGCCGCGACCGCTGCTCGAACGCCGTGTGGACGAAGTGCTCGCGGCGGCTCCGCGTACCGGTCACGTGTTCAACCTCGGTCACGGCATCCTGCCGGAGACGAACCCGGATGCCGTACGTTTCGTCGCCGAGCGCGTCCACCGCGTGACGTCGCGCTGAACGACGCACGCGCGGTTTCGTTGCGCGCCGCGCGCGCTCCCGGGCGTAGTCGTTCGCAGCGCAGCAGGCTCGCCGCGGAATCACACGTTCAGCGAGGCGTTCGCGACTCGTCGTTACCGCTGTCGATGCCCCATGCGCGTGTTCGCGCAGATGATTCTGCGCTGCGCTAGCGAGATAACTCTCACCCTCTCGCAAAAAGTAAGCTCGCAAAAATAAACTGCCACAAAAGGATGAGGTTGAGTTACTGGGCCCATGCAAACGGACACCACGAGTTGGTGCGGGCGGGCGCATGGGTCGGCACACGTGTCGGCGCAGCCAAGGAACCCATCGAATGAAGTATCATCGACCTACCTTCGTCGCGGCGGCCTCGCTCCTCGCCGCCTTGACCGGCTGCGGAAGCAGCGCACACGACGGCTCGAGCTCCTCGGGTGGCTCCAGCACCGGCGGCGGCGGCGCGGGCGGCACCGGCAATGGCGGCGGCGGCGGCAGCGGCAGCGGCTCGAACGCGGGCAGCGCCGGTAGCAGGATGACAACCAACACGGGCGGCACCGGCGGCACCGGCGGCGCGAGCGGCAGCAGCGGGGCGCCGAGCAGCGGCGGCTCGAGCTCTCTTGCGGGCGGTGGCGGTTCGTCGGGGACCACAGGCGCGGGCGGTTCCTCCGGCAGCGGCGCAGGCGGCGTCGCTGCGGGCGGCGCAAGCGGCTCGGGCAACGGCGCCGGCGGCAGTGCGGGCGCGGCGGTCACGGGCGGCCTCACGCTCACCATCGAGCCGAACCCGAACAGCGTCATCTCGTGCTTCGTGAGCTGGACGACGGCGGCGCCCGCAAACTCGATCGTTCGGTTCGGAGAGACGACCTACGACTTCGAGATCTCCGACGACACCATGGTCACCGACCACAAGGTGCTCGTGATCGGCATGCACGCGATGAAGTCGTACATGATCAAGGCGATCTCCGGCTCGGCGAGCGGCACGGGGACGTTCATGACGGGCGCGCTGCCGGACACGATCCCGGTCGGCACGGTAATGATCAACGACACGACCAAGTCGCAAGCCGGCTGGACGCTGATGAACGTGCAGAAGGGCAACGGCAGCACGAACGCGCGCTCCGACTACCCCCCCATGGCAGTGATGTACGACGCCGGCGGTCAGCCGGTCTGGTACGTCATCGACGGGACGAACCCCGACATCGGCGGCGCCGTCTCCACGCAGCTCACCGACAAGGGCGTGCTGATCGGCCCGACATGGAACGCGAACCTCACGAACGGCACTCCGCCCCGCGAGTACGACCTCGCCGGGAACGTCATCTGGGAGTGCAAGCACAAGGCCTGTCTTCCCGGCGCGAACGTGACGCATCACGCGAGCAAGCTGCCGAACGGCCACTACGTGATCATCGAGTACGTGAACGCGAGCGGCGGCCTGCAAAATCCGGTGTTTCGCGAGCTCGACGCCGACAGCAACGAGGTGTGGTCGCTCGACTATGCTTCGCTCGTCCCACCGCCGTCGGGAGCGACCTCCGACTGGTGCCACGCCAATTCCATCACTGTCGACGTCGATAAGAACGAGGTATGGGCGAACTGTCGTTGGGTCGGCTTGCTCAAGACGACGTACACGAGCCCCACCAAGCAGTGGCTCCTGCAGGCCAAATACGGCAGCAAGGGACTCGGGGACTTCACCTACTCGCCGACGACCTCGGAGTACGACGACGCGCACGATCCCGAAATCCACGAGGACGACGGCACCGTTCTCTTCTTCGACAACGGCGGCTACTCGTCGGGTGCTACCGGCGGCAGCACGTCGATGTTCCACTCCCGAGCCGTCGAGTACAAAGTCGACGAGACCGCGAAGACGGCGACGCTCGAATGGGAGTTCCCCGGCACCTTCACCGTTCCTGACTCGTGGTACACGGACAAGTGGTACACGCCCTTCTGGGGCGACGCCGATCGCTTGGCGAACGGCAACATCCTCATCACGGGCGGCATCCGGAACCCGTCGGTCGAGAGCCGCGTGTTCGAGGTGACCAAGGCCGACGGCAAGGTCGTGTGGGAGTTCCGCTTTCCGCCGGACTTCGGCGTCTACCGTTCGGACCGCGTCACGCCGCCGCTCGTTCACGCCGCCTCGAACTAGGCGGCTAGGCCGGCGCAGCGGGTGAATTTCACGAGTCTCACGCGAGTGGGGCTCCAAAATTCACGATCAAGGCGCGGGGTCTTCGGTGTAGGCTGCGCGCCCTCTTCCCGCGTCGTCTAAAGGCAGGACAAGGGACTTTGAATCCCTGAATCGTGGTTCGAATCCATGCGCGGGAACCGCTGCCTCACTCGCAAGGCTTGGTCGCCTGCGCGGCCATGCGTGGTAATAAATCCCCCCCGATGTCGCCCGAACGCTCCATGACCGAAACCGACGCGCTCGGGGGCACGTCTTGAGCGCGGTGCATTGCCGCGTGCTGATACTGGGTGGCGGGATCTCGGGCATCGCGCTCGCCTCCACGCTCGGCGACGACGTCGAGGTGGTCGAGCTCTTCGAGCGCACGGGCGGCCTGTGCGAGACCGTCAGCGAGAACGGCTTCACGTTCGACGCCGCCGGCCCGCACATCATGTTCAGCAAGAACAAAGCGGTGCTGAAGCTGATGGTCGACGCGCTCGGCGCGAACGTCCACCAGAAGCGCCGCGAGAACAAGATTTGGTTCAAGGGCCGCATGGTGCGCTACCCCTTCGAGAACGATCTCGCGGCGCTGTCGCCCGAAGACAACTTCGAGTGCATCCACGGCTACCTCGCGAATCCGCGTCAGGGTGAGACGCCGACGAACCTCGCAGAGTGGTCGTACGTCACCTTCGGCAAGGGCATCTCGGAGAAGTACTTCATCCCGTATAACCAGAAGATCTGGAACTACGACCCGGAGAAGCTCGGCCTCGAGTTCGTCTCGCGCATCCCGAAGCCGCCGCTCGAGGACGTGCTCCGCTCGTCGATCGGAATTCCGACCGAGGGCTACCTGCACCAGCTCTTCTTCTCGTATCCGATCGAGGGCGGCTTCGAGGCGATCGTCGATGCCTTCCGCGCGCGGGTGCGCGGCCGCGTGCGCACCGGCTGGCGCGTCGCGAAGGTCGAGCGCGACGGGGCCGGCTGGCGCGTGACCTCCGATCGCGGAGAGCAGATCAGCTGCGACACGCTCGTATCGACGATCCCGATCCACGAGCTTTTGGCGGTTTGGCCGGAAGCGCCCGAGGCCGCGCGCGCGGCGGCGGCCGAGCTCCACTACAACTCGCTCATCAACGTAGTCATCGGTTCGGCCGAGCCGCGCGCGCACGACTACACCGCCGTCTACGTCCCCGATCCGGACATTCTTTTCCACCGGGTCTCGTTCCCACAGGCTTTCAGCGAGCGCTGCGCGCCGGAGGGCTCTTCGATAGCGATGGCCGAAATCACCGCGAACGAGGGTGACGGCGTCTGGGAGCTCGCGGACGAAGCGTTGCTCGCGCGCATCACGGCCGATCTCGCGCGCGTCGGCCTCGTCGACGCGGCCAAGGTGAGCTACCGGCGCGTCGTCCGCTTCCGCTACGGCTATCCGGTTTACGACCTAGAATATCGCCGTCACGTCACCGCGTTGCGCGAGGCGGTTGCGGCGACGGGCCTGAAACTCCTCGGCCGCTTCGCCCAGTTCGACTACATCAACTCCGACGTCTGCGTGGAGCGTGCACTCGCCATGGGCGCGGAGCTCGGCCGTGGATGATTGGTTGCGGCCGTCGAGAGCTTCGTCACGAACCTCTGGCCCGGCTCGCTCGCTTTTCAAATGATCTACGAGGCCCGCCTGCCATGAAGCTCACCGTTTCGATGATCACCCTCAACGAGGAACGTGCGATCGCCAAGGTGCTGGACGACGTTCGACGCGTCGTCCCCGACGCGGAGATCCTCGTCGTCGACTCGAGTAAGGACCGCACGGCGGAGATCGCCGAAGCGCACGGCTGCCGGGTCATCAAGCAATTCCCGCCGAAAGGGTACGGTCCGGCCATGGACCGAGCCGTGCGCGAAGCGTCGGGCGACATCGTGGTGACGCTCGATTGCGACGACACCTACCCCGTAGAGATGATTCCGAAGCTTGCCTCGATGATCGCCGACGAGGGTTGGGACCTCGTGAACACGACGCGCGTACACCGCCGGCCCGACGCGATGCCACTCGCCAATTTCGTGGCCAATCGCGTCTTCGCGCTCACGGCACGTGTCCTCCACGGTGTCCACACGACCGACGTCCACAGCGGCATGCGCGCGTACCGCAAATCGATGATCGACGCCGTGACGTGGACGCCGCAAGGTCCCGCGCTTCCGGTCGACATGCTCGTGATCCCGTATCGGCTCGGCTTTCGCGTGACCGATGTGCCCATCGACTACCGCGAGCGGATCGGTGAGACGACGCTCAGGCGCTGGAGCAGCACGGTCGCAACGTTCCGCCGGCTTTGGAACGCTCGCCACGTCGAGCGCGCCTCTCGGCCGGCGTGATAGGCTCGCGCACCTCGTGTCGTACGCGATCGAAAAGCTGAAGGTCCAAGCTCGCGAACATCTCCTGCCGGGCGTTCTCTTCCGCTTGCGCGCTGCGCTGCGCGGCGTGCCGGACGCGAACTTGTATTCGCCGCATCTCCAACCGTGGCGTGACCCTCGGAGCCAGTTTCGGCTGGCGTATGATCAGATCGGCTCGCACTCGCTCGTGGCGCCCGAACAGGCGTGGATTCTCTATTCGCTCGCGCGCCAGGCCTGGCCGCTCCCGGGGGATTTCGTGGAAGCCGGCGTCTACCGCGGGGGCACCGCGCGCTTGGTGCGGACCCTGTTCGACGTCAACCCGAACGGCCCGCGCCGCACCCTGCACCTCTTCGACACCTTCGCCGGCATGCCCGAGACGGACGCGGCTCGTGATTTTCATCGCAAGGATGATTTTGCGGACACGAGCGTCGAAGCAGTGTCCTCCTTCGTCGGCAAGGAAGACTTCATCCGTTACCACGCCGGGTTCATGCCCGAGACTTTCCAGGGTCAGGAGTCGCTGCGCATCGCGTTCGCGCACGTCGACGTCGACATCCATCGGTCGATCATGGACTCCTGCGCATTCATCTACCCGCGCCTCCTCCAGGGCGGCATCATGCTGTTCGACGATTACGGCGCCTCCTCGTGCCCTGGCGCGCGCGCCGCGGTCGACGAGTTTTTTGTCGACAAGCCCGAGGTTCCGCTCGTGCTCCGCACCGGGCAAGCCGTCATTTTTCGCTCGCTGCCGCCGGCCTGAACGTCTCGTTCGGCGTCATGCCGCGGAGGCGGCGCGTTCGGCGTCGTCAGCCGTGCATACGAACGCCACCGGGCACTCGATGATGGCGATGAACGGCCGTGACGCCGCGTTCAGCGTTACGACGGCGGAGCCCGCCGGGTGCCCGTTGAACGATCGCCGCAAAGCGCCCACCGCGACTCCCGCGTCGATCGCGAAGCCGGCCGCTTCGGCCAGTCCTTCGAATGTCCAAGCGCCGTCCGGATCCGCGAAAAAGTCGGCAGGGATCTGGTCGAGCGCTACGGCGTAGCGAGCGATACGCGCACCGTCCGTGGCGGTGGCGTCGTAAAACGGCGTGAGGCTCTGGGTAGAGGAGAGGGGAGACATGGCCCCCCCTCAATGCCCGAATACTGAACAAAAGAACAGTTAATTTAAAAATTGGAGCTGATTTCAATACCTTGGCCGATGCGATCCGCCGGCGCGGGCCTTCAGCTTGGGCTCGCCTGGCGGCTCGGCCTGTAGGCGTACGGCGCCCGACTACATCACGGGCGCGTCCGAGGATTTCGGCGCGCGTCACGCCCGGCAAGTCGGGCGGCCTGCTCCGTCGCGCCGACCAGGTGCAGGCGCCGGCAGCCTTACCCTGCGCTTCTCGACCGGTGATTTCCGCGCGTCGCTGGGCGCGTTCGCGTACGGGCGCAGCACCATGTATCCGGAGTCGCTCGCGCCATACAGCGCGGACTTCGACGAGCGCTACCTGCACGGCGTCGGCCGCACGCTCGGCGCGGAAATCGACGCGCTCCGTGCAATGGCCGATTTTGCGCGCAACGACGCTCGTCGGATGGCGATCTTTCGGAACTCTGCAGCCCTCGGCGCTGTCGCTCGAGCATGGCCTTGCGGCTCCTTGCGCGCGTCGAAGACGCGGGGGCGCGTGCCCCGCCTTCGGGGCGCGACGCCGAGGGCGGGTCGGACTACTTTGGCTCGGACCGTTTCTGGTCGGACCTGAGCGGTCGGAGCTTTCTTTGGCTACCTCGCCCCTATTCGCGCCCCCGACCGCTCGCACGCTCGACCCGTCGCGAGCCCGGCTGTTCGGCGGCCTGCGCCGGCCTCGCCGGTGTTCTCGCGGAATTGGACGATGCGGGACGATCGTGAGCTGCTCTGGCCAGGGACTGCGGGCTTGATGGCGGTCATCGCGTTACAGGAGCTCGACGAAACGACCGAGCAGCGCTTCATCGAGCGCTTGATTGCGCGCGACGAGCGCGCCTTCAACGAGCTCGTGGGGGCGTACGAGCAGCGCGTGTTCCGGCTGCTGCTCCGTATGCTCGGACGGCGCGACGAAGCCGAAGACATGGCGCAGGAAGTCTTCGTCCAAGTCTTCAAGGCGATCGGCACGTTTCGCGGCGATTCGCGGCTCGGCACCTGGATCTATCGCATCGCGGTGAACCTCTGCAAAAACCGCATGAAGTATTTGTCGCGGCGTCACAGCGGCGAGCAGGACGAGCTCGAGCCGGCGGCCGAGCGGCTCCCGCTGAGTGAGGGCAAGGGCGTCACCTTCGGCGAGACGACGCGGCCCGATCAGCTGGTCGAGGGTTTTCAGCTCGAGCGCGTGGTGCAGGGTTGCATCGCGGAGCTCGAGCCGGATTTTCGCGAGGTGCTCGTGCTGCGCGACGTGGAGGACCTCACCTACGAGGAGCTCTGCGAGATCACGGGTTTGCCGGAAGGCACGGTGAAAAGCCGGCTGCACCGCGCCCGCGGCATGCTGAAAGCGGCCGTCGGCCGCAAACTCGGCGAGAAAGTGCCATGAACGAGCGAGGAAGCGATGAGTGACGGCCCCGACGAAGTCCCGAGCGTTCCTAGCGCGCCGGGTGTCGACGACGAGCGCTTGCGTTCCGCGCTGCGCGGCGCGCTCCGCGGCGACGGCGACGCGCCCGATTTGCTCGAAGGCTTCCAGCGCCGCGTGCGAGAGCGGAGCGACGGGAAATTCTACGCCGACGGCTGGAGCACCTCGCGGCACCCACCGGTCAACACGTACCTCGTGACCGGCCTCCTCATGTTGCTCGCCCTCGGCTTGATCTACGCGCTGCTCGCGCCCCTTTCCGGTCAGCCCTCGCGCGTCGACAACGAAGCCATGCCCGTGAACGTCGTCGCTCCCGCGCCGCGCCCCGCGCCCTCACCGTGAAGCGAGCGCGCGGCGCGCCGAGACTGCGCCGCTACGGCTCGAATTCGACCGCGTGCGCGCCCGCGAGGCTCTGCGCGCACACGGCGCCGGGCGCGCTCGCGGTACCGAGCACGATCTCCCCCGCCTCCGGCAGCGTGACGAAGTTGTCGCGAAAACGGCCCGCGCCCGTCGGATCCCAGACGTAGACGTCCACGACGGGTACGTCGCTTTTCAGCGCGACGCCGCCCGCGACCCTGCGCGCGGTGAGACGCGGCGTGACGAGCCGCGCGTCCTTCGGCTCCACGAGCAGGCGAAACGTCGTCGCGCCGGCGAAACTCGCCGTCACGATCGTCTCGCTCGCTTCCCACGCGCTCACGTCGAGCTCGAGCGCGACGCGACGTTCACCGGGCGTGAGCACGAGGTCCGTCGTCGTGCTCGCGAGCATGCAGCCGTCGAGGAGCGAGCGCGCTTCGAGCGTCGCCACCGCGGCGAGCGGCTCGAAAGCGTTGTCGAGCAGCGTGAAGAGGGTCGCCTTGCCGCTCTCGACGCACAGGCTCGCGAGCGCCGGCGCGAAGAGCCGCCGCAGCTCGAAAGCGGCCGCCTTCGGCTCGCCTTCGCTGTCGATGACCGCCCAGCTCTGCGCCGGCCAGCAATCGTTGAGCTGCCAGATCAGCGCGCCCTTGCAGAAATCAGAGCGGCGGAAATGCTCGATGCCGAAGCGCAGCGCGTCCCGCTGGTTCAGCTGCGAAAAGTACGTCCACTCCTCGAGGTTCTTCGCCGCGGGATAGTGGAGCTCGACGAATCCGACGAATGTCTCGTAACCCTTGAGCGTCTTGTCGTGCCAACGCGCGTCGGCGTCGCGAAGGGGACGCTGCGGCGCCTGACGCTCGCCGAGCGCGACTCGCGCCCACGCTCGCGCGCCCGGCGCCGACGCGAAGCCGAACTCGGACGCAAAGCGCGCCTTCGAGTCGGCGTAGAATTTCCAATCGCCGCGGCCGTGCCACACGTCCCAGTAGTGTTGGTCACCGGTACCCCCGTCGTTCGCGAGCGCGCCGCCCCAGGGTGACGTCGGAATGTACGGCCGCGAGGGATCGAGCTCGGCGAGCACCTGCGGCAGCACGCCTTCGTAGATGCGTTCGCCGTAGTACCGCGGCGGGTGACGCTCCGGATCGTCCCAGCCGGACTCGAACATGGTCCGGTTTTCGTTGTTGCCGCACCAGAGCACGAGGCTCGGGTGGTTCCGCAGCCGCCGGACGTTCTCGCGTGCTTCGCGGCGCGCGGCTTTGAGGCTGTCGGGATCCTCGGGGTAGTAGCTACAGGCGTAGGGAAAATCCTGCCAAACGAGCAGTCCGAGCTCGTCGCAGGCCGCGTAGAACTCGTCGCTCTCGTAGAGGCCCCCGCCCCAGACGCGCAGCATGTTCATGTTGAGCTCGCGCGCCTGCTCGAGGCGCTCGCGCGTGCGTGTGTCCGAAACGCGTGCCGGAAACGAGTCGTCCGGGATCCAATTCGCTCCCACGCAGTAGATGCGGCGCCCGTTGACCTCGAGCTCGAACGACTCGCCGTGCCGATCCGGCTCGCGCACGAGGCGCACGCGCCTGAGCCCGACGCGCGTCGTGCGCTCGTCGAGCACGCGGCCCTCGGCGTCGAGCAGGCGGCTCGTCACGTCGAGCAACGGCTGCGCGCCGAGACCTGCCGGCCACCAGAGCTCGGGGTCGTCGATGCGCGCGGCCTCGCCGTCGCCGAAGACTCCCGACACGCCTGCCAGCGCGTGCTCCACTTTTCCGGCGCCGTCGACGTGGGACCAAATCCTGAGCTCGACCGCGCCGTTCGGCAGGTGCGCCTGTTCGACCAGCACGTCGAGCAAGCGCCCGGCGTGCTCGACCAGGGTCACCGGCCGCCAAATTCCCGCGGAAACGAGCCGCGGCCCCCAATCCCAACCGTACATGTATTGGGCTTTGCGCACGAACGCACGTTCGTCGAAGCGCACGACGTTCTCGCTCAGGCCCTCGCTCGCGAGGTAGCGCGCGCGTCGCTCGCGACCGACGTTCACGGCCGACTCGAGCTCGATCCGAAGCTCGTGGCGGCCCGGCGTCAGGCGCTCCGTCACGTCGAGCTCGAGCGGAAGGAACATGTTGTCGTGCTCGGCGAGCTTCTGACCGTCGAGCCATACGGTCGCGACGCTGTCGAGCCCCGCGAAGTGGAGCACGCGCGAGGGCAGCGCTCGGTCGGGCTCAAACTCGAACTCTTTCCGATAAACCCAGCGTTCGCCGTCGACCCACTGGCAGCCGAGCTCGAAGCGGCGCGCGAACGGATCCGCAATCACGCCCTCGGACACGAGGTCGGTGTGCACGTGGCCGGGCACGCTCGCCGGCAGCCACTCGAGCTCGCTGAAGCCGACCCGCGCTTTCGGGGTGAGCCAGCGTGCAGCGGCGAGTTGCCAGCCGTCGTGAAGGAATGTCCGGCGGAGCACGGTGCGACGGTAGCCCGGGCGCGCGCGCCGGGGGAGCGGACGCACTCGGTCAGGTGGCCGGATCAGGGGAGACCGGGCGCAACGAAGCCGGCTGGGTCTCGCCGCTCTTCGCCGAGAGCGGCATGCTCTCGAGCTGTCGGATGACGAGCAGCGTCGCATCGTCGTTCAGTTCGAAGCCGTCGAGCGCGCGATGGACGTCGTCGAGCACCTGCCGCGCCGTCTTGCCTTTCGCCCGAGCGAGCGCGCGCCGCATCCCGCTCGTGTCGAACATCGCGCCGTCGCGCATCGCCTCCGTCACGCCGTCCGTGTGGAGCACGAGGAGATCGCCCGCGTTCAGCTTGAGCTCGCGCGGGACGAACGCGCCCTCGGCGTCGTCACGCAAGCCGAGCCAGAGCCCCGCGGTTTCGATCGCTTCGATTTCGTCGCTTTCCGCGCGGCAAATGAAGATGTCCTGGTGCGCGCCGGCGAACCAGATGCCGCCCCCCGCGTCGCGCCGGAGCGCGGTGATCGTCATGTACTTGTCTTCGCCGAGCTGGCGGATGTTCTGCGTGAGGACGGCGTTGACGAGCACGAGCAGCCGATCGGGCATCAGCTCGGGATCGCGTTGCAAGGCCGTTCGTACCGCCGTCTGACACATCATCATCACGAGTCCGGCGGGCACGCCGTGCCCCGAGACGTCGCCGATCAGGATCCATTCGTGGGTCTTCGTGTGGACCACGTCGTAGTAGTCGCCGCCCACCTGCTCCGCGGGCTTCATGCTCGCGGCAACGTCGCAGCCCGCGAGCACCGGCTCGTTCGGCACGAGCGCTTCCTGGATGCGGCGCGCGAGCTTCATCTCGCCCCACAGCGCGTCGAGCGCGCGGCCGAGCTCCGCGGTGCGCTCGGCGACGCGTTGCTCCAAGCCGGCGTAGAGCTTCCGGAGCTGAATTCCCGCGAGCGCGACCGCCAGCACCAGAAACAGCGACCAAGCGTAAAGCACCTTGCGGTACTCGTTCGCCGTGGTCGCGCTCTCGCTGAAACGCCCTTGGTACAGGCGCTCGAGCACGCCCAGGCGATCGCTCACCTCCTCGTTTGCGGCGCGCCGGAGCCAGCCGTCGACGGAGGGCTGGCGCTCACCGATCACCCGAGCGTGCGCGAGTAGGAGCTCGAGGTCCGCGCCCACGTCCTTCGGCAGCGCGGAGCGCTCGGCCGCTACGCGCGTCACGGCCGCGAGGTGCGCCGCGCGCGTGCTCTGATCGCCGATCAGATTATAGACGAGCGCCGCGCGGACGAGCGCGTTCACGTCGCGGCCGAGGGGGCCGTTCGCGTTCGGACCGAGCTCGTTCGTGAGCTCCTCGCCGGCCGTGGGCAAGTAGCGCAGCGAGTTCTTGAGCACCGAGTTTTCGGCCTTGAAGTGCTCGAGCGCGCTCCGCCGCTCCGCGAGCGCGTGGTCGAGCTCGGCGAGCGCGGTCTCGATTTCCGGCGTGGTGCCGACGGCGCCGACACGGGCGTGCACGGCGCGCTCGGCTTCCGCGAGCTCTTGCTCGGTCGCCGTCAGCGGGTCGTACTGGTTCAACAGGCCGAAGCGCGCAGCGAGCACCTGCTCGGAGAGCAGGCGGTCGAGGTGGCGCACGTTGCCGATCGCCGCCACGGCGCGCGTGTGCGAGTCGAAATCCGCCGACCGCGAGCGCAGATAGAGCAGCGCGGACACCCCGAACGCGAGCGCGAAGAGGCCGCCGATGAGGGTGAACCAGCGCGCGCTGCTCATTCTGGCTTTTCGCCCGCGGGCGCGAGGTCGCCCGAGAGCGACTTCAAGAACGCGATCAGAGCCGAGACCTGATCGTCCCCGAGCTTTCGGCCGAGCTGATAGCGCGCCATCACTTGCACGGCCTGGTTCAGCGTCGCCGCCGAGCCGTCGTGGAAGTAAGGCGCGGTGCGCTCGACGTTCCTGAGCGAGGGCACGCGGAACACGAAGCGGTCGCTTTCGAGGTGCGTCACGTTGAACCGGCCGTAGTCCGCGTCGGTGACGTGCCCGCGATCCTTGAAGTAGTCGCCGAGCACTCCGAACTTCTGGAACATGTTGCCCCCGACGTTTCGGCCCTGGTGGCAGGCAATGCAGCCGACGGATTTGAACGTCTCGTAGCCCGTGCGTGCCTCGGGGTCGAGCGCGTGCTCGTCACCGCCGAGGTAGCGATCGAACGGCGAATTCCTGGTGAGCAGCGTGCGCTCGAAATCCGCGATTGCCCGGCGCGTGTTCGCTTCCGTCACGCCGTCCGGAAAGCTCGCCTTGAACGCGGCCGAGTAGCTCGGCTCGCCCGCGAGAAATGCCAGCACCTTGTCCCAGCTCGAGCCCATTTCGACGGGGTTCGTGATCGGAAACCCGATTTGCTCCTCGAGCGTCGCCGCGCGGCCGTCCCAGAATTGCACGAAGTTGAGCGCTGCGTTGTAGACGGTCGGCGCGTTCACGAGCCCGAGCCGCCCGTCGACTCCGGTCGAGAGCTTCCGCCCGTCCACGCCGCCTTTTGCTAGATCGTGGCAGCTCGCGCACGCCACCTTGGCGTCGCCCGAGAGGCGCGGTTCGTGGAACAAGCGCCGTCCGAGCGCCAGGACGGCGGGGTCTATTTTCGCCGGCTCCGGCAAAGCCCCGAGCGGCTCGCGCGAGGTCGTCGCCGCGGGCGCGGCGCTCGACGGGAGCGCCTTTGCCGCCATCGCTTCACGCTCGGCTCGCGGCGCGGTCGTTCGGTTCTCGCTGCAGCTCGCCGTGGCGCACACGACCGCGAGCGCCGTGAGCGCGCCGGCGAAGCGGAGTGCGCGCTTCATGGAGCGGCGCAGGCCCGCTCGGCGACGATCGAGAGCTCCGAGTGCGCGAAGCTGCACGACAAGCGAAAGCCCCCTTCGAATGCCATCCGCAAGAGCCCGAGCTGAGTGCGAGGCAGCTCCGGATGCTCGAAAAGCTGCTGCAAACGTGCGCGATACAGGTCACGCACGTCGATGCCGGAGCCCGAAATCTGGGCCACGAGGTCGCTCACGCGCTTCGCGTCTTCGAGTGAGGTCACCTGGTTCACCGCTCGCACGCGGACTTTGTCGCCGTCGCACGAAACGCCGATGGTGCCCGCGTGAGTCTGGTCGCTGTTGCCGCTGTATTTGATCAGGTTCTCGCCGAGCTCGCACACGGCGAGCGTCACCGCTTCGCGACACTCGGGCGTGCACGTCGTCACGGCGAGCGCGGCGAAGCGCTGCGCGTCTTCGAGCGCGGCGTCACGACGCTCGAGCGTGAGGGTACGCTCGGCCTCGTGCCCCTTCTTCACGAAGGGTGCCCTCCGCCTGCGACGGCGGGTCGCGACTCGATGATCTCGACCGTGGCGGGCGCGAGCGACTTCAGTACCGAGAAACTCAGGCGGTGCCACGTCACGCTCGCGCTCGTTTTGAACGCCAGCGTGTAGCCAGCGTGGGCCGCGCGCGAGATCCAATCGACGAAGGCGCGAATGGCCGAGGAGTTGACGAAGCTCAGCGCCTGCACGTCCACGGCGAAAGCCGTCGTCTTCGCCGAGACGATGTCGGTGTGCAGGTCCTGGAGCAGGCGGCGGAACTCGGCTTGGGCGGTGGGCGTGCTCAGCGTGCCCGCGAGTTTGAGCTCGGTCGGCGCTTTGAGCTCCACCTCGAGCGACTCGACCGCGACTTTCTCTCCGAGCTTCATGCCCATCAGCGGTCAGAATGCACTCCACTCCGAGGGTCGTCAAACCCACAGCGGATGCGCATGGGGTGTTGCGCGGCTACTCGATCCAGCGAGCAATCACGCAGGTGACGTTGTCGGGGCCGCCGTTTTCGTTGGCGGCGTCGATCAGGCGCTGGGTGGCGGTCGGCAGGTTCGGGGCGCTGGTCACGACCTCGAGGACGCGTTCGTCGCTCACGGGGCCGCAGAGGCCGTCGCTACAGAGCACCATCGCGTCTCCGGCGCGGGGGGCCTCGAAGCGCGTATCCACCTTGACGGTGTCCTTCATGCCGAGCGCGCGCACGATCACGTTCTTATGGGGGAAATTCGCGAGTTCCTCCGGCGTGAGGTGCTTCATCTTCTTGTAATCGTTGAGCAGCGAGTGGTCCTCGGTCAGCTGCTCGATGTTGCGATCCCGAATCCGGTAAACGCGGCTGTCGCCGACGTGCGCGACGTAGATGCCGTCTTCGACCGCGAAGAGCGCGACGAGCGTCGTGCCCATGCCGCGTTGCTTCGCGTTCCGCTGCGCCTGCTCGTAGATGCGCAAGTTACAGAGCTTGATACCGGTGACGAGCCGGTTCTCCTCGTAGCCCTTCGAACGGTCCATCTTGTATGGCCACGTGCGTTCGGGGTCGTCGGCGGTCGCCGTAAAAAACTCGTGCAGCGTGTCGACCGCCATCTTCGAAGCGATCTCGCCGGACGCGTGACCGCCCATTCCATCGGCGACCACGTAAAGGCCGTATTCCGCCATGATGGCGAAATTGTCCTCATTGTGGGCACGCTTGCGGCCCACGTCGGTTTGGCCGGCTACTTCGATACGCAGGGGGCTCGACACGGCAAGTGCTGCCTCTTTCGGGCAGGTCGCGGGATAGTCGCCTCCCCGGATTACTCTGTCAATTAGCGTGCGACGCGGCCGACACGACCGCGGTCACATGGCGATAGCGGCCGGACCCGAGCACCAAGAGGTCGACCACGTCCCCGACCGCATGATCCTCGAGCGCATGCTCGTAAGACTCCAATGTAGTCACGGGTACGCCGTCCAGCGCGACGATGACGTCGGCGGTGCGCGCGTCATTGCCAGCCCGCAGGCCGAGCACCGCCGCAGGACGGCCCACCAGCGTCACGCGCAGCCCCCGCGCCGTCCCGGTGTCCTCGGGGGTCACCTGGAAGCCGAGCGACGGCGTCGGAAGCGCGGCGGTCTTCGGCGCGGACCGCAGAAAGTCGCGCACGACGCCGACCGGGGTGCCCACGAGCGCCGGCGCGCACGCGCCGCCCGGCGTCTTTTGGCAAGCGCGCGTGACGATGGCGACGACTTCGCCGTTTGCGTCCACGAGCGGGCTCCCGCTGCTCGCCGGAGCGAGCGGCGCCGTGAACGCGATCGCCTCGTGGTACGGCTTGCCGTCGTTGCCGTTGAAAGCGCTCGGTCCCGTCGGGGTGACGGTCGGACCGGGGGCGGCTTTGCCCCCCGCGCTCACGAAGCTCCCGAGCGGCGCGTGCATGGCGGGCGCACTCTCACGCGCTGCCTTGAGGCCGAGCTTGTGTTCGGCGTTCGCCGGCACGAGCAGCGCCAGATCGCGGGCCTTGTCCGCGTGCCCCACGCGGACGGGGACGACCTTGTTGTCCGAGTAGTGCGCGTCGAGATGGCGCCCGTCGCCCAACGCCGAGAGCGCGGTGGCGATACGCCCGTCGCCGTTCAACACCACGCCGAGCTCGAGCGCTTTGCCGGCGCGCTCGAGCACGACGACGCGGCCCGCGAGCGCGGCTCGATCCTCCGCGGCCGTGCCGCTTGTCGGCGCGCTCGGTGCCGCCGCGGCGGGCCGCGCCGACGCGACCCCCGGTGCGTGTGGAGCAGCCGGTGCGCGCGGAGCGGCCGCGCTCGGCGCTGGCGCCGCCGAAGCGCTCGGCGTCCCGGTCGGTGCCGCGACGGCGCTCGCGGCGACTAACAGTGCTCCCGATCCCACGAAACTCGTTACGCGACGCGAGAGAGCCACGCCCGGAGTGTAGCCAAAAAAGCGGGCGCGTCGCGCGCCTACGTTTTCTTTGCAGGGTAGCGCCGGCCGTCGCGGTGCCAAAGTTCGACGCTGCTCGATCCGGCGACGATCACGATGTCGGCCCGGCCGCAGAAGAGCCCCGTCTCGATCACGCCGGGCAGGTGCCGGAGCTCCTCCTCGAGCTCCACGGGGTCCTCGATCGGGCCCGTCTCGAGATCGTAGATGTAATTGCCGGAATCGGTGAGGAAGGGGTCGTCGCCGGCAAAGCGCAAGGCGGGCTCACCGAAGCCGCGAAGCGCGGCGCCCGTCGCGCGGTGGCCGAAGACGACGACCTCGAGCGGGACTGTGCGCTTCTCCCCGAGCCGCCGGCTGATCTTCGACTCGTCCACGATGATCACGTTCTGGCGCGAGTGACGGTTTACGATTTTTTCACGCGTGTGCGCGCCGCCGCCGCCCTTGATCAGGTCGAGCTCGGCGCTCACCTCGTCAGCGCCGTCCACGCAGAGGTCGATGTCCCACGGGCCCATGTCGTCGAGCAGAGGAATGCGGAGCTCGGTCGCGAGCTCGCGGCTCCGTCGACTCGTCGGGACCGCCGAAAGCTTGCGCCCCTCGCTCACGAGCCGCCCGACTTCATTGATGAAGTAACGCGTCGTCGACCCGGTGCCCAACCCGACCACGCCCGCGTCCGGCACGAGATCGGCGGCGGCTTGTGCCGCCAGGCGCTTGGCTACGTCGGCGTCCATGCGCGAAGACTAGCGCAAGGCCGCGAGGCCCCGACCAAAATCAGCGCTGGCAGCTCGGACAATAATGCGCGGAGCGCTGGCCGATGACGACTCGCTCGATGGGTGTCTTACAGCGCGAGCACGGCTCGCCTTCGCGCGCGTACACCTTGCGCTCGGTTTGGTATTGGCCGTCCGACCCGTCGGGTCTCACGAAATCGTCGATCGACGAGCCGCCGCGCACGATCGCGCGCTCCAGCACGCGGCGCGCGGCGCGCACGATCGCAGCACACTCGACGCGCGTCACGCGACGCGCCACGCGAGTCGGCCGAATTTTCGCGAAGAAGAGCGCTTCGTCCGCGTAGATGTTGCCGATGCCGGCGATGACGCTCTGCTCGAGCAAGAGCGACTTGATCGGCGTGCTCCGGCGCAACGCCGCGGCGTGAAGCTCGGCGCCCGTCGCGACGAGCGCATCGACGCCGAGCTTGTCGAGCCGCGCGTCGGTCTCGCCGCGGCGCAGCCACGCGCATTTTCCGAACTTGCGGATGTCCCGGAAATAAAGCGCCGGGGGACCGTCCGCGAACTCGAGCGTCAGGTGGGTGTGCGCGTCCGGTCGAAATGCCGGCTGCGCGTCGGGGCCGAGCGTGCTGCGGCGCTCGGCGGACAAGAGCCGCACGCTGCGCGCGCCCGCCGCGAAGAGCTGGCCGGTCATGCCGAGGTGGAGGAGCAGGCGCGTGTCGTCGTCGAGCAGCGCGACCAGGTACTTGCCGTGCCGATCGAGGCGCACGACGGAGCGCCCCGTGAGCGCCTTTTTGAGCCGCGCGGGCGGCGTCAGGAAGAAGTAGCTCGGTGCGGTCGTGCGTACGTGCGCGATGCGCCGGCCGACGAGTCTCGGTGCGACGGCGCGGCGCGTGACCTCGACCTCGGGGAGCTCGGGCATGCGCTCAGTGTGCCGCAGCCGCAGGTTTCCGCACGAGGTAGAAGAAGTCCCGCCGCGAGCGCTTGCGGATGTACTCGTCTTCGGAGAATTCGAAGCCGCTCGCGAGCGCGACGGCTTTGCGCGGGCCGCCGGCCTCCTTCGGCTCGAACAGCACGAATTTCGGGTAGGACCAGTTCACGTCGAGCTGGGCCACGTCGACGGCGCCGGCGTGACGCATGCCCTCCGCGAGCACGCGCGCGTTCGTGTGGTTCGTGATCGCCACGTACAGCACGTCGCGCGGGGCGTTCAGGCCGATGCCGGAGCGGCGGATCACGGTCTCGCCGTCGAGCGTCGCGCCCCACTTACGATTGCCCGACGACCACAGAATGCCCGGGTGCAGCTTGTTGCCGTGCACCATGCACTCGGGCGCCTGCCGGAACCAGAGCATGCTCGGCTCGTCGGGTGCGAGCTCCGTCCAGGGGGCGATGCGCACGCTCTCATCCGGGTAAACGGCGACGGTGCACGCTTTCGGCTTCGGCGACACGATCGTTACGCCGTCGAGCTTCATGCCGTAGCCCCCGTGCTCGGTCATGAAACCGCCGTTGAACGCCGCGAGGAGCTCTTCGTCCTCGCTTTGCGGAATCACCGCGGGGCGCTCGAGTTTGTCGCCCGCCGGGTTGTCGGCTTTCGGTTCCTGCGTACCCGGCACGACGTGGAGCGTCACGTGCTTCAGATCGACCGCGACGACGAACACCTCCGCCCAGCCGCGCTCTTTATCGGGGTGGAGCAGCGTCTTGTACATGTAGGGCCGCTCGCTCGGCCGCCGCGGGTCGACGATCGGTACCCACACGCCGTCCCCCGGCGCGGACCACGACTTGAGCGCGGGACCGGGATCGGCCGGTCGAAAAATCGGCTCGGCGGGCGCTCCCGTGCTCGCCGACGGGACGGGGACGGCCACCGCGACTGCAGCCGCCGTGGGCGCCGCAGGCACCGCCCAATACGACTTTGGCGCCTCACTGCCGCGCGCCAAGCGGTTGTAATGATCCTCCACCGAGTAAACGAAGTCCTCGAGATGCGCGACGGCGCTCACCCCGACGACGGAGCGCAAGCCATTTGCAACGAGCGGTCCCACCCAGTCGTAGCGGTGAACGGCCCACCACGACAGGCCGAACGCCACGCCGAGCCCTGCCGAGATGCGCGGCAGCCAGCGCGCCCAGAAACCGCCGGCGGCCGTGCCTCGCCGAGCTCGGCTCGTGCGGCGAGCTCGGCGCTCGCCACGAACGGCCGCCTGAGACATCCCGCTCTGATAGCCCAATCCCCCCGATCCGGCGAATGTAATGCGCTCCAGGGGACGCGACCTCGCCGGACGACGGAGCCCTCGCAACATCTGCCCGCGGCGCGTGGGGTCAATGTATTAGAAAGACGCATGCGCACGGCCCGGATCTGGCGACTCGCGGCGCTCGTCGTCGGGTTCGCGCTGCCGGCGTTCGCAGAGGCGCCGCAGGCACGCGCCCCGGTGCTTCCGCCCGCGCTCGGTCAGGAGCTCGACGGACGCCCCATCGTGCGCGTCGAGGTCGTGGTCGAAGGCGGACGCTTCGGGCAACCCGCCGAGGTGACGCAGGCCCGCGTCGGTCAGGCGTTTTCGACCGAGGTCGCGCGCCGGGCCATGCAGGAGCTGGTCGACACCGGCCGCTTCGCGGAGGCGCGGGTCGAGGCCGAGCCGGTCGCGACGGGCGTCGTACTCAGGCTGCGTGTGCTGCCGCGCCGCGTCGTGGCGCGGATCGAGCTCTCCGGGTCGCCGATTGCGAGCGACGAGCTCCTTCGTGGCGACCTCCTGCACGTGGGCGACGACCTCACGGCGCCCGATCTCCCGCGTATCGCGGCGCGCGTGCGGGCCGAGCTCGCCAGGCGCGGCTTTCCGAACGCGATCGTGAGCGCCCGCGCGCTCGACACGGACGACCCGTTCGACGTCGTCGTGCAGCTCGACGTGCAGAGCGGCGCGCCCGCGCCCGTCGTCGATCGCTGGTTCGGCGTGTGGCCGGATCCGAACGCCCCCGGTCTGCGCGCCGTGCTCGGGACGTACGACGTGGCCGTGGGCGACCGTGCCGACGCGGAGGCGCTCGCGACGGCCGACAAGAACCTCGAATCGTCGCTCAGGGCGCACGGCTGGCACCGCGCCGTCGTGACGCACCGGCTCGAGGCGCGCGCGCGCGGCGCGTTCTTGCGCGTCGAGGTGCGGGCCGGGCCGCTCGTCGAGCTCGTGTTCGAGGGCAATCGCCACTTCGACGCCGATGAGCTGCGCGGGGCGCTCGCGCTCGAAGACAACGACGAACGCGAGCCGCAGGTCCTGGCCGATCGGCTCCACGATTTTTACGAAAATCGCGGTTTTTTCGACG
Source organism: Polyangiaceae bacterium (assembly GCA_025936045.1). GTDB lineage: Bacteria > Myxococcota_A > Polyangia > Polyangiales > Polyangiaceae > PMG-095. The sequence continues at coordinate 117,002 of JAICUB010000013.1, read as the reverse complement.
CCGATATCCGGTTCGAGGAGCGCGGCGGCGCGGCGGCGCCGGTGCACCAGCTCGCGTTCATGATCCGCGAGACGCGGCCGCTCCGCGTGATCGGCCGCGAGTATCCGTGCCTCACGGGGGCGTTGCCGAGCGAGGTCGGCAGTGAAATCGACAGCTTCCTCTCGGAGCTGCCCGGCAGCGAGCTCGTGGGTCCGGTCGACGACAACGCCGTCGACGCCGTCATCGGACCGACGGCGGGACGGGGCAAGCTCAAGGCGCCGCTCACCCAAAACCCTTGGGGTTATTACGTCACGGGCGTCTACGACAAAGCCATCGACCACTTGCGCGATCTCTTTCGCTCGCGGGGCTACCTTTCCGCGTCCGTCGGACCGGCGACGCTGCTCCGGCGCGCCTGCGATCCGCACTCGCAGCCCGGCGCCTGCATCCCGATCGGCGTGCGCAGGCGCCCCGCCACCGAGTGCCGCTATGACGCCATCGGCTTGCCGCTCGAAGAAAATGCGCCCGATCCCGCGCTCACCTGTCACCCGGACCCCCGCAAGGGCGTGACTTGCGAGCCCGAGGCCGTCCTCTACTTGCCGATCAAGCTCGGCCCGCAGACGGAGCTCTACGACATCGCGTTCGAGGGCAACCGGCTGCTCGTCGAGAGCGAGCTCGCCCAGGCGGCGGGGCTCGTCGTGGGCGCGCCGATTTCCCAGCTCGAGCTCGAGAACGCGCGACGGCGCTTGGTCGACGCCTACGCGGAGCAGGGCTTCGCGTTCGCGGAGGTGGAGGCGAGCCTCGAGCTCTCGTCGGATCACCGGCACGGTAGCGCGCGTTTCGTCATCAGCGAGCGGCAACCGGTGCGCGTGTCGCGCATCGACGTGCGCGGCGCCGAACGCACGCACGAAGGGCTCATCCGGAGCCGCCTCGCGCTCAAGCCCGGCGACCTCTACCGGCGGAGCCTCGTGCGGCGGAGCGAGGAGCTCCTGAGCCAGCTCGGCGTGTTTTCGACCGTCAGCGTCGCCTTCGAAGATCCGTACGTGCCGGCGCGCGAAAAAGTCGTGGTCGTGCGCGTCGAGGAGAAAAAGCCGCAATACGTTTCGTTCGGCGGCGGCGTCACGAGCGGTGACGGCGTCACCGGCTTCATCGAGTACGGCTATCTCAACGTCGCGGGCGAAGCGATTCAGCTCACGTTCGCGAGCCAGCTCGGCTACTTGCCGACCGCGTTCATCATCGACGCCGACGTGCGCCGCAAATACGACCAGCTCGTCGTCGCCGACCGCCTCGAGCGCCGTAACCGCATCTCCGTCTCGTTCCCGGAGATTGGCCTCGGCCCCCTCTTTCGGCTCGAAGTCTCGGGCGTCGATGTCCGCGACAACGCGCGCGACTACGGCCTCACGCGCGACGCCACGATTCTGAGCCTCATCTTCCACCCTTCGCGCCGCATCTCGCTGCAGGCGACCGGCTCGCTCGAGCGCAACGTCGCCAACATCTTCGGCAACGACCTGAAGGGCGCACTCGATCAGTACGTGAAGGACAACCCCGCGACGCGCAACATCTTCCGCGTGCCGGAGGGCACGACGTTCGCCGTATCCGAACAGCTGCGCGGCTCGTGGGACCGCCGCGATCGCCCGCTCGACGCCACCACCGGCACGTTCATCTCGCTCGCGGCCGAGCACGTGCACGCCAAGCCCATCGGCGATACGCCGACGGACGCGGGCAGCGCGACCAGCGTCTTTACGGCGACCACGAGCGACTTCATGCGCTACGACGGGCGCGTCGCCGGCTATTTCCGGCTGAGCCAGCGCGGACTCGCGCTCGCGCTGAGCTTCCGCGGCGGCGTCATCCAGCAGCTCATCGCAGGCTCGCGCACCTATCCCGATCGCTTGTTCTTCCTCGGCGGCATCGACAGCCTGCGCGGCTTCGCTCAGGACTCGCTCGTGCCGGAAGACATCGCCAAGCAGCTGCTCACCCCGAACACGACTCTGTCGAACCCGCTCACCATCGACGACATCGTGATCCGCGGCGGCGACGTGTTCATCAACCCGCGCGCGGAGCTCCGCGTCCCGCTCACGAACAGCGTGCAGACGGCGCTTTTCCTCGACACCGGCAACCTCTGGACCGATCCCAAACAGTTCGATCCCTTCAAACTCCGTTACACCGTCGGCACCGGTCTTCGCATCGGGACGCCGATCGGCCCGCTCGCCTTCGACTACGGCTTCAACGTGACGCGCGTCCTCGACGCGCTGTTTCCCGAGCGCAAAAACCAGCGCACCTGGGAATCGCTCGGTGCGTTCCATTTCAGCATCGGGGTCTTGTGACGCCCGCGGGATCGATACGAGGCGCAAGGGGAGGAAGGGGAGTAATTTGGGGGTGGGCACGGCGCGGGGGCGCGCTGCTCGATGCAAACGAGCGCGACTGACCCGCGGGAGTGACGCCCGGCGAGCGTCCGCTCACCGGCGGGGAACACCCTCAATCTCAATCCGCGGTGACGGTGCCGTGCATCATGTCCATACCGCACGCGAACGCGAGCTTGCCCGTCTTCGGCATGGTGACGTCGATGCTCACCGGTTTGTTCAGCGGGAGCTCGCGCTTCACGTTGGCGCTCGGAATCACGACTTCCGTCCCGCAGCCGTCCTCGCTCGTGCGCGTGAAGACCAGGTGCACCTGCTCGCCGCCCTTCGCGTGGGACTCCGCGGGGTGGTAGCCGACCGCGTCGACGTTGATGGCGATTTGCGGGTGGCCGTCCCCGCCCAGGCTTGCGGGCGCTTTGCTGCATGCCAGCAGCGCTAGCGGCGGCAAGACTAACGCGAGGAGGCGAGTCATGGCTTGTGCTACCGGCTGAGAAGTTAGCCCCGTGCCCGCCCGCTCGCAAGGCGCAGCCGGTGTGCGCGCGAATGCCGTCGCATAGAACCCTGGCGGAATCGACGCCACGCCCAGGCCAAGAGGAGGCTGGCGATCGCGCCCGCTCGAGTCTTCGAGCCAAGGCACGATGGTCGCCGCGTTCGCATAAAAGCCGACACCGCAAGCCTGCCCGACGACGCCTGAGGAAAGGATCCCTGCCACGCGCCACTCCGGAGCGGCGCTTGAGCCGAGCGCCACGAACGCTGGACTCCCGGAGTCGCCGGCGCAGGTACCGGCGTCGGCATTCCCGATCTGGAGCTCGACTCCGACCTCGTCGATCGAGGCCTCGAGCGTGCGCTTCGTTCCCGGCCTTCCCCGCAATGGGCTGCGAAGACAAGCAGGTCCGGCGCGACTAGGACGCCGGTGCAGCCGTTGTCGAGCCACGCCACCGCAGGCCACGCCCCCGGCAAGACGGCCGCGCCTCCGCTGATCGACTCGCTTTGTCGGGCTACGGATTCTTCGCGCCGCGGGCCACACGCGATGAGCGACAAGCCCAGGCAATAGGCGAGCGTGCGTAACAGCCGCGCACTCCGCGCATCTCTCAATCGCACGAGGTAGCGCAGGCAGCGGTGCTGCAGGTCACGTAAGCGAGCCATTGATCGTGGCAGTTCGAATCGTCGGTGGGCATACAACTCTCCACGCAGCCCGCGAGGCTCGTCGGGTAGACGTCGACGTAAAGGCAATGGCGTTCGATGCAGGCGGTGGACGGGCCGCATTCGGCTCCGCGCGGGTACATGCAGGTGCTGAAGCCGTAGGAGTCGATACACTGCAAGCAGGGCCCCGGCATGTCGTTGCCCCGATCGGGCGCGGCCCTTTCCCATTGCGCCAGGAAGGCATCGTAGGCTGCCGACTCGTCTTCACCTGGCGTCGAGGAGGAGTATCCCCCCGCGCTCGTCCCGCCACTGCCCGCGTTCGTGGCCCCACCGTCTGTGTTCTGGTTCGGGGCTCCACCATCCGTATTCATACTCGTGGTACCCCCGCTATTGTTCGTCACTGCTCCGCTTCCGTCGCCTGTCCCGCCCGACGTGCCCCCGGCGCCGCCGCTGTACTCATGGTCGTCACCCGTCCCCGCGTCGATGTCCCTGCTTCGCGTCTTGCCACCGCAAGCGCTCGCGAAGAGCGCGAGGAGCAGAGCCGCGCGCAGGCTGCGCATTACTTCGAGGCGCAAGGTAACGTCTCCCCCTGCTCCCACGCGCCGTCCCGACAGAACACCGTGCTATCGGGCGCGGCGATGCAGCCGTTGACCGCATAGTCGCATGCGAGCGCCTGGGGTGCGCACCCCTCGCCTATGTTGGGCAGACGCTCCGGGCATGCCGGATTCATCGGTGCACCGAAACACGCCCAAGTTCCTGGGACGCCGACAGAGAGATCGTCTGGAGCCCGCGTGCAGTAGCAGAGCTGATCTCCATAGTCGCACGGGGTCTTGGGCGTACTGACAATGCAATCCATGCCGGGCACTGGCGCTGCCGGGCAATCCACCGCCGTCTCGCAAGGGTGCGTCGGGTCGGATACCAGCGTCCAAGCTTCCGACTGACATCGGTAGAGGCGTCGGCACGCAGGTGTCGGCGAGTCACCGTAGCTGCATTCGAGGTCAACTTCGTTGCAACTACCGGTAGGCATGGGCTCCACCTGCGGGCATTTGGGCGGTGGAAGCGATGACGGGCGCTCGGCAGTGTCCGGACAAGCGCCGCTGCACGGCGACGGTGACGGCGTCGCATTTGCCCCAGCCGCGGCGGCGCTGCCGCCGCCCGAACCAGAGCCCGAGGCACCCGGAGTACCTCCTCCGTCATGCGCTGTCTGACTGCTCGAAGACTTGCCAGCACAGGCCTCGGTACCGAGCGTTGCCGTGAGGAGCAATGCTCCGAGCGCACCGAGCCCACGCGACCGCGCCGAGTTCATCGGATGCGCGCTCGGGTTAGAACGGCGCATGGGCCGAAATGAATGCCCATACTTCCGGTGTAAACCGGTTGAAGTAGTTCATGTCGCTGTCTTCGTTTGAACACACACCCACCACGTAGTAGTTGCCGTCGTCCGAATACAAGGGACCGCCACTATCGCCCTCGGTAATATCCACGGGCGCGTTGAGAATATTAGCTGCGTAGGGTGCGCTGCTCGGCGTCACGTCTCCATTCGATGTGGACACCCAAAGATGAGCGCCCGTGAAGGCGTTCGCACCTGGGTTCGGTGTGAGCTGCCAGGTCGAGCCGGGCCACGGAGACGAGCCTGGACAATCCGTCGTATTCAGGTTCCCCGCCACGCCGTCGAGTCCCTCCGTGCTCGCCGGGCACTTTGCGCGTTTTCGACCCCGACGACGCTTGGGTAGGACGCGTCAGTGGTCAAGCCACTTCAGGTCGCCGGGCCTTCGGGCCGCTTGCCGACCCGCCGGAGGCTCGCCCTCGTCACGCTGTCCGCCGGGTTCTCTGTTCGTACGGACACGGAACTCGGGCCGATTTTCGCGAGAGGTCGCTCGATGCGGTTGCGATCGGGGCGTTCGGGCTCTAAGTCACCCGGCCGCATGTCCGAGATGCCCAGGCGTTTTCCTACCGGCCTTGGCGCCCAGTTCCTGCGCCACGGCCCGCGCTACGCGCTCGGCGTCATTCTGCTGGGAGCGTACCAAGCTTCCCAATACTTTTTCGACACGCGGCTCCGGTCCGCCATCAACGACGCGCTCGGTCCGCAGCACGCTCGCGCCGTCATGCTCGGTCTCGTCCTCATCGGGGTCATGCTCTGTGCCGCGGTGGTGCGCGTGCTCTCGCGCGTCATCGTCTTCAACGCCGGCCGCGACGCCGAGTACGAGCTCCGCGCCGCGTTCGAGGAGAAGCTCCTCGCGCTCGGTCCCTCGTTCTACCGGCGCATGAGCACCGGGGAAATCATGAGCCGCGTCACGAATGACCTCGCGCAGGTGCGGCTCCTGCTCGGCTTCGGCGTCCTCAACGTCATCAACACCGTCTTCGCGCTCGTGAGCGCGCTCGCCGTCACCATCCCGATTTCCGGCAAGCTGACGCTGGCGGCGCTCGCGCCGTTACCGCTGCTCCTGCTCGTCTCGCGCCGCCTGTCGCACGAATTTTACACGCGCACGCGTGACAATCAGGCCGCGCTCGGGAAGATGAGCGCGCGCGTGCAGACGAGCATCGCCGGCGTGCGCGTGATTCGCTCGTTCTCGCTGGAGGATGCCGAGCTCGCCACGTTCGAGCGCACGAACCAGGGCTACCTCGATCGCAGCCTAGCGCTCGCGCGCCTGCGCGGCTCGCTCGGCCCCATCATGCAGATCACCATCGCCATCGGCATCCTCGTGGTGTTCTGGTACGGCGGCCTACTCGTGCTCCGGCACGAGCTCGACGCGGGCGGCTTCCTCACCTTCAACCGCGCGCTCAGCCGCCTCACCTGGCCCTTGCTCTCGCTCGGCTTCGTGCTCGGGCTCGTGCAGCGCGGCCGTGCCGCCTACGACCGCCTCCGCGACGTTTACGTCGCCGAGCCCGACATCGTGGACGGCCCTTTGCCGGCTCCCTCCGCCATCTCCGGCCGGCTCGAGGTGCGTCACCTTTCCTTCGCGTACGGCTCCAATCACGTGCTCCGCGGCGTCAACCTCACGCTCGAACCGGGCCGCTCGCTCGCCATCGTCGGGCGCACGGGCAGCGGCAAGAGCACCCTGGCCGTGCTGCTCGCGCGCCTGCAACCCACGCCGCGGGGGGCCGTCTTCCTCGACGGCAAGGACGTCTGCGATCTTCCGCTGTCCGTCGTGCGCGGCGCCATCGGTTACGCGCAGCAGAACGCGTTTTTGTTCTCGACCACGGCCGCGCGCAACATCGGCTTCCCGCTCGACGATCCGGATTCGCCGGAGAGTCACGAGCGCATCCGGCAAGCGGCCGCGGAGGCGCGCGTGCACGACGAGCTCACCGCGCTGCCCGACGGCTACGACACGGTCGTGGGCGAGCGCGGCGTGCAGCTCTCGGGCGGACAAAAGCAGCGCGTCGCGCTCGCGATGGCCTTCGTCTCCGACCCCCACATCCTGATCCTCGACGATCCGCTGAGCGCCGTCGACGCTCGCACCGAGCGCGGCATCCTCGAGGCCATCGATCGCCAGCGCGCGCAGCGTTCGGTCTTGCTCATCACGCACCGGGTCGCGGCGGCCGCGCGCTGCGATCACATCGTCGTGCTCGACGGCGGACGCATCATCGATCAGGGCACGCACGCCGAGCTCGTCGCGCGCGGCGGGCTCTACGCGAGCTTCGCCGAAGAGCAGCGCATCGAAAGCGAGCTCGAACGGCTCGGACACAACGGCGCGGAGGCGGCCGTCGCATGAGCCAGCCCGACTCCGCCCCGAAGAGCGAGGGCCCGAAGAGCGAGGCCCCGAAGAGCGAGGCCCAGCGCCGCACCGAGAAGATCCTCGCCGCTTTCCACGACGAGGAGCGCTTCACGAAGAGCTACGACGCGCGCCTGGCGCGGCAGATCTGGAGCTTCCTCGCGCCGCACCGCGTGCTCATCGGCATCTCGGTGTGCGTCTTGCTCGTCACCTCGGGGCTCTCGTTGATCCGCCCGCTCATCATGCGCGAGGGCATCGACAAGGCCGTCCTCACCGGGGACAAGCACGAGCTCATGCGCATCGGCTTCCTGTTCGCGGGCGTCTTGCTCGCGGAGCAGGTGCTCGGCTTCGTGCACATGTACGCGATGCAGATCGTCGGCGCGCGCGCGATGGCGACGCTCCGTACCGAGGTGTTCCGCTTCTTGCACGGGCGGCGGCTTTCATACTTCGACCGCCAGCTCGTGGGCCGCCTCGTCTCGCGCGTCACGAACGACGTCGACGCCATTTTGGAGGCGTTCGCTTCCGGCGCCGTGAACGGCATCGGCGACGTCGTGCGGCTCGCCGGCATCGTCGCGCTCATGATCGCGCTCGACTGGCGGCTCTCGCTCATCGCCTTCATCGCCGTGCCCCCGGTTGCGTTGTTCGTGCGCCTGATCCGCCGTCCGATGCGCGAGGCGCTGCGTGAAATTCGCGCGCGCACCTCGCGCATGAACGCGATCACGAACGAGCAAGTCTCCGGCATGAGCCTGATCCAGGCCTACGGCCGGCAAGCGGCGGCGGGCCGCGACTTCGACGAGACGAACGTCGCCTACCGCGACGCGAACGTGACGAGCATCAAGTGGGAAGCGATTCAGGACGCGTCGATCGACATGGTCGGCTCGGTCTGCCTCGCGTCCATCATCGTCGCGCTCGGCTATCGGCCCGTGAGCTTCGGCACCGTGGTCGCGTTCAGCGCGTACCTCTCGCAGTTCTTCGAGCCCATCAGCCAGCTTGCGCAGCGTTACACGCTCGTGCAAGGCGCGATGACGGGCGCGGAGCGCGTCTTCAGCCTGCTCGAGATCGGTGAAGTCGACGCGGAGCCGAAGCCGGCGACTCCGCCCGGTGACGCGAGCCTCGCGGTCGCCCTCGAGCACGTGAACTTCGCCTACAAGCCGGGCGTCCCCGTCCTCGACGATTTGAGCCTCGCCATCAAGCGCGGGGAAAAAGTGGCGCTGGTCGGCCCCACGGGGTCCGGCAAAACCACGATCACCGCGCTGCTCCTCCGCCTTTACGACATCGAAAGCGGCACCGTGCGCATCTTCGGCGACGACGTCGTCGGCCTCAATCGCCACGAGCTCCGGCGCCGCTTCGCCGTCGTGCCGCAGGACGTCGTGTTGTTCCCCGGCACGGTGGCCGAAAACGTCGCCGCCGGCGAAATGCCCGATCGCGAGCGCGTGCGCCACGTGCTCGAGCGCATCGGTGCGCTCGATCTCTTCCTTGCGCGTGAGGGCGGCCTCGACGCGGACGTCGGCGAGCAGGGCTCGAAATTTTCCGCGGGCGAACGCCAGCTCATCGCCTTCGCGCGCGCCCTCTACCGCGACGCCCCCATCCTCATCCTCGACGAAGCGACCGCGAGCATCGACAGCGACACCGAAGCACGCCTCCAGCGCGCGCTCGAAGAGCTCCTGCGCGGCCGCACGGCTCTCGTCATCGCGCACCGGCTCAGCACCATCCGCGAAGCCGATCGCATCCTCGTCCTCCGTCAAGGCAAGCTCGTCGAGAGCGGCACCCACGAAGAGCTCATCCGGCAAAGCGGTCTGTACGCGAAGCTCCACGAGCTCCAGTTTTCGCGCGAACACGCCGCCGCGCCGCCCGCCAAAACTTCGGAGACTCCGGCGACGCTCACGACGCGTGCGTAGCAAGCAGCGGCGCTACTCGAGCCAGCCCATCAACACGGCGCGCTCGGCCATGACCTCGACTACGTCTTCGACGCGAGCGATTTCGCGGGCGCGGAACGGATGGCCGCCGCGGCCGACTTCGAAGATGGCGACGAGCTCGCCGTAGATGCAGAGCGGGACCATGGCGACGCCGACGACGTCGGGAAGACAACGAACGATGCGGCCCGCGACGTGGCGGCTCTCGTGTCCGAGGCCGGGCTCGCTGATGATCGTGAAAGCGTTGCGCGCCGCGGCGAGCGTGGGGTCGTCTTCGGTGATGCGTTCGCCGAGCAAGCGCTCGGTGCGCGGGCCGTGGCCGCCGACCGTGACGACGGACCGCAAGTCCTGCCGCACGCGATGGACGAGCCCGACTTCGGCCGCCGACGCCGAGACCGCAGTCGAGATTGCGAGCAGCAGCGCCTCGGGCAGGTCGTAGGCGTGCGAAAGGACGCCGACCGGGTCCACCGTCGTCGCACGAAACGTCGAGCGTGACGGTGGTGGCGCGCTCGGGCGCAGCGTCAGCGCGAGATCGTCCGGCGGCGGCGGCGGTGCGCTTTCGAGCGGACTGCTGGCGCGCGATTCGAGCTCCGCGCTCTTGGCTGCGAGATCCTCGACCGTCCGCTCGCGACCGTCGGCCGTCAGCGAGCCGATTTCATCGAGCCTTCGCCAGACTTGCCATGACTCGTGCCGCACGAACGAGCCGCGCGGAATGCGATCGTGCGCGGCGCCGCGCATCAGGAGCTCGAACGAGATCGGGCCCACCGCGACCACGCCGTTCGTGACGAACCAGCGATCGCCGCGCGGCGCGCTCGGCGGCACGCTGTCGCGCGGCAAGAGCTCGGAGACGAGAGTCGGGAGCGGCAAGCGTACCTTGTGGGACAAGGCATACACTCGCCTACAAATGCCGACAAGCCGCAGCGCGGGCTTGCACGAATCCGCGTGTCTCGAGCGGGGCCCGGCCCCGAATTTGGTAGCTATGGCGCGTGGTCGCCGCGGGCAAGGTTTGGTTGGTCGGCGCGGGCCCCGGCGATCCGGAGCTCATCACCGTGCGAGGGCTCGCGGCGCTGCGCGCGGCGGACGTGGTGCTCTACGACGCCCTCGCGCATCCGGCGCTTCGCGGCGCGTGCAGGGAAGGCGCCGAGCTCCGCGACGTGGGCAAGCGCTTCGGGCAACCGAGCAGCGTTCAGCTCGCCATCAACGAGGAGCTCGTCACGCTCGCACGGGCCGGCAAATGCGTCGTGCGGCTCAAGGGCGGCGATCCGCTGCTCTTCGCGCGCGGAGCGGAGGAGGCGCTCGCGCTGGTCGAGGCGGGGATCGAGTTCGAGATCGTGCCGGCCGTGTCGTCGCCCGTCGGCGCGGCGACGTACGCAGGCATTCCGCTCACCCATCGCGAGCTCTCTTCGAGCGTGACGTTCATCACCGGTAGCGACCGCGCCGGCGTGCCTTGGTCGCCCGATTCGTGGAAGAAGCTCGCGACGGCGACGGACACGATTTGCGTGCTCATGGGCATGCGCCGCATCGATGCGATCACGGCCGCCATCATCGAGGGCGGGCGGGCGCGGACGACGCCGGCGGCGGTGATCCAATGGGGCGCGCGGCCCGAGCAGCGCGTCGTCACCGGCACGCTCGCGAGCATCGCCGAACGCTCGCGCGCCGAGGGGCTCACGAACCCCGCCGTGATCGTGATCGGCGAAGTGGTCGCGCTGAGACAAGAGCTCTCTTGGTACGAAAAGAAGCCGCTTTTCGCGAAGCGCCTGCTCGTGCCGCGCCCGAGCGGCCAGGCCGAACGCAGCGCACGGGCGATCCGCGCGCGCGGCGGTGAGCCCATCGTGCTCCCGCTCATCGCGCTCGGGCCGCCGCCCGACATAGCGCCGCTCGAGCGCGCGGCGGCGAACGTTCGCGACTACGACTGGGTGCTCTTCACGAGCGAGAACGGCGTCGAGCGCTTCTGCGCGGTCGTGCGGCGGCTCGGGCGCGACGCCCGCGCGTTCGGGCAGAGCCGCCTCGGCGTCATCGGGCCGCGCACGGCGGACGCGCTGCGCCGGTTCGGCCTCGAACCGGACGTGATCGCGGACGAGCATGTCGGTGAAGGGCTCGCGCGCGACGTCTTGAAACAAGGCGTGCCGCGCCGTGTGCTGCTCGCACGGGCGCTCGTAGCCCGTGACGCGTTACCGAACGCGCTCCGCGCTGCGGGCGCGGCCGTCGACGTCGTTGCGGCTTACGAAACCAAGCCGGTGCTCGACGCGGGCGACGAGCTTCGCGGGCTCGTCACGTCGAAGAGCATCGACGCGATCCTGCTCACGTCGAGCTCGACGATCGAAGCGGTCGTCGAGCGGCTCGGGCAAGAAGCCGCGGAGCTTTTGGCCGGCGTGACCGTCGCCAGCATCGGGCCCGTGACGACGAAAACCGCAGAGGGCCTCGGGATTCGCGTGGATGTCGCCGCAAGCACTTACACCGTGGACGGTCTGCTCGACGCGCTCGAGCGGAGGTATCGCCCATGAACGCGCATCGACCCGAAGGGCGTGACGCGGCTGAACCTCCCCGACGACGAGAAAGCGTCTTGTCACGAGCGGAGGCGCTCGCGCACAATCGCGGCCATGAAAGCCTCGCTCGGCGCCGCGCTGCTCTCCTTTGCGGTCGCGCTTGCCGTTCCGGCCGCGGCGCAGGCACCGGACGAGGCGACCCGCACGGCCGCGCGTGCGCTCGGCACGGCGGGTGTCGAAGCGTACCAAGCGAGCGATTTCGCGACGGCGACCGACAAGCTCGAGAAGGCGTACGCCCTCTTGCATGCGCCGTCCCTCGGGCTCTGGTCGGGCCGCGCGCTCGTCAAGCTCGGAAAGTGGGTCGAGGCGGCCGATCGCTTTCTCGAGACCACGAGCTTGCAGGTGCCCGCGGGTGACTACGCGGTACAGAAGCGCGCCCAAGCCGACGCCGCCGCCGAGCTCGCCGGGTTGAAGCCGAGGATCCCGTCCCTCGTCGTCGCGGTCGAGGGCGCGGAGCTCGCCGATTGCTCGATCAGCGTCGACGGCGTGCCGGTCGCTGCGTCCCTTCTCGGCGCGGGCAGGCTCGTCAATCCGGGGACGCACGAGCTCGACGGTCGACACGGCGACGACCGCGCGCACGCGGAGGTCACGCTGGCGGAAGGAGAGCGCAAGACCGTGGCGCTCGCGTTCGGTGCACCAGCGCCCGCTCCCGCGGCGCCGCCCGCGGCGAATCAGGCTCCGCCCTCGCCGCCGCTTTCCGTGCCGGCCCCCCTGACTGCGAACGCGGACGTGGGTCGAGCCTCGTCCGCGCAGCGCACCTGGGGTTGGATCACGATCGGTGCCGGCGGTGTCGGGCTCTTGGTCGGCGGCGTGACGGGGCTCATCGCCGTCGGTAAAAAGAGCGACCTCGACGGCAACCCGAACTGCCGAGGCAATCACTGTGCTCCGAACGAGCAGAGCACGGTCGACACGTACAACACCTGCCGGACCCTCTCGACCGTCGGCTTTTACGCGGGTGGCGCGCTCGCGGCGCTCGGCGTGGTCCTGCTCGTCACGGCTCCGAGTCAGGCCTCGGCACAGGCGTACGTCGGGCCCGGTACGGCCGGCGTCCGGGGGACGTTCTGATGCGCGGCGCTCTCGCGTGGTCGTTCGCTTCGCTCTTGGTCGCGTCGTGCGTGCTCCCCAGCATCGACGTCGATCCTTCGCTCGGTTCGTCGAGCGCTGGGAAGAGCTTTCAGGGCGGGCCTGCAGCGGGTGCTTCGAGCGGCACGGGCGGCTCGAGCTCGGCTCAGGGCGGCACGGGCAACAACCTGGCCGGGGCGGATTCCGGGGACAGTCCGCTCGAGGTCGCGTGCGGCGACTATTGCCCGACGTATCTACAGAACTGCAAGGACTCGCCCGCGAACATGTACAGCGGCCTCGCGGACTGCCTCGACACCTGTTTCACCGCGGGCTGGCCGCTCGGCAGCGACCCGGCGGAGCCGAACAGCTTGCAGTGTCGCATCGTTCACGCGCACCTCGCGAAGGATCTGCCCGATCCGCACTGTTTTCACTCCGCTAAGGTGCCGTCCGGCGCGTCTTGCACGCCGCCGCAGTGACGTGCACGTGGGGCTCGCTCGTTCGGGAGTTTGGGGCGCGCGTGGAGCGACGGAGGGCGGTGCTCTCGCACTCCGGCTGTGGGAGCTCAGAGCTCGACGCGCGCGAGGAAGAACTTGTTGTTGTCGTCCTTGGTCGTGAGCTTTTCGTACTTCGTCACCTTGCCGAGCTCGCTCTTCAAGGTGGATTCGCGCGAGTGCTCCGTGACGAAGAAGACGACGCGCGTGCCCGCATCGCGCTCTTCACCGATCCACGCCTTGAATTTGGAACCCGTCGAAATGAACGCGGGCAGGTGGTTGCCCGTGTAGAAGTTTTCGCCCTTCCAGTTCATCTGGTAAGCCGCGAGCGGCTCCTCGGGGCCGCGGCGGCGGCGATAGTATTCGCTGATCGTCTCGCGCTGGCCCCAGTGCGGCGCCGCACGCACGAGGTAAACGTCGAGCGTCCAGGCCGCGGCCCAAACGCCCACGCACGTGACGAGCACCGCCGCGTGCTGCCGGAGCCGCGGGGTCGCGAAGAGCGCGGTCGCGAGCGCCGTCACTGCGGTCACGGCGCCGAGCACGCCGTGAAAGTCGAGCGTGAGCGGCCACGGGCGCGCGTAATTGTAACTCGCGAGGTACGTGAGACGCGCCGGCCCCTCCGGATCCTCGACGGACGCGAGGTCGCGACCGACGAGCACGATCACGGCGGCCGCCGCGAGACCGAAAAGAGCGAGCATGGCGCGCTCGTAGCCGGAGCCGGCGACCGGCTCCGCGGGCCAGCGCCGGACGGCGAGCGTAAAGAGGCAGACGGCGCAGGCGGCGCACACGCCCGCCGCGAGCGGTGAAGCGGCCGGCGCCGGCACCCGCCCGACCAACGATGCCGCGTCGAGCTCGAGCACGCCGCCCACGAAGAGCAGCGCCGCCCCCGCCATCAAGCCGAGATACGCGAAGAGCCCGGGGCCGCGCGGCGTGAGGGCGGGCAGAGCGCGATCGAGCGCGAGGCCCGTGAGGAGCGCGAGCGGCGGGACCGCCGGAAGAATGTAGTGATGGAACTTCGTGAGCGAGATCGTGAAGAGCGAAAACGCGACCACGAACCAGAGCAGCAAGAAGCCGAGCGCTTCGGCGCGGGGGCTCTTCGCTTCGTCGCCCTCGCGCTGCGACGAGAGCAGGCCGGCGACGGCGAGACCCGTCCACGGAAACAGGCCGTAGCCGAGCTGCCAGACGTAGTAACGGAAGCTCACGTCGTCGCCGGTGTTCGTGTCATGGACGTGGACGAACGCGCGGTCGAACATGTCGTGGCCCAGCAACCGATTGGTGAAGGGAGCGCCGTGGCGCACGTACATCTGCACGTACCAGGGCAAGCAGACGCACGCGACGATGAGCGTCATGCCGACGAGCTCGAGACGGGCGAAGTCTTTCCAGCGTCGCGCGGCACCGATGGCCGCGGCGCTGACGGCGAGCGGCAGCACCAGGCCCGGCGCCCCCTTGGCGAGCGTCGCGAGCGCCGTGAAGTACCAAGCCGCCAGGAAGTAGAGCCGCGCCGTCCGGCGTTCGCCGCGATTCACCCAGAGAAACAGCGCGAGCAGCGCGAGCCACACGGCGCCGAGCAGCCCGGGCTGCAGCGCCGGATCCTCGGGCGCAACGGTGCGGCAAGGGTCGTTGCCGGGTAAGCCGCAATTGCCCGGCGAACCGAACAGGATTTCGTCGAGGTGGAAGCGATACCAGTGCTTGGGCGGCAGCGCGTGGATCGTGAGGTGACGTGAGAAGAGATAGAGCACCTGGGGCAGCACCGTCAGCGCGACCAGGCCCGCGACGAGGTGGAACCCGGAGACGCGCAGCGTGCGCTTGCCGACGCGGACCGAAAATGCCGGCGCAACGGCTGCCGGATCGGCGCCGAGGCCGAGCAGCACGCACGCGAGCGCGGCCGTGAGTGGCGCGACGTACGGCATGTCCGTCATGCTCTGCCGGCCGATCACGTACCAGTGCGGCGCCGTCGAGAGCACGAGCGCCCCCAAAAAGCCGGCGCGCGCGCCGAAGCGCCGAGCGACGGCGCGGTACGCGAGGTACACGGCGGGCAGCATCAACGCGAACACCGGCAGGCGCGCGGCCCACTCGGGGCGCGGCGCGAGCCCCGCCGCCACGCTCGCGATCATCTCGTCCGGCATGAAGCGCACGCCGAAGGTCGAGAACGACAGCGCCTGCAGCCAAAAATCCAGAACGGGCTTCGACCAGAACCAGTTTTCCTGCGCCCACCACGTCGAGATCCAGTCGTCGCGCGCGAGCATTTCGCGCGCCACCTCGCCGTAGTGCGTCTCCCACGGATCGCTCAGCGAGTACGCGCCGAGCAGCGGCACGTAGAGCAGCACGTTGAGGACGAAGAGCCAGAAGCCCCAGCGCTTCAGGAGCGGCTTCGTCGCGTCGACGACGCCGAGGCTCGCGAGCAGGCGGAAGCCTGCGACGCCGAGCCAGAGCAGCGCGCCCGTGACGCCGACCGCCGCCCCCGCCTTACCGAGCGGCCAGCGTCCGGCGACGACGAGCCTGACCACCGCGATGCTGAACAGCGCGCTGCCGAGCAGCTCCACCGCACGCGGGCCGAAGAGTCGCGGGGAGATCGTTCGGTCGCTCGCAGCGTGCGCGTCGGGAGCGGGCGCGTCGTCGAACGTCCCCAAAAAGTCGAGCGCGCCCGCGACGGCGAGCAGGCAGAGCGCCCCCCCGAGCGGCACCGAAAACGAAAAATGGCGATCGGTGCACATGAGCAGGAACACCGCCGCGCTCGGCAGCAGCGCGAGCACGAGGGCGCGCGGGCGCAGCGGGTGACCTGGCGGGACGAGCGGCGGCTCCGGCACGCGGGTGTCCGGGGCGTTCGGCTCGGGCTCGGGCATGACCGCGGGAAGTAGTATCGTGGCCGCGGCGTGACCAGCAAGCGGACCGAACGCGTGGCGGGCGACTACGAGCTCGACGGTGAGGTGCTGCGCCAAGGCATGCTGCGGCGCGTCCCGAAGCGGATTTTCGGCGCCGGCCAGCTGCGCTTGCCCTCCGTCCCGGCGCTGCTCGACCACTACGTGGAGACGCTCGGGAAGCTCTTCGCGCTCCAGGGGCGCGCGTTCACGGCGGCCGAGCTCGAGCACCTGCGCGGTCTGCTCGCCGAGAAGCTCGAGCAGGGTTTCTCGGCGGCGCGAAATTCGGTCGTCGTCGTCCACTACGAGACGGACCCGGCGCCGAAGCAGACCCTCTCGTACACGCTGACGCTCGAGGCCGCGAGCCTCGAGGCCGAGTACGCGGACTGGGTGCACACGCGTCCCCCGCCGTATTTCGGCAACGACCCGGACTGCAAGGTGATGGATCTTGCGCGCTCACTCGGCGCGCCCGCGGACGTGCCGGTGCTCGACATCGGCGCGGGTGCTGGGCGGAATGCGCTCGCGCTCGCCCGCGCCGGCTTTCCGACGGATGCCGTCGAGCAAAGCCCCGCGCTCGCGACGATCCTGCGTGAGGCGGCCGCCCGCGCGCGGCTCACGCTGCGGCTGTTCGAGGGCGACTTCACGAGCTCGTCGCTCGAGCTACCGCCGTCGCACTATCGGTTGCTGGTCGCGTCCGAGCTCGTCTCGGATTTTCGCGACGTGCCGGCGCTCACGCGCCTGTTCGAGCGGGCGGCCGCGCTCCTCGCCTCGAAGGGCGTCTTCGTGCTGAACGCGTTCGTCCCCGTCGGCGGGTACCAACCGGACCTCGTGGCGCGCCAGTTTTCGTACGTGCTCTGGTCGACCATTTTCCTGCGCGACGAGCTCAAATCCGCCGCCGGAGCGCACGGGTTCGCCCTGCTCACCGAGGAGTCGGTGTTCGACTACGAAAAGGCGCGGCTGCCCCCGAGCGCCTGGCCGCCCACGAGCTGGTTCGAGCAGTGGACTCGCGGCGTCGACACGTTCGACGTGCCGATGAGCCGCGCGCCGGTGGAAATGCGCTGGTTTACGTTTCGGAAGCTCGCCTGAGCTTCCGCGCGCCGCGCGTCAGCCGTCCGCGATGACGCGGTTGCGGCCGCCGCGCTTCGCGACGTAGAGACGCTTGTCGGCGAGCTGCACCAGCGTCTCGGCGGTCGCATCCTGCGTGCTCGCGAAGGACGCGCAGCCGACGCTGACCGTCACTTTGAGCGGCCCCTTGTCGGTCGTGACGACGAGCTCCGCGATGCGCTCGCGCAGCCGCTCGCCCACGACGCGCGCGCCGTCGAGCGCGATGCCGCGCAGGATCAACGCGAATTCCTCACCGCCGTAGCGGGCGAACACGTCCTCGTTGCGCACGAGCCGCCGCGTCGCCTTCGAGATTTCGACCAGCACTTCGTCCCCGACGGGGTGGCCGTGCGTGTCGTTCACGCGCTTGAAATGATCGACGTCGAAGATGACGAGCGAAAGATCGGTGCCGTGCCGGCGCGCGAACGAGAGCTCCATACGGAGCTGGCTGTCGAAGTGCTCACGGTTGTTGGCGCCCGTGAGCGCATCCGTGACGCTCGCTTCGTAGAGCTGACGCAGGAGCTGCTCTTGGCCCTCATCCGCCACCGAGTACCGAAAGACGGCCTGGGGCCCGAACTGGATGAGGTCGCCGTCGCGCAGCACGGCGCGCTCGATCTTCTGCCCGCCGACGAAGGTTCCGTTGGCGGACCCGGTATCCTCGATCGTGTAAACGCCGTTCTCGAAGTGAATCGTGGCGTGGCGGCGGCTCACGCCGTCGTCGCTCAGCCAGATTTCACAGTCGTTGGCGCGGCCGACGCGGTGCGGCTGCTGGCCGAGCTTGAGCACCTGGCCGAGCTGGGCGCCGCGTGCCCGGATCAAGAGGTACCGGTCCTTGACCTGGCGTTTGCTGCCCAGGTCCTTCTTGAGGTCGTTGAGGTTGACGACCGCGGTGCGCTCGAGCGGGTCATCCTCGCTCAGCACGAAACCCGTCCTGGTTTCCTCCTTCACTTCCTCGTCAGCCACGCCCGAGAAGACCTCGTCTTAGAACCTACACCACCGGTCGCCGCCCGTGGGGCGCTATTTTTTGGCTTTTGCCGTCCCACCTTTCGCTCCTCACGATCCCCCCTTGGGCCTTAGGGCGCGCCCCCGCCCACCACAAACGGCTACGTCGGCCTACGCGGTCCTAACCTCACGGCGTTGAAGCGCAGCCAGAGGTGCAGGGAACCTTCCCTTGTCCCTCGCTGTCGTTGTTGGTGCAAGCGACGCGCTCTTTTTCGGCGGGCGCCGCGAGCGTGCTCCTGCACGGTCATGGCGGTTCCCATCCCGCACGTCGCACCACGCCCAAGGAGTGTCTCTCATGGCCAACGCACAGCTTGGTGCGCCGAACGCGCACATCCATCCTCTTACGTCTCCATCGACGCCTGAGCCGCCGCCCGCCTTCTCCATCCCGGAGGCCCTCACGGGCGAGCAGGACGGCCCATCCGGCGAAACAACCTACGTCATGCTCCAGACCCGCGGGCCCGTCGAGGCGAGCGAGTGCGAGGACCCACTGCTCGAAGCGGTCGAGGTGACGGTGCTCTGGGGCAGCACGGTGCTGCACGTCGCCCACCTCGCGCCGCCGCGACCGTTCTACGTCGGACACGGGGACGGCGTGGACTACCTGCTCCCCAGCGAGCTCGCGCCGTTCGCGCGCGCGGCCATCGTCGACCTCGACGGCGGCGTGCGTGCGGTGGCGCCCGCGGGCGCCGTGCTCGCCGGGGACGAAGTGCGCTTCGGTGAGATCACCTTCAGGGTGACGCGCGTGACGGCCGGTAAACGCGTGCCGCGCGCGCTCGGCGCCGACACGCGCGGCGTGGGCGGCGCTTTCGTCGGTACGCTCCTGTCGGTGGCGGCATTTCTGGGCGCCATTGCGTATTACACACCGGCGCTCGGTGCGTCGCTCGACGGGGATTTCGACCGCGATCGCATCGACGCGATGCGCGTGTACCTGAACGCCCAGGCCGAGCGCGAGCGCGAGCGGCAGCTCGATCAGGGCGCGAAGAGCGCCGCGCCGGAAGGCGGCGGCACGCCCGGTGAGGCGGCGCGCGGACCCGAGGGCAAAATGGGGCGACCCGATCGGCCTTCCGTGCAGCGGCGCACGGCGGTTTCCGGCGGCGGTGAGCTCACGTTGTCGCGCGAGCAGGCACTCGCCGAGGCGCGCACGATCGGCATGATCGGCTTGCTCAACACGATGAACGGTCGCGCGCTGCCGACCGCCCTTTGGGGCGCGGACGTCGCGACGGGCCCCGACGCGAGCGACGCTTGGGGCGAGCTCTTCGGCAAGGACCCGGGCGAGAGCGGCGGCTTCGGCGGGCTCGATTTGAGTGGGCCGGGGCAGGGCGGCGGCGGTCTCGGCAAAGGCATCGGCATCGGCGCGATTGGCGGCTGCAATCCGCTGTGCGGCGCGGGGTCCGCCGACTTCGGTATCGGCATCGGTCGAACGGGCGGAGGTCACCACCCGAAAGCGCCACGGCTAACGCCCGCGGGTGTCACGAGCGTGAGCGGTCATCTGCCGCCGGAGGTGATTCAGCGCATCGTGCGCCAAAATTACGGCCGGTTTCGCGGTTGCTACGAGAGCGGACTCGGCGCGAACCCGAACCTCACGGGGCGCGTGACCGCACGTTTCATCATCGATCGCGAGGGCGCCGTGTCGAACGCCGCGAACGGCGGTTCCGATCTCCCCGACAGCAAAGTCGTGAGCTGCGTCTTGAGCCAATTCTACGGAATTTCGTTTCCACCACCCGAGAACGGAATCGTGACCGTGAGTTATCCGATCATGTTCACGCCGGGTTGAGACACGAGCGCGCGTGGCGTTTGGCCCCAAGCCGCGCCGCTTGCGGTCTGACGACGGCGAGAACTAAAGTCGGCGGCGTGAAGTTTTCGATCACGGTCTTGCTCGCGGCGGCGCTCTCGCTCTTGCTGAGCGCTCCCGCGAGCGCGCAGGAGTTCACGCGCCGGAACTTCGTCACCCCTCAGGGTGCGGTCGACCTTACCGGTATGCCCGCGCGGCCCATGATGGCCGGCCTGGACGTCTCGAACAACGGCAACCTCGAGCCCTTCCACTTCCCGCTGCACGTCTACTTCGGGGTGACGGACAAGCTCGCGCTCGGCGTGATTCACGAGATCGGGCCGTTTTTTCCGTTCGGCGGCTTCTGTCCGAACTGCAGCTCGCATCGGGACTACTGGGGCGTTTACGACGATATCGGGATGGGCATCCTGTACTCGCTCGTGCGCGACAAGGACTTCGAGCTCGACTTCAACGGGGACGCGCCGGCCTTCCTGCATTTCAGCAACCGCTTGTGGCTGTCGGTGCGAGGCGGCGTGCTCGGTCGCCTGAACATCAGCGACGTCGTGGCGTGGGTGTTCGACCCCTCGCTCCAGGTCGGATTGGCCGGGCGCCCCGACGTTGACGGCGGCAACAAGGACTTCCTCTGGCTGCCGACTTGGTTCTACTTCCAGGTGACGCCGAGGGTCGCGCCCTTCGTCGGCACCGGCATCGGCGGGCGGCTCGAGGGTTTTGCGGACAATTTCCAAATCCCGCTCGAGGGCGGCTGCATCGTCTCCGTCAACGAGGACGTCGACGTGGGCGGCGTCTTCCAGTTCTACAACCTCGCCGGTCACGGCGGGAACGCGGACGGCCGCCAGATCGGCTTTCTCGGCCGCTTTCGCTTCGGCGGCCGCTGACGGCGCGCTCGGCGCCCGCTCAGTTCGGCCGCGAGCTCAGCACGGACTCTTGACGCGGCCGCACGACCGCGGGCTCGGGTGTACCGCACAAGTCGCGAAAGAGGCGCGTGTATGCGGCGATCACCTCGCGCCAATCGTTGCGGGCGCGGACGTAGCGTCGTGCGTTCTCGCCGAAGGCGATGCGCGCCGCCGGATCGGCCTTGAGCTTTTCGATCGCCGCGACGTAGGCGTCGGCGTTCTCGGGTTCGACCAGGATGCCGCTTTGGCCGTCCGCGACGGCGTCGGGGATACCCTCCAGGCGCGACGCGACGACGGGCAAGCCGGCCGCGGCGGCCTCGAGACTCACGATGCCGAAGCCTTCCACGTCGTTCGGGATCGGTATGTTCGGCATCACGAACACGTCTGCGGCGCTGAACAGGCGATGCAGCCGCTCGTCGTCCGGCTCCCAGATGACCAAGAGCTTGTCGGTCACGCCCGCGTCGACCGCCGCTTGCTTGATCCGCTCGTAGTCGCGCCCGCCGCCGACCACGACGTAGAGCACGTCGAGCCGCGGCAGCACGTTCGCGACGAACCACGCCGCGCCCTTACGCGGGATCAAGCGCCCGGTGGTGAGCAACACGAGCCGGCCCTTGCGCGCCGCCGCGACCTCCGCGTCCGCGCCGTGATCGCGCTCGAGAGCGAAGAACTCCTTCGACACGCCGATGGTGATCACGCCGACCGGCTCGAGCCCGCGCGCGAGCGCGATGCGGCGCGTCGCCGCGCTGTTCGCGACGTAGGCGTCCGCTTCGAGGAAACGCTTGAGGTACAGCTGGTAAGGGCGGTTCGGGAACAGGAGGTCGAGCCCGTGCAAGCAGCAGACGACCTTGCGATCCCATACGCGCCTCGCGAGCATTCCGGCGAACGCGAGCATCGGGTCGTTGATGCAGACGAGATCGTAACGATGACCCTCGAGCAGCACCCGCAGGCTCGCGTACGGCAAGAACCAGATCAGGTGGCGCTGGAGCTTGCCGAGCGCGACGATC
This sequence comes from Polyangiaceae bacterium, assembly GCA_025936045.1. Taxonomy (GTDB): domain Bacteria; phylum Myxococcota_A; class Polyangia; order Polyangiales; family Polyangiaceae; genus PMG-095. The sequence continues at coordinate 95,160 of JAICUB010000013.1, read as the reverse complement.
GTCTTGTCCCCCTGATATCCGGTCGTCAGAAAGAAGCTGTGCGTCTCGAGGCCGCCCTTGCGGGGCGGGTATTTGCGCGTGAGGAACAACACCCGCGGGTTTCCCTCGGGCGCCGGGCGACGCGGGACGAGCGCATCGCGAACTCGGGACAACAAGCGTGAGCCGCCCATCCGATTTCGACTTTAGCAAAATCCGGGCGCGACCGTGCCCGCGCCGGCGACCACGGCTCCGACCAAAAAAAATTGCAGCGAGCTCACGGGCCGACCCTCAACGGCGGAGCGCCAGAAGCTCCTGGCACACGCGCTCGATCTGCTCTGCCGTCAGCCCGGAGCTCGACGGCAGGTAAAGCCCGCGCGGCGACACGTATTCGGAGTTCGGGTAGCTGCCGCTGGTGTCGGCGCCGTAAGCGCGGAGGCCCGCCTGCTGGTGCATCGGGACGAAGAAACTGCGGGTGTCGATGCCGCGCTCGCCGAGCCCCTGCATGACTTCGTCACGAGAGCGACCGAAGTCGTCCTCGATCAAAATCGAATACATCCAATAGCTGTTGTGGGAATACGGCTTGTCGACCGGGACGCTGATGCCCCGTTCGCCCCGCAACCGCTCGTTGTAGCGGCGCGCGTTCTCGCGTCGCATCGCGACGTAGTCCTCGACGCGCTCGAGCTGCGCGAGCCCGATGGCCGCGACCGTATTCGGCATGCGGTAATTGAAGCCGATGTGCTCGTGGACGTAGCGGCGCGGACCCTTGAGCGGGAAGCACAAGTTTTTGTAGTAGCGAAGCTCGTCCGCGAGCTTGTCGTCGCTCGTGACGACCATGCCGCCTTCACCCGTCGTGATGGCCTTGTTGGCGAAGAAGCTGAAGCAGCCGAGCTCGCCGAGCGCGCCGCACGGCTTGCCCTCGTAGCGCGAACCGATCGCTTCCGCGGCGTCCTCGACGACGACGAGGTTCCGCTCCTTCGCGAGCGCGAGGAGCGGCGTCATGTCGCAGGGCAGCCCGTAGATGTGCACCGGCATGATCGCGCGCGTGCGAGCGGTGACTTTTTCGGCGATGCGCGTCACGTCGATGTTGAACGTGTCGCGCTCGCAATCCACGAATACCGGCTTTGCGCCGGTGTAACAGACGGCCGCCGCCGAGGCGATCATCGTGAAGGTCGGCACGATCACCTCGTGGCCCTGGCCGATGCCGGCCGCGACGAGCGCAAGGTGGAGGGCGGCGGTTCCGTTCGTCACCGTGACGGCGTGACGCGCGCCGAGGTATGCCGCGAACTTCTGCTCAAGGTCCTTCACGAAGCCGCCGGACGACGAAATCCAGCCCTTCGAGACGGCTTCGGTGACGTACTTGAGCTCGTTGCCGCCGAGCAGCGGCTCGCAGACGGGAATGAAAGGTTCGTTCACGACGTGTGATTCCCGATCAAAGGGCGATCTTGTCTTTGACCTTACCGTCGTAGGGGCCCTGCTTGACCTCCACGATCTTCGTGTCTTCGAGGATCTCGAAGCCGTGCCCGCCGCTCGCGAGCAGAATCACGTCGCCGGTCGCGAGGGTCGCCTCGGCGACCTGCTGGCGCGCGTGACCGTAGAACGTGATCTTGGTCTTGCCGTGGCCGATCACGATGACTTCTTGCACCTGATTGAGCTGAATCTCGCGTGTCAGGTGAAAATGGCCCGGGATGGTCTCGCCGGCCTTGTAGAAGTTCATGCCGAGCTGAAACGGCGCGCTGTCGTCCGTGAGGAAGTTGTACTTCTTGTCGCTCGAGGCGGACGCCCGCACCAGGATCGCCAACAGCTGGTCTCCGTCGCGGAAGAATTCGACGCCTTGCATCGCGCCTGAAATACCCTTGGACCTCCGCTCAGGCAAGCCGTTGGCGGCCACGCGCGCGCGTCGCCGGTCAGGGGGCCGAACTGGTATCTTGCCAGCCCGCCTTAGCCGCGCGAGAAACACTCGCGATGTCCGTTTTCGGCAACTACTCCCGCTATTACGATCTCCTCTATCGCGACAAGGACTACGAGGCAGAGGCTGACTACGTGCATTCGCTGATAGCCAAGCGCCGTCCCGGCGCGCGCACGCTGCTCGACCTCGGTTGCGGCACCGGCCGCCACGCGAGCCTGCTCGCCGAGCGCGGTTACGACGTGGTGGGCGTCGACCGCTCGCCCGCGATGCTCGCCGAGGCGCGCGCGCGCAAGGTGACGAACGGACGTACGGAGTTCGTCGAAGGTGATTTACGCAGCGTGCGGCTCGGTCGAAAATTCGACGTCGTCGTCTCGCTCTTTCACGTCATGAGCTACCAGACGACGAACTCGGACTTGCTCGCCGGACTCACCACGCTGCGCGAGCACCTCGCCCCGGGCGGGCTCTTCGTGTTCGACTGCTGGTACGGCCCCGCGGTGCTGAACCTGCGCCCGAGCGTGCGCGTGCTGCGGCTCGAGGACGACGCGACCGCCGTAACGCGCCTCGCCGAGCCCGTGCTGCACCCGAACGACAACGTCGTCGACGTGAATTACCACGTGTTCGTCAAGGACAAGCAGAGCGGCGAAGTCTCCGAGCTGCGGGAAAAGCACAGCATGCGCTACCTCTTCGCGCCCGAAGTCGCGCACTTTCTGAGCACGGCGGGCCTCGCGCAGCGTGAGCTCGTCGCTTTCATGTCGGACGCGGCGCCCGGGCTCGATACGTGGACCGGCGTGTTTCTCGGTGGCGCGGAATGAGCGCTCCCTGGGGTTCTCGGGAGCTCTGCTAGGCTCCGCGCCCATGTCGAGCGCGCGCGTCGTCAAGCTCGGGCTCCGGTACGCCGCCGGGCCCGTCATCGTCGCGTGCATCGTCCTTTTCTTTTATCGCGCGCTCCGCGACAACTGGGGGAGCATCCGCGCGCAGCACCTCGACTTCGAGCCGAGCTTCCTCGCCATTTCGGTGCTGTGCATGCTCGTCACGTACCTCGTACCGACGTACGGCTGGCAGTTCACGATCAACTCGCTCGGCGGCGGGAACAAGCTCACGTTTTCGCAGACGGTCGCCACCGTCAACTCGAGCAACCTCGTGAAGTACGTGCCGGGCAAGGTGCTCACCTATGCCCTGCAGGTGTACTGGCTCGCCAATCGCGGGTTCTCGAAGTCGCTCGTCGTCTACGTGAACGCGCTGAACCTGCTCGTGTCGCTCGCGGTGTCGCTGATCGTCGGTTTCGGCTGCCTGCTCTTCGCGGACAGCCCGATCCCGGCGCAAGCGGTGCTCGGCATCTTCGCGCTCGGCGTCCTGCTCGACGTCGCCGGTTTCGGCTTCCACGGGCTGCTCCTGCGCTTCGCGACCGGGCTCTATGGCCGCGTCTTCAAGCGCGACGTAGGTTACGTCGACGTGCCGCTCTCGTTGCTCGCAAAGCTCCACGGCGTGCATCTGATCTCGGTCGTCGCCTTCGGTCTCTCGAGCTATTTCACGGCGCGCGGCATCGGTTACTACGTGCCCGCGAGCGCCGCGCCGAAGCTCATGGCCGCGATTCTGATCTCCGACACCATCGCGTTCTTCGCGGTCGTGACGCCCGGCGGCCTCGGCGTGCGCGAGGGGCTCATGTATTTCGTGCTCGGCGGCGCCAAGGGCACGTCGCTCGCCATCACGCTGCCCATCGCCGCGCGCGCGGTACACATGTTCGTGGACGTGTTGCTGGGAGGGACCGCGTTCAAGCTGCTCGGCAACTTGACCAAAGGGGTCGCCCCGCCGCCCGCCGCGGACGGACCGCGACTCGAAGCCCGCCCCGATCCATGAACGCCGCCGAAAATTCGCCGCTCCACGCTTGCTTGATTTGCTACCCGTTCTTTCCGACGCGGGAGAGCGGCCGCGGCGTGGACCGCTACAGCGTCGAGCTCGCGGAGAACCTCGAGCGCGCGGGCACGCACGTCTCTCTCCCCGCGATCACGGGCGGCTCGTCGGAAGGCGCCGTGGCCGCCGCCGTCAAGCTCACTCGTGTTTTCGCAGAGCTCCCGCGGATGAAAGCGGACGTTTATCACGCGCTCTCGACGCCGGCCGGCGCGGCCGCTGCCGCGTGTCTCAAACGCCCCCTCGTCGTCTCGATCCACGATCTCTTGCCGTTTCAGGTGCACGGCTACAACTCGCGCTTGAAGATGGGCTACGCCCGCTTCTGCACGACGGTGAGCGTCAAGCGCGCGGACGCTTTGATCGTGCCGTTTCAGGTGACGAAGGACGAGCTCGTCGCCGAGCACGGCGCGGAAGCCTCCAAAGTCCACGTCGTTCATTTCGGGCTCGACCATGCGACGTACTTCCCACGCCCTGCGATCGAGCGTCGCGCGCGCGAGGTGCTCTACCTCGGGGAAGTGAGCCGAGCGAAGGGCGTGGACGTACTCTTGCGGGCGTTCGCGGAGGTCGGGCGCAGGTTCCCCGACGCGAAGCTCTTGATTTGCGGCAAGCCGAACGCGGATGGACCCGCTCTCGAAAGCCTGGCGCGCGCGCTCGCGCTCGAGAACGTCGAATTTCGCGGGTTCGTGCCGGAAGCCGAGCTCCCGGAGTACTACGCGCGCGCGACGGTCATGACGTTCCCCTCGCGCTACGGGTTCGGACTCACGAGCCTGGAAGCGATGGCATGCGGCGCTCCGGTCGTCGTGGCGGGTACGCTCGACGCCCCCGAGTTCATCGGAGACGCGGGCCTCATGGCGCGAGCGGGCGACGCGGCCGATCTCGCGCGCTGTCTCCTGAGCGTGCTCGAGGACGAGCGGCTGCGGACGTCGCTTTCGGAGAAGGGTATCCGGCGGGCGGCGCTCTTCTCTTGGCGCATCATGGCCGAGCGGACGCGTGAGGTGTACGAGGGCGTACGCGCCCTGCGCTGAGCCGGAGCGGACGCTCCGCGCTCAGGGGTTTTCCGCGCCTGGCGCGTTCAGTTCGACCCTGTACAGGCGAAGCCCTCTGTCTATTCTGACGAGCCTCAGGTTGCGCCGGCCGAGCGCGCGTTCGAGGGGGCGCATGCTCTTCGGCGTGTCGCGGTGCGTCCAATAATAGACGGGCCGGGAGCTCGCGACGGCGCGCTGCATCGACGCGGCCCCTAGATCCGGGTCGTCTTCCTGGAGCGAGCCGACGAGGTAGCGGTCGCCGATCACCTTGTCCCGGGTCGGCGTGTACACCATCGCGTCCCGCGGGATGAGCCGCGCGAGCTTCTCGAGCCAGCCTTCCTCCGCCGCGGCAAGCTCGTGATGGCGCAGCACCGATTGCTGTGAAGACCAGACGACCTGCGCGACGCTGACGGCCGCGAGCGCGGCGAGCGCGACCGAGCCGAAAATGAAGGTCCACCTTTTCTTCGCCTCGCCGAGCGCGAGTAGTGGCGACACGCTCGCGAGCAAGAAGACGGGGCTGAAATAGCGCGGCACGCTGTCGTGGATCCATGGTTCTTTGCGGCCCACGCCGAAGAGCTCCGCTTCGATGCGCGAGATCATGAACACGAGCGCGAGCACGAGCACGAGCCCGGCGGCGATGCGCTCGCTCCGTGGCCGGCGCGCGAGCACGAATACCAGACTCACCTGCGCGGCGAGTAGGAGCCACATCGGCTGCAAGAAGATCCAGTACCGCACGAGCTCGTGCCCGACGAACGCCCAGCCCGGGAAAGTCAGCGGAAAAAAGAGCAGCTCGAGCAGCTTGTAGACCGGGTTCATCGTCGGCCCCGGGTGCTCGCCGTCGATCACGAGCTGATACGCGGCGCGAAACGGTTGGCCCGTGACGAGGTAGTTTCCGACCAGATTGGGGACGACCGCGAACGCTCCTGCCACGCACACGAGGACGAACGTGCGCCGCCACGCTTTCGGCTCGGCACCGACGCCGAGAATCAGCGCCGCGAGCAGGACGTAGGCGGCGACGTCCGGCCGCGCGGCGACACCTGCCCCGACGCACAACAGCGCCGCGCTGAGATAGCCGGCGCGCTTTTCGACGCGCCAGAGGCTCCAGAAGTTCGACGCCCAGCACAGGCACGTGAGCAGCGCGCAGATGTTCATCCACGGGCGGAAGAGCCAATACAGCGAGGACACGCCGAGCGCGGGCGCGAAGAGTGCGAGCCAGCGCCGCCCCGGCGGGAGCAGCCGTGCCATGCCGGCCGCGAACGCAGCGGCACCGCTCGCCGGCAAGAGCACGAGCAAGAGCTCGCCGAAGCCACCGAGCCAGGTGAGGAACGCGTAGAAGTAGAGCGTCACCGGCGGGTAAATCGGCAAGGCGACGTTGCCGCGCGTGATCCAGGGACGCGGGTGCGCGAGGTTCTCCGGATCGGCGAACGGCAGCTCGAGGAACGGACGGCCCGTAGCGCTGATGATGCCCGCGGCTTGTCGGTTCGCCATCTCGTCCGGCGAGAGGAACACGTGTGGGCCGAGGCCCTCGGACCAGAGCACGGCGGCGAGCGTGAGAACGAACCAGACGGCGGCGACGCCGAGCACGGCCGGCGAGCGCCTGCCGCGTACCCACGCGACGAACCGGTTCCTCGAGCGTTCGAAACTCCGCCTGTCGGTCGGCATCTGGGTAGCTACCCCGCGGCTCACAGCTCTTCGATGAGCTTCCGTGCTTCGAGCAGGCGCGCGCGCTGTCGCTCGAGCTGCGCGAGCTGCGCGCGCGCTTCGGTCACGACCTCGGGCGGCGCGTTCGCGACGAAGTTCTTGTTCTCGAGCCGCTTCGTCATGATGACGATGTCCTTCTCGACGGCTTTGAGCGCACGCGCGCTGCGCTCGGCGGCTCGCGCCTTGTCGACCAGGCCGCGGAGACCCACGAGCACTTCGACGTCCCCGGCTACGTCGAGCACCGTGCCAGCGGGTCGCGCGCCGCCCGGTTCGGCGATCACGACGGGCCCCGCCGTGCCCACCAAAAATTCAATCGCACGAGCTTCGGCTTTCAACACCGCGCGCGCGTGTGCGTCGGCCGTGCGGAGTTCGAGCGGAACCTTGGCGGTAGGGTGCAGCTCGTTCTCGCTGCGAGTCGTGCGCGCGACACCGACGGCCGACATCAGGAGCGCCATGTCGCGTTCGGCAGCGGCGTCCGCGCGACCGTCGGCGGCGCCCGGGTAGGGAGCGAGCGCGAGCGACACCGGGCGCGACGCGGGACGCGGGAGGCGCTGCCAGAGCTCTTCGGTGACGAAGGGCGCGTAAGGATGGAGCGCGCGGAGCGAACCCTCGAGCACGTGCGCGAGGACGGCGCGCGTCTCCGCCTTCTCGGCGTCCGTCCCGTTCGCGAAGACCGGCTTCGACATCTCGAGGAACCAGTCGCAAAGCTCGTCCCACACGAAGTGATAAAGCGCGCCCGAGCCGTCATCGAGCCGGAACTCTTCGATGCCGAGCGTGCTCGCCGCGACCGCTCGCGCGAACCGGCTCAAAATCCAGCGGTTTTGTAGCAGCGTGGCGACCGGAACGGCGCCGCTCGGCGCTTCGTCCGCGACGTAGGCGAGCGCGAAGCGGGTCGCGTTGTAGAGCTTGTTGCAGAAGCGGCGGTAGCCGTCGATGCGCGCGGGCGAGAGCGCGATGCGCTTGGCCTGCGGCGAGTAACTCACGAGCGTGAGGCGCAGCGCGTCCGTGCCGTACGCCGCGAAGCCCTTGCCCATTTGCGCGGCGGAGGGATACGCCTTCTTGAACTTCGCCATCGCCTCGTCGAGCGGCGCGTCGGGCAGCGATTTTTTGACGAGGTTTTCGAACTCGGCGCCCTGGATCAAGTCGAGCGGGTCGAGCGTGTTGCCCTTCACCTTGCTCATCTTGTCGCCGACTTCGTCGACGACCATGCCGTGCAGGAGCACGCGCCTGAACGGCACCTCGCCCATGAAATGGAGGCCCAGCATCAGCATGCGCGCGACCCAGAAGAACAGGATGTCGTAGCCGGTCTCGAGATCGTTCGCGGGATAGAAGCGCTCGAGCGCGAGTGTTTTGTCGGGCCAGCCGAGCGTGGAGAACGGCCAAAGACCGCTCGAAAACCAGGTGTCGAGCACGTCGGGATCGCGCTCGAGCTCGGCGCTGCCGCACTTTTCGCACTTCGTCGGGTCTGCGCGCGTCACGTTCACGTGGCTGCAGCTCACGCAATAGAACGCGGGGATTTGGTGGCCCCACCAGAGCTGGCGCGAGATGCACCAGTCCTGGATGTTGGTGAGCCAGTGCTCCCACGTCTTTACCCATTCCTCGGGCACGATGCGTGTCTTGCCGGCGCGCACCGCTTCGAGCGCGGGCACGGCGAGCGGCTCCATCTTCACGAACCATTGCGTCGAGATCATCGGCTCGACGACGCTGTTCGTGCGCTGCGAGCGCGGGAGCGTCATCGTGTGCGGCTTCGACCCGCGCGCGAGACCGAGCTCGGCGAGCCGCTTCTTCACCGCCTTGCGGGCGGCGAAGCGGTCGAGCCCGGCGAATTCACCTGCTTGTTCGTTCATCGCCCCGTTCGGACCGATCACGGCGATTTCCGCGAGGCCGTGCCGCTTGCCGGTGGCGAAGTCGTTGAAGTCGTGAGCGGGGGTCACCTTCACCGCGCCGGTGCCGAACGCCATGTCGACCAGCACCGGATCGGTGATGACGGGGATTTCGCGGTCGACGAAGGGGTGGGCGAGCTTCTTCCCGTGGAGGTGGGTGAAGCGCGGGTCGTCGGGATGCACGGCGACCGCGGTGTCGCCCAGCATCGTTTCGGGGCGCGTGGTCGCGACGACGAGCTCCGTCGCGCCGAGCGAAGCGTCCGCGCCGGCTACCTGGTAGGCGAATTCGTAGAGCTCGCCCTGGACGTTCTCTTCCGTCTCCACTTCGAGATCGGAGAGCACGGTCCGCGATTCGACGTCCCAATTGACGAGCCGCGTCGCGCGATAGATGAGGCCTTGCTCGTAGAGCCGGACGAACGCCTCGCGCACGGCGCGCGACATGTCCGGATCCATCGTGAATTTTTGGCGCGGCCAATCGGCGGAGAAGCCGAGCACGCGCATCTGCTCGAGGATGCGTCCGCCGCTCTGCTCCTTCCACGCGAACACGCGTTCGATGAAGGCTTCGCGCCCGAGGTCGTGGCGCGTCTTGCCCTCGCGCTTGAGCTGCCGCTCGACGACGACTTGCGTCGAGATGCCCGCGTGGTCGATGCCCGGTTGCCAGAGTACGTTCAGCCCGCGCATGCGCGCGTGCCGGATGATGACGTCCTGGATCGTGTAGAGCGCGTGCCCCATGTGCAGCGACCCCGTCACGTTCGGGGGCGGCATGGGGATGACGTAGACGGGCCGCGTGTCCTTGGGGTCGAGCGACGCGTTGAAGACGCCGTGCTGTTCCCAGAACTCGTACCAGCGCGGCTCTACGCTCGCGGGCTCGTAGGCTTTCGGTAGTTCAGACTCGGGCATCGGGGCGGCGGAGTTTACTCGACCGCGCCTGCCGTAGGAGCGAGGCCCGACTATTCCTTGGTCAAACGCTGGATCTCTTCGCGGATCAGCGTTTCGGCCAACGTGGGAACGACTTCCCACACGACGCGCTCGAGCACCTCACGCGAGAGGCTCAAAACGCCTTCGATCTGCTGCGGGGTCAAGCCGAGGCCACCGAGCTTTTGGGCGAAGTCGGCGCCGTTGGTGGTGGCGGCGGCGACCGCGGGTGCGGCCGGCGCGCGGGACGGCGCGGAACCGAGCGGAGCCGTCGGCGGCGTGGGAGCCGCGCTGCGCACCTCGGGTGGAACGGCTGCGCCGAGCATCGTCGGCGCCCGCGAGGCGAATGCCGGGCCCGCGGCGAGACCCGGCGCGGTTTGACGCATGGGGTTCTGCGCGGGTGCGGCGGCGACCGGCGCCGGCACGGGTGCCGCGGGTGCGCTCGCGAGGGGGTTAGCTCCGTAAGAGAGCGTCGTGGAACGCGGAGCCGCGGCGGCCGGCGCGGGCGCGGGCGCGGCGGCGCCGGCGGCCGGCGCTTTCTTCGCGAGGGCGCTCACCTTGTCGATGAGCTGCTGGGTGTCGAACGGCTTGTCGGTGAAGTCGTCCGCACCGACTTGGCCACCGAGCGCTCGATCGTACGGCTGCTGTTTGCTCGAGAGGATCACGACCCCGAGCCCCGGCTGCGCCGCTTTGAGCTGACGGCACAGTTCGTAGCCGCTCGTGCCTTCGAGCCCGGCGTCGACCACGGCGACGCTCGGCTTCTCAGCCAGCTTACCGAGGGCCTCCGCGGCGCTCCCGCAAAGCAGCAGCCGAAATTCCTCGCCCGAGAAGGTGATCTCGAGCACCTTCCGCATCGTTTTGCTGTCGTCGACGGCCAACAGGGTCGTGGTCAAGCGCGCTCCCAGAAGAAGTTAGCGGTCGCAGCGGGATCATCACGGCCTGCCCCAATACTGTCAAGGATTTCGCCTTGAGACCGCGCACTTATTTGAGTGGCGTTTGACCTCGGCCACGAGGACGGCCCAAAATGAAGCGACTTGAACCCCCTCTCAAAACGAGCCCGCTCGGTTCTGTACGCGGTCGTGACGGAGTTCATCGCATCCGGCGAGCCGGTCGGCAGTCGTCTCCTCAGCAAAAAGTACGGCTTTTCGCTGTCTCCCGCGACGATCAGGAACGTCCTCGCGGATCTCGAAGACGAAGGCTACCTCGCGCAACCCCACACCTCTGCCGGCCGCATCCCGACGGAGCTCGCGTTCAGGCTCTTCATCGACGCGCTGATGCAGGTGCAGAAGCTGCCGGCCGACGATGCCGGTCGCATCAGCGAGTGGCTCGAGGATCTGCGCCCCGACGCCGACATCCCGCGTGAGACCGGCAAGCTGCTCGCCGACCTGAGCGGCGCCCCCGCCCTCATCCTGCGCGCGCGCGCCGAGACGCGCACGCTCTTGAAGCTCAGGTTCATCGCGACGCGCCCGGGCGAGATGCTCGCCGTGGCCGTGTTTCTCGACGGCACGGTGGAGAACCGCTTTCTCCGCGTGGAGGCGCCGATCGCGGAGTCGGATCTCGACCGCCTTCACGGCATGCTCGAAGAGGTCGCGCCGGGGCGTACGCTACCCGCGCTCCGTGACGCCATCCACGAGAGCATGAGCGCGCGCCGCGCGGAGCTCGGTGCGCTCCACGAGCTCGGCTACTCGCTCGTGCGCTCGACCGCGGAAGGCGCCGCTCGCATCGCCGACGTCGTGATCGAAGGACAGACGCTTTTGCTCGATCGCCCCGAGTTCGGCAGCGTCGAGCGAATGCGCGAGCTCTTGCGCGCGCTCGACGACCGCGAACGTTTGGTGGGGTTGCTCGACCGCGCGCTCGTGTCCGATCGCGTGCAGGTCTTTTTGGGCGAAGAGACGTCGGGGCTCGGTTTCCCGGTGAGCCTGGTCGCCGCTCGCTACCAGGAGCGCGGCGAGCCGGGCGGGGCGGTCGGCGTGATTGGTCCGACCCGCATGGATTATCCGATCGTGGTGCCGCTCGTGGCCGCCGCGGCCGAGGCCATGAGCGCCGCCATCGCGCGCGGAAGCGAGGCGCGCGACCCGAACAAGCCGAACGGCTGAGGCGGGAGCCGTACGGGCCGCGGGACGGCGCCGAACGGCTGAAGTTTCGCGGCCGTCCGCGCGTGGCTTTCACCGAGCCGCTCGGGCGGGTAACAATCGGCGCATGGGCGACAAGGAGCCGGGCACACTCGACCAGGCGCTCGAGGCGTGGGCCAAGGGCGACCATGCGGCGGGGCTTCGGGGCGCGGTGGCCGTGCTCGAAGCGCATCTCACCGATCCGCTGGCGCTCTTTCTGAGCGCGTATCTCGGCGCGAAGCTCGGCGAGCCGGCCGCGTTCGCGGACGGCCTGCGCGCCGCCGCGGAGCGCGCCATCGACCTCGGTAACCTGCCGCTCGCGATCGCGATCGGCGGCTTCGCACGCGAGCTCGGGCTCGACGCTGCGGCGCTCTACGACGCGGCCGCCACGGCCTACGCGCGCGACTCGGCGCGCATCAAACGCCAGGCGCCGCCCGCGCTGCCGACGGTAGGTCCGAGCGCCAAGGCGCTCGCGAGCTCGCTCGACAAGGCGGCGCTCGTCGCGCGCGCCACCAAAGCCGTCCGCGCGTCCGCCGAGCACCTGCTCACGCTTCCGAGCGGCGAAGGAGCGCTGCCCGCCGCTCCGCTCTTCTCGTCGCTCGACCGCGCGCCGCTCCGCGCCTTCGTCGAGCTCTTCCAACCGAAGCTCTACGGCACGAATCTGAAGATCGTCGAAGAGGGCGCCGTCGGCAGCGAGGCGTTCGTCGTCGCCCGCGGCGAGGTCGACGTGAGCCGGCACGCGCTCCGCTCCTCGGGCCCGGTGCACCTCGCGCGCCTCGGCAACGGCGCGCTCGTCGGCGAGATGGCGCTACTTTCACGCGCTCCGCGTACGGCCACCGTCACCACCGCGTCGCCGGTCGTGCTGCTCGTCGCGCGCAAGGCCGACCTCGACGCCGCCGTGACCAAGAATCCGGAGCTCGGCCGCGAGTTCGCCGTGTACTGCCGGCGGCGCATGCTCGACAACCTGATCCGCACGAGCCCCATTCTGCACAGCGTGAACCCCGCGGAGCGCTCGGCGCTCGTGAAGCGCTTCGCCATTCGCACGTTCGAGCCGGGTGAACGGCTCATCAACCAGGGCCAGCAGACCGACGGGCTCTTTCTCATCGCCTCGGGCGAGGTCTCCGTCGTCTACAAGGAGCCGACCGACAAGACCGTGGTCGCGCGGCTCGGTCCGGGCGAGGTGGTCGGCGAGGTCGCGCTCGTGCTGCGACGGCCGGCGAACGCCGACGTGGTCGCGAACCACCCCACCGTCACGCTTCTGCTCCCGCGCGAGCGCTTCCTCGAAGCCGTCCGCGCCCACCCGGGCGTCTTCGTCGATCTCTACGAGCTCGCGACGCGCCGTGACGAAGAAACGAGCAGCGTGGCGGACCTCGAGACGGCGGAGCTCGACGACAGCGTCCTTATCTAAATGCGCGCGAGAGCACGCCCTCGGCGTGGCGCATCGCGCCGTCGTGGGGTCCCCACTTGACGGCCCATGGGCCAAACGCTACGCCCCCCCGCCATGTCCGTTTCCGCGCTCCCCCGGGTTCTCACTCTCGTCCTCGCCCTTCTGGCCGTCGCTTTGCCCGCCTCCGCTCAGAGCATGCGGGTCGGCGTGGTCGACACGCAGCGTGCCGTCATGGAGACGGAGGACGGCTTGCGCATGCAGGCGACGCTGAAGAAGCTCTTCGACAGCCGCCAGCGCGAGCTCGACAAGAAGCAAGAGGATCTGCAGAAGGAGAAGGACGATCTCGACAAGCAGCGCGAGGTCTTGAGCAAGACCGCGTTCGCCAAGCGAGCCGACAAGTGGCAGCGCGAGATGGTTCAGCTCCAGACGGTGTTCGTCGAATACAACAAGGAGCTGCAGAAGAAGCAGGGCGAGCTGACGCAGCCGATCTTCCAGAAGGCGATGGGCATCATCCGCCGCCTCGCGACGCAGGAAGGCTTCGACGTGGTCGTCGACAAGCAAGCCGTGCCGTATTCGCGCAGCGACCTCGACGTGACCGATCGCGTGATCACCATGTACAACCAGGGTGGTCCCGCCGACGCCGGCGCCGAAACCAAGGGCCCCGCCGTGAAATCGACCGGCGGCGCGCCGCAGCCGTTAACGCCGCCGACGCTCACGCCCCCAACCGCTCCGACGAAGTGATTGAGCGGCTCGATCCGCCGTCTCCGGCGGGATCAAGCTTTCCGGCCGCCGACCGATGAGGTCCGTGCGGCCGGCTTTCTTCAAGGCCTCGCGCGCGAGCTTCCACTGCGCGGGGTCCCACCAGTAGATGAGCGCCTTCAGCATGCGCTTTTCGCGTAGATCGCGCACGACGGGCACGGACTCGCCGCTCAGCGGATCGATGCCCGTGTGATACATCGCCGTCGCGACGGCCATCGGCGTCGGAATGAAATCCTGAACCTGGCGGGGCTTGAGGTCGTTGGTCTTCAAATAGCGCGCCAGCGCGATGGTGTCGGTGAGCGTCGAGCCCGGATGCCCCGTGATGAAGTAAGGCACGAGGTACTGGTCCTTGCCGGCCGCTTCGCTCGCCTGGCAGAACGCGTTCGCGAAGCGCTCGTAGCTCTCGATGCCGGGCTTCTTCATGCGCTTGAGCACGGTCGGATCCGTGTGCTCGGGCGCGACCGAAACCTGGCCGCCCGTGTGGTGGCGCGCGAGCTCGCGGATGAACTCGGGGCTCCGCTCCGCGAGGTCGTAGCGCACGCCCGAGGCGATGAAGGCGCGCTTGATGCCCTTTTCTTGCCGCACCGCGCGCAAGAGCTCGAGCAGCGGGCCGTGATCGGTGTTCAGGTTGTCGCACACCTTCGGGTGCACGCAGGAGAGCTTCCGGCACGCGTTCTCGATGCGCTCGTCCTTGCAGGCGAGCTTGTACATGTTGGCGGTGGGACCGCCCACGTCGCTCAGAACGCCGCTGAAGCCCTCCATGCGTGAGAGCTTGCGGATCTCGCCGAGCACGCTCGCCTGCGAGCGGCTCTGGATGATGCGCCCCTCGTGCTCGGTGATGCTGCAAAACGTGCAGCCGCCGAAGCAGCCGCGCATGGTGACGATGGAGTCCTTCACCGTGTCGTACGCGGGGATGCGCTCCCCGCGATAGCTCGGGTGCGGCAAGCGCGTGAACGGCAAATCGTAGAGGCCGTCCATCTCCGCCTCTTCGAGCGGGAGCGCGGGACGGTTCAAGAAAATCGCCTGCTCGCCGTGCACCTGGAGCAGCGAGCGCGCGTTGTTGGGGTTCGTTTCGAGCTGAAATTCGCGCGTCATGCGCGCGAAGGCCGCGAGGTCGCGCGTCACCTCTTCGTACGACGGCAACACCACGGTGAGCCCGTCGGTGACGAAGCGGCTCGGCGCCGCCGCGAGGTCGCGCCACTCCGCAGGGTTGTTCATGACGTGCGCCGTCCCGCGCACGTCGTGGAGCGCCGCGACCGGCTCCCCCGCGTCGAGCCGCCGCGCGACTTCCCACGCCGCGCGTTCGCCCATCCCGAACACCAAGAGATCGGCCTTCGCGTCGAGCAAGATCGAGCGCCGCACCGAGTCCGACCAATAGTCGTAATGGGCGATGCGCCGGAGCGACGCCTCGATGCCCCCGAGCACGATCGGCAACCCCGGGAACGCCTGGCGGCACAGATTCGCGTACACGATGGTCGCGCGATTGGGCCGCTGATTCGGGCGACCTCCGGGCGAGTACTGATCCTCCGAGCGCACTTTCTTTTGCGCCGTCAGTTTGTTCAGCATCGAATCGAGATTGCCCGCGCTGATTCCGACGAAGAGCCGCGGGCGCCCCAGCGCGAGCAGCGCGTCCGGCGAGCGCCAATCGGGCTGCGCGATGACTCCGACCCGGTAGCCGCGGCCCTCGAGGAAGCGCGCCACCAAAATCGGTCCGAACGCCGGATGATCGACGTACGCGTCACCGGTCACGATCAGGACGTCGAGCTCGTCCCAGCCGCGCGCGCGCATCTCCTCGCGCGTCGTGGGCAGGAAAGCGGACGAGGGCAGCGCGGCGCGTGCGCCACGCGCGATGCGGAGCGGCACCGAGTCTTCGGACATAGGGGGGGCCGGAGTCTAGCTCGCGCACCGGGTCGAGGCATGTTTGGTCGGCTTGCTCGCCCACTGAACGCAACCTCGGCGCCGCGCCGTGAGGCGCCGCCACGGCGAGCCCGGTCTGGGCGCAGGTCAACATCCGCGAACGCCGCCGATCACGGCACGCTGAACCGCGACACTGGAGTCGCGGTGCTGGCTCGCAACGTTGCCGAGTTCGTTGCGCGCAGCTGCGCTGTCACGCGTGAAATCAGGGGAGTTCGTACAAAACCGCGCGGCGGTGCGCGTGGCACGTCGCTTGCTGTCGTTGGGGCGCTCGGCCCGCGTGGGCCGCTTCGGAGGTGGCCGATGTTGAAACGAACGGCGATCGTGGTGGCAGGCGCGTGCGCGTTGCTCGGTGCGGGCGGTTGCGGCGGTGACGAGGACGACGCGGCTGGAGGCGGCGGTTACACGTATTACTCGAGCAGCGGCGGCTCGACGTCCGAGCGGAGCGGCTCCGGTGGAACCAGCGCTGCGACGCCGGTGTACATGGGCAGCGGCGGCACGAGCAGCGGCGGCACGGCGGGCAGCGCGGCCGCGGGCACGGGCGGCACGACGGCGCATTCCACGCCGCCCGCGACCAATCCCTTCGTGCTCGCAGCGCACGACCCGCTCTCGACGTTCGCCGCCGATACCGACACGGCGAGCTACGACATCTTCCGCGGGCAGGTCGAAGGCGGCGCGCTGCCCGACGCGGCGAGCGTGCGGCTAGAAGATTTCGTCAATTACTTCGACTACGACTATCCGCCGCCCGCCGTCGACGCGCCCGTGCCCTTCTCCATGAGCCTCGCGGCCGCGCCGAGCCTCTACGACACGGGCTCGCTGCTCTTCCGCGTCGGCATTCAGGGCAAGCCCGCGCCCGCCGAGCGCGGGCCCGCCAACCTCGTCTTCTTGGTCGACGTGTCGGGCAGCATGGCAGCCCAAAACAAGCTCCCGCTCGTCAAGGTCGTGGTCGACCAGGCGCTCGACGTCCTCCAGTCGACCGACGTGATTTCGATCGTCACCTACGCGGGGACGACGAAAGTCGCGCTCGAGCCGACGCTCGTGAAAAATAGCGCGACGATTCGAGCCGTGATCGACGGTCTACAAGCGGGCGGCTCGACGGCGGGCGCGTCCGGCATCGAGCTCGCGTACGCGCAGGCCGCGTCCGCGTTCGTGGACGGCGGCATCAATCACGTCGTGATGTGCACGGACGGCGATTTCAACGTCGGGGCCTCGTCCGATCAGGCGCTGGTCGACCTCGTCTCGCAAGAGCGGCAGAGCGGCATCACGCTCACGACGCTCGGCTTCGGCACGGGCGACCTGAACGACTCGATGATGGAGAAGGTGAGCGACGCCGGCAACGGCATGTACTCCGTCATCACGAGTCAGGACGAGGCCGTCAAATACGCGCATGATCGGCTGCTTTCCACGATGATCCACATCGCGAAGGACATGAAGATCCAGGTCGAGTTCAACGCCGAGCGCGTGCTCGCGTATCGCCTGCTCGGTTACGAAGATCGCGCCATCGCAGACAATCAATTCACGAACGACCGCATCGACGCGGGTGAAGTGGGCGCCGGCCATCGCGTGACGGCGCTCTACGAAATCGTCCCGGCGGGCGGCGTCGTACCGGCGCCGGCGGGCGCGCCGGCGCTCGCGGACGGCGCCGCGTACACCGGCGAAGTCGACGTCGCCGCCGGCGATCTCGCGCTCGTGAAGGTACGCTACGAGCAGCCGGGCGCCGCCGACACGGACGAGGCGACCGAGGTGGACGCGGCGTTCGCGGCGAGCGAGGTGAACGCGTCGCGCGACGACCTCGACGCCGATTTCCGCTGGGCCGCCGCCGTCGCGACTTTCGCCGAAATCCTGAAGCAGAGCCCGTTCGCGAGCCGCGCTCAGCTGCCGCAGATCGACGCAATCATCGCGGCCGATCCGGGCAATGCGAGCGGGGACAAGTCGGAGTTCGTGACGCTCTTCGGCGAGGCGCGGCAGTTACTCGGGACGAAGTAAAGCGTCGCAGAGCGGGCAATCGATCGCTTGCCCGAGTCGGTTCGCGCGTCCCTCGCTCGTCGTGACCCAGGCGCGTACTTCCCACGGCGGGCGATGCCGCACGTGCTGCGTGTGACCGCACGCGAGCTCCGCGACCCAGTGCCCCTCCGCGTCCTGATGAAAGCCGACGAACCTCGTTTCCACGAAGGTCCGAGCGTAGCACCGCGTGCCGGCGCCGCTTGCGCTAGCGCTGCTTGCCTTCGAACAGGTCGTCGAACGCGCGGTCGAAGTCGTCGTCGTCGTTCACGGCGCGCGCGCTCGGAGCTGGCTTCGGTTGCACGAGGCTCGGGTCGAGCGCGCTCAGGCGCTCGCCCACGTCGCGGTAACCCGGATCGCGCCGCGCGATCTTCTGGAAGTAGTAGAGCGCGTCCGCTTTCTGCCGCTTCATTTCGTAGACGGTGCCGAGGTCGTAGTAGAGGTTCATCTCCTGCTCGACCGTCTTCGACTGCGCGCCGAGCGCCTTGATGTACGACTCGGCGGAGCGTTCGAGCTGGTTCTGCTCGAGGTAAATCAGGCCGATCATCGCGTAACACATGCACTCCCGGTGCGGGTCGCGCGCGGCTTGCTCGAACTCGTTGATCGCCTCGCCGACGAGCCCCATCTCCTTGTAGGCGACGCCGAGGTCGTAGTGCGTCGCGCTGTCCGCCTCGACCACGTGCGCGCGCACGCCGGCTTTGAACTTCGCGAACACCTGGTCCACGTCGACGTCGAGCGCGTTCGAAGTGACGGCCGAGGAGCGCATGCTCTCGGCGGCCGGCTCGAGCGCGCCGAGCGACGCGGCCACGTCGAGCTCGGATACGGGGGGCGCCTTCGCCGCGGCGCCGAGCATGCTGCGCTCGATCGTCTGGCTCGACCCCGCAGCGGCGAGCGCTTCCTCCACCTCGCGCAGCCGCTCGAGCACGAGCGGGTGGTTCGGCGTGCGCTCGAGCTGGTCGTGCAAGATCGCGCGGGCGTCTTCGTTCAGGCCGCGCGCGACGAAGAACTCGGCTTCGTCGAGCGCTTCCTCGAGCGCTTCCATGTCCGGCGTCATGCGTGACGGCGCGGGCGCCTCTTCGATCACGCTGATTTCTTCGACGATCTCTTCGCGCTCCCCGGCCGGCTGCGCGTAATGCGGCAGCGGGCGTGCGTCGTCCGCCGCGAACGGCTCGTCCACGATGAGCAGCTTCGGGCCCGTCGTGTTGGTGGTGCCGCGATGGAGCGCCTGATCGGCGCCGATCTCTTCGAGATCGTACGAGGGCAGGGGCGCGTCCGGGTCGAAGGTGTCGAGCACCTGGCGCCCGCGGCCGCTGTTCGTGTTTTCGCTGGCACCGAGCGTTACCTGCCGGAGCATGGCGAGCGCCGCGGCGTGCGTCGGCTCGACCTCGAGCACCTCGCGCAGCAGCGATTCCGCGTCCGGATGTTCCCCACGATCGAGGTGGAGCGCCGCGAGATTCACCGTCTCGGTGATGGCGCCTTCGCGATCGCCCGACTCGATCAAGAGCTCGCGCAGCTTCGCGCGGATCTCGAGCGAGCGCGGCTCGATCTCGAGCGCGATGTGCAGGGTCTCGATCGCCTTCGGGTAGAGACGCAGGCGGCGGAACGAGTCCGCATCGACGATCGCCTTCTTCGCGTGTGCGCGGGCGTCGAAGGACGACGCGGGCTCCGCGATCTCTTCGATCACGGGCCCCGGCTCGTCGACGACGACGATGTCGGGCGCCAAGCTGTCCGAAGCGGCCTTGCCCGCCCCGGTCGTCTCCTCGATCACGTCGACCGCGGAGTCCGCCACGCTGATGGGGACGCTCGAAGCCGGCGGCGCCGAGCTCGGCGCCGGTGCGCGCACGCTGTCGAGCGAGCGCACCGTCTCGTCGTCGCCCGCAATTTGCCGCAAATGCTTGAGCAGTTGCTTGTAGAGGTCGCCCTTGCCTTGCTCGCGCGCGAGCCGGGCCATTTCCTTGTAAACCTCGAGCGCCTTGTTCTCCTGCCCGATGAGACCGAAGGCGCGCGCGAGCAGTCCGAGCGTGTCGAGATCGCGCGGATCCGTTTGAAAGCAGATCTGCAGCTTTGCGAGCGCTTGCAGCCCGTCTTCGCGCGAGCCGCGCTCGAGGTAGAGCTCGGCGGCCACGCGTGCGAAGCGCGGTTCGACGCGGAAGTGGAGGATGCGCTCCACGACCTTGAGCGCGTCCTCGCGCCGCCCGAGCCCGAGCAAAAGCTCGCCCGCGCGCCAGAAGAGCTCGATGGCCTCGTCGAGGCTCTGCACGCGGCAGCACGCTTCTGCCTGCCGGAGGTGAGGCAGCGGGTTCGACGGATCGAGCTCCACCATGCGGCGAAACACGTCGATCGCCTCGCGATCACGGCCGCCTCGCTGGAGCCGCGTCGCAACCTCGTCGTAGGCGGCGAGCGCGTCGCTCGTCAGGCCGAGCTGCGTGTAAATCTCCGCGAGCTTCGGCACGATGTGGCCGTAGCGGTCCGCGAGCGCGGGCGCGTGCTTCTTGATGAGCTCGCGGATCTGTTTGTAGACGGCGATGGCTTTGAGCGCGAAGCCCTGCGACGTGTAGTACTGCCCGACGCGATCGTACGTCGCGATGGCTTCCGGGTACGCTTGAAGCCGCGCTTGGAGGTCCCCGATCTTCAACAGCGTGCGAGCGTCGTTCGGGTCTTCTTGAATGACCCGCTGGTACTCGGCGATCGCCCGGTCGTACTTCTTCTTCTCGACGTACTTCTGGGCGGCCTGAAGGGCTTTCTCGCGGTCGATGGACACGGGATCGTTTCTATCCGCACGACTCGCGTCGCGCGTGCCCGCGCAGAGAGAGTCGCCCGGAAGCACAGAAGCATAGGACAGGCCCCCCGGTCGGTCCAGAGTTCGGGGGATGCTCGTTCTTAACGTCCGGGGGTGCGAGTGGCTACTACGTTGGCGCTCCCGAGCGTGACAGACTGCTCATCAGCACGATGAGTGACGACGAGGTCACGCTCGAAAAAATCCAGGCTGCGCGAGCGCGGCTCAGTGGCCGAGTGGCGGCGACGCCGTGCCGCAAAAGCATGCGGCTCAGCGAGCGGTATGGGAATCCAGTCTACCTGAAGCTCGAGTCCCTTCAGCCGACCGGGAGCTTCAAGGAGCGCGGCGCGTGCAACCGCATTTTGCTGCTTTCGGACGCCGAGCGTGCCCGCGGGGTGATTGCGGCGAGCGCGGGAAATCACGCCCAGGCGGTCGCGCGCCATGCCGCCGCACTCGGCGTCGTCGCGACGGTGGTGATGCCCGAAACGACCCCGCTCGTGAAGGTGACGGCCGCGCGGCGGTTCGGCGCCGAGGTAGTGCTCCACGGGCAGAGCTACGACGAGGCCTTCGAAAGGGCGCTCGAGCTCGGGCGTGAGAAGGATCTCACGCTGATCCATCCTTTCGACGATCCCGGTGTCATCGCCGGCCAGGGCACGATCGGGCTCGAGATCCTCGAGCAGGTGCCGGACGTCGGCGCCGTGGTCGTCCCGACGGGCGGCGGCGGGCTCCTTGCCGGTGTCGGCGTCGCGCTCAAGGCGCTGGCGCCGCACGTGCGGGTCTACGGCGTCGAGTCACGCACCTTCCCGGGGATGAAGCAAGCCGTGGAACAGTCGTCGCCGCCGTCGATCCTCGGCGGCAAATCGATCGCGGACGGCATCGCGGTCCGGCGCGTCGGCGCCCTCACGCGCATCCTCGTCGCGCGCACGGCGAACGGCGTCGTCTTGGTCGACGAGGAGGAAATTGCGGAAGCGATTCTGCTCTTGCTCGAAGCCGACAAGACCGTCGCCGAAGGCGCGGGAGCCGTCGGCGTCGCGGCCGTCGTCCACGAGCGTATTCCCGCGGGCGCGGGGTCCGTCGTCGTGATCGTGAGCGGGGGCAACATCGACGTGAACCTGATTTCGCGCGTGATCGCGCGGGGCCTCGTGCAAACGGGGCGCACGGCGCGCTTCCGCGTCGTATTGCCGGACGTGGCGGGCGCCCTGGCCGAGCTCGCTTCCGTCGTGGCGAAGCTCCGCGCCAACATCCTCGAGATCCAGCACGACCGCGCGTTCGCGGGTGTCGAGCTCGGCCAGACGCTCGTCGAGCTCGTGGTCGAGACGCGCGGCCACGAGCACGTCGCCGAGCTCCGCACGGAGCTGCTGCGACGCTTTACCTTGCAAGAAGACGACCTCTGAGCGGACGCTCGCCCGCGACGCGGGTGCGCGGCTGTGCCGCCAGGTGCGAATTCATCCTACGAAAAGGACGTCGGGCGGGAACGTCCGCGCCACCTACCTAAATTTCGGAAAGGGAGGAGTCGTAGGGGAATCACCGTGAAATTGCCCCCATTTTCCCGATCAGGCGCGCTCCGGCAAAGGACGCGAGCGAGGCAGCGAAAGCCATGACCGAAATGGGGGTCGGGGAAGGACAGGTTCTGGGGCGTTACGAGCTACTGCTCCGGGTCGCGCAAGGCGGCATGGCTCGGGTGTGGGCGGCGCGCCTGCACGGCTCGCGCGGCTTCAGGAAATTAGTCGCGGTAAAAACGATTTTGCCGGGCGTGATGGACGGCGACCGGCTCGAGCAGATGTTCCTCGAGGAGGCGACGCTCGCCTCGGGCATCCATCACCCGAACGTCGTCGATACGCTGGAGCTCGGCGAGCAGGACGGCGTGCTCTTCATGGTGCTCGAGTGGGTCGACGGCGAACCCTTGAGCCTCCTCATGCAGGAGTCGGCGAAGACGGGCGGCATGCCGCTGCCCATCGCGGCGAGCATCGTCGCGCAGGCGTGCAAGGGGCTTCACGCCGCCCACGAGCTCACGGACGACGCGGGCGCGCCGCTCGGCGTCGTGCATCGGGACATGTCGCCGCACAACGTGCTCGTCACTTACAGCGGCATCGCCAAGGTCGTCGATTTCGGCATCGCCAAGGCCACGCACCGCTCGAGCGGACTCACGGAAACCGGCGAGGTGAAGGGCAAGCTCGCCTACATGTCGCCCGAGCAAGTGCGCGGGCGCGCCGTCGATCGCCGCACGGACGTGTTCGCGCTCGGCACCATCCTTTACGCGCTCACGACCGGGACGCACCCGTGGAAGGGCGACCACCCGGGCGCGACCACCGAGCGGCTCATCTCCGACCGCCCCGCGAAACCTCCGTCGGCCTACCGCGACGACTATCCGGAAGCGCTCGAAGCCGTGGTGCTGCAAGCGCTGCAGAAGGATCCCGAGCAGCGGTTTTCCAGCGCGGAACGGATGCTCGCCGCGCTCGAAGACGCGGTCCCGACCTCGCTCGAGGGCAACGCCGAAGCTCGCATCGCCGACTTCATGAAAGCGCTCGTCGGCCCGCGCGGCGTCGAGCGCCGCAAGCAGATCCGCCTCGCGGGGGATCTGCTCGACCAGCGGCGCGCTCTCGCCGGCATGATGACGAGCACGACGGGTACGAGCGGCTCCACGAGCGCCGTCGCGGTGGCCGTCGACGCGGGTAGCGGCGTGAGCCAGGTCGCGCCGCTGAGCCGTCCGGGCACGGCGCCCGCGACGCCGTCACTGCGCGCGGAGCGGCGGCGGTTCGACAAGTTCGTGTGGGCGGCCCTCGCCGTGGCGTTCACCGGCGGGCTCGGATTTTTCGTGAAGCGCGGGCTGACCGGCGCTGACACGGCAGCCCTGCGCTCAGCGAGCGCCGGCCTCGCTGTCCCAGCGCCGAGCACTGCTTTGGAAGCCCGTGCCCCGCGCCCGATAAACTCCGCCACCCCCGCCGCGGTCGCGAGCTCCGCGCAGAGCGCGAGCGCCGAAGCGGACGCTTACGACGACACGCGCGGCAAGCCCAAGGGGAGCGGACACGCGTCTCGCCTCTCCGCCGCCCGAATCAAGAGCGGCGCGCCGCTGGCTGCTTCGGCCGACGTTCCACCGCCGCCACAGCCGGCCAAGAGCGCAGCGGTCGCGACGACCACCACCACCGCGCCGCCGGCATCCGCGCCGGCGCCCGCCACGAGCTCGAACGCCTGGAATCCAGCCACGTTCGGCAATCGCTACTGAGGGAGCACACGCATGAAGCAAGCACACGCACGCAATCTTTGGGTCTTCGGTCTCGGCCTCGCCAGTCCGCTCTTCTTCGGCATGACTTCGTGCCAGAGCGAAGACGGTGGCCTCGCGCTTCCGAACGCCGGGCACGGCGGTACGGGCGCTCTGGGCGGCATGAAGGCGACGAGCGGCGGGAGCGGCGGGAGCGGCGGGACCGACGTGTCGCTTGCGGGCAGCGGCGAGCTCGCCGGCGCTTCGGGAAACGATGAGGGCGGCTCGGGACCGAGCAGCGGAACCGGCGGCAAAACGGCGACGGGTGGCACCGACGCCACCGGCGGCTCGCACCACACTTCGAGCGGCGGAAGCAGCGCGGGCGACGCTCCCGGGAGCGGAGGGGGCTCGGAGCTCGGCGGCACCGGCGGTACGAGCTCGAGCGAAGGCGGCATGTCCGGTGCGACGCAAGACGACGGCGGCGAAGGCAACGTCCCAGGCGAAGGGGGCACGAGCGGCGGCTCGGACCAGACGCCTCAATCGCTGTGCGTCTTCCACAGCCCGCCCTCGATCGTCGGCGGCGGCGAAGGCGGCGCAGCGCCGGCGCCCGGCGGCGTGCTCGTAGCGACCAACGCGTTCGTCGGCCCGTACCTCACCGATCAGACGGGCCTGACTCTGTACATCTACGGCGCGGACTTTCCCGGCGATTGCAACAACCCGCCCGTCAGCAACTGCGTCGCCGATTGCACGCAATCCTGGCCGATCTTCGACGCGGGCGAGCGCGTGCTCGACCCGTCGCTCGACGACGGCGTGTTCGGTACCCTCGACCGCGGCGGCGGCGTCTTCCAGACGACGTATTACGGTTGGCCGCTCTACCGCTACAAATCCGACACGACCAGTAACGCGATCAACGGGCAGGGCAAGAGCAAGACGTGGTTCGCGGCCGAGGTCGAGCTGCCGAACCTCATGATCATGCGCGGCCCGGTCGATTCCGGCGGCGTGAAGTACCTGAGCGACGATCACGGCCGCACGCTCTATTCGCTGTCGGGCGACACGCTCGGCGGCTCGGGCGTCGAGCCCGCGAGCGCGTGCAGCGGCGACTGTCTCGCGGCGTTCGTCCCGTTCGCGCCGGGCGCCGTGTATCCGGTGACGACCATCGAGCCGCACGACGTGGCGTTGTTCTTCCGCGCCGACGGCAGCCTTCAGACCGCATACAAAGGCGCCCCGCTCTACCTCGCGAAGAGCGACCTTCGCTCGGGCCAAACCAACGGCCTCACGCTGTTCGGCGGCGCGCTGGTGCTACCGTGACGACGCGTCTGCTCAAGGGCGCGCGCCGGGCGGCGTGGGCGTTGGCCGGGCAGCTGCTCGTTTCCGTGCCCGCGCACGGCGCGCCCACGGCGAGCGAGAAGGCCGCCGCCGAAGCGCTGTTCGAGGCAGGCACCCAGCTGATGGCGCAGCAGAAATTCGAGGCGGCGTGCGCCAAATTCGAAGCGAGCGGCGCCATCGAGAACGGCCTCGGCATCAAGCTCTGGCTCGCGGACTGCTACGATCGCGTGGGACGCACCGCGAGCGCCTGGGGGCTCTTCAGCGAAGCGGCCGCGCTCGCGCATCAGAGCGGCCAAGCGGACCGCGAGCGAGCGGCGAACGAGCGCGCCATCGATCTCGAACGCCGCTTGTCGAAGCTCGCGATCAAGCCGCCGCCGGGTGGGTTGCCGCCGGGCGTCGTCGTGACGCTGAACGGCGTCGCCATTCCGCTCGCGTCGCTCGGCACGCCGCTGCCCGTGGACCCCGGCTCCGAGCACGTCGTGTTTCGGGCGCCGGGCTATCGCGTCATCAGCCTCGAGCGCGAGGTGCCGCAGGGGCCGAGCAGCTTCGTGCTCGAAGTGCCGCGCTTCGAGCACGAGCCGCGCGTGGCGATTCCGGCCGCGAACGAGCGGTCTTCCGCGGCTCCGAGCCGCCCGAAGCCCGGCGCCACCCAGCGTACGCTCGGCTACTCCGTCGGCGCTCTCGGCGTGGTCTCGCTCGCCGGCGCCGGGTTGCTCGCCTACCGCGCGCACTCCCTCGACACCGACTCGCATGCGCACTGCCTCGTGAGCGAGCCGAACGCCTGCGACTCGACGGGCGCGTCGCTGCGCGGCGAAGCGATCAACTACGGCAACGTCGCGACGGGTGCCGTGCTCGCGGGCGCCGCGCTCACTGTCACGGGTGTCGTGCTCTTGCTCACGGCGCCGCGCACGCACGGGCCGGACGTCCGCGTGGACGCGAAGCTCGCGCCGAACGGCGGCTTCGTCGCGCTCACGGGGAGGCTCTGATGGCGACCTCACGATTTCGTGCCTGGACGCTCGCGGGCGCCGGCGCGCTCGGCGCGCTCGCGGCCTGCAACCAAATGCTCGGCATCGATTCGGCGAGCGTGGACCCGCGCCTGACGGCGGCCGGCGCGGGAAGCGCGGGACACGCGCCCGCGAGCCCGAGCGGCGCCGGTGGCACCGACGCCACCGGTGTCTCCACGGGCGGAACGAGCGGCGGCCAACAGACGGCGAGCGGCGGCTCCTCGGGACAAAAGGCTCACAGCGGCGGCTCCAGCGCCGATGACGGCGAAGCTGGCGCGACCCACGGCACGCCGGGGACGGGTGGCTCGTCGGCCACGGGCGGCTCGACCGTGACGGGCGGCGAGCACGGCGAGCACGATGACGGCGCGAGCGGCGAGGCCGGCGCGGGCGGCGCACCTGCGAGCGGGCCCGTCGACCTCTGCAACGAGTATTGCGACATCCTCGACGACGCGTGCAAGAGCGACGCGGAACAGTACCGCGACCGCGACCAGTGCATGACGATCTGCCATCTCTTGCCGCAAGGCACCGTCGGCGGTGCCGACGACGACAGCGTGGCCTGTCGCCTGAAATATGCGCAAAAAACGCGCTACACGAACGGCGCCGAGACCGCGGGCTATTGCCGTGAAGCGGGGCCGGGCGGCGACGGCCGCTGCGGCACGGTGTGCGAAGGCTACTGCACGCTGATGGCTCAGGTGTGCACGCAGCAAACGGCGGGCATGTATCACTTCGCGAGCAACGACGACTGCCTTGCGACCTGCAACGCGCTGCCGCAAGCGACGGTTCCGTACTCGGACACGAACCCGCTCGTTTCGGACGGCAACCACGCGCTCTGCCGGCTCTTCCACGTCGCCTCCGCCGCGATGGCCGACGCGGACGAGCACTGCGAGCACGCCATGGGCGTCACGCTCTGCGAAGCCACGGGTCAATGAAGTCGCGCGCCTTGCGGGTGCCGTGGAGCGCCCTGCTCGCGGCTCTGTTCGGCGCCGCGTGCGCGAGCCCGGACGGCGAGCTTCTCCCGAGCCTGTCGTCGTCCGGCAACGAAGCCGTCCCCGTCGGCTTCTGCGACGCGGCGGCCGTCGTGGCGGCCAAATGCGTCCGCTGCCACTCGGATCCGCCGGCGAACGGCGCCCCGTTTTCGCTCCAGAGCTACGACGCGATGACCGAGCCCGCCCCCACCGCGAGCGATCCCGGCCGTACCCGCGCCGACCGCATGCGCGCCGCGGTCGAATCGCGCGAAATGCCGTATGTCGCGCTCGCGCTCGACCCGCCCGTCGAGCCGCTCAGCTGCGAAGAGCGAACGACCTTGCTCACCTGGCTCGACGCGGGCGCCGTCCCGCCCGCGGACGGCGACTTTGCCTGCGCCACCCGTCGCGCCGCGTTACTCGCCTGCGACGACACGCTCTGAAGACGACGCACGGCGCCAAAGTCGCGCGCGGTCCACTCCCGCGGGTGGTGCCGATGTAGGACTAGCGGACTCGGTGATTGAGCATCACATTGAGTACGTCGGGTGCCGTCCGCCCGGCGCGTGCGCATGTCGATATCGCGCATTCTCAGTCGATCGAGTGCAGTGCTGCTCCTGGCGCTTGCGCCCGCGCACGGCGATACGCGCTGGGAAACCGGTAGACCAGCCCACGCCGAACGCGCTCGCACAGGCAGCGCGAAGGCGGAGGTTCGTCCCGCGAGCGTGGCCGTCCGCGCGGAGGAAGCGCCCAACCAAAGCTCCGAGCCCGCGCGGAACGCGAGCTGTAGCGAGCTCATCGACGAAGCGGAACGCATGCCTGCCGAGGCCGGCACGCCACGGCTCGACAAGAGCCGGGACGTGGTGCTGCTCTACGCGAAGTCGGAGCCGGTGCTCTTCACGCGCGAGCCTGCCGCGAACGAAAAGGGTAGTGAAGCCGCGCGGACCTACCGCACGATGCTCAAGACGACGAGCTCGCCGTGGAGCATCCTCGACAAGCTCTGGCCGGTGTTCTCGCAGAACCCCGAGCTCGGGCGCGCCGTGCTCTTGCGCGACGGTTACCTCTATGCGGACCGTCCCGAGCTCGCGTTCGCGCTGGTCGACCTCGTGACGGTGCAGATGCTCTTCAGCGACCACAGCGTCTGGATCCAGCGCGGCGAACGCACGCTCCACGCCGACCGCACGAAAGCCGGACGCTACGTCTTTACCGACGGCGCCGAGCGCGGGCAACGCGTGAAGCTGCTCTTGTTCGATCGCATCGGCGCCGGGACGCCGCCGGCCCCGCTGCACCGTGATTTCCGCGCCTTGCGGCAAGCGCTCGGCTTCGACGCCGTGGACGTGAAGCGGCTCGGCGCCGAGCGCATCGTCGCGAATCTGCGCTACGGCGCGCTTTCGGTGCCGACGCTGCTCGCGTCCGAAGGCGCGCACTTGAGCCTCGTGTGCGAGGTGGTGCCGCAAGGCAGCGAAGAGGCGCTCGGAGCGGCGCGCTCGGAGCACGCGCGCCGGGAACGAGCGCTCGCTCCGCTCCGCTCCGCGATTCGCGCGGGCGTGCAGGAGGGCTTGCCGTTCGACGAGCCGCTCACGGAGTATGGCCAGCAAGACGGACGGCTCCGCGGTCAGTGGCTCGCCGCCTACGAAAACGGGCGGAACGACTTCGAGTTTCAGACCGACAAGTATTACGTGTTCAACGCGACGGGCCGGCCGCTCGTGCCCGAGGTGTGCGTCGATTTCATCTTCGACAGCTTCGAGCGCGCGAGCGGCACGTGGTGGCGGCCTCGCGGCGAACCGCGCGGGCGCGTCGTCGGCAAGCTGGATTTCACGACGCTCCCCGACGAACAGCGCCGCCGCGCGACGAGCTTCATCGACTACGCGGAGCGGCACCCGGAGTCCTTCGACGTGTACACGCTGCCGGAGAACGAGCGCGTGCCGTTCAAGTTCGGCAAGCGTCTCGCGGATTACCTGGTCGCGGCGGCGCCCACGTTCCGTCCCGGCGACGTCGTGCTCATCCGGGGCTACGCGCCCTGGGACAAGCCGTGGAAGCCGAAGATCATGCACTTCCACTCCTTCTTCGTTTACGAGAGCGACCCGGTGACGGGCATGCCCATCGCGCTCGCGGGCAACCCGGGACGCCCGCTCTTGCAGACGTGGCAGTTCGAGGCGTTCCGGACGCCCGACCGCAGCATTTGGTACCGCGTGCGCCCGCGGCTCGAGTGGCTCGAACAGAGCCTGAACGTCGCGAATTCGCCCGAAATACCGGGCCCGCCGCCGCTCACGGCCGAGCTCGCGGAACGCTGAGCGGGCTGCGTTCCGAGCGGGCGCGCCCGCGACGTCGTGAAACGCGCTCCGCCTTTTGGCCGTATTATCTTTTTGCCATGACGCAGAGCGCTCGCTACTTCGCGCCGTTCGGTCCACGCGGGTCGCAGCCGGTCGACGCCGACCTCGCGACCCGCTTGCTCGCCATTGCGCTCTCGCGCGGCGGCGACTACGCGGACCTGTTTTTCGAATATCGCGCGGGCGGCGGGCTCACGTTCGAGGAGGGCATCACGCGCAGCGCGTCGCGCGGCGTTTCGCTCGGGCTCGGCGTGCGGGTGCGCCAGGGCGACGCGACTGGCTACGCGCACGTCGAGGATCTGGAGTGGGAATCGATGCGGCGCGCCGCCGAGACTGCGGCGCGCATCGCGAGCTCGGGTGCGACGCCGCCGCCCGTGCGCATCGAGCCGCTGCTCTTGCCCGAGCGCTACCTCCTGGACGCGCCGAGCATCGATCTCTCGGGTCTCGAGAAGCGCTCGCTCCTCGAGCGAGCGAGCAAAGCGGCGCACGCCGCGGACGCGCGCATCGTGAAAGTGAGCGTGACGTTCGCCGAGGAGGTGCGCGAAATTCTGGTCGTGACGAGCGACGGACGCATGGCGCACGACGTGCAGCCGCTCCTGCGCTTCGGCGTTTCGGCGGTTGCCGAGCACGCAGGACGGCGTGAATCCGGTCGCAGCGGCGGCGGCGGGCGCAAGACGCTCGGCTACTTCGACGACAAGACGCCCGAATGGCACGGCCGTGAGGCCGCGCGGCAAGCCATCGTGCTGCTCGACGCGCGTCCGGCGCCCGCCGGGCAGATGCCCGTCGTGCTCGCGCCCGGCGACAGCGGCATTCTACTTCATGAAGCGGTGGGTCACGGCCTGGAGGCCGACTTCAATCGCAAGGGCACCAGCAACTACACCGGGCGGGTCGGGCAAGTGGTCGCGAGCGAGCTCTGCACCGTGGTGGACGACCCGACGCTGCTTCAGAGCCGCGGTTCCATCAACGTGGACGACGAGGGCATCGAGCCCACGCGCAGCGTTCTCATCGAAAACGGGATCCTCGCCGGTTACATGCAGGACCGGCTGTCCGCAGGGCACTTCAAGGTAAACCCCACGGGGAACGGCCGGCGCGAGAGCTTCGCCGCCGCGCCGATGCCTCGCATGACCAACACGGTGCTGCTCGCGGGCCCGCATGATCCCGAAGAAATCGTGCGCAGCGTGGAGCGCGGCATCTACGCGCGGTCCTTCGGCGGCGGGCAGGTCGATATCTCGAACGGAGACTTCGTCTTCTCGCTGACCGAGAGCTACCTGATCGAAAACGGGAAACTAACTGCACCCCTGAAAAACGTGAACCTTATCGGCAACGGTCCCGAAACATTGAGAGAAGTATCCATGCTCGGAAAGGACGTGGCGCTCTCCGATGGAATCTGGACCTGTGGCAAAGATGGACAGAGCGTTCCAGTCGGCGTCGGCTGTCCAACCCTCAAGATTGGGCGAATCACCGTTGGTGGCACCGAAATCTCTCGATAGGGCCCTCAGCAGGCCGAAGAGCTTCGTCGCCGTGGTGGGCCACGGCCCCATGCTCGAACGTGAGGAGGGGGCGGCCACGACGCTGCGCCAGCTCGGCGCGACCGTGCGCACGCTGGATCTGTGGGACGACCCGGTGAACCTCATCGCGGACGACGACGACGAGCTCGAGGTGCGACCGCGCGCGCTCGTGTTCGAGGCGCTCGATCGGCCGGATCTCGCCGTCGCCGCGCTCCGCGCCGTGCGCAAGGAGCCGTACTTCGACAACGTCGGCGCGGTGATCGCCGTGACGGTCGGGCAGATCGCGCGCATCGAGCCGTCGAGCGGCTTCGATGATTTCGTGCTGCACCCGTACGTGCCGGAAGAGCTTTACGGACGCATCCGCGCGCTCGAATGGCGGCGCAGCGAGTTCGCGACGGAAGAGCGGCACAAGGTCGCGGGCATCGTGGTCGACAAGGCCGGTCACGAGGTCTACGTGGACG
Organism: Polyangiaceae bacterium; assembly: GCA_025936045.1. Taxonomy (GTDB): domain Bacteria; phylum Myxococcota_A; class Polyangia; order Polyangiales; family Polyangiaceae; genus PMG-095. The sequence goes on along the minus strand of JAICUB010000013.1, from coordinate 64,108 downwards.
GCCGCGCCGTGCAGCTCACCGCGAAGGAGTTCGCGCTCCTCGCGTACCTCTGCGAGCGCCGCGGCAAGGTGCTTTCGCGCGAGCACCTCCTCGCGCGCGTCTGGGGCAACCGCTACGAAGGCGGCCCTCGTACGGTCGACATTCACGTCCGGCGGCTGCGCGCAAAGCTCGGCCCCGCGCTCCCGCTCGAGACGCTGCGCGGCTCCGGCTACAAGCTGCGCTCACCCGATGCCGACGACTCGGGCCCGCGCACCAAAGACGACGAAGAAGGCGACGAGAGCGAATGAGCACGGCCGCGCGCGCCGTGTGAGGAGTGTCGCGCGCGAGGGGGCGCAGCTACCGATTGCGCCGGTGCGAGACTTCGTCGAGCAGGCGGCCGGCTCGCTCGAGGCCGCCGTTGCGGCGTTCGCCGTGGTGCGTGAGCTCCACGACGAAGCGCACGCACAGAAAGACGCCCGAGACGACGAGGAAGCCGCCCATCGCGCGCAGGATCTTCGCGCGCATTTCCGGAGCCACGCTGCGGCGGCGAATCGCCGTCACTCCGATGAGAATGCCGAACCAGGCGAGCGAGCCGAGACACACGCCGACGGCGAAGCTGAGGGCCGAGAGGAAATGCCTCGAGAGCCAACCGTTTCCGTACAGCGTGCTCACCGCGAGCGTCCAGGTCGCGAGCAGCGTCGGATTGAACAGGGTGCTCAGGGCGCCGCGGACGAACCCCCGCTGCTCCCCGCTCCCCGAGAAGCGCTGAGCGAGCTGCGGGCGCAGCAACAGGAGCAAGCCGAGCGTCGTGATCACGATCGCGCCGAGCGCGAGCGAGACGAGCACGAGCAGCTTGGTGCGGCCGAACAGCTGTGGCAGCGCGAACGCGATGCCGAGCGCGAATCCGGCCTCGACGAGCGCGCCGCCGAGGGCGATCAGCGCCGCAGTGCTGCGATCGCCGCGGAGCAGGCGATCCGTGAACAGCACCGCCACGGGTCCGCTCATGGGCACGGAGCCGATGAACGCGAGTCCGAACCCGAGCGGAAACTCCGGGATCAAAAAGGACAACGCGACCTTCATACAGCAAGGCCCGTTCCAGCGCCGCGGACCGCCCGCGGCCTCTCGTGGTCCTTGCAACGCCCAAAGTGTGACACTTTGGACGAAACGCGCGCGCAGCCTGCTGCTACGCTCCCGCGCCGATGCCCCGGCGCCCTCCCATGATCTTCGTGTCCACCGGCTGTCCCGCGGGGATCGGCCCGGAGGTTTCGGTCGCGGCGGCGGCTCGCTTGCGCGACGTGCCGATCGTGCTCGTCGGCGACGTAGGAACGCTGCTCGAGGCGGCGGCTATGGTTCATGTCGGGGAGCAGCACTTGGTGCCCTTCGACGGCACGCCGCCGCGCCGCGGCAGCATCGGAATCGTACAGGCGGGGCCCGCGCTCACCCCGAAGGATCGCTCGCCGGGTAAGCCCAACCGCGCGGCCGGCGCCGCGCAGCTCACCGCCGTCGAGACGGCATTTCGGCTGGTCAAAAAGCATCGTGGCACCGCGCTCGCCACGGCGCCCGTCAGCAAAGCGGCCATCGCGTCGTCGGGAGCGCGCGGCGCGTCGAAGTTCGCCGGACACACCGAGTGGCTCCAGCACCTCGACGGAGCGAAGACGAGCGTCATGTGCTTCGTCGCGCCGAAGCTCGCGACCAGCGTCGTCACGACGCACGTCCCGCTCGCAAAGGTGCCCGGCCTGCTCACGCCGAACGGCGTCGCCGACGGCGCCGTTTGGCTCGCGCGTCTGCTCGCCGCGCTCGGCCGTAAGCGGCCGCGAGTCGCCGTGGCGTCGCTCAACCCGCACGCCGGCGAAAACGAGATGTTCGGCAAGGAAGAGGCGCGTGCCATCGTGCCGGGCGTCGCGCTCGCGAAGAAGCGCGAGCGGTCGGCGCGCATCGAGGGCCCGATCGGCGCGGAAACGGCGTACCGCTACGCCTACGCGGGCAAGTACGACGGCGTGGTCGCGATGTACCACGACCAGGCGACCATCCCGATGAAGCTCGTCGCGTTCGGCGAGGCGGTGAACGTCACGATGGGACTCTCGGTGCCGCGTACCAGCGTCGACCACGGCACCGCGTACGATATCGCGTGGCAGGGCAAAGCCGATGCGCACGGGATGATCGCCGCGATCGAGCTTGCGACGAAGCTCGCCGTGGCGCGCTGAGACGGCGGGCGGGCGGCGCTCAGTGGCTCGGCGCCGGCGTTCGTGAGCGGGGTTGCGCGCCCGTGCGCTCCGGCAGAGCCGTCGTCGGCTCGAGCGCCTCTTGGCTCGGTGACAGTCGAACACCGACGTGGTGATCCTGGACCAGACTCCAGCCGAGGAAGCCCGCGGGCAGAGTGAGCAGCACACCAATCGCGCTCAGCACGATTGGCCCCGACGCGTCCGGCTGCACGTCGTTGTGGTGACTGGTGACGATCACTGCGTCGATCAAAAAGACCACGAGCGCAGTCGAATTCAGCCCCATGTGAATGAGCCCGGTCTTCTTGGCAGCGCTGGCGCGCGGGATACCGGTGGCCCAATCGACCAAGCCCGGCAAGGCCGCCACGGCCGCGGTTGCCACACCGGCCCAATTAACGACCCAACCGAGGCGGTACCAGAATGGCTCCGCCGACGCGCCGTACACGATGTATGCGACCAGCGTCGCCGTGTAGAACGCTACCGGGAACGCCACCAACATGGGATGAAGCGGGTGTCCGAGAATTTTGGCTTTGCTGTACATCAGCGGCTCCTTTCTCGGATCACGGACGCACGCCTCGTGCCCGGCGCTGCGCGTTATTTCCTGCCGGTGCCGCCGGCACGCCTTCGGTGGGCGGGGGCTGGCGGCATTCGATGCAGACGACTCCCTGCTCAGTGATGCGGCACGAGCCCGAGGAACCACGCGGCGGCGGCAGCGGCCGCGATCACGGCGACGATGATGCCGATCGTGCGGTTCTTGTTCGCGCGGAGCTCCGGGAGCGCTTCGTCATCGAGCGCGGGCTCGGATAGCGTCACGGCGACGTGGGGGCCGGACGGAGCACGCACGGAAGCGTTCGGCGCGCTCTGGCGCGGAGGCGGCGGCGTGTCGTCTTCGAGCGCGGCGAGGTTACCGAGCTCGTAGCTCATGGGGGCGACGTCGCGCACCGGCGGCGGGTCGTTCGACATCTCGTCGCCCCAGTTGTGCACGTTCTCGAACGAACCGAGGCTCACCGGCAGTGACCCGACGGTGCTCTTGTTGCCCTGATTGTCGTTCTCGAGCGAGGAGAACTCGAACAGCGCTTCGTCGATGAGCGACCCGATGATCGCGCCCTTGTCGACCTTGTCGCGCTTCTTCCGTTGCCGCTCGCGCCAGATCGGCAACACGAGCTGCGCGACGTCGAACGACGAAACCGCGCGGCCGAGGTTGAACAGGATCGGGTTGAGATCACGTCCGAACTCGCGCGCGGTCTGGTAGCGCTTGGCGGGGTCGCCCGCGAGGCCCTTGGCGAGCACGCGTTCGAGCTCGAGCGGCACCTTCGGGTTGATCGCGCGCAGCGACGGGATTTCCGCCCGTTGCACCATGCGCACGGTCTCGAGATCGCTCTCACCGAGAAACAGGCGGCGCCCCGCGAGCATCTCCCAGAGGATGATGCCCACGGCAAAGATGTCCGTGCGCGGGTCGACCGGCAACCCTTGCGCCGCCTCCGGCGAGAGGTAACTGAACTTGCCCTTGATGATGCCCGGCTCGCTCTTCTCGAGTTGGCTGTTGGCTTTGGCTAGGCCGAAATCCACGATTTTGACCTCGCCGTGACGCGTGAGCAGCACGTTCGGCGGGGACATGTCGCGGTGAACGATGTGGAGGGATTGACCCTTGCCGTCGACGAGCTCGTGCGCGTACGCGAGCCCTTCGCAAATGCGCACCGTGATGAGGCACGCCTCTTCGACGGGAACGGGTTGACCGATCGTCTTCCTGTGCTCGATGACGCCCTTGAGGTCGGAGCCGTCCACGAACTCCATGACGATGAAGTACGTGTTGTCGCCGACGCCGATGTCGAACACCTGAACGCAGTTCGAGTGCGAGAGGTGCGCGCCGACGCGCGCCTCGTCGAGGAACATGCCGATGAACTGCTTCTTCTCGGACAGGTGCGGCAGCACGCGCTTGATCGCGACGAGCTTCTTGAAACCCTCGAGCCCGGCGCTCTCGGCACGGAACACCTCGGCCATGCCGCCCGCGGCGATCCTTTCGAGGACCTTGTAACGCTGGGCGGGTTGAGCCATCGGGCGGGAATCTAGCGCGGGAGGAGCACTCGAACCGAGCGTAGGACCCGGCGTCCGCCATGGTCAAGCTACTGGCACATCCGCAGGTAACGCCGCATTGCGGGCCGCTCTTGACCCGCGAGAACGGACGGAGGATGACTTCGCCCCGATGAGCGAGCATGCCCACGGCGGGGCCTCCGAAGCCCACGCCGACCACCGTTACGAGTACGCCGGCACGCCCGCGGACGAGGCGGGTCCCGGCGAGCCCACCACGCCGGGCTGGGTGACACTCCTTGGGATTAGCCTGGTGCTCGCCCTCATGCTCGCGTTCGTCGCCACGCGGCCGGACGGCAAAACACGCGCGGAGCTCACGCCGCAAGCGAGCGGCTCCGGCGCACCGAGCGCTACCGCCACGGCGCAACCGGCCCAACCGGCAAACCCCCTCCGCCCGATGCCGCCGGGGGCCCGCCCCATGCTTCCGCCGGGCGCGCTCGGCAGTGCCCCGCCGCGCCTGCGACTCCCCGGCCAGTTCGCCGTGCAGCCGGGCAAAACGGCAAACGGCGCCGCTGCACCCCGTCCCGCGCCCGCGCACTGACCAAAACCTGCGACTGACGCTCGCCTTTCGCAGGCGCGTGTGTCAGTCTCCCGCACCCTTCACCCACCCGGGGCCGTAGCTCAGCTGGGAGAGCGCATGACTGGCAGTCATGAGGTCAGGGGTTCGATCCCCCTCGGCTCCACAAGTAAGATCAACGACTTCTGAGCGGAGCGAGATCGCCCGCGCAACGCCGGGAGCGGCGGGAGGCGCTGTTTTTCGGCCAGCTGCCTGCGTAAAGTCTCGGCGTGTCGCGAGGACGAGCCCATGTGAACTGGTGGCTCGTTGCACTCGGTTGTGTCGCCTGCGGTGCCAAGCCGAGCGTGGTTGCGCCCGCCGGTGCAATGGGCACTGCGGGCGCGAGTGGTGCCAGCGCGCCAACGCGACCCAACGACCCGAAATCAGTCGAGACGACGCGGGATGAACAGAACGGCGCGGCTGCGCCTTCAGAGCCGAGCGCGGGAGGCTCGGCGCCGAACGCTCCGGCCATGCCGGCACCAGCGGCGATCCAAGTCGGTGACGGCTACCTCCGCACCACCGTGGTCGTCATGGAGCTGAGCATCGCGACCGACCTCGGCGACGGACCAGAAACGCTCCACATGTCGGTCAGCACGCGTGACGAGGTGCGCTTCAAGGTGACCGCGATCAACGAGGGTCGCTCTGCGACCTTCGAAGTGACTTACGGTGTTTGCCGCAGCAAGGTGTCCGCGCCGGGAAAGGGAGAGTCCGTTGACGTGCATGCGACCGAAGGCAAAGCATACGAAGAAGCGACCCTTGACGGGCACGAGCTCCGCGTCTCCGCGAGAGCCGGCACGCCGGTTTCGAATGAAGAGCTGAAGACGGTACGTCGAGACGTGCGAAAGTACCTCTCGCTGGAGAGCAAGCTCCGCTCCATAGGTTCCGCGACGCCGGCCGACCTACAATCGTTCTCGCCCATGCTCATGCCGCAAGACGAGCATTCGCATATCAACGACGGAAGGGTACGGTTCCGCGGCTTGGAGAAACTCGCAAACGGCAAGAGAGCGGCCGCTTACGACGTCCACTTCGGATTTTCGGGCAGTGAACGGGGCTTTGCACTGAAAAGCACGCTCGACGGTACGATGCTGCTAGCGACCAAGCCTTGGCGGGTCCTGGAGGTCAAGACGCACGGGCCCATGACACTCCTCCTGACCGATGATGATGCCCCGAGCGGCGGTTCGGGAACAATGGACATCGCGGTGACATTCTCACGCTGACACGCCACCGCATGCCCTAGCGGGCGTGATGCTTCTTCCGTCGAAGCTTCGGCCTCACAGCGCGCAACTTCACCACGAGCCGCAACGCCTCGACGGTGCTCTCCGTATCCGGAAATTCTCGAGCCACGTCGTCCGGCAGTACGCGAACGTTCGCCGTCGCGTCCGCCCACCATCGAAGCAGCTCCGCCCGCCCCCGAACTCCGATCCGTGCGGCGTAGGGATTGGGACGTCCGCCTTTGAGCTCGTATTCTTCACGCATCCGCTTCGTACTCGGCGCGCTCGCGCGGCGTGGGCCGGCGGGCGCTGATGATCCGAATTGTATCGCCTTTCTCGGCGTGCACCACCAAGAGCAGTCGTCCGGCCAGTGAATGGCCCACCAGAATGAACCGCGCTTCGCTTTCCGAGTGGTCGGGGTCGTCGTACACGCGGCCCAGCGGATCGGCGAACGCCGTCGCTGCCTCCTCGAAGCGCACCCCATGGCGCCGGGCGTTCTGCAGCGCCTTACGTTCGTCCCAAGAAAACTCGAGCTCACCGAACCGGTAGCGCCTCACGTCGCAGAGCCTACCCGTTGAGCCGACGAGAGTGCGAGCATCGACGCCCGTCGGCCGTTTTGAAACCTGGCCCACCCCCGCCGGATCGGGTGGGCCATCGTGCAGTCTCCTGGCTCCTGGCGCTCCGCCCGCAGCCGTTTCGACGCCGTCCTGCATCGTCCTGCACGCTCCTGCCGGACTGGCAGTCATGAGGTCAGGGGTTCGATCCCCCTCGGCTCCACAAGTAAGTTGAGAAGTTCTGCCGAGACGGCGAGGACTTTTTGAATTGGCGCGTTCCGGGTCAGATTGACCGGAAAGCTGCTGGCGTACTGGGCCTTGCCGATAGGGCCCTGACTCCGGCCCCACCGGTTTGTCGTGGGGGTTGGGGCTGCTCAGGCTGCGTTGATCTGGTCTTCCAAGACCAATCGGTCGTCTCGGCTCGGCTTCGCCTCGCGGGTACCGTAACGACGACGGCACTCCGTTGCCTGCTTGCAGGTTGCGGCGTCCCGATGTTCGACTTGCTCGCGGCGTTCGACTTCGCCTCCGCGAGCCCGAGCTCCTGGGTAGGCCGCACGAGGCGCGTGGCGACGCGCGTCCCAGAGGAATGACCGCCAGCTCACACGCGGCAACGCGCGCGAGCAACAGAACCCGGCTTACGAACCCTGCGACCACGCCTGGTGCAAACCGGGCGTGTTTATTTTTGTGATCGCGCGGCCTAAGTCGTGCGCGCCGCGGAGCGCTACGGACCGGGATTGAGGTACACGGTCGCGTACTGGTCCTCGCCTAGGCCAACCACGTCGAGTCTGCCGTCCCCGTTTACGTCACCCATGGTGAACAAGCCCAAGTGGTCATTCGTCGCATACGTCTGAAGGCAGGGAAACGTGCCGTCACCGCGGCCGAACAATACGGCGAGTCCTTCGCCGCCGAGGACGATGTCGAGGTTCCCGTCGCCATCAACGTCGAACACGCTCAGGCCGATGGACTGACGGCCCGTGTCGTAGGGGACCTCAGCGCCGAAGGTGCCGTCGCCCACGCCGTGAAAGACGCGAATACCGCCCGGCGCCGTCTCGGTAGAAACAATCATGTCGAGTACGCCGTCCCCGTCGAGATCCGCGAGTACAAGGCCCACGGCTGATCCGTCAACGGAATACGTTCCTGCCGTCGTGAAAGTGCCATCTCCGCGCCCGAGTAGAACAGTCGCGCCGTGATTGATCGCGCTTACGACGATATCGACTTGACCGTCACCGTTCAAGTCGCCAGCTGCCATCGCATCCGGAGCGTCGCCGTCGGGAATGTCGAGATCCCGATCGACGCGCTCACCGAACGTACCGTTGCCGTTACCCAATCGCACGCTCACGGATCGAGCCGTCCAGTTCGACGTGATCACGTCGAGGTTGCCGTCACCGTTGAAGTCAGCAACGGCGGCAGCCGACGCGCCGTCACCCATCGGGAGTATCGAACTCAGCGTGTAGCTCGAACCCTCGCTCAACAAAATGCCGAGATTCGAGTAGGCCTCGTCCAGCAGAATGAAATCGGGCCGTCCGTCGTGATTCAACTCGGTGCTGACGATGTCCATCCGTGTGGTGTCGACGTCGGCGGTGGCCGTGAACCCAGTCTCGTCGAACGGATAGTCGGCATCGCCGCTGAAGCTGCCGTCGCCAGCGCCGTACATCACGCTCACGCTCCCCGGCGTCGGATTGGCAATGATGATATCCAAGTGACCGTCGAGGTCGACGTCCTCGAGCAGGACTTGGTCGGGGAGCGCGCCGCTCGCGTGCCCGCCGACGAAGTAGGAGCGATTCGGCCCGAACGCACCGTGCCCGTCGCCGAGCATGATTGCCAACTGGTTGTCGGCGCGCGTGACCACGTCTGGAAGACCGTCACCATCGAAGTCGCCGATGGCGGCAGCCACGGCCGGGAGCGCGGCGCCACGGACGGAGTCGAACGTTCCGTCTCCGTGCCCGAAAACGACGGGGCCCCGGATGTCCAGTAGGTCGAAGTTCCCATCGCCGTTGAAATCGGCACCAAGCCCGATGCCAGACTCGATCCCAGACCCGCTGTCGCACGACCATCCCCCGTATTCTGAGGGCTCGAGGGTGCCATCGCCATGGCCGCGCAGGAAGAAAAGCCCCTCCTCAGCCGGGTTACAATCCGTCTCTACGAGCACGTCGACTTTACCGTCCCCGTCGAAGTCGCGAATCCAAAGTCGCTCGTCGTCGAGGCCGGCGGGGTACGTACTCGAGCTCGCGAACGTGCCGTCGCCGTTGTTCAGTGAGACGACCACCAGCGACGAGTCGGCGTAGACGAGATCGGCTGCACCGTCGGCGTTCAAGTCCCCCGCATTGGCTATGCGCAGGGTCCCATCCGTCGTGATCTCGGCACCGAACGTGCCGTCTCCATTACCGGGGCGCAGGGAGAAATTGCCCGAGTCGGCGTCGAACACACCTAAATCGAGAACGTGATCCGAGTTGAAGTCATCGAGGACGAGCGAACGCGGGCGGAGACTGACCTGGAGGCTCGGCCCCGTGACGAACGTGCCGTCCGCACGACCGAGGAACACGCTCACCGCGCTCGGCGCCGAATCGGTCGCAGCGATCAGATCCGTGTTGCCGTCGGCGTTCACGTCACCCGCCACGAATACTGTGGCGCCCGAGAGCGCGTAATCAGTTCCAGGGCCGACCGTCCCATCACCGAGCCCGGGTAGGATGCTGATGGAGCTCGACCCGTCACTCAACACCGCGAGGTCGAGCTTCCCATCGTGATTGAAGTCCCGTGTGAGCACAGCATCGACGGTCCCGGCGAGACTGATTTCGGGCAAATTGTCGAAGGCCGGTAAATTATCGCAGCTCGTGCGCTTCGCGACCCTCGAACCCGCTGATCCACCCCTGCCTGCTCCCGTGCCCACCGTACCTACCCGCCCACCTTGCAGCGGCGCGGGCCCTTCCCCACCCTGCCCGAACGCCGACGAGGTCCCTCCCGCCGTCGCGCCGCCCATCCCAATCCCGTCACTTGCCGCCGTTGGCAGTCCAACGTCGTTCTCCCCGCTCACGCCACCGAGGTCTCCCGTCGCCGCTCCGAAGCCCTCCGCACCACCGCGCCCGTCCCTCCCCCAGCCGAGCACGGACACGCCGCTGCACGCGCTCAGCGAGCAAAGCGCCAACCAGATCCAGCTTCGATTTTGCATGCTCATTTGCCCCTACGTCGCCGATTAATCCGGTGGCATCCGTCGGGCGATCAAAGAATCGTCCGCGCGACAGCGCGCCCCTCAACGTCCGAGTACTTCGTGCACACTCGCAGCCTGCGGGCCGGCGACGTCACGCGTGATGAGGCGCGCCGCGAGAGTGCGCGCCCGGCCGACATTTCCGGAGCGGCTATAGGCCTCCATTCTCAGAAACAAGACTTCGGTGAGCAGCTGCGGCTTTGGAAAACGGGCTTCGTACGGCGCGAGTCGCGCGAGCGCTGCAGCGAAGGCTCCTCGCTGTAGTGCTGCGCGCCCCTGTTCGACGAACTGGATCTCCGCGGCGAGCAGCGCGCCTTCGCGCGCTGGCGCACTGCTCACCGGTGTCGCTTCAACGGGGGCAGCTTGCGACCGGGAGCTTTCGCGTTGGAGGGCCAGTCCTTTCATCGCGCTTGTTTCGGCTTGGCGCCGCGGTTCGTCCTCGCCATGGAGGACGAGAGGGCTCGGCTGCGGCGCGGTCCGTCCCGGCGTGCTCGAGCGCTGAGGCGGAACGACGTGCATCGAGGTCACGGAGGCTGGCGGCCGCGCCGGCACAGCGTGCTCCGCGGGACTCACGACGTACATGAGCGGCGCGGCGAGCACGCCACCAAGCGCACCGATGCCGAACCATTGGGCGAGAACGCCGATTCCGAGGGTTGCGGCGCTCGGATTCAACGCGAGGCTCCCCGCGCTGGCAGTCCCACCGAGAGCTGTGACAGTCTGCGTCGCCGAGAAGGTCACGCCGCTCTTTGCGGCGGCCGCCGTAGTGACTGTCGTGATCATCTCGGCAGCTGCAACGGCCTTGACCGCACGTCGCCGCACTTCCGCGGACGGCGTTTCTTCGGCGCCGGCTTCGAGCAACATCCGCGACAACCGCGTCGGCGGGTGGCGCAACAAGCGCTTCGGATCCTTCATCGGGCGCTCCGACGGAACTGCAGCCGCTTTTCGAGCCGAAGCAGGCGCTTGGCGAAATCCTCACGTGCACGGCGCAGACGCGACGCAACCGTGCCGCGAGGGATGCCTAGCAAGTTCGCAATCTCGTGCGAGCTCTGCTCCTCGAACTCGAACAATACGAACACCGTACGAAGCTCGCTCGGCATGCCATCCAAAACCGCATCGAGGAGCGCGCGGGCTTTCTGCCGATCGACGAGCTCATCGATGGAGGGAACGTCCTCGTCGGCCCGGTCGACTGCCTCAAGATCGCCCGTCAGGGTCGGTTGCACCGGCCGCTGTTGGGCAGCGCGCCATTTTGCGACGAGGTTTAGGGCACAGCCATAGAGGAATGCTCGCTCGCGCCCGGGCTCGATGGAGTCGAAGCGGATGCATGCCACCGCAAACACCTCCTGGGCCGCGTCGTCCGCGTCCGCTTCGGGCAGACCGAGCCGCCGCAGGAAGCGCCACACCTCGGCGAAATGGGAGCGAGCGAGCTCCTGCACAGCTTCGGTGATGAAGCCTTCTCCGCGGTTCACGAGAGAAAGCGCAGGCTCTTGCATGCCGCGGATCCAGCGCCTCAGTAGGTATCCGTCGAAAGCGCGCCGGAGATCACAAAAATTCGACCCCGAAGCCCAGCCCGGCACCGAATCCCACGCCTGGCACCTCGAAAATCGATTCTGGCGGGTCCTCGAACACGAACTCATGCCGAACCAGCGGCAGGCCGAGCTCAGCCTGAGCTTCGATCGAGAATCGTCCATCGAGACGCGCGCGCAGACGCCCCGTCAGCACTGCCGCCGCCCAGAATATCGTATGCGATGCGGTATCTTGCAGGCCCGAGCTCGCTTCGCCGCGTCCGCGAAGCGCGCCGAGGTCGAGCGCGCCGCACCCCTCGGCAACTAGCTTCAGCGGAAGCTCGCGCGAAATCGGACAAGCTTCCGGTCGCACGCCGATGAACGTAAATTCCGCCCGGCGTTCGTTGACGGCAGCCGCCCTATAGCCGTACGAGCCGGCGACCCGTGCTGACCATCCGCGAGACGCGTTCGGCGACAATCGCGCGAACGCATTCGCGCCGAACATGCCCTTAGGAGCCGACCACGTGTTCAGCCAACCAGCCGCACCGATTTCTAAGTGAATCGGTCGCAAACTCGAAACGCGTGGACGCTTGTCCGGAGCAGGTTCGGTCGGGGGCTCTGAGCTGGCGGGGTTCGTAGGCGGCGCCAGACGCGTCGCGTCGGGCTGTGAGCTCCGCGGCAGATGCGGGTCCGGTTCTCCAGCGCTAGCGGGCGGACTCGCGGATAAGTCGGTACCCGCCTTTGGGCCGGCGAACGCCAAGGCCGTAATCAGGGCCAGGCCGGAGGCGAGTTCGGCACAGGTATCGCCTTCGATCGTGCGTTCGACAAGGGGTGCGCCTGGCTCTTCGATGACGAGCAACGCTCGGTGCTCGGTCGGCTCGAGACGTACTTCGACGTGCAGCGCTCCGCCTTTGCCGGCAGTCGGGGCAAGCTCGCCCGCCCGCGACTCGCCGAGCAAGCGCGCGCTCACCCAATCGCGAAATTCTTGCTCGCTCGGACATTCCGGCGGCGCGGTGTATTGCCAAGTGACGTTCGACTGCGCGAAGGCCGACCCGGACATAAGAATGACACCGAGCAGCAGCGCGCATCTCATCGAGCTCGCGCAAGTTATCAACCGAAAGCTCCCGAACGCGCAACGCTTCAGTCGTCGTGGCGCTCTGCCACGACGGGCATGCCTTCGGCGAGCTCACTGCGCCGCAAACACGAACGGCACGTTGACCGTCGTCGTCCCGCCCGTCGCCGGAAACTGCCAGGCGTGAACGCGCGCGCCGATGCCGTTCGCGAGTCCCGGATAGCCGCGCGGATCGCCGCTGGTCGTCACGTTCGTCACGTTACCGGTGCCGCCCACCGTGATCGTCACGGTCACGCGGGCGGAAATCGGCGCGTTGGGATCGGTCAACTGCGGGTCCCCGAATGCCGTCGCCGCCTCCTCGAAGCTCACCCCGTGGCGTCGGGCATTCTGCGCAGCCTTGCGCTCATCCTAAGAGAACTCCAGCTCGCCGAACCGGTAGCGCCTCACGCCCCGGAGCGTACCTGGAGAACTCGAGCAAGGGAGCGGAACCGCCCTCGTCCAGCAGTCCGTTGGCTGGCCCACCCCGGCGACAACGGGTGCTCCAGTGCCGCCCATTGAGGACGCAGTTCCCGACGCGCCGCCCGGACAGCCGGCGCTGCCGACGCTCGTAACGTTCCCGGCGCCCCCATGATCGTCGTCCCCGAGCAAACCATGACCTCCGGCACTGTCAAAGCCGCCCGCCATCCCTTCGCCGACCGAGGAATTGGCCGGGACCGGCGCGGCTCGAACCACGCGGCTCCGCCCTTCGCATGCAAGCAAGAGGCTAACGGCCAGCAGGGTGCTGAGGAAGGAACGGTTCATCCGAGGCAACCGAGTGGTTCGCCGTCCTCCCAGGCACCGTCGCGGCAGAAAACGGTGCTATGGGGCGGTGCCGTACACCCGTCCACTGCGTAGTGACATTCGAGGCCCTGCTCGGCGCAGCCTTCGCCGATATTGGGAAGCGTCGCCGGACAGTCCTGATTCACGGGCGCTCCGTAGCAGTTCCAATATCCGGGTGCGCCAGTCTGCTTATTCTTCCCGCTCGCGCAATAACAGAGCTGATCGGGATACGCACACGGAATACCAGTGTTCTCGAGGGTACACTGAGAAACATTGGCAGCCGTAGCCGGGCAATCTGCGTTCGCGAGACAGGGAAAATTATTCAGCGCAGCGTCCTCCGTCCAACTGCCGTTCTCACATTGATAGTATCCACGGCAGCGTGGCGTAGGCGCGTCGCCGTAGCTGCAAAGCAGGTCGGGGACGGAGCACGCTTCGCCGACCTGTGGCTCCTGCAGCGGGCATATTGGCCTGGGCAACGGCGTTGGGCGTGGTCCCGTATCCATGCACGGGCCTTCGCACGGCGTGGGAGCTTGGACGATGGCTGCGCCACCCGTACCGCCCGCCGCTTCGGTGCCGCCCGGGGAGCCGTTGTCGGCCCCGGCGGTCGGCCAACTATTCGCCGCACCGGCCGCCGCTCCTGGTTGGCCCCCTGCCGACATGACCTCGTCAGGGGCGCGTCCGCTCTTGCCGCCGCATCCGAGGCAGGTCGCGAGCCCGCAGACTAGAATGGTGCGAGCGCATCTGCCGGCATCGAATCTAAGTCCGTCCGTCATGGTTGAGGAAACGGCGTGTGCGCTTGGAGAAAGCCATAGACTTCGTTGGTGAAGCGATTGAAGACATTGTACGACGGTTCCATCTGCGAGCTGACTCCGATGACGTAGTTGCCACCATTGACGGGCCGCCAATCGAGGGCTGCGCCGCTGTCGCCATAGGTGATGTCTCACCATCACGTGGCCCCGAAGCTGCGCGGCGAGAACCTCCGGCGTATCCGAAGGCAAGTCCGATCTCCCCTCCTCGAGAATTCGCTGAAATTCCCTCGTCGGTCCAATCTTCACGCCGCTTCAAGACGCGTCCTCGCAGCTCGATCAACGATGGTGCCGTCACGGCGGGATCCGCCTCCACACCGGGCCGCTCGCCCACGTCACGAGTGCCTGCGCCACAACCAATGGTCAGCATTAAAACGCTGGATGCCCCCCAACCTTCCACGCCACGTTTTGCAAAGTGATCTCCTGCGCTCGAACCTTGCGAAACTTTTTCAGAGCCCCGGCTTCACATCAACCACAGAATGCCATCGACCTCACTCTCAACATTTTCGCCTCGGCGTTGATAGGGTCGGTTAGGTTGTGGCGCGGGTTCGCGGCCCCCCCAAGCCCCCACTTGCTGACGTAGCAAGTCAGGGTTCTTCAGCTCGGCCCAGGAGACATTCTCACGCACAACCTCGCCTGGCAATGTCGAGTAGACCGTGAAGAAGAAGGGAAAGTTCGGCACGGTTTTCTCCCACGTAAGCCGCGATGATTCATAGAGCACGAACGGCCAGCGTCGAACACCGTCGCGTGTCTTCCGGCATGATGAAGCTGCGCGTACCCGTGCGTGTAGCCGTCGGCATCAAGCATGATGGCCTCATGAAGCACACGCCCTACATTCGCCATGCCGGCATGTGTGAAGATCCTGATGGCGAAGAGGAAATCTTGCTTGGTTCGCGGAAACTCGCGAGGTTCCACTCCTTCGAATGCGTGACCGGAGTGGTCATCGCCGCTGGCGCAAGCATTGAGGACGCGCAGCACGAGCGCGTGAGCTCGCGCTACCGAGCTCGACGTTTCTTGCGCTCGGCGCCCTGGCGCCTCACCGCACGCAGCTTCACCACGAGCCGCAACGCCTCGACCGTACTCTCCGCATCCGGAAATTCTCGAGCCACGTCGTCCGGCTGCACGCGAACGTTCGCCGTCGCGCCCGCCCACCATCGAAGCAGCTCCGCCCGCCCCCGAACTCCGATCCGTGCGGCGTAGGGATTGCGACGTCCGCCTTTGAGCTCGTATGCTTCACGCATCGGCTTCGTGCTCGGCGCGCTCGTGCGGCGTGGGCCGGCGGGCGCTGATGATCCTAATTGTATCGCCTTTCTCGGCGTGCACCACGAAGAGCAGGCGTCCGGCCAGTGAATGGCCCACCAGAATGAGCCGCGCGTCGGTTTCCGAGTAGTCGGGGTGGTCGTACACGCCGCCCAGCGGATCGACGAACGCCGTCGCTGCCTCCTCGAAGCGCACCCATGGCCCCGGGCGTTCTGCAGCGCCCTACGTTCGTCCCAAGAAAACTCCTGCAGTCCTGGCAGTCATGAGGTCAGGGGTTCGATCCCCCTCGGCTCCACAAAGTAAGATCAACGACTTCTGACGGGGGCGGGATCGCTCGCGGGAGGCCTGGCCCGCCTGCTGGCCCACCCTCCAGCGTTCCGGGGTCGTTTTCGAGGGCTGTCACGTGGTTCGCTGGCCCGACCGAAAGCGCGCGACGAAGCGCGGCAAGCTCGGGGATTGCATCAACGCGCGCGGCTTCTCGAGCACGCGTGAGTTTGCGTGGTCGAGTGCGCGGGTGTGCGGAGTCGAGTGCGCAAGGATCGAAGCGCGCTCGTCGCGCGCGCGGCACTATTTCCGCTAGCTCGCAGAGCTCCGGCCCGCACCTCGCCCGGTACGGAGGTTGCACCGTCGCGCGCCATGAACATCTACAATCGGCTGTCGTTCCCCCTTCTCCTTCTCGCGAGTGCATTCTCGGCCGGCTGTGGTGGCGCCGAAGACGCCACTTCCGCGGACGCCGAAGACATCGCGACCGTCGACTCGGCGTTGACTGCGCAGTGCTCGCCCGACCTCCTCCGCGTCACCCAATTTGCGCCGGACTTCACGAGCGACATCCCTCAGAAGGTGAGGGACTTGCGCATCACGGCCAGAAATCAGAGCAACGCGACCTGCTCACGCGCCGGGACGGTCGGGATCCGCGATCTGAGCGGCAAACTCCTCGCCGTCGAACGTATTCCTGCCCGCGACTTTCCCAAGGGGTTCAGTGACACTCAGTTCAACTTCGTAGGCAGGTACCTGCCGCCGATCACCGCCAACGTCTGCTACGGTAGTGACCTTACCTGCTTGCAGAAGCAGATCAACGAGCCGATTGGCGAATAGCTCCCTAGCGGAGCAGATCCGCTCGGGTTCGTTTTGCGCCATGCGCGGTCTCGCCTAGAGTTGGGGGGCGATGACCGCGGAGGCGACCTTCGGGCCCACTTTTGCGGAGAGGTGACGACGCCGTTCAGGGGGACCCACTTGACCCTTAAGGGGAAGGAGTGGCGCCGGCCATACCGGCCCACCCCCGCTCAAATTGCCTGCGCGCCGTCGAGAACAACGACCGCTGGCTCGCGCGACCGTCGGGATCAGGGGCCGAGCCTGCGGGCGGGGCTGCTGATTGGGGATTCATCGACGATTGACGAGTCGGGAAAGGCTCGTCGCGGCCGCACCCGAGCGGAACGATTTCGTCATGCGCAACGGGACGTGCCGCCGCCGCGTCCAGAAATTTAGATCGACCCAAGGAACGACATGCTCCGTACAAGCATGTGCGAGGCGAGGCGTTGGGAGCCCACTTTCGTCGCAAAATCGTACAAGAAGCTGGCTGAAGGCTCCACGTAGTCTGGGCTTCTCGAAATGATGGACCGAAATAACAGGGGTGGGCTCGCCGCGAGTATTGAGCCCGAGCGCTACGGTGAGCTGCTCGGCGCGTCGCCGCCCATGCGCGAGCTCTTCGCCATCTTCGAGCGCTTGGAGGGGTCCAAGGTCAGTCTGCTCGTCTCGGGAGAGTCGGGCACCGGAAAGGAACTGATCGCCCGGGCCGTGCACGCAAACTCGCCCGCGCGAAGCGGGCCGTTCGTGGCGGTCAACTGCGGGGCGATCGATCGCCAGCTCGCGCGGAGCGAACTCTTCGGGCACCAGCGCGGCGCCTTCACGGGCGCTATTCAGACGCAAATAGGTGCATTCGAAGCAGCTGTAGGCGGCACGCTGTTTCTCGACGAGATCGGCGAGTTGCCCCTCGACGTTCAGCCCATATTGCTGCGCGCGCTCGAACTGAAAACGATCACGCCGCTCGGGTGCAGCGACGGACGGCGCGTCAACGTCCGCCTGATCTGCGCGACGAATCGCGACCTCGGCGCGGAGGTCCGCGCCGGGAGATTCCGAGAAGATCTCTTCTACCGAATCCACGTCGTCCGCGTCGAGGTGCCTCCGTTGCGGGAGCGTCCCGAAGACGTGCAGGTGCTCGCGCTCGAGTTTGCGCAGCGGCTCGGCCTGCCGACTCTGCCGGCGGATGTGCTGCGGGCGTTCCTTCTCCATGACTGGCCGGGCAACGTGCGAGAGCTCCGCAACGCGGTGGAGGCGTACGTTGCCGTCGGCATCGTGCCGAGCTTCTGTCGACCGGCAGCGCCCACGACCGCTGGGCTGGTCGAGCAGGTCGATGTGACGAAGTCGTACGTCGAGCAGAAGAACGAAGTCGTGGAGCGTTTCACTCGCGCCTACCTCGCCCGTTTGCTGCGGCAAACGGGCGGCAATCAATCCGAAGCGGCACGGGTTTCGGGACTCGAGCGGAGCTACCTCGGCAAACTCCTCGAAAAGCTCGGACTCCGCTCCGACGAGCAGGTATTGGCGAAAGGCCCCGCCTCCGACCCGCCGTCGCTCTCCTTCAAGCAGTCGATCACGTCGGCCCTCGACTGACCGGGGCCTGCGCGTGAGCGGCGCCGGCCGCGGGACGATCCTTGCGCACTCGAGAGCGCAGGGCTTGCGTCGGCCAGTGCGCAGCCCACGACCGAGCTTTCGCTCGAGCGCAACCGCTCGAGCTGCGCGAGTCGGCTGATTGAAGCCTTTCTTCCGCTAGCGACGAGAATGCTCCACACGTCGGCGCCGACGCTTCGCGTCAGCTGGGCACGGCACGCCGCGTGCACTGCGGCTGCTCGCGACCGATGCGGATCCCTTCGCAGCGCACACGGCCCGATGCTTCGCGCTCCCATGATCAGGTGCGGGGGGAGCCGTCGCGGTGGCGTACGACTCTGCGCGAACCGGGTGCGACGCGACGACTGCTCATCGGGCTCGTCGTCCTCGCTTGCATTGGCTTCGGTCTCGAGCAGCTGCGGGAGCCGGCGCCAAAGCCGCTGACGGCGTCCGCTGGCATCGCGCGACCAGAAAACCCCGCCCCCATCGTCGACATCGTACGAGCGTTCGTCGCTCCACCGCCGCGCGTTCCCTCACTGCGAGGACTCGTGCGGGCGCACACCGGCAGGGCCTTGGCGGGCGCCGTCGTTTGCCTGGTGGACACTGCGGATGAGAGCCCGGACTCGAACGGGTGCGTGAATACCGATCCGACGGGACGATTCGCTTTCGCTACGCTGCCCTCCGACGCGCAAGCCGTCCTGGCCTCGCTGCCCGGCTATCGACCGGAGCGCAAGCCACTGGACCCGGGGAAGCTCGACGTCGACCTCGTCATCGAGCTCGAGCTCGGCGAGGACGGCCTCGGCGGCCACGTGGTCGACGCGACCGGGGGCCCCGTGAACGCCGCGCTCGTCACGCTACGCGGGAACGCCGAGGCTACTCTGGCCGTGACGGCATCGGCCTCCGACGGCGTGTTCGAAATCGCGAGGTCGCCCGGCGCCATCGAAGTCTGCGCCCAAGCCGAAGCCTACTCGCGCACTTGTCGCGGCCTCGGCGGCGCAGCGGAGGACTACGTCCTCGTCCTCGCCCCGGAGTCGAGGATCATCGGGGAGGTCCGCAATCGGGCTGACGGCAAGAGCGTCCCGCATGCCACGGTCACCGCCTCGAACCACGACGGCTTGCAGATCCCTCCGCGCACGACCACGACCGGCGACGACGGCACCTTCTCGATCGACGCGCTGCCCGCGGGTGGCTACGAGCTCGTGGCGGTCACCGACCAATGGCGCACCCGCGACGAGTGGGTTGCCGTAGGTCTCGGCGAAACATCGACGCCCGTGACGCTATGGGCGAACCCCGCCGTGCGCGTGAGCGGTCGTGTCCTGCTGGACGGCGCGCCCTGTCGCTCGGGGACACTCGAGCTAGCGGGGCCGATCTCGGCTCAAAGCGCGACGTCGGCGGGTGGAAACGTCATCCTCGAGGGAATCGTTGCGGGCCGTTACGACGCGACCGCGCGCTGCGACACGGCCCTCGAAAGGACCGTGTCGCTCGAGGTGCGGGACGCACCGGTCGAACACGACTTCAGCTTGGAAAAGTTCGGCGACTCGCCAAGCCCGAGCCCGGGCAAGGCTCCGAGCGGCGGCGGCATCCGAGCGACGCTCGAGAGCGATCCGGAGACGGTGCACGCGGTCTTCGCCGACGCTCTCGACGGCGTTCCACGCCGGGGGCGGCCACGCGGCGCCGCATTCGTCATCGAGCCGCTGCCCGCCGGCGAGTACCGAGTCTACGTCGACGACCACGTCGAAGAAGCCGAGCACGTGCGAGTCGCGCGCGAAGGCGAAATGGTCGATGTACGGCTCCGCGCACCGGCGCCGGCCTGGATCCAGGGCCATGTCACGAGTGAAGGCGAAGTGCCCGTCGCCGACGCCTGGGTAAGCGCAACGCGCTCGGACTTGTTCTCGGCATCGTTCGGCCCTCCACCCATACTGACGGCAGCGGACGGCGGCTTCAATTTGCCCGCCGTCCGCGGTGCAACCTACACGCTGCTCGTCTCGAGCCCACTCGGAGACACGGAAGTCCACGCGGTCCAAGCCGGCCAAGAAGTGAGCGTCCACGTCTCGGCGCCCGCGTCGCTCTCCGGTGTGGTGCAGACGGCAGAAGGCGCCCCGGTCCCCGAGTTCACGCTCAGCTACAGCGCGGAGCACGACACGGGCGGCCACGAGCAGCACGGGACGAACTCCGGATTCCATCTCTCGCTGCTCGAACCGGACAACTACACGTTCAGAGTGTCCTCTCCGCTCGGCTCCGCGCTCGCCCAAGTGCGACTCGGCCCGCGCCAGGCGGCGACGCTCACGCTGACGCTCGCGCCCGAACAGCCAGCGACCACCAACTAGCATCGAACGAAAATTGGAACGGTACATACAACAAGGGAGTCATTCATGAACATCATCAGCAAGGGGCGAGCGCTGGCTTTCAGCGCGTTCGCCTGTGGCCTCTTCGCACAAGTGTCCGATGCGTCGGCGGACACGAGTTGCAAAGCCCAATGGCCGGCAGTCATCACCCAATGCCAGAACAACAATCAATTCTTCTCGGAGAACGTCACCGGCAGTGGCCGCGTCGCTAGCGGCAAGCTGCGCGTCACGGCCAACTTGGTCACCGGGATCAACCCAGCCAAGGCGGCCGCCCTGGACAGTTTCGGGTTCCCGCTTCCCGGGTGCACGGCAATCGACACGATCGCCGACAATAGCCCCGTCAGCGTGAACTGCACGGGCATCGTAGCCAGCTTTTTCCTCACCCAAACCCCCTGAGTAGGACGTCATGAAAACCATCAACAAGATCCGCGCCGGCGTGGCCGGTGCTTTGGCCCTGGCTTTCGCCACACAGGCGCACGTCGCTTCGGCGGCGGTCTTCTGCCGTGCATTCTGGCCGGCGACGATCACCGATTGCCAGGGGACCAATAGTAGTCGCGGCATCGTGGACCGAGCCAACGGCAGCGGCCTCAACCTCACCTCCGGCTCCAATAATCGCCAGCTCAAGATCAACTGGCAGGTCGGAACGGTGAATGCTCAAGCGGGCGCTCTCGACTCGAACGGTCGCGCGATCGCCGGCTGCACCATCACCGATTTGTCGAAGACGGACGGCACGAAGACCGGAGGCTGCTTCACGGCGGATCCCCCGGCGGCCTTCTTCATGACTGCGGACTGAAATGGAACACGCCCGGCTGAAGTCGCCACGGCGGAGACTTCAGCCGGCGCGATTTTCGACGGAGGCTGGCGTGCGTTTCTCTTTTCCGAATCTAGCTGTAGTCCTCGCGATCTCGCTCCTCTCGCCGGCATGCAAAAAGGGTGCACCGATGCCTACCGGCCGCGAGCCTGCAGCGCGGGCGGCGGTCGAACCCGGCCCGATCAATCCCTACCCGCATGCCCGCTGGCGTCTCGCCAACCCCACCGAGCTCAGCCAGGTCGTCTTGTGGGTGTCGCAGATCCTGATCCGCTACGACGGCTCGAACAAGGATCCCGCGTTCTGCATGGCTGACTGGCATTCAGAGTCTCCGGGTGTCCCGCGGAGTCGCGCCGAGGCGCTGACCTTGGCACGCGCCCTCCGCGAGCAAGCCGTCAAAGAGCCCGCTCGGTTCGCGGAGCTCGCCGCGGAACATTCCGAGGACGTCGCGACGCAGGCGCTCGGCGGTTCGCTCGGCGGTGTCCCGGCGTCTTACTTCATTCTGTGGCCGGCGGTCCTCGACGCACTCGCGGCGACGCCGGTCGGACAAGTGTCGCAAGTCATCGAAACACAGTACGGCTTCCACGTTCTCTTGCGGCGTGCGGCTCCGCCCGAGGAGACCGTCACCGGCAAGCGCATCGTGATCGCGCATCAAGCCGCCGGCTGGATCCAAGTTCTCGGCAAGGGAGAGGCCCCGCAACGGACGCGCGAGCAAGCCCTGGCGCTCGCCGACCAACTCTACGAGCAGGCCCGGCAGAAGCCCCAAGAATTCTCGAAGCTCGTCGAGCAATACTCGGACCATCGCGATGCGGAGCGGGGTGGAGACATGGGCACCTGGTCCACGCGTGAGCCCACGTTTTACCCGCGGGAAGTCGAGATCCTCAAAGGGCTCCGCGTCGGAGAGATCACGAAACCCGTCGACAGCCTGGTCGGCTTCGAGATCATCCAGCGCGTCCCCAATCGGCCGCGCGAGCACTACGCGATGGACGAGATCCGATTGTTCTTCGATCCTACGCACGCTGCGCCCGATCTCAATTCGCCCCCAGCCGCGCTGGCGAAGGCCGCGGAGCTGTCCCTCAAACTCCGCTCGCATCCGTCCCGCTTCGACAGCCTGCGCAAGGAGTTTTGCTGTAGCTACTCGGAGCAATGGGACGAGGGTCGGGGCTCGCCCGCAGTGACGACCGCACTCAGCCTGCTGAAGCCCGGGCAAATCGCGCCGCAGCCGATTCGTACCGAGCTCAGCTACGTGATTGCCAAACGCGTCGTACCGCCCCCGCGCGACGACACGGACGTGCGTTTCGAGCTGCCCGCGCCCGAGGTGCCCGATATTCGCGCGCTCTTACGCTCTCACGACGACAACTTCTTCAGGGGTGAAGTCGAGGGCGTCGGCAAAGAGGCCGTGGCGAAGCTTTCGCTCTCCGAATCCTCGGCGCAACGCATCACCGAGCTGCACCGCCCAGGCCACTTCGAAAACCTGGACACTTCCGAAAGGCGGGACGACTCATGGGGGAGGCTCTTGAAGGACGTCGAGGACGCGCTCGGCCCGGACGGGTACAAGCGCTATCTGAGCATCGTCAACGCGCATTTCAGCGCGGTCTTGCTCGACCCGTGACGAGCGTCCCGCTGCGAGGGCTCGAGCTCGAAGACGTAGCGATCGTCGCCGCGGCAAGCCTCAGGCTTTCAGGCGGTATCCGGTCTTGAAGATCCAGCGCACGGCCACGAGGCACAGGCCGAGGAACACGAGCGTCATGCCGAGGCTCGTTCCGACGCTCACGTCCGAGGTGCCGTAGAAGCTCCAGCGAAAGCCGCTCACGAGGTAAACGACGGGGTTCGCGAGCGCCACCTTCTGCCAGAGAGGGGGCAACATGCGGATCGAGTAGAAGCTGCCGCCGAGAAAGGTGAGCGGCATCACGATCATCGTCGGCACGAGCTGCAGCTGTTCGAAACCGTTCGCCCAAATGCCGATGACGAAGCCGAACAGGCTGAACGTCACCGCGGTGAGCAAGAGAAACGCGATCATCCAGAGCGGGTGAAGGATGTGATAGCTCACGAACAAGCGCGCCGTGACCGAGATGAGCAGACCGAGCAGCACGGATTTGGTAGCCGCCGCGCCGACGTAGCCGATCACGATTTCGAGCGACGAGAGCGGAGCGGACAAGACTTCGTAAATGGTGCCGGAAAAACGGGGCAGGTAGATGCCGAACGAGGCGTTCGAGACGCTCTCGGTCAGGATGGAGAGCAGCATGAGCCCCGGCACGATGAACGCGCCGTAGCTGACGCCTTCGATGGCCGCCATGCGCGAGCCGATGGCGGAGCCGAAGACGATGAAATAGAGGGAGGTCGAGAGCACGGGCGAAGCGATGCTCTGCAGGATCGTTCGGAAGGTGCGCGCCATCTCGAACCGATAAATCGCGCGGATGCCGTGGCGGTTCATGCTCAGGACTTCACGAGATCGACGAAGATGTCCTCGAGCGATCTCTCCTTCGTGTTGAGGTCCGTGAATTCGATGCCCTGTTCGCCGAGGCGGCGCAAGAAACGAGCGGCGCCCGCCCCGTCGCTCTTCGCGTCGAAGGTGTAAACGAGCCGGCGGCCGCCCGGAGCGAGCTCGAGCGGTTCGTCCGCGAGCTCTTTCGGTATGCACGCGAGCGGCTGCTTGAGCTCGAGCGTCAGCTCCTTCTTGCCGAGCCTTTCCAATAGACGGTCCTTTTCGTCGACCAGCACGAGCTCCCCGTGGTCGATGACTCCGATCCTATCCGCCATCGCCTCGGCCTCCTCGATGTAGTGCGTCGTGAGGATGATCGTGACGCCTTCCTTCCTGAGCCCGCTCACGAGCTCCCACATCTGTCGGCGCAGCGCGACATCGACGCCCGCCGTCGGCTCGTCCAAAAATAGGATTCGGGGCTCGTGGGCGAGAGCCTTGGCGATCATGACCCGGCGTTTCATGCCGCCCGAGAGCGTCATGATTTTCGAGTCCTTCTTGTCGAGCAGCGACAGCGCGCCGAGCACGCGTTCGAGGTGCGCGTCGTTGCGAGCTTTGCCGAAAAGGCCTCGACTGAACGCAACGGTGTCCCACACCTTCTCGAAAAGGTCCGTGGTGAGCTCCTGCGGCACGAGGCCGATCGCCGAGCGCGCGGCGCGGTAGTCGCGCACGATGTCATGACCGTCCGCACGCACGCTGCCTTCGCTCGCCGTCACGATGCCGCAGATGACGTTGATGAGCGTGGTCTTGCCGGCGCCGTTCGGACCGAGCAGCGCGAAAATTTCACCCCGCTCGATCGTGAGGTCGACGCGCTTGAGCGCCTCGAAGCCGGACGCATAACGCTTGCTCAGATTCTCGACCTGGATGATGGCAGCCACTCGTGACAGTTTTCGGGCCGAACCGCCTTCCCCGCAAGGGTCTCCGGGCGCTCACCTTCGTTCCATGGTCGGCGCATCGGTGGGGCAGAGCTTCCGACGCGCGTTTACGACGTTGACGCGCTCGCCTCCCCGTGCAGGGAGCGCGCGCTTGGTTTTCGGGGCGGGCCTTTTCGGAGTCTGCGGAGCGAGACGGCGGAGAAACGGCAACAGCAGGTAGCTTTCCGGCACTCACGCCGGTCACCTGCAGTCGCCTTCAGAAATGAGGCGCGACTCCAGCCATTGCATCTGCCACCCTCGCCGAGCCAACCACCTTGGGTGAGCTAGGAGGCAGTACCATGCACAGTGTCAAATCGAAGGGTCGGAAGTTTGCAGCATTTGCCGGCATCTTCGGCGCGCTTGGCTGCAGCGCCGGCGCGCCCGGAGCCGAGGCGCAGGGCGAGAATCAGGGGTCCAATACGGCTGGCGGCAGTCCTGCCGCCGCCGCTCTCGAGTGGCAGCTCGACCACGCCTCGGCGAACGCGGCGATCGTGGACGGCTCGCAAATAGAGAGAACGCCCGAACAAATGCAGGAGGGCAATCTGCTCTACGAAATCCGGCTGTCCGACTCCAAGGTCGTCCAATTCTTGGAAACGGAACCGGGGGATATCGCCGTGTCCTACACGGGCAGCGACGCGCTCGACGCCCACCCGCCCGACGAATTTGCCGAGCTGATGCCAACGCAGCTCTTCACGCGTATCACGGGCGAGGCGCCCCCCGACCGCCTCGTCACTGCCGAGCTCGCGACGCTCGACCGGGACAGCCTCCGCATGCAATCGGGCGTCGACGACGAGCGAAGCGTGCTGAAGGACGGTCCTGCCGCGCCCGGCATGACGGGCGCCGTGGACGCTCAGGGCCGGGACTTCCTGGAGTCACAATGGTGGGTCCAGACAGCATGCAGCGGCGCCGGCATCAATTACCACTTCTGGAGCGGTACGGAATATTACCATCGCTGGGTGGGCTGCTGGGCCAACCTTTATTCTTGGGTCAGCACCGGGGACCTCGGGATCACGATGGATTTCCGGATCGTCGGGGACGGCACCAACGGTACGGCCGCCAACCTGAAATACTATTATGTCCAGTGCGACACCTTCATCATCACGAGCTGCGGCTGGAAGAGCAAGAACTACGGGGTCACGGCGGGCACCTGGCGTGAAGTGGACTTTTTGGGTCATCAATCGCGCGCCGTCGAATACACTCATCCCACGGGTGGCTACTTCGCGGTGAAGTACAGCGGTATGGGTACCGGTCAGTCGCCGGGCTGCGACTCGCCTACCTTCGACTGCATCTATCATAATAAGTAGCGCGGGCGAGTGAGGCTTCGCGTTGACGAAGATTCGAGCTCTCCTCCTCGGCGTGAGTCTCTCTCTCGGAGGGGCGAGCGGTTGCTGCGGCGAAGCTGGCGTAGGGATCGACGAAGGACGAGAACGGCCGGCCCTCGTGGCCGGCCGCGTCGACGCGGACGCCACGGCGGTCTTGGCCGTCTTTCTCGCGCTGGACGAGCAACGGCTTTTCGAGTGCACGGGGACCCTCGTGGCGCCCAACGTCGTTCTGACGGCGGGTCACTGCGTGCTCGCGTTCGATCCCGACGCGACGACGAGGGCCGCCGTTTGCGAAGGCAATTCCATGCCGCAGCTCGCCGCAGCGAAAGACGTGACGGTGGTGACGGGCGTCCATGCCGACCAGACTGCATATCCCGTAGAGCGAATCGCCGTCCCGTCCGCGAACGACGGTCGCGTGACGGACCTGTGTGGTGTCGATATCGGCCTGCTCGTACTGAAGCAGCCGATACCGCCGAGCGAGGCCGAGCCGCTCGAGCTCTCCCTGAGTGAGGGAGTGAGTCCCGGCGAAACCTTCGATACGCTCGGCTTTGGTGCCGACGACGCTCTCGCGATATCCGAGGAAAACGTCCGGCGAAGAGCCAGCGGTTCCGTCCAGTGCGTCGCTCGCGCGTGCGATTTCGACGACGACGTCCGCGACGGCGAGTGGCTCAGTGAGGACACCTTTGCTTGTGCCGGGGACTCGGGAGGGCCCGCATTGGACCAGGCCGGGAACGTGATCGGGGTCGTGTCCCGCGGCTTCCGGGATTGCCACAGCATCATTTACGAGGAGGCCTACTCCTCGCGAGACTTCCTCGAACGCGAGCTGTCCGCTGCGGGCGCTGCCATGGCCGCGGAGGATTCGACGGACAGCTCCAATGCTCGACGAAGCGCACCGGTGGAAGCTAGCTGCGCCCTGAGTGTCGAGCGTCAGCGCCGGCCTCGAGCGCCGCGCTTGCCGGCTTCGGCGACGGCAGGGCTGCTGGCGGCCGTGATCGTCCGGCGACTACGCGCTGGTCGCGGCCGACGCCGCTGAAGCAGATGCCGGAATCAACCGGTATCCCTGCCTGGCCGCACCCTCCAGCCGGCACCCCGCCTGCGCCAGACGTTTGCGCAAGCGCCAGACCTGGTTACGAAGGTTCTTGTCCTCGCGGTCCGCCTGAATACCCGCACAATCGCGCAGCTCGGCGCGGGGCACGAATCTCCCATGGTCTCGAGCCAGTCTGAGGAGCAGCTTTCGGTGGTGGGGAGTGAGCGCCAAGCAGCGGCCGCAGAGCAGGATTGCCCCGGTACAGAGATCGACCGACAGTTGTCCGACCGTCACTGTCCTCGCCTCCGGCTCGGCGCATGGCGCCGCAATGATTGCGTCCATGCCAGCAATACGCGAGAGACCGGGAAGCCTGGTCGATCTTTTTTGAAGCGCGCATGCCTGCAGCCGCTCGTCGGGATTTCTGGGTTCAGGGTCGTACGCCGCGCGCCGCCTGCTGCCAGCGCCGTGCCGTCCGCTTTCCACGACGCCGATTCGTCACCGCCGCGAACACGAGCGCGAGCAGCCACGGCGACGTACTCGCCGTGCGTGCCGACGGCACGGTGCACCCACAGCCGCCGTCTTTCTCGGCGGCTCCATTCGAGCTCGACGCGCCGGCTCGTCCCGCGCGGCCGGCGTTGTCGGCACCACCGTGCATGCCCGCGGCACCGGCACCCGGCCGCTTGCCGCCAGCGCCCGGCTCGCCACCCATGCCGCCCTCGGCGTTCGCGGTGCCGCCCGTCTCGTCGGGTGCACCGCCGGGCTCCGAAGTGCCGCCCGTGGTGCCGGCGCGCGTTCCGCCGCTGCCGCCGGACATCGCGCGCGTGCCGCCCGTCGAGCCGCCGCGACCGCCGCTCGCGGTCGTCCCGCCCGCGCCGCTGCCGCCGGCAGAAGCTCCCGCCGTGTCGTCGCCCGCAGCGCCGCCCACTTCGCCCGTCGTGCCGGCAACACCGCCCGCCGCGACCACACCGCCGCTGCCCGCCGTCACCCCTGTCCCCGCGCCCCCGCCGGTGGCGCTCGACCCCGCAAATCCGCCGGCACCACTGCTCCCCGCGCCCCCACTCACGTGGATCGTCCGCGCGCGTGCCTGTTCGCCGTAGTCGAAGCCGTCATAAGCGAGCACGACCTCGCCGCTCGGTGACGCGGCCGGAAAGAAATCACCGCCGTACGCGTCGTCCGCGATCAGCACGGGGTCCGTGTCGAGGAGCTGGCCGTCCGCGCCCACACGCCGTCCGACGACGTGCGTCGCGCCGGCCGTCGCATCGATCCAGAACGCCCAGTACTCGGAGCCGTCCCACACCGCTTTGGTCGCCGAAGACGCGCGCGCCGCACCGAGCGCCACCGGCTCGCCGAGTAACCCGAGGTCCTGCGCGACGCGCACCGCGTACACCGTGCCGCCCGAGCTCGACCATTCGTTCCACGTGAGCAACGTGCCGTTGCCGTTCGACGCGAGCGCGCCGTAACAACCGAGCGCGCAGCGATACAAGCGCTTCGGCGAGTCATCGACGAGCGCGAGCGTCGGGCTCACGCGCGTCGCCAGAATGTCCGTGAACGCGTCGCCGTTGTCGCTACCCGCGAACGCCAGCGCCACCACGAAGTTTTCACCGTCGAAAGCCGCCGTGGAATCGAACGCCCGCGCGCCCGCAGGCGCGTTCGCTCCCGGCGCGACCTCGACCTCGCCCACGGCGCTGCCCGAAGCATCAATCAGCGACGCCAGCGTCTGCGCCGCAAAATCGCTCAGGAGTAGGTAGCCCGAGCCGTCGCTGGCGGTCGTCGCGGACAGCGTCGGCGTCGAGTGCACGCTGAGCGCGCTCACGTCCACGCTCGTCGAGTGACCCGCGTGGTCCCACAACGTCGCCGTCGCCAGCGCGCCGTCCTGATCGCGCGTCGTCACGAGCAGGCTCTGCGCGTTCGCGGCAAGCTCGTAGGCAGCGACCGGCGGGGTCAGCGTCCACGGCGCAAGCGCTTCCGCGCTCCCGTCGATGCGCGCGAGGCGCGTGCCGCCGTGCCCGGCGTCCGCCCAGGAAATCGAGAAACCGGCGCCGTCGAACGCATTGCCGAGGAGTCGTTGCGCGCCCGGCAACGTGCCGGGCTCCAGCGCCGGAACGTCGAGGGCCGTCCCGTCTTCGGCGAGTCGCGTCACGCGACCGGAGCTGCACGCCACGGAAAGCGAGCCGTCCGCAAGCCCGCTCACCGCCGCGAGCGGCTGCGGCGCGAGCGCGCTCTTCGCCGCGGCGAGCGGGTCCGTGGCGTCGAGCAGCGCGAGGCTCCCGTCGCCGCCGATGAACGCCGCCACGGGCTGGAAGCCCGCGTCCGAGAGCTCCGCGTAATAGCCGCCGGCGTGCGGCCAAACGTAAGGCACCGAAGGATCCTGCCCGACGTCGACGTCTTGCGGCGCGCCGAGCGTGAGCTGATGCGACGCATCGACGCTCGCGGTCGCGTAGTGCCAGCTCCGCTCGAGACAAGTCGAGCCCGCGTCACAGCCGGCGGGCGGCGTCGACTGCGCGATGAAGAAGCCGCTCCCTTGCGGCAGGACGAACCCGGGACCGAGCGTCGCGACCGTCGGAACGTTCGGAAGGTCCATGAGCAGGACCGGCGCGCCCGTCGCTCCGTCGGGCGCGACGGCGACGAGCGACGAGCTCAGCGACCACGCGCCCGCTGCGCTCTGCTCGCTCGTCTGATCCAACGTCGAGCAATCCAGCAGAAAATGAGCCCCATCGAAGGCCGCGCCCAGCACTTCGACGTTCGCTTGCGCGAGCGGAAGCACGAACGGATCCCCGAGCGGCGCGCCGTTCGGGTCCACGAACAGCGCGCTCGAGCCGCCGGTCGCGAGCGCCCGGTCGCCGCCCCAGGTGAGCCGTGTCGCGCTGAAGGGCAGCGTCTGCCGCGTGATCAACGCGCCGTCCGCGTCGAGCACCAAGAGCGACGCGCCGTCGCCCGCGAGCCAATGCGTGCCCGCGCGCACGGCCGTGTGAACGTTCAAAGAGCCCTCATCCTCCAGCACGGCCGTGCCGCCGGCGTTCGCGACCGTTCCCGTGTCGTTCAGCACGAACGAACGGAGCTCCAAGCCGGCTCCGTCCCGCGACGTTCGCTGATAAAGGAGCAGGTGCTCACTACTCGCAGTCGCGGTCGCGAGCAAGCTTGCGCCGCCCGGTAGCGTGAGCGGAGCCTCGAGCTCGACGCGCCCCGACACCGTGACGGTCGAGTCGAGCGGCGCGCGCGACGGCGCCACGGGTTCCACGCGGTTCGCGCTCTCCTCGGTGCAGCCACCGGCGACCAAGCCCAGCACGAGCGCCGCCTTGACTAGGTCTTTCACCATCCCCCGGAGTTGGTTGCCGTTCTTACCGAAGCCATTCACCGCGAAGCTTTGCACAGCCGCGGCGCCGGGCGAACGGAGCCGCGCAAAGCCCAGCCCGCAGCCGGAATCAGCCCGCGTAACGCGTCTCCGGCGCCCCGTCGTACTCTCCCCGTCACAGGAGAAGAGACCATGAGCATGCTGAACTGGAACGAATACCGCGCGAAGCTCCAAACGACGATTGCCGAGCTTGCGCGCAAATCACCCGACGTGTTCAAGGGCTATCGAACGCTCGTGAGCGCGCGCTCGAAGGAGGGCGCCCTCGACGCGAAGACGCGCGAGCTCGTCGCGCTCGCGGTGGCGGTGACGGTGCGCTGCGACGGCTGCATCGCGACGCACGTCGACCTCGCGAAGAAGAACGGCGCGAGCGCCGACGAAATTACCGACGCGCTCGGCGTCGCGATCATGGTGAACGCGGGCGCGGCGCTCGTGTACTCGGCGCGCACCCTCGACGCATTTCACGCGCTCGACGGCGAAGCCGCGACAGCCGCCCCGGAAGGCTGAAGCCGCGTTCGCCTTCACGCCCGGTACTTCGACTGCTGCCGGCACTGCTCCACCGAAGTCGGGCGGCACCCGCAGGAATGGCGCGCGGGGCTGGGCACGACGCGTGCGTCCGTGAGCCCAGCGATCCCGTAGAGCTCGAGGACGGAGCGCTCCCGAGTGCTCGAGGTCGGCGTTTCCGAATTTCGGGGTGCGGGGTCGCGCGCGGTGCGGCGTGTGCTGCCAGCGCCGGGTCGCAGGCGCTCGCGACTCAAAGATCGAAGACGTAAGCCCCGCCCGCCTTCGCGGTGATCGCGGCGTGCGTCAGCGAGAGCGCCAGCGGCGCGCCGAAGTTGGCGTGGTTCGTCGGATCCGTCGCGGTCAGCTCTTGGACGGCGCTCCACTGCGATTGCGTGCGCTGAAAGAGGTAGGCAGCCCCCGTGTCGGTGCCCACTCCACCGTGCTCATGCTGGCTCGCGCTGATGAGAGCGCGGTCACCTCGGAGCGCAACCACCAGACCGAATGCGTCTTCGGGTGCACCATCGGGAGAATGGAGCTTCGCCTGTTGGACGAAGGAGCCGGCGGCGTTGCGCACGAACACGTATGCGGCCCCACTTTGGTCGAGGTGAGCAAACGAGTCCGCTCCCACCAAGATGGTGTCGCCCGAGACGGCCACGGTGTTGCCGAAGTGGTCGTTCGCCTGACCGTCGTCGGCGACGAGCCGCTGGGTCACCGCCCACGGCCCTTTCGTCTCGTCGTAGACGTAAACCGAACCCTGTTCGGCATTGTCGCCGACGGTATCGCGTAGCGAGCCGATGACCAGCGTGCCATCGGCGAGCGCGCTGCGCCCGAAGCCGTTTTGAGACGCGCCGGCCGGGGGTTGGATCTTTTGCAGTAAACTCCAACCGTCGCCGTCGGTAAGGTAAAATCGCACGAGCCCGTCGGAGCCGATCATGACTTCGCCGCCGTTGAACGTGAGCGAGCTGCCGAACGACTCTCCGTTGACGCCGTCCGGAGGCTCGATTTTCGCGAGCTCGGTCCACGTGCTGCCCGATCGCTTGAAAGCGAAGACCGCGCCAGCGTCGCCCTCCGTCGGTGCTCCCACCAACGCAAGGTCGTTCGCCAACGCGACGGCGCCGCCGAAACCGCCATTGAGACCGACGTT
Source organism: Polyangiaceae bacterium (assembly GCA_025936045.1). Taxonomy (GTDB): domain Bacteria; phylum Myxococcota_A; class Polyangia; order Polyangiales; family Polyangiaceae; genus PMG-095. The sequence goes on along the minus strand of JAICUB010000013.1, from coordinate 32,287 downwards.
GGACGGTGCGAGCCGCGCTTCCGAAATCCAGTCCGCTCCCGACCGCACGAACACCTCTGCCTGCGTCCCTCCGACGGATCCGTTGCCGTGCGCAACGAGCAGCCTGTCGTCGGCCAAGGCTACGGCGCCCGCGAACGTGCCTCCGCCCGGGAGATCGTTCAGCGGAAGCTTCCGTTCGTTCGTCGCCTGAGCCCCGCGTTCCGTGCCGGCTCCGTCGCAAGCGAGGTCGAGCGTGCAGCCAGGCGGCAGCGCGGGCACGGCTTGGCCCGTGGGATTCCAGGTCGTGGCGTCGAAGAAGCAGAGGAGCTCTCGGTCGACGAGCTTGCTCCGGAAGTAGCCCCCCGGAGGAGCCAAGAGCACCGAGCTCGCGTTCGCTTCGGTGGCCGGGATGTCGTTGTCAACCCAGAGATACGCGGGACTCGTGGAGGGCGCGTGCAGTACGATCATGCCCTGCCCCGCGAACGACCCGGTCGTCGCGTAGTACGCGAACCACGAGTGGTCCCAGTCCGACTCATCGCAACCGTAGGGACAATCCAACACGTTGTCCGAACGCAGGGTCGTGCCCGTCGCGTCAGGGTGAATCACCTGGTCGAATGCGACGGTCAGGCGCGGAATGAAGGGCCGAAAACCGGAGAACTCGGTGGCGACGCTGAAATCGAATTGGCGCTCGACTTCGATCGTGTCGCGCCCGATCCCTTCGCGAAAGCGATAGCGCGTCTGGACGGGAGTGTCGGCCGATGCCGTGCACCCCGACGACATCGACTGAATCACGATGCTCGCGCCGTCCTGCGCCCAGGTGCCCGTGCTCCCTGCTCCGACCAGCACCCCGTCGGGCCCGTCGATGTTGGGATCGGGCGGGACCCAGCTGTTGCCGAAAAACTCCACGTTGTTGTTGGTGCAGGCGTCCGCCGCCGACACCTCCGCGAGGTTCGGTCCTCCCGCCCACTGCAGCACGTCGATTTCCTCGGGATTGCTCGGGATGCGGTTGCTGAAGTCGAGGAAGAACCGCTCGCTTCGTGCCGTGCGTTGCGTCGCATCCACGACGATCGGGTCGCAGCTCGTGTCGGTGACCCCGAACGTGACGTTCACGTTGCCTGACCCCACCGGTACGACCGTTCCGTCGGTATCGAACTGAAAGGAGATCGTCGTCGAGCTGTCGTTCGAAATACCGAAGCTTTGCGAGCTCGACTCCACCGTCGCTTCTACGGCGTGGAAGGTGCCCGTGCCGTCGTCTTTGAAGAGCGTGAAGGAGACGAGGGTCGCCGTGTATTGGCCCACGGGCAGCGTCGCCACGAGAGTCGGCTGATCGGGGGTCGTCGCGAGCGTCGTCACTCCGCCTTGCCCGCCCGTGATGTCGAGCACCGCCCCCAGGCGGTAGCGGGTGCCGTCGACCTCCGCCTGCAGGGGGATCGTCACCGTCCCGACGTGGGGAGCCGCGCTTTCCCCCTGGTCGGTGCCGCACGCCGTCAGCGTCGTGGCGGCCACGGCCACGGCGAGAACACTACGAAAAACCGCCCTCGAAGCGATGACAATCGAGCTCATGATGCGCCCTCCGGTGCACGGGATTGGTCGAGTCCAACCCACTCCGTTGCCGGGCGCACCCCGACCGTTCATGCGTCAACGAAAAGACGCGCGGCGCGTCGAACCCCCATCGACGCGCCGCATGCTCGCTAGCGCTCAGTTCGGCGCTTCGGCTTCGTCGCCGCCTTCTCCGCCTTCGTCGTCGTCATCGTCGTCGTCGTCATCGTCATCCTCGAGATCCTCGTCATCCTCGAGGTTCTCGTCGTGCTCGTCATCGAGCGGCCCCTTGCCGTCCTTCGAGCGATCGCGCTCGCGCTGAGCGCGCTCGCTCGCGAGGCGCTGGAACACGACGGGCTTCGGAGCGACGAGCACGGCCATCGTGCGCGCCTCCATGATCGGGCGCTGCTCGATGTTCGCGAGGTCCTCGAGCTTTTGCACGAGCGTATCGAGCTGCATGCGCGCGCGCTCGGGATGCGTGATCTCGCGGCCGCGGAAGCGGCACACGATCTTCACCTTGTTGCCGGCTTCGAGGAACTTCCTCGCTGCGCGCACCTTGGTGTCGATGTCGTGATCATCGGTCTTCGGCCGGAGCTTGATCTCCTTGACCTCGACGATGGTCTGCTTGCGCTTGGCCTCGCGCGCCCGCTTCTTCTCCTCGTACTTGTACTTGCCGAAGTCGAGGATCTTGCAGACGGGAGGCGTCCCCTTCGGATTTACCTCGACGAGATCGAGTCCGACCTCTTGCGCGCGCCGAAGCGCGGCTTCGGTCGAGAGCACGCCGAGGTTCGAGCCGTCCGCATCGACGACGCGTACCTCCGGCACGCGGATGCGGTGGTTGATCCGAATTTGGGGACCGCGCGTGTCCCGGCTGAAACGGCGACCGCCGCCGCCTGCTAGAGCCATGGGGTTGGGGCTTTCTGGAGTGTCATGGTGGTCAAAGAGGTGTTGGCCTCGGGTAGATTGGAGTCCGGAGTTGCTGGGTGAGTCTGTCCTTGCACGGACTGCAGGCGCCCTGCCGGGCCGCGGGCGCGCCCTCCGGGCATACGCGTGGGGCGTCCCGCCCGGAAAGGGTCGTTTGCCGGCGCATGGGCTGCCGATGTTTCGGTCGCCGGCGGCGGGAGTTGCGCGGGCGGCGTCATTGCGAGACGGGCGCGGGTGTTTTGCCCGGCTTGGGCGCGAGGGCTTCGGCGCTGATACGCGCGGTGAAAGCGGACAGCGGCATCGAGCCGAGCTCGCCCGCGTCGCGCGAGCGAACCGACACGGTGCTCGCTTCCGCCTCTTTTTCGCCGAGCACGACGACGTATGGGTGGCGCATCAAACGCGCGTTTCGGATCTTCGCGCCGAGCTTGTCGGAGCCTGCGTCGACCGTGACGCGGAGCCCGTGCGCGTGGAGCTCCCGTCTCACGCGCTCCGCGTACTCCGCTTGCTTCTCGCTCACGGTGACGAGCGCCGCTTGCACGGGCGCGAGCCACACCGGGAATTTGCCGGCCACGTGCTCGATGTAAATCGCGAAGAAGCGCTCGAGCGAGCCGAGCACCGCGCGATGCAGCATCACGGGGCGGTGCCCGCCGCCGTCCGCGCCGATGTAGTCGAGCCCGAAGCTCTCCGGCATCTGGCTGTCGAGCTGGATCGTCCCGAGCTGCCAGTCGCGCCCGATCGCGTCGAGCACGTGGAACTCGAGCTTCGGCCCGTAGAACGCGCCTTCACCCGGCAGCTTCTCGAACGGGACGTTGGCGTTCACGAGCACGCGCTCGAGCGCGTTTTCGGCGTGGTCCCACTCGGCGTCCGTGCCCATGCGCTTTTCGGGCCGGAGCGCGAGCTTGACCGAGACGTTCGTCAGATCGAACGCGCGGTAGACGTCGAAGAGCAGCTGCGTGAACGCGGCTGTTTCGCCCTCGAGCTGCTCCTGCGTGCAGAAGATGTGCGCGTCGTCCTGACAGAAGCTCCGGACGCGAGCCAGACCGTGAATCACGCCGGCGCGCTCGAAGCGATGGAGTCGCCCGAAATCCGCCACGCGCCACGGCAGCTCGCGGTAGCTGCGACGTCGCTGCCCGAACATCAGGCAGTGGCTCGGGCAGTTCATCGGCTTCAAACCGAAGGCGAGCGCCGGGTGATCCGCGGGGCCCGGCCCGAGCGGCTTGCCGGCGTGCTCCTTCATGAGCTCGAGCGTCGTGGGGTAGTAAAGGCCGTCGATGAAGTTCGGGATGTGGCCGCTCGTCTCGAACAAGCGCCGGTCGAAAACCTGCGGCGTGACGACCTCTTCGTAGCCGTAGTCGAAGTAGAGCGAGCGAACGAACTCGATGAGCCGATTGTAGATGCCGGCGCCGTTCGGCAAGAGGAACGGCATGCCCGGCGCCCACTCGTGAAACATCATGAGCTCGAGCTCTTTGCCGAGCTTCCTATGGTCACGCGCGCGCGCCTCTTCGAGCAGCCGCAGGTGCTCCTTCAGCGCCTTCTCGTCCGGGAACGCCGTCCCGTAGATCCGCTGCAGCATCGGGTTACGCTCGTCGCCGCGCCAATACGCGCCCGCGACCGAGAGCAACTTCACCGCGCCGATGTGCCCGGTGGTCGGCACGTGCGGCCCTTCACACAAATCCACCCACGTCCCCTCGGGACGACCGGGGCTTCCGTGGCGGTAGAGCGAAATCGCTTCGTTGCCCGGGATGGCGTCGAGCACCTCGAGCTTGAACTTTTCCCCCATGCCTTCGAAGAGCTGGTGCGCCTGTTCGCGGCTCACCTCTTCGCGGTAAAACGGCTTTTTCGAGCCGATGATCTTGCGCATCTCCGCCTCGATGAGCTCGAGGTCGGCGTCGCTGAACGGCTTTCCGTCGGGACGCGAGAAGTCGTAATAAAACCCGGAGTCGATCGCGGGCCCGATCGTTACCTGGGTTCCCGGGAAGAGCCGCTGCACGGCGTCCGCCATCACGTGCGCCGCCGAGTGACGCAGCACCTGAGTGCCGGCAGCTTCACTCGCACGGATGGGCGTAAGCTCGGCGTTCGCGTCGACCGGCGTGTGCAGGTCGACGATTCTGCCGCCGCTTCTTACGGCGACGATGTCCTCGGCGTGCTGCCCTCGCTCCTTCAGCAGCTCGCCTGGCGTTTTGCGCGCAGGCTGCGAGGTCATGCCGTCGTGGTGGCCGTAGTGTTGAAAACGCCTAGAATTCGCGCGGGGCTAGTAGGCGCGGGCAGGATTGAACTGTCGACCCCTACCGTGTCAAGGTAGTGCTCTACCACTGAGCTACGCGCCTTTGGGTTAGCGGAACGCTCCGCCACTCGTCGAATCTCGCAGAAAAACAGGGAACACTGCCTACAACCCGCTCCCCAGCGTGTCAAGCCGCTCTTCGGGTTCGAGGTGCGAGAGAGCGCTCGTCGGGGCGCCATGGCGCGTGACGAAAGGGACACGACTCGCGCATGTAGGCCCCCGTATCCTTGCGCGGGCTTTGGATTCTGGGTATGAGGCCGGCCCCCCACGAATTCGCCGCTCCTTGGTGGCTTGGATTAACGGGAAGAAGCTCGCTTGGACACCCGACTGCTCCTCGCCCAGAACGTTCCGCCTGCCCCCGGGCGCGAGCCCGGTGTCGTGCAACCCCACCCGGGGCCCCCCGCCGGTAGCGCCCCCGCCGCCGAGCCTCCCGGCGGCGGCATGTGGGTGATGCTGCTGATGGTCGTGCCGCTCCTCCTCTTCATGTTCTGGAGCACACGCTCCGCGCAGAAGAAGCAGGAGAAGACGCTCACGGGGCTCGCCAAGGGTGACCGCGTGATCTTGCAGGGCGGCCTCGTCGGCAAGTTCCTCGAGATGAACGAGCGCTTCGCCAAGGTCGAAATCGCGCCCGGCACCAAGGTGGACGTCCTGCGTACGAGCATCCTCGGCAAGGACAACCCCGAGACCCAAGCCGCAGCCGAGAAGCGGTAGCCCGATGCCGCCCATCACGCCAGCGCTCGTCCTCACCGTCATCTTCGGAGTTTATGCGCTCGTGAACCTCGCGCTCGGCGCGGTCGTTCGCGGGCATCGCATCGCGCTCTGGCTCGCCGCGGTGCTCGCCGCGAGCGCGGCCGGCGCCGCGTGGGTCGACAGCTTTTGGCCGATGGTCGTGCTCGGCGTGCTGGCGCTGACGGCGACGTTTGCGGCCGTTCCGGTGCTCGACATGAGCTGGCGCATGCGCGCGTCGCTGAACGCCGCCGTCGTGACGCTCGGCTTTCTCGCGCTCTGGCCGACCTTCAACGGCATGAGCTCGGGGCGCTTCCCGTGCCCGCAGTACATCAAGGACCACGTGGCGTTCCGGCTCGTCGCGGGGCTCGATCTCCGCGGCGGCCTGCGGCTCGTCTACACGGTCGACGTCGAAGAGGCCGTCAAGGACAAGCGCGACCACTACTACGAGGACATGCGCAACGAGCTCACGCGCGTGTTCGGCCTGCACACGGGCGATGAGCGCCCGACCGAAGAGACGTACACGAAGCTCCGCGACAAGGTCGACCTCGAGGCGCCGCGCCACCCCGCCGAGCTCATCCGCATGACGCTCAAGCCCGGCGTCGATCCGTCGAAAATAGACCAGCGTTTCCTCGAGCGTTTCCGCTCCGAGCTCTCCTACACGCGGAGCCAGGACGGACACACCTGGGAGTTCCGCATCCGCTCGAGCGTCGAGTCGGGCATTCGCGACCGCGCGGTCGGTCAGGCGCGCGAGATCATCAACCGCCGCATCGACGAGCTCGGCCTGCGCGAAGCGGCGGTTTCGACGCGCGACGAGGACATCATCGTCGAGGTGCCGGGCGAGGACGAGAAGAGCTTCGCCACCATCCGCGACATCATCAGCCAGACGGCGCGCCTCGAGTTCAAGCTGCTCGACGACGATTCGGACTTCATGAAGCAAGTCCAGGAGAGCGCGAGCAACCATCCGGGCACGCTGCCCGAAGGGCTCGAGTTCGATCGTGAGGCCGTCTCGGTGGGTGTCGACAAGAGCGGCGACGTGAAGAAGTCGGTCGTCACCTACGCCTTCCTGAAGAAGGGGGAGAAGGAGACGAGCCAGCAGACGCTCACGCGGCTGAAGGAGTGGGCGGCGACGCTGCCGGTTCCTCCCGACCGCGAGCTCGGCTTCGAGCTCGTGCGCACGCCGCAGGACACGGTGTCGTTGAAAGAGGTGGAGCGCGGCTGGCGCACCTATCTCCTGAAGTCCCGCGCCGAAGTAACCGGCGATCAGGTGCGCGACGCGGCGGCCTCGCCCGACCAGGGCCAGGGCGCGCTCGGCGGCTGGCACGTGAACCTCACGTTCACCGAGCAGGGCGGGCGCATCTTCGAGCAAATCACGGGCGACAACATCAAGCGCCGTTTCGCCATCATCCTCGACGGCCGCATCGAGAGCGCGCCGGTGATTCAGACGCGCATCCCCGGCGGGCACGCTCAAATCACGATGGGCTCGAGCGACCCCGAGCAGCAGCTCCAGAGCGCGCGACAGCTCGAGCTCGTGCTCCGCTCCGGCGCGCTGCCGGCGCCGATCTCGCCGTCGAACGAGCAGCGCATCGGCCCCTCGCTCGGCCGCGACTCGATCGATCTCGGCGTGCAGGGCGCCCTCGGCGGCAGCGCCCTCGTCTTGATCTTCATGGTCATCTACTACAACCGCGCGGGGCTCATCGCCGACGTCGCGGTGATCATGAACCTGTTCTTGCAGCTCGCGATCCTCGCGTCCTTCGGCGCGTCGATGACGCTGCCCGGCATCGCCGGCCTCGCGCTCACCATCGGCATGAGCGTCGACGTGAACGTGCTCATCAACGAGCGCATTCGTGAAGAAATCGACATCGGGAAGAGCCCGCGAGCCGCCGTCGAGATCGGCTACAAGCGCGCCTTCAGCGCCATCTTCGACGGCCACATCACGAGCGTGATCGCCGGCGTCGTCCTCTCTCAGTATGGCACCGGCCCGATCAAGGGCTTCGCGGCAGCGCTGCTCGTCGGCGTCGTCTGCAGCCTCTTCACGGGCGTCGCGATGACGCGCGTGATGTTCGATCTCTGGGTCCGCTTCCTGGGTCGCCAGGGAAAGCTCGCGTTGGGTTGACGCATGCGCTTCTTTTCGAGCGGTAAAGTCTACGACTTCATGCGCTGGCGAGCCTTTTTCGTCGGCCTGAGCTTGATCATCACGTTCGGCTCCATCGCGCTCCTCGCGATGGGCAAGGCTCGTCTCGGGACGGACTTCCGCGGCGGCACGGAAATCGAGGTGGCGTTCAAGGGTCACGTCACCGTCGGGGAAATCCGCAGCGCCGTCACCGCGGGCGGCTTCGCTTCACCCGACGTGATCAAGGTCGACGATCCGAGGAACCCCGACCGCTACCTCATCCGTGTGCAGGAGGTCTCGACCATCGCGCACGAGGTGCAGGAGCAAATCGAGCGCAGGCTCTGCTTCGGCAACAAGCTGTCGGCCACCGAGTGCCCGCCGTCGAAGCAGGCCACCGAAGTTCGCTTCAGCCCCGGCGGCGACAAGATCACCGCTCGCTACAACGACGAGCCCGACCTCGCGTGGATCAAGGCCCAGGCCTCGTCGGTCGCCGGCATTCACCTGCACCCCGGCGCGAATAACCCGCACATCCAGAACGCGCGCGACCACAAGGTCGAAATCGAGCTCATGAGCAAGGGCGACCAGCTCATCGGCGCCCTGCAGAAGGGGCTCGGGGCGCGCGCGCCGGACCAGGCTCTACGCTCGGAATGGATCGGTCCGCGCGCCGGCGCTCAGCTCCGGGACAGCGCGATCAAGAGCATCTTGATCGAGATCGTCTTCATCATGGCGTACATCGCGTTCCGGTTCGATCTCCGGTTCGCCCCCGGCGGCATCATCGCCCTGATCCACGACGCGACCGGCTCGCTCGGCATGCTGATCCTGCTCGGCAAGGAGATCGACCTCACGACGGTCGCCGCCATCCTCACGATCGTCGGCTACTCCGTGAACGACACGGTCGTCATTTACGATCGCGTGCGCGAGAACCTCGGCAAGCTGCGCGGGGCGAGCTTCCGTGAGCTCATCAACGTGAGCACTTCCGAGATGCTCGGCCGAACCATTTTGACGACGGCCACGGTGCAGATGAGCCTCCTCGCCTTCTTCATCTGGGGCACCGGCACGCTGAAGAACTTCGCGTTCTCCCTCACCGTCGGCTTCATGTTCGGCATCTACTCGACCATCTACATCGCGCTTCCGGCGACCGAGTGGCTCGACAAGGTGCTCTTCTCTCGTATGGGCGGCGGCGCCACGGGCGGCAGCGGCGGTTCCAAGGGCTCGCGCGGCCGGCCGAAGGCCAAGCGCGCCACCGCGCCGGCGTAGTTCAAGGGGGCCTTCTCGTTCTGGGGGGCCTTCTCGTTCTGGGGGGCCTTCGCGTGCTGGGGGGCCTTGCCCCCCGCGGCTCGCTTCGCGACCGCGCCCCCCGCCGCCTGACGGCGTGCTCGCTTGGCTCGCGGGGCCTTGGTGCCCTAACTCGCGCTCCGGCCGCTCGCTTCGCTCGTCGGACGCTGGCCATGCCGGGCGTCCACGGACCCTGTCTGGGCGTCTCACGTTCTGTGCCCGTCGTTGACAGCCTGCTGGCCGACCTTAAGTTCGTGTCATGTTCGCTCCCCAAATGCCCGTCCAAGAAGTTGCGGCGACCGCGCGGCCCCTGGGCTTCCCCGTAGAGCTCTGGGAGGAGATGTCCGACCAACACCGCGCCGCCTGCATCAACGCTCAGGCGCTGCTCGGAGCCTTCGGGTCGGACCGCACGCGTCCATTGCGCAGCATGTCCAAGCGTGCAGGTCTCGGCATGCAGGAGGCCCTCGACGGCCTCCGCGTGCTCGACGGGATGGATCTCGTGCAGGTTCAGCCTGGTGACAACGGCCCGCTCATCACGCTGCTCGCCGTGCCGGAAGACCACGTGCGCATCATCGGTCCCGACGGCGCCGTGCGCTGGGTGTTCATCGCCCGTCCGCTCGACGCCCCCGAGTTCGACCCGCATGAATTGAACTAAAGCGCCGCGATCCCTCCCCGCGACGCTCGCTAGCCCCGCCCGGGACCCCCACCGTCCCCGCGGGGCTAGCCCTTTTTGTGGGATTTGGGTTCAGGGTCGCGCGAAACACGGCGCCTGCTGCCAGTCCGGTCACGCTATGTCCGCGGGGGCTAGCCTTCTCGTCAGAGCCCCGCTACTTCCGAGCTCATGCTCGCGAGCGCACAGGCTCTGGCCGGTGCACCCCAACCGCCCCCGTCCGCGCTCCAGCTGTCGCGGGCGCTCTCCATCTCGCTCACGCTCGCGACCTGGCTCGACGCGCGCGGCTTTCGCGACCTCGACGTGACGCGGCGTTTCCTGAGCCCGCGCCTGGCCGAGCTGTCGTCGCCCCACGCGATGCTCGACCGCGACGCCGCCGCCGAGCGCATCGCCCGCGCCGTCAGCGCGCACGAGCGCATCGCCGTCTTCGGGGATTACGACTGCGACGGCATCACGGCGACAGCCGTCCTCACCGAGCTCCTGCGCGCGCTGGACGCCGACGTGACGCCGCTCGTCGCCGAGCGCGGCGACGGCGGTTACGGCGTGTCCGCCGCGGCCGTCGCGCGCATCGTGGCGACGGGGGCGACGCTCGTCGTCACCTGTGATTGCGGCTCTTCGGACCACGCCTCGCTCGCCGAGCTCCGGCGCCGCGGGATCGACGCCGTCGTCGTCGATCACCACCTCGTCCCGGACGAGCCGCTCCCCGCCGTCGCGTTCTTGAATCCGCAGCGTCCCGGCTGCGGCTTTCCGTTCAAATGGCTCGCGTCGTGCGGCTTGTGTCTCTCGGTGGGCGCGGCCGTGCGCGCTCGCCTCGGCCGCACCATCGATCTCACGAGCGTGCTCGACCTCGTCGCCATCGGCACCATCGCCGACGTCGTGCCGCTCGTCGGCGACAACCGCGCGCTCGTGCGCGCCGGGCTGGCGCGGCTCGGTGACGCCAAGCGGCCGGGCCTGCGCGCGCTGTTCGAGCTCGCCAAGCTCGAGCGCGGTGCCGCGCTCCGCGCCGACGAGGTCGCGTTTCGGATCGCGCCGCGCTTGAACGCGCCCGGGCGTCTCGGCTCCGCCGCCGTCACGCTCGCCCTCCTGCTCGAGAAAAATCCCGATCGCGCCGATCAGCTCGCGGGGGACGTCGAGCAAAAAAACGCCGAGCGGCGCGTACTCCAAGATCGCATGGTCGCCGAAGCGCTCGCGGAGGTACGCGAGCAACGCTGGGACGAGGCTCCGGCCGTCGTGATCGGACGCGAGGGCTGGCTGCACGGCATCCTCGGCATCGTCGCGGGCCGCCTCGCGGACGACCTCGGTCGCCCCGTCGCGGTGATCGGCTTCGAGGGCGGCGTCGGTCGCGGCTCGGTGCGCGGCCCGCGCGGCTCGCGTCTCTATGACGCACTCAAAGCCGTGAGCCCGGTGCTCTCGCGCTTCGGCGGGCATCAAGCGGCCGCGGGCCTCGAGGTCACGCTGGAACGCTTGGCGGAGCTCCGCGAGGGCTTTGCGGCGGCGGTCGCCGCTCAGGAGCCCGACTCTGCGAAGGCGCCGGAAGTCCCCGCCGTTTCGCTCGCGCCCGGAGACACGCTCGCCCGCGTCCTCGGGGATTTCGCGCTGCTCGAGCCGTGCGGGGAGGGCAACCCTTCACCGGAGCTCGAGCTCGAAGGCACGCTCGTCCGTGCCCGCGAAGTGCGTGGCGGGCACCTGAAGCTCGAGGTCGAGCTCGGTTCGGGTGAACGTGTGGGCGCGTTCGGAGCCGGGATGGGCGAGCGGACGTTCGAGCCGGGCGCGAGCGTGACGCTCGCGGGGTCGCTCGTGCGCGACCGCTTTCGCGGCGGAGACGCCGCTGAGATCCGCTTGACGCGCGTGGCATGAAAAGCGCGGCCGGGCCCGGGCGTGAAAAGCCCGCCCCGTCGTACTATGTTCGCCTCGTGTCCGACGCCTTCATCAAGTTCGAGCGCGTGTTCAAGGCGTTCGGACCGAAGGTCGTGTACGCGGGGCTCGAGCTCGCGGTCGAACGCGGCGAGGTGTTGACCATCTGCGGCGGCTCCGGCGTCGGCAAGAGCGTCATGCTCAAGATGCTGATTGGGCTCCTCGTCGCCGACTCCGGGCACATCTACTTCGACGGGCGTGACCTTACCCGGCTCGACGAGGCGGAGCTCTCCGACGTGCGGCGTCGCATCGCGATGCTGTTCCAGAGCGGCGCCCTCTTCGACTCGCTCACCGTCGGGGAGAACGTCGGGTACGGCCTCGAGGAGCATTTTTTTTACACGATGACCGAAGCCGAGCGCGCCGAGCGCGTCGCGTGGGCGCTCGACCTCGTCGGCTTGCCGGGGATCGAATCGATGCAACCCGCCGATCTTTCGGGCGGCATGCGTAAGCGCGTCGGCCTCGCGCGCGCCATCGCCGTCCAGCCCGAGGTCCTCCTCTACGACGAGCCGACGACCGGGCTCGACCCGATCAACACCGCGCGCGTAAACCACCTGATCACGGGCTTGCAGGAGCGGCTCAACATCACGAGCGTCGTCGTGACGCACGACATGAAAAGCGCATTTTCGATCAGTGACCGTATCGCGATGGTCCATTCCGGACGCATCATCATGATCGGCAGCGTCGACGAGTTCCGGAGCTCGCAGGATCCGCGCGTCGCCGACTTCATCGAGGGCCGCGCGCCGGTCAAAGAAAGCGTCGAAGCGCTGTTGAACAGCTAGCGTTCGAGCTCATGCCGGCTCCCGACTGACTCAGCCTTCGCAGCGAACCATGCCGATCACGACTTTGCTCCTCGACGTGGGTGGGACGCTCGTCACGCCGAATTTCGAGCGCATCGCGGCCGAGTACGCAACCGACGGCGTCGTCGTCGCCGCGAGCGTCCTCGAGCGGGCCGAAGCCGAAGCGCGGCTCGCCTCCGATCGCGGGGACGGCGTGCGGCGTCACGCCGACACCTGGCTCTCCTACATGCTGAACATCGCGCATTACGCCGGAGTGGAGCGACCACCCATGCGGGCGTTCGAGCGCTTGCGGAGCTATCACGACACGACGAACCTGTGGGAGTGCGTGATCGAGGGCACCGAAGCGGCGCTCGCGGCGCTCTCCAGCCGTTATCGGCTCGGCGTCGTCTCGAACGCGAACGGCACCGTGCGCCGCAAGCTCGAGCGCGTGGGGCTCGCCCGCTTCTTCGAAACGGTCGTCGATTCGGCCGAAGAAGGCAGCGAGAAGCCCGACGCGCGCCTCTTTCACGTTGCGCTCGAGCGGCTCGGCGTGCGCGCCGAGCACGCCGCTCATGTAGGTGACATGTTCACGGTCGACGTCGTCGGCGCCCGCGCGGCCGGGCTCCATCCGATCCTGATCGACCCTCGGCGCGTCCACGCCGACAAGGCGTGCGACCGCGTGGCGGTGCTCGCCGAGGTCGAGGCCGTGCTCGCGCGCACCCGGCTCGACTGACCACATGTACCGGTGCGGTGCGCTACCGGCGCCCACGCAGCGGGCGGTGTATGCCAATGTCGGCACACCGCTCGAGCGTGGGGCATAGTGTGGGTGGCGCGTTTTGAGATAATCTCGGGGGCAGGGGTCGTCTGAAAAAACTATGTCTCCAGCACCCGTTGCTCGCCGGCCGACGATCGTAGGGATTCTCGCCAATGGCTTTGCCGATCCGTATTCGCTGAAAATCGCCCACGCCGCCGCGCAAGAGCTCGGCCGGGGCGGCAGCCACTGCCTCTTCTTCGGGGCCGGCTTCCCCCAGGCGCCGCTCTTTCGGAACGACGTTGATTCCGTGGCGCTGCCGGGCGGAATCGACGCCTGGCTCTTGCTCGGCGAGATGTTGCGCGACTCGCTCGGCGACGTGATGGTCGCGGTGCGTTCGGTTCCCCGCGCCGTGACGATCGGCGTGGATCTTCCGACGCTGCCGAGCGTCGGCGCCGACGCGGAGACGGGCATTTTCCAAGCCGTCATGCACCTCGCGAAGCGTCACGACCGGCGCAAGATCGCCTTCATCGCGGGGCCCGAGGGCAGCAGCGACGCTCGCAACCGGCTCGGTGCGTACCGCATGGCCATGGAGAGCGTCGGGCTCTTCGCCGATCCCGCGCTCATCGTCTCCGGCGACTTCGAAGCGCGTTCGGGACGCGAAGCGATCCGGCAGCTCCAGCGCCAGCGCAAGTTCGACGCCGTCGTCGCGGCGAACGACATGATGGCGCTCGGCGCGCTCGACGGCCTCAAAGCCGTCGGAATGCGCGTCCCTCACGACGTCTCCGTCGTCGGCTACGACGATACCGAAGAGTCCGGCTTCTCGTCGCCCGCGCTCACGACGGTGCGCCAGCCCCTCATCGACATCGGCACGGCCGCGGCGCGGTACGCGCTCGACGGCGCCCACGCCGACGCCATCGAGTCCGAGCCGATCGTCGTACCCTCGCCGCTCGTGATTCGCGAATCCTGCGGGTGTCAAGCGAACGAGGAGCGTCGCACCTTGCCGCCGGGTGTCGACGCAACGCGCACACTGGAGCTACGCGAAGACGCGCTACGCGAGCTCGTGCGGCGCGAGCTCGCGAACTCACGCGCCCATCGCGAGCTCGAGCGTCTCGCGGAGAACATCGTCCGGTCGCCCGATTTCCCGTCGCTTGCCCGCGTGATGAGCGGAGTGCTCGAGTTGCTCGGCCTGAGGCGGCTGCTCTTGTGTACTTACGCGGGCGGCTTGCGCCACGCCCGCGTCGCGCTCGAGTCGACGGGACGTGACGTCGTCTTTCATCACCAATCACAACCCTTTCCCGTGGAGGAGCTGTTCCCGCGCGGATTTTTGCGCGGCGAGAAGCCCGCGCAGATCGCAGTGGAACCGCTCGAGTTCGCCGACGAGCACTTCGGCTACCTCGTGCTCGAGGGAGACCTGCGGCAGGGCCTCGCGTATCTCACGCTGCGCCGTTATCTCGGGTGTACGGTCGCCCGTATGGCGCATGGTCGCGAGCTCCGACGGCTCTACGCCGCGGAGAAGCAGCGAAGGACAGAAGGCGAGCAGCGCTGAGCACATGACGCGAAGTACGACCGACACCTACATGGCCGTTGGGAGCGGGGCCGGCCGCGCGAGCGAGCGCGGCGCGAGGATGTTATGCTCAGCAAGCGCATGAGTTCTGATGCGAGCTCAAATGGCGAGCCGACACCGTCGAGCTCGAGCGGGCCCCTTTTCAACGAGGTGAGCTCCGTCAGCTTCGAGCGCCCCGTGCTGCGGGTCGGGCGCTACCGCATTCTCTCCGAGCTCGGGCGCGGCGGGATGTCGAACGTTTATCTGGCCGTCGCGCACGGGCCGGGCGGCGTGAACAAGCTCGTCGTTTTGAAGGCGCTTTTGCCCGATCTCAGCGCCGAGCCCTACGCGCTCTCCATGTTCCTCGACGAGGCGAGGCTCGCGGCGCAGCTGAACCATCCGAACGTCGTGCAAACGTACGAGGTCGGCACGGAAGGCGATCGCCACGTCATCGTGATGGAGTACCTCGAGGGCCAGGCGCTCTCGACGGTGATCAAGCGCTCGGAGCAAGCGGGCCGCCCGTTCGGTTTGGCGCTCCACCTCCGCGTGATCATCGCCGCGCTCGAAGGTCTGCATTACGCGCACGAGCTCCGTGCGTACGACGGCGCGCCGCTCCAGCTCGTCCACCGCGACATCTCACCGCAAAACGTGTTCGTCACGTACGACGGGCAGGTCAAGGTGCTCGACTTCGGCATCGCGAAGGCGGCCACGTCGTCGACGCATACCGCGACCGGCATCGTCAAAGGCAAGATCGCCTACATGGCGCCCGAGCAGACCATCGCCGACAACGTCGATCGGCGCGCCGACATCTACTCGATCGGCTGCATGCTGTGGGCCGCTGCGACCGGCCGCAAGCTCTGGAAAGACACGCCCGACGTGCACATCATGCGGCGCGTGATCAACGGGGAAATCCCGACGCCGCAGAGCGCGAATCCGTCGTGCGACGACGAGCTCAATCGCCTCGTGATGAAGGCGCTCGCGACGGATCAGAATCAGCGCTACCACACCGCGCTCGAGCTCCAGCAGGATCTCGAAGCCTATTGCGAGCGCCTGCGCGAGCCCGCAAAGCAGAAGGACATCGCGCGGCACGTCTCGACCCTCTTCGCGGACAAGCGGACGGAGATCAAAGCCCTCGTCGAGCGCCAGCTCGCGCTCGCGGGGAGCGACGACCATTCCACCTCCGGCTCGCGCGGCATCCCGGTGCTCACCTCCGACGTGAGGGGGACGACGACGACGACGGGCACGCATCCGTCCTGGATCCCCACGCAACAGGGCGGCATGCTTTCGCCGCGCCGCTCGCGGGCTTTGTGGGCGGTCCCGGTGCTGCTCCTGCTCGTGGGCGCCGGGTTCTGGCTCAAGCGCTCCGGTTCGGGCAGCGCCGGCGAGTCGCCGCGCGCCGAGACGGTAACCGCCAGTGTGCCGCAAGTCGCGCCCGCGCCGACGAGCGCGACGATCGAATTTCGCGCGACGCCGACCGCTGCCAAGCTCTACCTCGATGGTGATCCGCTGCCGTCGAATCCCACCTCGAAGGTGATGCGAGTCGACGATACGGTGCATCGCTTCCGCGCAGAGGCCGACGGCTTCAACCCCGCCACGTCGGAGTTCACGTCGCGGCAGGACACGAGGCTCGAGCTCTCGCTCACGCAAGCGACGCCCGCAGCCCCTGCGGCCACGGTGGCGGACGACGAGGGGCAGGGCTCGACCGCCAAGGGGCGCTCGCGCTTCGTGCGTTCGGGCGTTCGCGCGCGCCCCGCGGCCGAGAACCCCGCCGGGACTGCGACGGCCGCGCCCACGGCCGCGCCCCACGCCGCAAACTGCGAATCGCCCTTCTTCGTCGATAAGGACGGCATCAAGAAGATGCGTCCCGAGTGCCTCTGAACGCGGACGTTGCGCCGGCCCTGCCCGCCGCTTCGCTCGTGGGCTCAGTGGACGACTTCGAACCTCGTGATGACGTCCGCCATCATGATCTGAGCGACGTTCACGAAGATTAGGATCCCGGTCACGTCGATCAAGCTCGCGATGAAGGGAGTCGAGCTCGTCGCGGGATCGACGCCGAGGCGGCGGAGCAGGATCGGCAACATGGCACCCACCGTGCAGCCGGCGACGACGATGCCCACGAGCGCGATCGCGACGGTGAGCGCGAAGGCCGCGTGCTGTTCGGGGTACATGAGCACGCGGAAAAAGCCGATGGTCGCGAGCCCGAGCCCGAGCACGATTCCCATGCCGAGCTCGCGCCACGCGATCCGCCACCAATCGCGGAGCTTGACCTCGCCCGTCGCGAGCCCGCGGATGATCAGCGTCGAGGATTGCGAGCCGGAGTTGCCGCCCGCGCTCACGAGCAGCGGCACGTAATACGCCGCGCCGTGAATCGCGGAGAGCACGTTGTCGTAATGGCGCAGGGCCGTCTGCGTGAAAAACTCGCTGATGAAGAGCGCCAACAGCCAGACGCCGCGCTTGCGGATGAAGGCCGCGAAGGAGGTCTTGAAGTAAGGGACGTCGAGCGGCTCCATACCGCCGATTTTCTGCACGTCTTCCGTCTGCGCGGCCGTGAGCACGTCGACGATGTCGTCGATGGTGATCACGCCGAGCAACTCGCCATCGCCGGCGACGACCGGCATCGCGTTGATGTCGTACTTCGCCATGCGGCGCGCGACCTCTTCCTGATCCATGTCGGGCGGCACGCTGATGAAGTTACGATGCAAGAGCGGATCGAGCGGCTGCTCTTCGCCCGTTTTTGCGGCGATGATGAGCTCGCGCAGCGACACGATGCCGAGCAGGCGACCGTCGTCGGACAGCGCGTAGATATTGTAAATCGGAGTGTCGGTGAGCTCGGCGTGCGAACGCACGGCTTCGAATGCGACGTGGATGGTGTCGCGCGGACGCCCTGTCACGTACCAGGTCGTCATCAAGTGGCCGGCCGCGCTCTCGGCGTACTGCGCGATCTCGCGCATCTCCTCGGCCGCTTGGGGGTCGACGCGCTGGAGATTCGAGAGGACGTCCTCGGCCATGCCGGGCGGCAGAATCGAGAAGAGGTCGGCGCGATCGTCCGGCGCCATCTCGCTCGCGATGAGCGCGACGGATTCCGGCTTCATCTGTTCCGCGAGCTCTTCCTGCTCGTGCTCTTCGAGGCGCTCGAAGATCGGCGCGGCGCCTTCTGCCGGCATGCGTCCGAGCAGGAGCGCCGCCTGATGGGGTTCGAGCTCGCTCACGATGTCGGCGAGGTCCTCCGGGTGGATTTCCTCGAGGAGCTCGCGAACCTGCTCTGGATCCTCTTCGAGGATTCGGCGGATGTCGGGCGCGAGAAGCGCGGAAATGCGCATGGCGTCCGGGGCTTACCACCGCGTAACCCCGGAGCGGAACACCTCCGGCTCGCCTCGACTGCCAATCGCCCGGGCATGGGGCCGGGGCCCCGGCCCCCACGTGAGGCCCGCCGAATCAGCGACGAGCGAGCCCGGGGGGTGACGCGACGGCCCGGACGCGCAAGACTAAAAGTTCGCACATGCGGAGGAGCCGCGAATACAAAGTCGGCGCGTTCGTTCTGGCCGGAATGGTCGCGATCGGCACCGTCGTCTTCATGATTGGGGAGGAGCGCCAGCTCTTCAAGAAGAAGCTCGAGTACGAGACGTCCTTTACGGACGTCCAGGGTCTCGGCGCGGGCTCACCCGTGCGCATGGGCGGCGTCGACATCGGTCGCGTCGTGAAGGTCGGTTACGACTCCGCCCCGGCGGATCGCCAGATCCACGTCCACATGGCCGTCCTGTCCGACCAGTGGCAACGCATCAAGGCCGACAGCGTCGCGAGCATCGAGGGCAAGGGTCTCTTGGGCGACAAGATGCTGGTGATCAGCATCGGCTCGGCGAACAAGGGCAGCCTGCCGCCGGGCGGCCACATCGCCTCGAAGGAGGCCGACGACCTCTCGAGCATGATGAGCAAGTTCGCGGGCTTGCCGACCAAGGTCGAGAAGGTCGTCGACAACCTCCAGAAGGTGACGGACTCGCTCTCCGACGAGACGCTGGCGAAGGATTTGAAGGGCACCGTAGCGTCCTTGAACTCCGTGCTCGGCGCGGTCGATCGGCGCGAAGGCTACGTCGGTCGCATGCTCAGCGACCCGAAGGAAGCCGAACATCTGTCGCAGGTCGTTTCCAACCTGGAGCGCGTGACGGCCGAGCTCGATCGCACGGCGCAGGGCGTAAATCAGGTCATCGCTCAGGTCAGGACCGGGCCGGGCCTCGCGCACGAGGTCCTTTACGGCGACGAGTCGAGCAAGGCCGTCTCCCAGTTCGGCGGCGCGGCCGAAGAAGTGCGGCTGACGCTGAAGGGGATTCGGGACGGTAACGGCGTCGCAAAGAGCCTGATTTACGGGGACGACCAGTCGCAGCAGCTGATGCAGAACCTGAACGCCATGAGCGGCGACGTCCGGCAGATCATCGCCGACATCCGCGCCGGCAAGGGTACCCTCGGGGCGCTCCTGATCGACCCGTCCGTCTACGAAGACCTGAAGGTCGTCCTCGGCAACGTCGACCGGAATAAGGCACTGCGCGCGCTCGTTCGCTACTCCATCCGGCGTGACGAAAGCGCCGGTACGGTGCACGACACCGTCGCCGCTCCGGCCGACGGCACCCGTTCCACGGGTGGCACGTTGAGCGGCAACCTGGCCGCCGACGGGCAAAAATAGGTTAAGATTCTCAAATGTTTCGAGCTCTCGAGCGGCTCGGTCGCGTCGTCGTCGTGCTGGGCGTGTTCGCGGTCGCCTCCTATTTCGCGATGCGGTTCGACACCGGCGGGCTCTGGCGCGGGCTCGCTGCCGCGCACGTCGCCGCGGCGCCGGGTCAGCCGAGCGCGCCTTACGATCTCACGCAGCTCGTCGCCGTTCGCGAGACGCTGAACACGATCCGCAACAAGTACGTCGACCCCACGCGCGTGAAGCCGCGCCAGATGTTCTTGAGCGCCCTCAACCAGATCCAGAAAGAGGTCGCCCAGGTCATCATCCGCTACGACGACAAGACGCAGAAGGTGTGGGTGCAAGTCGACGCGGACTCGAAGGACTTCCGTGTCGACAACGTGCAGGGGCCTTGGGACGTCGCGGCGCGCCTGCGCGAGGTGTTCTCGTTCCTGCAGTCGCACCTCAAGGACACGGGCGTGGATTTGCGGGAGGTCGAGTACGCGGCCTGCAACGGCATGCTGCGCACGCTCGACCCGCATAGCGTCTTTTTGAGCCCCGACGCCTACCGCGAGATGAACATCTCGACCTCGGGTCATTTCGGCGGCCTCGGCATCGTGATCTCGATCCGCGATCAAATGCTCACGGTGATGAAGCCGATGCCGGGCACGCCGGCTGGACGCTCGGGCCTCAAAAAGCTCGATCGCATCACGAAGATCAACAACGAATCGACGCTCAACATGCCGCTCGACGACGCGGTTCAGCGCCTGCGCGGCAAGCCGGGCTCGAAGGTCTCGATCTGGATCCAGCGCGACGGCGCCGACGGCTGGCAGGGCTCGCGTCCGTTCGAGCTCGTGCGCGAAGAGATCCAGGTAAAGTCGGTAGAGGCGCGCCAGCTCCAGCCGGGCATCGGCTACGTGCGCATCAAGCAGTTCGTCTCGAGCACCTCGGACGAGCTCGATCAGGCGCTCTCCGAATTCCACAAGAAGGACAAGCTCAAGGGCCTCGTGCTCGACCTTCGCAGCAACCCCGGCGGCTTGCTCGACCAGGCCGCGCAAGTCGCCGATCGCTTCCTCGACGAAGGCGTGATCGTGGCGACCGTCGGCGCCTCCGAGGGGCGCGACGAGAAGCGCGCCGTCCGGGCCGGCACCGAACCACCGTACCCGCTCGTCGTCCTCGTGAACGGCGCGAGCGCGAGCGCGAGCGAGATCGTCGCGGGCGCGCTCAAGAACCTCGATCGCGCCGTGATCGTCGGCCAGACGACCTTCGGCAAGGGCAGCGTGCAGCTCGTTTACCCGCACGTGACGCCGGAGAACGCCGCGCTCAAGCTCACGATCGCGCAGTACCTCACGCCGGGCGACTACTCGATCCAGGGCGTCGGGGTGACGCCGGACATCGAGCTCGATCCGATGACGGCCGACACGGTCGATATGGATCTTTTCCGCTCGGAGCGGGCGCTCCGCGAGCGCGACCTCACGAAGAGCCTGAACACGACGGCGCACCGAACCACGGATCGTCCGGCCTTCACGCTGCGCTACGACCTGCCGGAGAAGACGCGCGCCGCGATCCGCGATCGCGGCGACGATCTGGACGACGAGTTCGAGCTCGATTTCCCGATCAAGATGGCGGCCGGCCTCGTGGCGAAGCTGCCGCAGGGCAAACGGCAGGACGAGGTGCGTTCCGCGAAGCAGTACCTCGAGAAGCTGCAGGACACCGAGGTCGAGGCGCTGAGCGCCGATCTCGGCAAGCTCGGAATCGACTGGGCGGCGCCGCCGAAGGATTCCGTCGGGCCGACCGCCGCCGATTACGAGGTGAAGGTCACGACCGATCGCCCGGGCGACACGATCACCGCGGGCGACTCGATGCAGCTCTCGGTCTCCGTGAAAAACAAGGGCAAGACTCCCGTCTATCAGCTCCGCGCCGTCACGAAGAGCGACGGGCCCTACTGGGACGAGAAGGAGCTCGCCTTCGGCCGTGTCGCACCCGGCGAGACGCGCACGGCGACGGTGCCGCTCGGCTTCTGCGACGTCGACGGTCGCAAGCCCGGCTCGACCAAGCCGGTGCCCGAAGACGCGAAGCGTGTCTGCAAGGTGCCGAAGGACGCGAATACGCGCCAGGACATCGTGCGAGTGCAGTTCTCGGCCGAGGGCGCGGAGCCGCCGCGCGACGCGGAGTTCCGCCCGACCATCAACGAGCTGCCGCGCCCGATCTTTGCGTACAACTATCAGGTCGTGGACAATCGCCCGGGCGACGGCGACGGGCAGATCGAGCTCGGTGAAGGCGTCACCATCTACCTGAGCGTGAAAAATGTCGGGAAGGGCCCGTCCTACGAAACCCAGGCGAACCTGCGCAACGTGACGGGCGACGGGCTCTTGCTGCACGCCGGCCGCTTCGACGTTTCGAACATGAAGCCGGGTGAAATGCGCAACGTCGCGTTCACCTTCGACGTACTCGATTCGCTTGCGGAGCCGAGCGCCAACGTCGAGGTCAGCGTAACCGATCGCGATCTGCGCGTGGGTGCGAGCGAGAAGCCGAAGCTGCCCGTCGTGAAGACGC
Organism: Polyangiaceae bacterium; assembly: GCA_025936045.1. Classification (GTDB taxonomy): domain Bacteria; phylum Myxococcota_A; class Polyangia; order Polyangiales; family Polyangiaceae; genus PMG-095. The sequence continues at coordinate 10,577 of JAICUB010000013.1, read as the reverse complement.
CGCTCGCGCTGCATCCCGCCACCGGTCTCGTCGGCGTGCCGGCGCTCGCCGTGGTGCGCGGACAGCCGCTCGCCGCCGCGCCGGTGGTCGGGCAGCTCGACAAAGGTTCGATTCTCGATCGACTGGGCGTGTATCAGGACTACACGAAGGTGAACCTCGGGGACTCGCGCTTCGGCTTCGTCGACACGCGCGCGCTGAAAGACGGCGCGACCGGGCCCGCGAAAGTGCAATTCGAGCCGGTTTTGAGCCACTCTCCGCCGCTGCTCGAGGTGGCGCCCGCGAGTCTTTCGACGCGCGAACGCAAGGTGCACGTCGCCGGGCACGCGACCGACAGCGATCGCGTCAAAGACGTGTTCGTCTTCGTCGGCCCGCGCAAGGTGTTCTACCAATCGAACGGCCACGCCGCCGATCCGAAGCGACTCGATTTCGCGTTCGACGCGGAGCTTCAGCCCGGTGTCAACGTGATCACGGTCGTCGCGCGCGAGAACGAGGACACGGTCGATCGGCGCACGATGATCGTGCGAAGAGACGGGCCGAACGGGGAGTCGCTGCCGACGCCCAAGGCGGAGACGCTCGGCGAAGATTGGGATTTGGGGGCCGGCGGCGACTGAGTCAGCCCACGACACGGACGACCCGCGCCCGCCTCAGACGGGTATGTCGTAGTGCATCACGTCCTCGCGTGTGCCCATGGAGGTGTAAAGGGCGATCGCGGGGGCGTCGCCGTAGTCCGCTTGGACGTAGATGACCCAGGCGCCGAGGGCGCGACTGATCGGCTTTAGCTGCTCGATGAGGTTCCGAGCGATGCCGCGCCGGCGGTGCGGTTCGGCGACGGCGAGGTCGTAAATGTAGACCTCGCTGCGTTCACGTTCGAACTTTTCGAGGACGTACGCGACGAGGCCGCCCACGACGGCTTCGCCGCTCTTGGCGACGAGCACGATGTTTTGCGGTCGTCCGAGGAAGGTCGTGAGGTAGCTCGAGCTCGGCACGGCCGCCCCGTACGTATCGACGTCGTCGAACGCGTCGCCGAAGACGCGCAGGAGCTCGCTGAGGTCGCTCGGGTTTCGGGGGGTGAGCCGTTCGTAGGAGTAGTGCATGGCGCCGAGGCTCTCTACGGTGCTGCCTCGTCTTGGTTACTGGATGAGCCGGCGTCGTCGTTCGCCGGGGTTCCGCCGTCGGCGATACTCGATGTTTCGAGATCGCGACAGCAGCGAAAGCCGAGGTGGTAGTTGCGGTGGCTGTTCGTGTCGTCGATGCGCGTGACGTGCCAATCGGGGGCGCGCCAGCGGCAGTCGTCTTCGTGGGCTTCTTCGCGCTCGAAGATGAACCAGCTACCTTTCATCTCCGTTTCACCCGAGCCGCCGTGGCTGCCGAGCTGCTCCGGCGTGCGCGGGAAATTCATGTGCTCGGCGGCGTTGCCGTTCAGGTCGAACGCGCCGAGCGGGCTCACGCATTCGGGAAACGAGCCCGCGGGGTAGTCGTTCGTTCCGCAGCCGTTCCAGCTCGGCGTGATGCACTTGGGGCCTTTCTTCGAGCCGGTGGCGCAGAGGGCGTGGTTCTTCTCCTTGCCGTAGGACCACACGATCTCGCGGTGTTGGTTGTGCAGGTACTGCATCATGATGCGGCGCTCGCCCCAGGCGTATTCGCTGTCGGCGTCCTTCAGCGCGCCCGCGCAGGCGCCCTCCCACTCGTGCGCGTCGCAGAGTCGCTTGCCCACGGCGTGGCAGAGGGTCTGAGCCTCGTTCGCGCGCACCCACACGACCGGAAATTCGCACTCCATGTTCGGGAATTCGAACTGATCGATGCAAACCTTGGCTCGTTCCGGCGTTTCGCCGCGCGTCGGGTCGTAGAGCGGCACCATGTTCGGGGCGCCGCAGCGGACGTCGGCGGGTGGCAGGTGCGGTGCCTTGGCGCGCCGATCGAGACAATCGGCGCGCGAGAGTGGATGGCGTGACACTCTGGGGTTGCCTTGGCCGATGTACTCCGAGCCCGCGAAGACGGCCCGCACCGCCGCGATCTGCTCGTCGGTCAAGCCGAGGGCGTGCTGCATGTTGAGGATGAGCGCGTCGTTTTTCTCGGCGAGCGTCCCCCCGTCGAGCTCGATGTAAGCAGCCGGGGCGCCGGCGTCGCTGCCGCCGTCAGCCGGCGCTGCCGCGTCGGTCGGCGCTCCGGCGTCTTCCGGCGGCGCCGTCGGGGCTTCGCTCGCCCTCGGCGCGGCGTCGTCTCCCACGACCGACCACGCCGTCACCGCCGCGGGCGGCTCGGGGACGCGGCGTGGCGTGAGTGCGACCGCGGCGCCGATCACGCCCGCGACCACGGCGACCGCCGCGAGCGCGCGTGCCCACCCCGGTGCGGGTGCTCCGCCTGTCGGCATCGCTCACGAGCATGGACGATCCAGCTACCGTTTCGCCAGTCTTTGGCGCGCGGCGAGCCGGCTGGACCAGCGATTCCTCCGGCGCTGTCCCTTGGAACGGCGGGCGCCGAGGTCGTAGGCTCCGTGCCCCATGGTCCGCCTCCACATCAACATCGACCACGTCGCTACGCTGCGCAACGCCCGCGGCACTCCGTATCCGGATCCGAGCTTCGCCGCCGGCCTCTGCGAGCTCGCGGGCGCCGACGGCATCACGGCGCACCTGCGCGAGGATCGCCGGCACATGCGCGACGCCGACATCGAGCGGCTGCGTGCGTCGCTCAACACGGTGCTGAATCTGGAGATGGCGGCGACCGACGAGATGCTCGGGATCGCGGAGCGTGTCCGTCCCGACGTGATCACGCTCGTTCCCGAGCGGCGCGAAGAGCTCACGACCGAAGGCGGCCTCGACGTGCTCGCCACGCGTGCCGCCGTCGAAAAGGTCGCGCGGCGCGCGAGCGCGTGCGGGATCAAGCTGAGCTTGTTCATCGCCGCCGACGCGGAGCAGATCGAGGCGAGCCGTGACCTCGGCGCGCAACAGGTCGAGCTTCACACCGGCGAGTACGCGCACGCACGTGGGGCCGAACGCGCCGAGGCGCTGTCGCGGCTCGCGCGAGGCGCCCGCCTCGCGCGACAGCTCGGACTCGAGGTCGCGGCGGGGCACGGGCTCACGCGCGACAACGTCGGCGCCGTCACGGCGATCCACGAGATCGAGGAGCTCAACATCGGACACGCAGTCATCGCGGACGCCGTGCTCGTCGGGCTCGAGCGCGCCGTGCGGGACATGCGCACCGCGCTCGAGCGAGGCGTCGCTGCGCGACCGAGCGGGGGTGCCGCGTGAACCCCGTGCTCACGCGTGCCGAAGTGCGCGAGCTCGATCGGCGCGCCACGGCGGAAGCAGCGGTACCCTCGCTCGAGCTCATGGAGAACGCCGGACACGGCGCGACGGAGCTCGCCCTCTCGCGCTATCCCGACGCGCGGCGTGTTGCGATCGTGTGCGGCACCGGCAACAACGGCGGCGACGGTTTCGTCGTGGCGCGGCTACTAAAAACGCACGGCCGTGAAGCGCGCGTGCTGCTCGCCGGCGAGGTCGCGCGACTGCGGGGCGACGCGCTCGCGAACAGTAACGCCTGGGTCGACGCGGGCGGCTCGCTCGTGACGGTGACTGAAAGCTCGCTCGACGTGCTCGCCGGCGCGCTCGCCGAGGCGGACCTCGTCGTGGACGCGCTGTTCGGCACGGGCCTCGACCGCGAGCTCACGGGGCTCGCTCGCGAGGTCGTCCTCCGCATCCAATCCGCGCACAAGCCGACGCTGGCGCTCGATTTACCGTCCGGTCTCGACGCCGACACGGGGGCGACGCTCGGCGTCGCCGTACGCGCCGACGTCACCGCCACGTTCGCACGCAAGAAGCGCGGCCTCTGCACGCCGGCCGGCGCCGAGCACGCCGGTGAGGTCGTCGTCGTGCCCATCGGAATCCCTCCGGAGCTCGAGCAGCGCGTCGGTCACGCTGCGATGGAGCTCGAAGCGGCCGACGTCGCGGCGGTGATTCGCCCGCGCGGCGCGCTCTCGCACAAGGGTTCCTCGGGGCGGGTGCTCGTGCTCGCCGGATCGCCCGGAAAAATCGGAGCGGCGCTGCTCGTGGCGCACGGAGCGCTGCGTGCCGGCGCGGGCCTCGTGACGCTCGGGGGCGAGCCCCTGGCGGCGTCCGTCTTCGAGCAACGCGTGCTCGAGGCGATGACGGCGCGGCTCGAGCGTGACGCACCCGAGCGCTCGCTCGAGCCGCTGCTCGAACGGACGGATACCGTCGTCATCGGTCCCGGCCTCGGTCTCGATGATTTCGCGCGCAAGGTCGTCGAGCACGTCGTGCTCGGCTGGCAGGGGCGTGCCGTCGTCGACGCGGACGCGCTGACGCTCTTTCGAGATCGCGCGGAGGCGCTCGCGAGGGCGCGCGGTAAGCTCGTGCTCACGCCGCACCCGGGCGAGCTTGCTCGCTTGCTCGGCCGCTCGACGGGAGCGATCGAGGCCGATCGCTTCGGCGCCGTGCGTGAGGCGGCCGAACGCACCGGTCAGGTCGTCTTGTTGAAGGGCGCCTTCACCCTCGTCGCGGGTCCGGGCCGCGAGATCGCGGTGAACCCCACGGGCAACGGCTTGCTCGCGACCGGAGGCGCGGGCGACGTGCTCGCCGGCGTGATCGGCGCGTTGTTGGTCGACGCCGAACCTCATGCGGCCGCGCGTGCTGGCGCGTACGTTCACGGCGCAGCGGCGGGCGTGCTCGCCGCGGAACGCAGCGTCGAGCGCGGTGTCTTGGCGCACGAGATCGCCGATGCCGTGCCGCGTGCCCTCTGGGCCGTGCTGCATCATTAAGCGCGGGGCCGAACGCCGCGCCGAGCGGCGCTGGCGCGCGGCCCGCCGCCGTGCGAGCGTCTGAGTGTGATCGCAGGAGGCGGCGTGATCTTGAGCGTGCTCGGCGTGCTCGGAGTGCCGTCGACCGAAACGCCGGCTGAAGCGACGCCCATTCGCATCGAGCTCGAAGCGCCGCCGGATTGTGCGACGGCCGAGGCGTTCTTCGAATCCGTGCGCGCCCGCACGGAACGAGCCCGACCCGTCAAGGAAGGCGAAACGGGGGTACGCGTCGTCGTGAAGTTGACGCGGCTCGGCCAACGCGCCCACGGCGAGCTGCGCGTGATTGGTGATCGCGGTGAAAGCGACACGCGCCGCGTCGACGGCGCGACTTGCACCGAAGTCGTGGACGCGCTTTCGCTCACGGTGGCGCTCGCCGTCGATCCGACCGCGCAGCTCGGTCCTCCGCCCGCCAAGTCCGAACCGGCGCCCCCCCTCGTGTGCCCCGAGCCGCCGCCGCCGCCCGAGCCACCGCCGCCCCCGCCCCCGCGCAAGCTCGAGGTGCGCGTAGGTGCGCACGCCGAGGGTCTCGGCCAAGTGTCCCCGTTCGTGAGCTTCGGCGGAGATCTCTCGGTACGCGTGATCACCCCGTGGGCTTCGGCGGCGTCATTCGGCCTAGCCGTCGTGCGGCTGCAAAACGACGTCTTTTCGAGCTCGCACAACGCGTCCGTGCGTTCCACGTTGTTCGAGCTCACGGCGTGCCCCACGCGTCTCGGCGCACGCGACGTCTTCACGTTCGAGCCGTGCGCCCTGGGCTACGGCGGGTGGCTCAGCGCGACGGGTCGTGGCGTCGCGACCACGAGCGAAGCGCGCCGATCCTATTTCGCGCTGGGGGGCGTGCTGGTCGGGGGCGCCCCACTCAACGAGCATTGGACGGTCGAGCTGCGAGCCGGTTTCGCCCTGCCGCTCGCGCGCCGGCGGTTCGTCGTATCGAACCCGCTCCGCCAGGTCGGTGAAACGCCGAGTATTGCCGCTCTCGGCGGGGTGGGGATCACCTACTCATTCTAGGCATGGCACAATGTAGGCCGTCGTTCCGCGTGGCAGCGCGTCAGGCCTCATGATCAAGAACCCGCGATCTGGGAATCATTCGCACGGGCCGGAGGAATCCGGCTCCGGAGCGAGTCCCATGTCCGAGCTCGTGGTGAGTGGGTCAGTCATTGCGCAGGCGCTGCCGAGCGGCCGCCCGACACTCGATCCGGAGATCAAATCTACCGTGAGGGTGACGGATCGCGAGGCTCGACTACGCTGGATGGTCGACGAGTACATCGACTTCGTCGCGCGTGTTCTGCGCAATGCGGGCACTCCCGCGGCCGAGGTCGATGACGACGTTCAACGCACCTTCATCGCGGCCGCACGCAGGCTGGACGACGTGCGCCCGGGGGCCGAACGGAGTTTTCTGCTGCAGACCGCGCTCTACGTCGCCGCGCACGCCCGGCGCACCGTTGCTCGCCGGCGCGAGGTCGCCGCGGAAGAAGCCCCTGAACAAGTTGACGCTGCGCTCACGCCCGAGCAACTAACCGACCAGAAGCGTGCCCGGCAAATGCTCGACCGGGTACTGTCGGAGATGGACGGCGATTTGCGCACTGTTTTCGTCCTTTACGAGTTCGAAGAGCTGAGCATGGCCGAGATTGCGGATGCTCTTTCCATCCCCCGCGGAACGGTTGCTTCACGACTTCGGCGTGCTCGTAGCGATTTTCGTGATCGGGTCCGGGCATTGGGGGGAATGTGACTAGTGGACTGATGGACGAACCGCGCCGCCTGCGAGACGACGCCGAGAGTACAGTCGAGCTGTTACTGCTCGAGGCTGGGACCTCATACAAGAGCTCCGCGGACGCGCGCGCGAAGACCCTTGCCGCGCTCGGTTTGGCGGGCACCGCCGCCGTTTCGGCGGGCGCAGTCGGCATGGGCTCATCACTGCTCGGCAAGGCGGGGGCAGGGTGGGCGAAGGTGCTACTCATCTCGGGTCTCGGCGCCGGGGTCATGGCCCCCATCGGCTACGTGACCTGGAACCGTTTGCATTCTCACCCGTCGGAGAGCGCCCAAATCGCGACGCCGGCCGAAGCGCCGAAAATGTCGGCTCCTAAGCTGGTCGCGCCGTCCGCGCCGGCGGAGGCTCCCGAGCCGGCAGCGGCAGAGGTCGAGGCACCGGCCGTCGTGCTGCCGAAAGCCGACGCGAAGACGACGTCGGCAAGCGCGCTCGCAGCGGAAGTCGGCGCCCTCGACGCAGCACGCGCCGAGCTCACGAGCGGCAATCCCACGGGCGCTCTCGCGAAGCTCGATGAGTATTCGCGTGCGTACCCCCACGGCCATCTCGTGCTCGAGGCCGAGGTCATGCGCATCGACGCACTCGCAAAAAGCGGACAAACCGGCGTTGCAAAGAAACGAGCGGAAGCATTCTTGCGTCGGCATCCGAACAGCGTGCTCGCCTCTCGCGTGCGCGGATTTCTGGATTAGCTGAGGTTCCCGCGTGGCGGCCGGGCGTTTGGCGCGTGTGAGCTCGAGCGGCGCGCTCGGCCTTTCGTGCTTGCTCGTCGCCTGCTCGTCGACGACGGACACGATCGGTCACGATCCGATCGCGGTCCCGCCCGCGTCGGCGGGCGCAGCCGGTTCGGCGGGCTCGGGCGGCACGATGGGACTGCCGGGCTCGGGGGGCTTGGGAGGCTTGGTGGGTTCAGCAGGCTCGTGCGCCACGCCTCCCCGGACGCTCATGCCGCTCACGGGGCCGGACTCCTATCCGAATCCGATCCACGAAGAGCTCGGCATCGCGACCGACGTGATCGAGGGTCGCGTGGGAGATACATTTCAGCAACTCTTCCACGGGGATCCCGACACTCAGGCCATCTACTATACGACGGCCGACGGTTGCGCCGACTCGACGCTCGGCGACGACGAGGCCTGTATCCGAGACGTCCTGCACGAGGATACGCGCACCGAAGGCATGAGTCTCGGCATGCTGATCTGCGTCGAGCTCGATCACCGTGAAGAGTTCGACAAACTCTGGAGTTACGCGAAGCGAGCGCTCCGCTACCCGTCGGGACCGGACGCCGGTTACTTCCGCTCCTTCTGTGACACCTCGAGCGGCTCGATGGGCTGCGTCGACCCGTACGGCGCGGAGATGTTCGTGATGTCTCTCATCTTCGCGCACGATCGATGGCCGGTCGCCGACATCGACTACGGTGCCGACGCGCTCGACGTGCTCGACGTCATGTTGCACAAGGAAGACGACGGCGACGGCAGCTCGGACGTCACCAACACCTTCGACGACGAGACGCAGCTCGTGTTCGACGTGCCGAGCGTTTCGGCGGCTTCGCGCACGCGCCCGTCGATCTTGATGCCGGCGTTTTACGAGCTCTGGACCCAGGCGACGGGCAACCCGTTCTTCAAAGAGGCCGCGACGAGCTCGCGCGTCCTCTTCGTGGCGGCAGCCGACGAGACCACCGGCCTGATGCCGCTCCGCTCGTATTTCGACGGGACACCCAAGCCGGGTAGTGACACCTTCACGCCCGAAGCGTATCGCGTGCTGCAGAACATCGTCCTCGACGACCTCTGGACGAACAAGCAAACGACGGCCGTCAAGGAGCTCAACCGCGTGCTCGGGTTCTTCGCCAGTCAGGGACTGACGAAGTACGGCACCGAGTACCAACTCGACGGAACGGTGGTGCAAACCATGCACGAACCGGCGCTCGTGTTCGTCAACGGCATGACCGCCATGGTTTCGACCGTCGATCAGCGGCTCGATTTCATGAAAGCGGTTTGGGATGCGAAGACGCCCACCGGCACGCCCCGCTATTACCAGGGCATCATGCAACTTTTCGCTCTTCTCGTATTGACCGGAAAGATGCAGGTTTACTGAGCGTCGATTGCCCTGGGCTGCCGGGGGTCGCGATCGCATGATCACGAGCGCCCGTATCGGGCATTAACGTACAGCTCCCACCGGGAAATCAGCTGTGCGTCTTTTGTGGCTCAAAGTTCACGCGTCCACTTTCGAGGACGAGCCGATTACGGCCGTTCGCCGGATTGGCGACGAGCGTGACTTCGGCGCCGTGAACGACGCCGAGGACGAGCCCGACGTTGCCGTTTCGAGCGAGCGTCGCTCCTGGAACGTGAAGTCCGTTCCGCGAACCGTCGCGCCGTGGTCGGAGGTCGAGGCCGCGGCGGCTGGCTCCGCCGGCGCCAAGTAACGCGGACGGTGTGTGCCGGCGACCGCGTCGCGATGGCAGCGGACCCACGTCGCTTGCCAGTTTGACAGCTGCGCCTAGCCTGCGGCACGCGCTGATTCAGCGGTAAATCGCGAGAAATTATGGGCTGGGCGCGCTGGCACGCAGCTTGCGATGCAGCGACGTCATGACGAACGTCGCGCTCCGGAAGGATCTCGAAGGCGAGCTGCCGCGCCTGCGTGCGCAGGCGCGACACTTGTGCGGAAACGAGAGCGACGCCCGCGACCTCGTGCAGGACACGATGTTGCGTGCGCTCGTCTACGCGGACAGCTTCGAGCGTGGAACGAATCTTCACGCCTGGCTCGCGCAGATCCTGCGGAGCATTTTCGTTTCCCGCTACCGCCGCTCGAAGCGGGAACGTCGCGCGCTCGACCGCCTGGCGAGCGATCCGTGCGGTTGGCCGCAGCGTGAGTCGTCGCAGCTGAATCCGCCGCTCGGTGGTCGCGCCGCGGTGGCGCTCGCGACCTTGCCGGACCCGTTCCGTCGCGTCGTCGAGCTGGTCGATCTCGGCGGTCTCGAATACGTCGACGCGGCGCGCGCTCTCGCCGTGCCCGTCGGCACGGTGATGAGTCGGCTTTACCGCGGCCGCCGCATCCTCGCCGCGCGACTCGAAGACCGAGAGCAGCGCGCCGAGTCTCCGCGCCGAGCGGCGTGAGCGTCGACGCAGGCGTGCTGCCTTGCGCGCTTCGACGCTCGCGTCGCGACCGCGCGCGCTTTGGTCCCGCGCAGCGGACTACGAAGTGCGCTTCGCGCGGACGGCGGTGCGCTTCGGCTTGTCGGGGACGTCCGCCGGCGGCGCGCCCGTGACGTGGCGCGCCGACTCAGGCGCGCGCGTCGACTCAGGAATCGGGATCGGCCTTTGCGAGGACGGCGGACCGCCGAGCGGTGCGCCCGGCCGGGTCGGGGGATCGAACGTGTGCGTGCGCTGCGACTCGGGCACGCGATAGCCGAGCTTGTCGTGCAGCTCCGCGATCAGATCCAAGAGCAAGCCGTACTGATCCTCGGCCGGTAGCCCGGAAAGCGAAGCTTGCAGCGCCTCCCGCACCTTCACGCGGCGGACGGCCACCGGTAGCTCCGGCGGCAAGAACCCGGGTCGCGGAGCCCGTGCTGCCACGGGGCGGGCTGGCATCACGTCGATCACGCGGCGGCGTGGAAATGGGCTCGACTCCGAGGCGGGGGCCGATGCCGGCTTGGCCGGCTTCGCTGCGCGGAAGATGCTGAGCTTGTCCTCCGGCGACAGCTTCTGTCGCGCGAGGAAGAAGAAGACGCCGCCCATCGTGCGCTTCCGGCTGTTGTCGGGCAGCATCATGCCGCCCTTGGCTTCGATCTGTTGCGTCTCTTCCAGCAGTTTCAGACAGAGCTCGTCGCCGAGCGCACGGACGACCCCCGTGATTTGTCCCAGTGGGATCTCGTCGGATTCGCCTAGCGCCTTGGCGATGGTGCTCACCGTATCTTCGGTTGCCATGTTTCTGGCCTCCAGCCACGCCCCCAAGACGTGGGTCTCACAGTTTCTTCTTTATGCCTCGTCTCTCAACAAACCGCAAGCGTCGCAT
>JAICUB010000023.1 GCA_025936045.1 Polyangiaceae bacterium | reverse complement strand
GACGGATTTACGTTTCACGATGCCCGGGGCGATCTTTTCGACGGGATAAGAAGCTTCGTTTTTGACCGGGCCTTTGCCGTCGATCGGCTGACCGAGCGCGTTCACGACGCGCCCGACGCACGCGTCGCCGACGGGCACGTCCGCGATGCGCCCCGTGCGCTTCACGACGTCGCCTTCCTTCACGCCCGTCGCGTCGCCGAGCACGGCGACGCCGACGTTGTCCTGCTCGAGGTTCAGCACCAAGCCGAACAGGCCGCCCGGGAACTCGACGAGCTCGCCGGCCATGACGCCTTCGAGGCCGTAAACGCGGGCGATACCGTCGCCGCTGGTGAGCACGGTGCCGGTCTCGCTGACCAGCGCGGCGCGATCGAAGTTTTGGATCTGCTGCTTGATGATCGCGGAGATCTCGTCGGCTCTGAGCTGCATGGGGGTCTTTCTCTAGTGTCCGTTAGTCAGGAGGAGAGGAGCTTCCGCTCGAGCTGGTCGAGCTGGCCGCGGATGCTTCCGTCGATGGTGTTGTCGCCGATGCGCGTCACGACGCCCGCGATGAGCGCGGGGTCTTCCCGGCGATCGAGCACGACCTTGCGCCCGACGAGCGTGGCGAGCTGCTCGCTCAAGCGCAGGTAAAAGGACTCGGCCATGGGCGCGGCTGTCGTCACGCTCGCGCGCACGACGCCCTGTTGCTCGTCCGAAAGCGAATCGAGGCGCTTGGCGATGTCGGGTAACGCGCTCAAGCGGCGGCGTTGCGCGAGGTAGCGCACGGTATTGAGCGCCGAGGGGCCGAGCCCGAGCCGCGAGGCAACCTCCGCCAATACCTTCTGGCGCTGCTCCGGCAGGATCAGCGGATTTTCGAGCACGCTCCGGAGGTCGAGGCTCGTCTGGTACGCGGCAGCGAAACGCCGAACTTGATCGGCGAGCGCGGCGAGCGTCCCCGTCTCGACGCCGAGAGCGAAGATGGCGCGCGCGTAGCGCTCGGCAACGGTGGCTTGGCCGCTCATCTCATGCCCTCCCGCGCAAGGCGCCGCCGGCCTTGGCGAGGCCCGCGAGGTATTCTTCCGCGAGCCGCTGCTGATCGTCGGCCTTGAGCCGCTCCTTCACGGCGCTCGCCGCCGAAGCGAACGCCGCCGTCACGAGCTCGCGCTTGAGCTCCTCGCGCGCGGCCGCGAGCTCCTGCGCCACGAGCAACTCCGCGTCCTTCTCCATGCGAGTCCGACGGGCCCTCGCGTCCTCGAGAATGCGCACGCGCTCGCCTTCGGCGCCGGCACGCATTTCACGCCGCACGCGCTCGACCTCGTCTTCGATGCGCGCGAGCTTCTGCTCGTAGTCGCCGAGGCGCTTCTCTGCGTCGCGCTTCATGCGCGCCGCCTCGTCCATGCCGCGCAGGATGTTCGCCTTGCGGTTCTTCAACGCCTCACGCAGCGGCTTCTTCGCCTTGCTGACGAGGAAACCGTAAAGCAGCAGCGCGTCGAGAATGAAGACGCCGAACGGCGCCGGCATGCCCTTCGGCCGGAACAGGATGCCCGGCTCGACGCCTTCGCGTTCACCGAGCCAGCCGTAGATCCAGTTGATGTCGTCGAAGGTCGGAGCGTGCTCCTCGCCGTGAGCGGCGCGTTCGGCAGGCGCGACGGGACCGTGCTCGCCGTGAGCGGCGCGCTGGCCGTGAGCGGCGCGCTGGCCGTGAGCGGCGCGCTGGCCGTGGGGCGACTCTTGCGCGAAAGCGAGCGGCGCGACCGCGAGGCCGGCGGCCACGCAGAGCAGAGCGACCAGGCGGCGCATCAGTTTGCTCCCCGGCCGACGACACGATCGACGATGTCGTGCGAAAGACGCTCCGATTCGCGCCCGAGGTCGAAGCGAATGCGGGTCATCTCGGTCGTGATCTGCTTGCGACCGTCGTCCACCACCTTGGCTACGGACGCGCGGGCTTCTCGCAGGATTTCAGCCTCGAGCTTCGAGGTCTCGGCGCGGACCCGATCGCGCTCTTCGGCGGCGACGCGATTCACGCGTTCGAGCTCGCGCTGATAGCGCTGATAAATCTCCCCGGCCCGCTCGTCGAGCTCGCGAGCTTGCGCTTTGGCGCCCTCGGTCCGGTCCTCGCGCAGCGCGAAGACGCGCAGCACGGGCCGGAAGAGCAGCGGCTCGAGCAAGAACATGAGGAGCACGAAGATGACGATCTGGATGCCGAGCGTGTTGTCGAAATCCAGAGTCACGCCGCCGGAGAGGGCAAGCAGGGGCGGAGTTAATGGGAGCGGTGCGACACTCATGGCGGGTTCGTTTTGCGCGCGCCAACTACCATCTCGCGCGCGGCATGTCCATTCAGGCCCAGCTGTAGCGTGTCCCCGCGATTTCGACGGGTGAATCGCCGCCGAGCCCGGCGAGGACTCTAGCGTAGGACTCCCCGTCCGAGGGGTCTTTAGCATGTGCGGCCACGTCGAGGAGCGGCCTCAGGGCGAAGGCGCGGCGCCGGAGCTCAGGATGGGGGACCGTGAGACGCGGTGAGGACAGAACGCCCCCGTCGGTCCATAAGATGTCCAGGTCGATGAGCCGCGGACCCCAGCGCTCAGCGCGGATTCGGCCCAGGCGCCGCTCGATCTCGAGCAGCCCCTCGAGCAAGGCGAGCGGGCCGAGCGCCGTTTCGAGAGCCAGCGCGCCGTTCAGAAACAGCGGCTGGGGCGGGCCGACCGGCTGGGTCTCGTAAAGGGCGGAGCGGCCCGCCGGCGTGCCCAGTCGCTCGACCTCGGCCGCGGCACGCGCGAGCACGGCGCGGCGCTCGCCGAGATTCGAGCCGAGACCGATGACGGCCTTCACGCCGGCTAAGCTAGCCGCCAAGGGCGGCGGTGTCGCTCGAGAGGCTGGCCACCCAGCGGAAGTCGCGGCAGATTGAGCGCGTGTTCGGCTTGACCCACGGCGAGCTCGGCCTCGTGACGTTCATCGTCGCCGCGATCCTTTCGGCGCGCTACTGGCCGCGCGCGGGCGAATGGGTCGCAAGGCGCTTCGAGCGCAGCTGACTCCACGTCGCGTGTCGCACCTCATGCGACATTGAGCCATAGAGAAACTCGGGCCGACGCGGTACGCTGCCAAGGTAACGAGGTGGCGAGCTCCGACCCGAAGTCCAGCCCCGACAGCACCACGGGCGGTTCACAGGGCGGCACTCTCATCTTCATGAGCGACGCCTCGGCGGAGGCGGAGCGGTTGAGCGCCGCGCTTCGAACGCGCGGGTACTGGGTCGTCGACGTGCCGCTCGGCTTGCTCGCGGGGCGCGTCGCCGTGCAGCGGCCGTCGCTCGTCGTGCTCGACGCCGACGCGCCTTCGATCGCCGACACGGTGCAGCGCATGCAAGCCGCGGCCGGCGGCAAGCCGATCGACGTCGTGCTCATCGCGGAGCCCACGTCGTCACCGCCGGAGAGCCGCAAGGAGCTCGAGCAGCGCGCCACGGGTCTCTTCACGCGACCCGTGAACACGGCTGAGATCATCGCGCGTATCGAGCAAGTCGTGGGTCCGCCCGGCGAGCTCGGAAACTCACCGGCAACTTCGGCGCGCTCGCCGGTGCTCGTGGCCGCGACCCGCCGCCCGTATCGCTACGAGGGCGGCAAGATCGGCCAGGCGCGACCTCTGAGCGGCGCGCCGCCGCCGGGCACGTCCGGAACGCCCTCGGGTCCACCGAGCATGCCGACGGCGCCGCCGCAGCCGCCGTCGGTAGTGCCGTCGTTGGGACCGCCGTCGTCGGGGCGGCCCTCGAGCTCGCCGCCGGTGCGCACCGGCTCCGTCGTGCCGCAAGGGATCGGCGCGGTGCCGCACGCGCGGCTGAGCCCCGAGCTCGAGCTCTTACTCGGTCGCGCCGAGCAGCGCGTGCGCAACAGCGCGAACGTGCCGGCGGCCGGCGAGCGCCTCTCGCCGGAGGCGGAGGTCGACGCCGTTTTGCCCGCCGATCTGCTCGCGGCGCTCGACGAGCCGATTGAGTCGGACGAGGACGACGACGACGACGACAGCGTCGCCGGGACGGCCGGCACGGGCGGCGGCACTTCCGACACGGGCTCGCGCGGGGGAAGTCGCGGCGGCACGCCCGTGGGCGGCACTACGCCCGGCGGTCGCACGGGCTCCGCTCTGCAAAAAGACACGACCGGCGCACAGAGCTCGCGCGCGGACGCCGCTCCCTTTCCCGCACCGCCCGCCGAGCCCCCGTCGTCGCCCGAGTTCGGCAACGAAGCGCCGACCTCGCCGCCCGGACGCCCGCTGCCGTCGCAGCCGGTCATCAGCACGCATGCGACGGCGCTCGAGTCGCTCGAGCCGCCGCTCGACTCGAGCCCGAGTCGTCTGCCGCTGGCTTCCGACGCGCCGGCGTCGCGCGCCGAAGAAACGGTATCGACGCGACCACCGCGCATGGAAGCTCCGCCGCCGACGGCGCCGCAACATCCCATGCCCGAGCGCGCCTCGGCGGTGACGCGCGCGCCGCCACCGCCCCCACCCCCGCTCGCCGAACGCGGAGCCTTGCCCGACATTCCGGTGGCGCTCGGCGCCGGCGGCGGATTGCGTACGCTCGCGCGCTGCGTGGCGGCGCGTTACACGGGCGCCATCGCGCTCGAAGACGCGGTCGGGATCCGGCGCGTCGTCTTCCGCGACGGCGACTTCGTCACGGCCGCTTCGAGCGCGGAAAGCGAGACGCTCGTCGCGTTCCTCCTGCAGCGCGGCGATCTCGCGGGCGACGGCGTGCAGCGGCTCGCGCGGCGCGTGCCGCCGTTCGGTCGCCACGCGGGCGCTGCGCTCGTAGCGCAGGGGCACTTGCGGCAAGACGAGCTCTGGACGGTGCTGCGCGCGCACGCGGAGTGGCTACTCGGGAAAATCACCGACCTCTCGACGGGCGCAGCAAGCCTCGAGCGCGAAGTGCCGCAGCGCTTGCAGGCCGAGCCGGGCGTCTTCGGCGGCGCGACGGGCGCCGAGGTGCTGCTCGAGATGACGCGCCGTACGGCGAAGCCGAGCGACGCGATCACGCGCGTGGGCGGACGCGACGCGCTGCTCGCGATGGGCACCGCGCGGGCGCTGCTCGCCGAGTGCGCGCTCAGCGAGCCGGACCAAGCGCTCGCCTCGCAAGCGGACGGCATGAGCGTCGGCGATTTGCTCGCGCGTGCCGGCAACGACGACTTCGCGTGCGTGATTCTGGTGCTCGTGGAGCTCGGCGTGCTGCACGTGCAGACCGCGGGCAAGCGTCCGGCCGCCCACGAGCCCGAGCCACCGCCCGGCTATGATCGGATGGACGCCGAGGCGCTCCGCCAGCGCGTCGCCGCGCGCCGAGCCCTGGTCGAAGAGGGCGACTACTTCGCGCTCCTCGGCGTCGCGCGCGACGCGACGAGCTACGACCTCCGCCGCGCCTACCAAACGTTACGCAAAGACCTCGACCCGGAGCGCGTCCTCACCGCCGCCACCGTCGACCTCCGCGACGACGTGGATTCGATCATCGAAGTACTCGACGAGGCCTACGACATCCTGCGCGATCCCGTGCGGCGGGAGCGTTATCGTCGCGCGCTCGAGCGAGCGCCGGATTAAATTCGGTCGTTCGCATCACGGTAGAATTGCTCCAGCCGGCCTTGTTGAATACGGGCCGACGGTCGCGCGTCAAAGCTCCGTTTCTCGCACTCGAGAAGACGCCTTGAGTGCGGACGCAGTGTTGCAAACGAGCAACACTGCGCGCAGTCCTAGCCCGAAGAATATCGGCTTTAGAAGATATTTTCTGGACAGACCACGAGGGAGTGAGCTGAAGTGTGCGGTTCGCGGGAGTGCTCGCCGCTCCCCAAACAACAAGCAGAGAGGACGACATGAATCTTAGCAAGCTATTGGTGGTGTGCGCGGTGGCTCTCGGGGGCCTGGCGGTGGGCTGCGGCAACAAGTGCAAGTCGGAGTGCGACGACAGCAAAAAGTGCGCGGACGCCACGGACGCGGACAAGAACCGCGACTGCGACAAGGCCTGTGAGGATCTCGACAAGGTCTCGGACGCGGCCAAGTGCGACAAGCAGAAGGACGACTATTTCGATTGCGAAGACGGCAAGGATCAATGCGCCACGACGGACGCGTGTGAAGACAAGTTCACGGCGTTCTTCACGTGCGTCGGGACGTACTGCGCCGCGCACGCGACCGATTCAGCGTGCACCGCTGCGCAGGCCGACGCCCCCGGCGCCACCTGAGGCTTGCCCCGTTTGGGGATTGTGACTGACCATGGTCGGTCGCACGACACCGATTGCTGAAGGCGGATGGGCCCGTTTCGTGCGGGCCCATCGCGCGGGGGCCGATCCTCAGCGGCGGGGCGCGACGTTCGAAGGTCGATCGGCGTGAGTCGTGAGCTCGGGGCTGCCGTCGTAGCTGATCATGGCCATGCCGTGCTGCGTCGCGTCCAGCTTCTCGAGATGGCCAAGGGTGATGCGCGCGAAGTCCACGGCGATCGCGTGCGCGTTCGCAGCCGAAAAGCCAGCGAGGTCGATGCGTGATGCCGTCCGCGCGAGAGCGGTGAGCTCGGCGCACGAGCCGTCCGCGGTGATTTGTCCGGCTCCTCCGGCCCGCAGCACGAACTGGTCGCCTTCGACGCCGTGAACGGTGACCTTGGCCGCAACGGCCGCGTCGATTTCTTCGAGCGCTGCGGTACCCACGGCGAGCCGAAACGCCTGCGACGGCTGGAGCACCGCGTCCGGCTCGAGCGTGAGCGCGCCGTTCACGACGGTCGACTCGACGTGCGAGAACAGGTTGTCGTCGCCGTGGAGCTCGAGCGGCGCGCCCTTGCCGACGTTGACCGTCACCGCGAGCGCCCCTTTGACCTCGACCCGCGTGAACGGGGGGAGCGTGCGTGACTGCGACGACGTGACGCCGCTGCCCGTAACCGTCGGCAGCTCCGGTTCGTCACTCGGCTTCCTTTTCTTGCACGCCGTGGCGAGGACGAAGCAAAGCGGTACGACGAGAAGCGCCCTACTCGAGCGAAGCATCGACTTCGTTCGGTAGCACGGGGCCCTCGGTCCCGAGCAGGACTTTCTGCCGGATCTCCGAGTGCAGGGGCTTGGCGCGCCAATTTGCTGGACGCCGCGCGGAACCGGCCGGTATTGAGCGGCTCTATGGGAGTGGTGGCCGCTCTCTCGATACGAACGAGGACCTCATGATGCTTAATCGAACGATGGTGGCGTGGGTGCTGGCTCTTGGAAGTTTCGCCGTGGGCTGCGCCAGCAAGTGCAAAACGGTCTGCGACGAGCAGCAGAAGTGCTCGGACAGGATCGCGGGTCTCGTGGACGGCATGACGTGCGACAAGCTCTGCGACGACGTGAACGGCGTGGCCGACGCGTCCAAGTGCGACAAGCAGAGGGACGACTATTACGATTGCGCCGAGAAGGTGCAGGACAAGTGCGACGCGAGCGGGCGGAATGCCTGCGACGCACAAGCGAGCGCCTTCTCCAACTGTTGGGGCAGCTATTGTCAGGCGCACCCGAGCGACAAGGACTGTAAGAAGTACTTCAGCGATTTCGGCATCGCCTCGGGCGGCGGCTGACGCGCCGGCGTCAACCGCCCAACCACCAGGCGATGACGTCGCGGAGCTCGGCCTCGGACATGGCGTGGCCGCCGGGGTAAAGGTGCGTCGTCACGGTCGTCGCATGGGCGCCGGCCGCGGCGGCGGCCCGTTCGACGACGACGGCCGGGCGTAGCGGATCCTCGGTGCCGGTCGAAAACCAGGCCGGAACGCGGTGAGTCCCGAGGCCGCCCGCGAAGACTCCGCCATGGAGCACGGCGAACGCGCCAAAGCGCGGGTCGGTCGTGGCCATGTACGCGGCGCTGCTCCCGCCGCCCGAATGACCGAGGGCGAGCACGCGCTCGTGATCGACGTGGAGACCGGGCGCGGCCAAGACTTCGGCGAGACAAGCGGCGACATGCGCTTGATCGGGCGTGCTGTCGCCGGGGCTGTCGGGGACTTGCCAGTTGTAGGTGCCGTTCGGGGAGTGGCCGGAGTCGGGGGCGAGCAGGATGATGCCGCGCTCCTCGGCGACGGCGCGAAAGGTATTCACCATGTCGGCGCCGCTCCCGCCGGTGCCGTGGAACAAGACGAGCAGCGGGGACGCGACGCCCGTCGCCTGGGCAGGGACGAACACGCTGCCGCTCCGCCCGCTCAGGTTGCGCGCGCGCAGCAGAAAGACGCCGGACGGTCCGGGCGAGCCGGACGGCGCCGCCAAGGGGAGCTCGCGGCGCGTCGGACCGCGCTCGTAGGCGGAGTGCTCGCCTTCGTCATGGCGCGTGGAGGGGACGGCGCTCGGCGCCACGAGCACGCCGGCGCTCGACGGCGCCACGGGCGCCGTTTTTTCGGCGCCGGTCGCGCCGAGCGCGCGCTCGAAATACGGCGTACCGACGTGCACGGCGATGCCGGCCGTGAGGAGCAGCACGATCGCTACGAGGACGCCCGAGAGAAAGCGATCGAGCGGGAGCACGCTGGTCGCCCCTAACCCGAAGCTTCACTTCGAGTCGCCCGCCGGCGCCATGCGCGCGAGCGACTCGACCAACCAGACGTGAGAGCCCCGCTCCGGCGCGTCGAGCACGTCCTCGTCGGTCGCGTGGCGGCGCGCGGTTCGCCCGGCATGAGTGGAGTTTAGCACGCAGCCGGAGTGCGAGAGCACCGTGCGGCGCCGTGCCCCGCGCGCCCTACTATTCCGCCGCGCCTGCGGTCACGTCGCGCGCAGCTTCGATGACGTCGAAGTCGAGCACGCCGTCGCACACCTCGAGCAAGGCGACGCTGCCGCGCGGAAGCTCGCCTTTGAGCAAACGTTCGGCGAGCGGGGCTTCGACGAGGCGCGCGATGGTGCGCTTCATCGGACGCGCGCCGAGCGTGGGATCGTAGCCGCCGCGATCGAGCAGGTGCTCGACGACTTCGGCTCCGTACTCGAGGCGGACGCGACGCTGATCGAGCAGCGCCTGCGCCATCGCGGCGAGCAGGCGGCGCGCGATTTCGCGCACCTCGGCGCGGCCGAGCGGCGAGAAAACCAGGACTTCGTCGATGCGGTTGTAGAGCTCGGGGGCGAGCGCGGCGCGCGCGGCGGCGACGATGCGGGTCTCGAGATCGTCGTCCGGCGCGTCGCCGCCCGCGAA
Organism: Polyangiaceae bacterium; assembly: GCA_025936045.1. Classification (GTDB taxonomy): domain Bacteria; phylum Myxococcota_A; class Polyangia; order Polyangiales; family Polyangiaceae; genus PMG-095. The sequence goes on along the minus strand of JAICUB010000023.1, from coordinate 101,009 downwards.
GCCGACGCGGCGGCGCGCGCTCGCCTGCGTCTCCTCGGAGCCGAGGTTCGAGGTCATGAGGATGACGGTGTTCGTGAAGTCGACGGTGCGGCCGCGACCGTCGGTGAGGCGGCCTTCGTCGAAGACGCCGAGGAACGCCGTGAGCACGTCGGGGTGCGCCTTCTCGATCTCGTCGAGCAGGATGACCTGGTAGGGACGGCGCCGAACTGCTTCCGTCAGTTGTCCGCCCGCTTCGTGCCCGACGTAGCCGGGCGGCGCGCCGATGAGACGCGCGACGGCATGCGCCTCGCTGAACTCGGAGAGATCGAGGCGCGTCATGGCGCTCTCGCAATGGAACAGGACTTCGGCGATGGCCTTCGCCGTTTCGGTTTTGCCGACGCCGGTCGGCCCGAGCAAGTGGAAGGTGCCGATGGGGCGCCGCGAGCCGAGTCCCGCGGCGTTACGCCGGAGAATGCGCGCGATTTTGCGGATGCCGGCGGTGTGGCCGACGACGCGCTCGGCGAGGATTTCCTCGAGCTTCAGCATGCGATCGCCGTCCGCTTCGAGTAGCCGCTCGACGGGCATGTCGGCGAGCTCGGCGACGACCTCGGCGACCGTTTCGGGGCCGACCGACAGGCGAGAGCGGCGACGCGTGCGGGCGCCCGCGAGATCGAGGATGGAGACGGCCTTGTCCGGCAGCGCGCGGCCCGGCAGGTACCGCACCGACCAGGCGACGGCCATGGCGAGCGCGTCCGCTTGGTAGCTCACGGCATGGTGAGCTTCGAGGCTCGGCTTGAGGGCGTCGAGCACGAGGTACGCGTCTTCACGCGACGGTTCGTCGACTTCGACGAGCGAGAAGCGGCGGGCGAGCGCGGCGTCGTTGCCGATCGCTTTTTGATACTCCTCGAGCGTCGTCGCGCCGATACACGGGATTTCGCCGCGCGCGAGCGCGATCTTGAGCTCGCTCGCGATCTCTTCGGCCGCCTCGCCCAAAAAGAGCTGGTGAATTTCGTCGAAGAAAATCACGATGCGCCCGCGCGCGAGCAGCGTCTCTTTGCGGATCTGGCCGAGGCGCGCCGCGAGCGCGCCGCGCACGCCCGTCCCGGCGACGAGCTCGCCGATCGGGATTTGTACGACGATGCGCTCGTCGAGCGCGGCGCCGTCGCGCTGTTCGGCGATGCGCTGCGCGAGCCCGCGCACGACGCTCGTCTTGCCGACGCCGGCGACGCCCACGAGGCACGGGTTGTTCCCTTCGCGCTTGGCGAGCACGTCGAGCACTTGTTCGATCACGGCCTCGCGACCCACGACGGGATCGAGCTCGCCGCGGGCGGCCGCGCGCGTGAGGTTCTTGCCGAGCGCGACGAGCATCGGGAAGCGTTGCGGATCGAGCTCGAAGCGGTCGTCGGGAGCGACGGCGGGGGCGGCCGGCGGCGAACCGGCCGCGCCGTGTTGCAGAACGGGGGCGGGCGACGCTTCCCTGACGGGCGGCGGCGCGTCCGTCTCGGGTTCGACGGGGGGCGCCTTCTTGAGCGCGAGGCTGAAGAGCGAGACCGCCGTCGCCGGGCGGCGACCGGGCTCGGGCCGGCGTGGAGCAGGCGGCGGCAGCGGGGCGGCGGCGGGTGCGACGCCGGCGCGATCGGGCAGGCGGCGCCCGGCAACGAGCCCCTGGCCGAGCTGGAGCGCGGCGGTGCGCAGGCGCGCGACGTCGGCGCCCGCGTCCTCGACGACGCGGCGCGCGGCCGCACGCGGCTCGCCGAGCAGGGCGATGAGCAGGTGCTCGGCCGACGCGCGAGTCTTGCCCATGCGCGCGCCGATCGCGTGCGCTTTGGACAGGAGCTTTTGCACCGACTCGCTGAAATCGTCCGGGACGCTGCGGCCGAGACGCAGGATCTCGTCGAGCGAGAGCTTGCGTTCCTGGAGCAGCAGCGCGGCCGGGCTCGGGCGCGCGGCGATGGCGGCGAGCAGGTGGGCGCTCGTCAGCCGATCTTTCTGACGGCCGGCGAGGTCTTCGGCCAGCTGCTTCAGGGCGTTCAGTTCAGGCTCGATCCGGGCGGACGTCATCCCGAACGAGCTTCTGCCCCGCGGGCCCGGAACGGCCAACTTCTCGCCGGTCGCGCCTCCGGACCGCCGAGCTACGGCTGGGCCGCGTCAGGGTGCCTCGCGGAAGAGCAGGCGCTCACCCGTGGGAAGTCGAAGGACCTCGAGGGCACCGGGGCCGCCGACGGCGACGAGCGGGTCGCTCTCGGAGAGGACGACGTGGCGATCGCGCACGGCGAGCTCCGTCCAGTCGCGCCCCGACTCGGGGGCGCCCGGCGCGAGCGCGTGTTCGAGCACGCGGTTGCCGTCGTTATCGAAGACGAGGAGCCGGAAGCGCCGTTCCGCGTCGCCCGGCTCGTCGACGACGACCAGGGCGAGGTAGTCGGGGCTCGCGTCGGCGTCGAAGGGCGCCGCCCCCGCGCTGAATCGCTGTTTGACGAGCAGCCGGTCCCCGAGCTGCCAGAGCTCGACGCGACCGTCGGCGGCGACGGCCCACGCCTGATCGACACGCCGCGCCGGGAGCAGGCGCCAGGGCGGAAACTCGGTCGAGAACGAGCGGGGTCGGTTTTCGGGCAACGCGGAGCGCACGCCGCCCGCGGACGCGAATAGAAACGCGCCGTTACGCAGGCTCGCGAGGGCGCCCCCGTTGTAACCCTCGAGTGTTACTTCCTTGTCGAAGGAGAGCGTGGGGTCGAGCGCGAGGCGCTGTCGCACGGAGCTCTTGCCGCCGGCGTGGAGAGCCCAGACGAGGTTCGAATCGCGCCGTTCGGGGACGAGGAGCGTGCCGGGAAACCACGCGATGGGGGGCAGCCGCACGGGGGCCTTCGCGCCCGGATCGAGCCTGAGGGCGGCGCTCGCACCCGCCACGACGACCGAGCCGCCCGCGAGGGCGACGGCGGCGCGCGCTCCGTCGAGCTTGACCTCCATGTTGCTCGTGAGCTCCGGCGTCGAGAGCACCTCGACCCGATCCTGCTCTAGCCGGACGAGCAAGTGGCGGCCGAAGGCGAGCGGCTGGAGCTGCCAAGCGGGCGCGGCGAGCGAGATCTTCTCGTGAACCGAGGCGAGCACGCTCGCGACGGCACGAGCACCCGGGCTCTCTTCGGGCGGGGCGGCGAACGCGGGCGCGGACGGAGCGCTCCTTTGCGGGCTCGGCTCGTGCCGGCACGAGCACGAGAGCGCACCCGCCGCGAAGAGGAGGCCGGCAACGCGAGGGCGCATGCTCGGAGAAACTATAGCGCGAGACCGCGAAAGCCGGCTTGGTGTAGGTTCCGGGGCCCGTGTCGGCTCGGCTCGTTCGCGTGCTCGTCGTCGTCGCCGCCGTGCTCGCGCTGTTCGGCTGCGAGCGGCTGCGTGACGTGAAGCGCTGCCGCACGCTCGCCCGTGGCGTGAACTCGTCACTCGACACCATCGAAGGGCTCACGGCGAAGCCGACGAGCTCGGCTTACGGCAAAGCGACGCTCGAGTACGAGGGTCTCGCCAAGCGCCTCGACACGTTCGACGGCGGCTCGCCCGAGCTCGCGCGGGACGTCCACGAATACGCCGCGTTCGCCCGCTCGAGCGCGCGTGCGTCGGCGGCGCTCGCCCAAGCGCTCAACACCAAAAACCCGGCCGGCGTTCAGATCAATGCGCGCGAGCTCGAGCGGCTCGCGCGGCAAGAAAAGGTGATTGTGCGGCGCATCGACGGCGACTGCGAGCCGCGCTGACGCCGCGACCGTTCAGGCGCAGGTGAGCTCACGGGCAAGTCGACACGTTCGGACGGAGCCGCGCAGATCACGAGGTCGGACGCGGACCCCACCCCCCAAAAAAACAAGCCGTTCCTGCGCGTCGACATGGCGTGCCCTCGAGCTCAATTTCCGCTCGTCCGCCTTGGTGTCCCGCGCTCCTCTTTAAGGTTCACGATGCGCCGCTCGCGCGCCCCGACGTTGACGTGGCCCCAGACGTAACTGATGCGGCGGCGAAAGGCGCCCGGATCGTCGCCGCCGAGGAGCCAGATGTCGCGCGGATCGTTCTCGGCGTGGAGCATCGGTTGCCAGGTGCCGCCCTCTGCCCAGACGAGCGCGCTCGGTTTGCCGAGCACGACGCGCGCGATCAGCACGCCGCAGAGCGCACGCCGCCCCATGCCCGCGCACAGGCTCAGGATCGTGAGCTCGTCGTTGCCCGCGGGCCACCACGTCCACATGCGGTCGGGGGCGATCGCGCCGCGACGCGTGAGCGCGGTCCGCGCGTTTTCGGGCAACACGCGGACGAGCTCGGGCACGAGCCCCGGGTCGAGGCGCTCGCGCGCTTCGAGCTTGCGGGGATGGCGGATCGCGAGCTCGACATCGGGCGTCTTGCCGCTCCCCATGCAACAGCGAAACCCGATGCTCGGCGCCTTGGTGTCGGCGGAGCGTGCGATGGCGTTCGCGCAGCGGCCGACGAGCTCCCCCGCGGGCGCGTTGCCGCCCCGCACCGTGACGAGGCCGGTCGTGCCGCGACGAAACGGGCTCTCGGTCCACTCCCAGGCGCCACCGTGCAAATCCCAGACGCCCCAGTCGCTGCGGCAGCCGACGCGGATGCCGCTCGGCCTGAGAATCGGCGGGCTGCCGGTGGCGCACACGTCCGCGCGGTAGCGATCCCCGTACTCGTAAGTGCGGTTTTCGGGACCCTTGCACGCGCGCTCCCACTCGAGCTCGCGGCAGAGGCGCTTGCCGCGCTCGGCGCAGAGGTTCGCGGCGTCGTCGCGCGCGACGTTGGTGAGCGGGATCGCGCCCTCTTCGTCGGGGTACGCATAGACGTCGATGTAGAACGCCGGAACGATGACTTGCTCGCCCGCGACCTCCTCGTCGGCGAGGCGCGGGTAGAGGTCGGGCGGCGTGCCGACGACGAGCGCGCCGGACGGGATGAACACCATGCCCTGGCGCGGGACGGGCGGCGGCGTGGGCGGCAGGATGTGGCTCTTGCGCGGAGCCGACGCGCTCGCAGCGGGTCCGTCGCCGGGTTTCGGCTTGTGCGCACAGCCGAGCTCGGAGGCCGCAAACGCGATGCCGAGCGCAAGCAGCGCTCCGCTCCGGCCACGGCGCACCTTCACGAGTCCAGTCGCTCGTCGCGTTCGCGCAGGCCGAGCTCCTTCATCTTGAGCTGCAGGCCCTTGCGCGAAATCTTGAGCAGGCGCGCGGCGTGGGTGACGTTACCGCCCGTCTGCTCGAGCGCCTTCACGATGAGCTCGCGCTCGAGCCGGCTCATGGCCGCTTTCACCTGCTCCTTCAAGCCGTCGGTCGCCCCCGGGCTGGTGGCGGCGGCAGGCCTGGCCGCGCTCGCCACGGCTTGCGGCGGCTCGGGCGTGCGATGAAGCTCGCTCGGAAGATCGGACGCCCGGAGCGCGTCTCCGTCGCAGAACAAAACGGCGCGCTCGATCACGTTTTCGAGCTCGCGGATGTTGCCGGGCCACGGGTGCTCGAGCAGCGCGTTCAGCGCGTCGGGCTCGATGCCCGTCACGTTCTTGCGCAGGCGCGCGTCGAACTTTCGCACGAAGTGCGAGACGAGCAGCGGGATGTCTTCGCGCCGTTCGCGCAGCGGCGGCAAGCGCATCGGCACGACGTTCAGGCGATAGTAGAGATCCTCGCGGAAGGCGCCCGCCGCGATCTCCTTCTTCAAGTCCGTGTTGGTGGCCGCGACGAGGCGCACGTCGACGCGGATCGTGCGCACGCCGCCCACGCGCTCGAACTCGCTCTCCTGCAACGCGCGCAAGAGCTTCACCTGCATTTCGACCGGAATCGAGCCGATTTCGTCGAGGAACAGCGTGCCGCCGCTCGCGAGCTCGAAGCGGCCGGGCTTCGACCCGACGGCGCCCGTGAACGCGCCGCGCTCGTAGCCGAAGAGCTCGCTCTCCATCAGGTCGCGCGGGATGGCGGCGCAGTTCACCTTGATGAACGGCTTGTCGCGGCGCGACGAGTTCTCGTGCAGCGCGCGCGCGACGAGCTCCTTGCCCGTGCCGCTCTCACCCGTCACGAGCACGGTGGTCGGCGTGTCGGCGACGCGATCGAGGACGGCGTAGAGATCGAGCAGGCTCGGGCTCTGCCCGATGATGCCGTAGCGTCCGCCCTCGAGCCCGGCGACGAGCGACGGCCGCGACGCCTCCGTCGCAGAGAGGTCCTGTGTCCGGACGGCCTTGCGCACGATGGTGCGCACGTCCTCCTGATCGAAGGGCTTGGTGATGTAGTCGAACGCGCCCGTCTTGAGGGCTTCGACCGCGGTATCGACCGTGCCGTGCGCCGTGATCATGACGACGGGCATCGGATCCTCGAGCGCCGTCACGCGGCGCAGGAGCTCCATGCCGTCGAGCTTCGGCATGCGAAGGTCGGTGATCACGAGATCGATGTGATGCTCGTGGAGCAACGCGAGCGCTTGCTCGCCGTCCTCCGCCGTGTGTACGTCGTAGCCGTCACGCTCGAGCTGCGCGCGGAGCACGCGCCGGAGATTCGGCTCGTCGTCGACGACCAGGATCTGTTTCCGCTCGGGCAGCATCGGACTCATCGACACGGTCGTCGCTCGAGCGGCGGCCGCAGTTAGCGAAGTGACTCGGGTCGCTCCGCGGAAGAGAACGCGGATCCCCGCTCGGCACAAGGGGTCCTTTTCATGCTACCAAGGGAGTCCGTGGCTCCATCGAGGTCACTCGGCTTCCAAGGCTTCCGGCACTACCGCGTGAGCGCCGTCTTCGCCGGGCTCGCGGCCCTCGCGCCGAGCCGCGCGTTCGCCGCGGAGGAAACGCACCCCTACGCCGAGTGTACGCACGAGGCGAGCGACGCGGATCTCACGGCCGCCAAGGCGGCCTTTCAGGCAGGTAACGTCTCGTTCAACGAGGCGGACTACCCCCGCGCGATTCTGTACTGGGAGGACGCGTTCAGGCGCGATTGTACGGCGCACCCCCTGCTCCTCAACCTGGCACGCGCCTACGAGCTGAACGGCCAGAAGCGGCAAGCCGTCGTATCGCTCGAGACCTTCCTCGAGCGAGAGCCGAACTCGCCCGAGCGCGCACAGATCCAGCGTCGCATCGAGGTGCTGAAGAAGCAGCTCGACTCGGAACAAGCGCCGCCTCCACCGGCCGCGCCTCCGCCGCCGGGCCCCACCCAGACGGCTCCCGCGAAGCCTGCCGAGCAGCGGCAAGGCCCCGTCAATCTCTCGGAGCATCCGAAGTCGCCGCAGGTCTTGCCGCTCGTCGTGGCGGGCGTCGGCGCGGCGGTCTTCGTCGTCGGCGGGCTCATTTACCTCGACAACGCCAACAAGGTGAAAGAGTTCGAGAAGACGTGCGGAGAGGAGCACAACATGTGCCCGCGCGGCTACGACTACGGGCCGGCCAACAAGGCCGCCGGGCGTGAAACGGCGGGCGGCATCACGTCGCTCGTCGGGCTGCCGATCCTCGCCGGGGGGCTGATCTGGTATTTCGTCGCGAGCTCGCCGTCGAAGAGCACGACAGCCGTGGTGACGCCGACCGTCGCGCCCGGGTTCTACGGCGTCGCGCTGAACTCGCGCTTCTGAGCCGCGCGAACGTCAGCGCAGAGAAGGCCGGCAGCGCCTCAGCGGGGCGGCGCGGCGCGGTGCTGAAACGGCGACGCCGCCGGCGCACCACCCTGCTGCGGGTGAAAAGGCGTGGGAGCCGGCGCGGGTGTGGTCGGCTCGGCTTGCACCGGGCGCGTCGGAGTGCCGAGCTCGCCGGGGAGCGTCGTCGCGGCGCGATCGTAGTGCACGTTCGCCGGAGACGGCTCGAGCGGCGGCGGCGTTTCGCTCGAAGACCCGCCGCAGCAAGCGAGGACGAGGGCGAAGGCGGCACCCGATGCCCCCGCAAGCACCGCGCGCGCGAAGCGGCGGAGCCGGAGCGAGTCGGTTCGCACGGCGAGCACGGCGGAGCGATAGCACGAAACCGGGCGCGGCTCGCGCCGACCTACGTATACTGGTGACGCATGATCGGTTGGCTCCGCGGACGCGTCGTGGCGGAAGAGCCCACGGGCGCGCTCCTCGTCGCCGTGAACGGCGTCGGCTACGAGGTCAACGCGCCGCTCGGCACCGCGGGGAGAGCGCACTTCGACGGTGACGAGCTCGAGCTCTTCGTGCACACGCACGTGCGTGAAGACGCGCTCGATCTCTTCGGTTTCGCCACCGAGCTCGAGCGCCGGACCTTCCGCGTGCTGCTCGGCGTCCCGAACGTCGGCCCGAAGACCGCACTGGGCGTCTTGAGCGCGCTCTCGGTGAGTGAGCTCGGAAGCGCCGTGCACGCCGGCGACCTCGCCCGGCTTTCGAAGGTGCCGGGCATCGGGAAGAAAACGGCCGAGCGGTTCGTGCTCGAGCTCAAGGACAAACTGCCCGCCCTGATGACGGACGACCCGGCGGCGCCCCCACGCACGCCCACCTCCGACGCAAAGCTCCGCTTGATGAGCGCGCTCACGAACATGGGGTACAGAGCGAGCGAGGCCGAGCGGGCGGTCGAGGGGCTCGGCTCGAAGGTCGAACACGTGCCGATCGGTGAGCTTTTGAAGGAGGCACTCGCGTTCCTCGGCTGACCGACCGAATGGATGCCGTAGCAAGATTGCCTTGCGGGCGCGCGCGGAGTGACGCGGCGCCGCCAAGGAAGCGCAAAGCTCCCGGGCGAGCGGAGCGAAGCTGCTCTTGACCAGTCGAAGCGAGCATGGGTAGATCCCGCACTGACGCGCAGAGGATCCGGCGGCGGGCCGCCAGCCACTCGCGTCGGCGGTCGGAGGCCCAACAGTGATTACCTGTCCGAAGTGCGGCAAGGAGAACCAGGACCACTACAAGTTTTGCCTGGGGTGTGGGGCCGAGCTGCCGCGGGGCGGCGGCGCCGCGAAGCCGTTCACTTCGAATACGCCGCCGCAAGGGGTCCCCGCCGTTCAAGCGCGCTCGGGCGCGCCCGCCGCGGCCGCACCCGTTGCCGCGGCACCTCGTCCGTCGCAACAGCCGGCGGCCGCAGCGCCCGCGGTACCGGTCGGAGCCGCGCCGGCACCCACCGTCGCAGCGACCGTAACGTGCCCGCAATGCGGACACTCGAACATCCCCGGCAACCGGTTCTGCGCATCGTGCGGCTACAACTTGTCGGCGCTCTCGGGTGCGCAAGCCGTACCCGCCGGTGCCGCTCCCGTCGCCGCCGCGCCGAGCGGCGCACGTCCCATCACGCTCACGGCTCTGCGCGCCGACGGCACGGAAGCCGGTCAGTTCCGTTTGCCCGACGGGCCGAGCGTCACGGTCGGCCGTGATACAGGCTCGATCTTCGCGGGTGACAGCTACCTCTCCCCGCGGCACGCGACGTTCTCGCGTCGCGGCGGGCAGCTCTCGATCAGGGACGAGGGCTCGCTCAACGGCGTTTACATGAAGCTCAAGCCGCAGGAGCCGAACCGGCTCGAATACGGCGACGTCTTCCGCATCGGCCAGGAAATCATTCGTTTCGAAGAGCTCCGCGGCCAGGGCACCTCGGCCGACGGCGTCGAGCGCTTCGGGAGCCCGGCGAAGGGCTACATCGGGCGGCTCGCGCTCGTGATCGGCCGGGACACGACGGGCAACGCGTTCCCCATCCCGGAACGGGGCGTGCACTGCGGTCGCGAGCGAGGCGACATTCTGTTCTCCGAAGACGGCTACGTCTCGGGGCTTCATTGCCAGATCGCGCGCGCGCCGGACGGCGCCGTCTACCTCACGGATCTCGGCAGCTCGAACGGCAGCTTCGTCCGCCTGGGCTCCGAACGGAACGTGGGCGGCGGCGACATCCTGCTCATGGGACAGCAGCTCTTCCGGGTGGATTTGTGACGCGGTCCTCGTGAGCCCGCGGCCCACGATTCGCGTCGTCGCGGCCGTGATCGAGCGCGACGGTCGCTATCTCATCACACAACGTCGAGCGAGCGCGGTGTTACCGCTGCTCTGGGAATTCCCGGGCGGCCGGGTCGAGGCCGGCGAGACGGACGCGAGCGCGCTCAAGCGCGAGCTCTTGCACCGGCTCGGCGTGAGCATCGAACCGGGGCAACTCATCAGCTTCGTCACGCACCCGTACGAGAAGTACGCGGTCGACCTCTTTCTTTACGAGTGTGAGCTCTCGAGCGGCGAGCCCGCCCGCGTGAACGTCAACGACTTCCGCTGGGTGCGAAGCTCGGAGTTCGAGCGCTTCCCCTTCACTCCCGCCGACGAGCTCTCGATGAGCAAGCTCCTCGGCGTGTAAAAGCCCCGAGCGCGCAACCGGCGCGGCGCGCGACCGATTCGGTGACGGAACACGCACCCGAGCGTGGCGACGCCCCGAATGAAAGACGGACTCACTCGACTTTCCGCGCTGTTCGGCGCCTGCCGCGATCGCGCGCTCGATCTCTTCGCGCCGCCGAGTTGCGCGGCGTGCGCGGGCCCGCGCGCCGGCAAGCCGCCCTTCTGCCTCACGTGCGGTGAACCGGCGCCGGCGCTGCCGTGGGGCCTCGACGGCGTGCCGTTCGTCGCCGCGGGCGTGTACCAATCACCGCTCGCTCCGGCGATCCGCCGCTTCAAATTCGAGGGTCATTCGGAGCTCGCGCCCGAGCTCGCGCGGCTGCTCGGAGCGCGGCTCGCGTACTTCGGGCTCGAGCAGGCGCTGTTCGTGCCGGTGCCGCTCCATCGCGCGCGGCTGGTCGAACGCGGGTACAACCAGAGCGCCCTCTTGGCGCAAACGCTCGCTCGTGAGCTCGGCGCTCGCGTGAGCCCCCGTGCGCTCGAGCGCACCCGCGCAACGGAGCAACAAGCCGCGCTCCATCGCCGAGCGCGCGGCGAGAACGTGCACGGTGCTTTTCGCGTGCGCACCGCCGCACCCCGGCGGCCCGTCGTGCTCGTCGATGACGTGGTGACGACCGGAGCCACCGCGCGCGCCTGCGTGGACGCACTGCGCCAAGCGGGCTCCCGCGTCGTGTTGGTGGCCGCCCTCGCCCGCACGGAAGGAAAATTCTGAGAAGATTCAAGCTTTTGTCGACTTCGAACCTGGCTTCAAAGGCTCGGCGGTGGTGATATCGTCGCCCTTTCGATGAGCGAACCCTCGGACGACGCGAACCGCTGGTCGTGGGTCACGCCGGACGGCAAGACGGTCACCGGAGCCAAAGGCGAGTTGATGCTCGCACTGCGTGGTGAACGGTTGCCGCCGACGACGCTGGTGTGGCGCAGCGGCTGGGGGGAGTGGCTCCCCGCCTCGCGCGTGACCGAACTCAAGGGCGTCTTGCCGCCCGGCGCGGCCGAGCCCGCACGAGCACCGAAGCTTACCGGCTCGCTGGCAGCGCCGGCGCCAGCGCCCGCACGCGGAGCAGCGGGGCCGTCGCGCCCGCCGCCGGCGCCCGTGCGCAACAAAGGCCCGGCAACATCGCGTCCGCCGCCCGCGCCGGTGCGCGCGAAACCCGAGCGCCAGCTGCTCGAAATTCCGGGAGCGCGCGTGCCGACGGCGAGTGGAGCGGTCGCAGCCACGTCTCCCGGAGCGACACGCCCGCGCGGAGCGAGCATCCTCGGGCCGCCACGTGAACAGATGACGAACGCTGCGGCCGCGCGTGCGGCTCTGCCGACGCTCGGCGGCGAAGAGGTCGTGCCCGCGCCGATGACGACGCTGAGACCGCCCGGCGCGGTACCGCCGCCACCGCGCGCCGTCGGTCCGGCTCTCGGCACGTCGAAGCTCGAAGAGGAGCTCGCGACGCAGCGAAAGGTGCCGTCGATCACCGCCACGCCGCTCCCCGTGGGAGCGGTCACGGCCGCGGCGCGAGCGGCTGCGGCAGCGCCGGCTTCGACGGAGGCCGCGGCGACCGAGCCGGGCGGGCCACCCGCGAGCCTCATGAGCGGTGCCGGGAGTGTGCCGGGGGCCGAGTGGCAAGCGAGCGCGCCGCAGAGCTCCGCGTTCCGGGCCGAGCACGTCGACGTGGCGCCGCCGAGCACGACGCTCGAGAGCACCGCTCCGTCGGCGCCACCGGCGGATCCGGTAGCGTCGCTGAACGCTGCCGCGTTCGAGCACGTCCCCACGGCGCTGCCCGGAGACCGCGCGGTCACCTTGCCGATCCCGCGTTCGGTGGCCATCGTACTCGCGCTCGCCGTAGCGGGGCTGCTCGTGCTCGTCACGGGTGCGCTCGTGTTCTCGACGCGCGGCCATAGCTCCGCCGGAACCAACGGCGACGCATCGGCGTCCGCGAGCGCCGCTTCGGCTGCGCTAACGCCCGGTTGCCGGCTGCTCGCGCCCGCCGCGCGTTTGTCGGTCACCGCTGAACGTAGCGTGCAACCGGTGCTCACGGAAGTCGTGCGTGGTGAGCGCGTCGCCCTCGGCTTCGCCTCGGCGCCGAAGACGGCCGCGGGCGCCGTGGTCCGGCTCGCTACGCTCGACACCGAACGGACCCCCGATCAGCCGGGCGACGCTGTCGTGCGGAGCAGCGTGCCCCTCGTGAAGGGCACGCGCATCGAGCTCGGCGTCGATCGCGCGGGCGGCGAGCTCAGCGGCGGGCGCACCCTGGCGGACGGCACGGCACTCGGTTTCGCCGGCGCCGATCTCGTCCGGCGGGCGGGCGGAAAAACATCGGTGCTCGTCGCCGGAGCCGCGAGCGACAAGACGACGGATCCGCGCATCGCGTCGAGCAGCGCGGGCACGCTCGTCACGTTTCGGCGCGGCGGACTGTCAGGCCAGGTGCTCTACACCTGGGTCGCGCCCGACGGCTCGACGAGCGGTCGCATGACGCCGGTGACGGCGCCGGACGTGAAGTTCTCCGGCACGCCCGACGCGGCCGCGAACGCGAACGGTGGGCTCTTGGCGTTCGCGGGTCGCGCTTCGGACACCGCGGAATGGCGCGTTCAGCTCGCGAGCGTCCCGCGCTCGGGCAACGCGACCGTGCGGCAGTTCGCGACGCCGGCGGGGGGTTCGGGCGGCGGCAACATCGCGCCCGCCGTGACGGCGCTCGGCGACGACGGCTGGGTTCTGCAATGGACGGAGGGTGCCGCCGGCGCATACGAGGTGCGACTGCAGCGCTTGAACCAAAATCTCGAGCCGGTCGGAGAGGCGCGCCTCGTCTCACCGAAGGGCGCGAACGCCGGCCAAGGCACGCTCATGTCGAGCGGGTCGCGCCTGCTTTCGGTCTTCATCCAAACCACGGCGGGCCACGACGAGCTCTGGGGAGCGACCTTCGAATGTCACTGACCGCACGGCGAGCGAGGCTGATTTTGGCCCTTTTCTTGTGCGGGCCCGCCGCGTGTCAGTTCTTCGGGCATCCGGGGCCGAGCGACGTCGCGCAGGGGCGCTATTTCTCGAGCGGTAATCCCGACTACGACACGTTTTTCGTCGAGCTCTACCACCTGCAGCTCGAGCTCAAGGACGCGCCCGAGCGCGTCGCCGAGCCCCGCCAGGAGCTCGCAAAGTCGCTCGACGTGGGCCTCGACGCCGACGTGATCAAGGAGGCGCTCGGCAAGCGCGCGGCCGAGCTCGGCGGCAAGCAGATCAAGCTCACCGTCCTGCGCGGAGCCGACCCGGACGAGCCTGTCTCGCTCAAGGTCACGGGCAGTCCGTCGGGCGACGACGCCGAGTTCGTGAAGGCCTTGGAGCAGGCGCTCGCTAAAATCGGCAAGCTCAAGGGCGCCATCGAGGGCTGGCAAAAGTCGCTCGACGCGCTCCCGAAGCAAGACACGGAGCTCACGGACGGCCTCGATGCGGCCTTCGCGGGCGCGGCGCCCGGCAAGCGCACCGACGTGAAGAAAAATCTGAACGACGGCCAAAAGATCATCGAGCTACTCGTCGGGCGCGCCAAGGACGCGGAGCATTCGAATTCGGAGCTGCTGGACGCCGTCGTCGCCGCGCTCGGTGAAACGGCCGCACCGAACAACGAGAAGGCGAGCGAAACCGCGCCCGAAAGAGCTTCCGACGAGAAGAGCGAAAAGCGCGAAAAAGGCGAGAGAAAGGGCCGCAAAGCGACGCCGCCCGCCGCGAAAGCCGCGCGCGCGCCGAAACCGCCGCCCGAGCCGAAGCCGGCGCCCAAGGCCGCCGCGCCCAAGCCGGAACCGAAGCCCGCCGCCGAAAAGCCAGCGTCGAAACCGGCGCCGAAAGCCGGCGCAGAACGGTCGGAAGTGCCGCCAGCACCCAAGCCGACCCAAGGCACGGCGAAGCCCGATTTCGAGCCGTAGACGCGCGCGTCCGCGGGCGCGCGGCGCTGGACGCGGTGCGATGCGGTGCGCGGTGTACTCAGGCGGGTGGCGAGGGCACTGATCGACCGCGACTATTCGACGACCACGGTGGCGGTCGTGAAATCCATGCTGCCGCTGTTGTTCTGCGCCTCGACGAGGATCCGCGCCTCTTCGAGGTTGCCGAGCGTGAGGCCGAGGCTCTTCCACTCATCGAAGTGCTTGGAGACGGAGATGTGCCCGCACTGGCGCGGCTCCGAGCGCACGCTCCAAAATTGCACGAAGTCGGCGTTCGTGCCGGTGATGTTCGGCTGATTTTTCTGCTGATTGGTCTGGATTTCGTACGTGCCCTCACCGTCGATACTGAAACTGCCGACCACCGTGAACGCCGGCTTTTTACCGAGCCAATTCTCGATGATGTAGTATTCGTGCAAGGGATTGACCGACCAGCCGTAGACGCCCACGTTGCCGAAACCGCCCGTGGTGACACCGGTCATGGTGTACGCAAAGTCCGAGGAGAAGACGCCAATCTTGTCGTAGGTCTTCGTTTTGTCGAAGCCGAGACCCACGCGAGCGATCCAATCGCCGACGTTGGTCCAAGTCGCGCTGAAGGTGGCGTCGATTCCGTAGGTGGTCATGCACCCGGAGCCTTTGCCGTCGGAGTAGATGTTGTACGTGTAATTGCCGTCCGCGGTGCCGCTGTCGCTCATCCCACAGTGTTGGCTGCCCGCGCTCGAGTGACTGCCCGGCGCACAGGTCTCGACGGAGCTCGTGCCCGCCATGCCTGCTCCCGCGCCGGCGCTTCCGGCTCGACCGCCGAGCGCGGCCCCGCCGGTTCCGGTCGCGCCGCCTGGTTGGGCGCCGCCCGCACCCGGCGCTCCGCCACTGGCCGTCGCGCCACCCGTGTTCGTGCCCGCGGCTCCGCCCACGCCGTTCGCCTTCACCCCGCCCGTGCCCGAAGCGCCGCCGCCCGAGGGAGCACCGCCGGCAGGCGCGCCGCCGACTGCGCTAGACCCTCCGGCACTCCCGCCAGCCCCGCCACTGCTTGGCGCGGTGCCACCCGTACTTGGGATTAGGCCGGTCCCAGCGCTTCCGCCGAGCGTTGCCATGCCGCCGCGCGCCGTCGAGGCCGCTCCTCCAGTCGAGGAATTCGATGAGCCGCCGGTTCCCGCAGCACGCCCGGCATAATTTCCGCCTACGAGGGAATTATCCCTCTGCATCGCAGTCTCGTCGCAGCCTGCGACGAGCGCGCCGAGCGTCAGCAAACACTGCGAGAGCAATCGGGCGGACACGGCCGCACTTTACCTGCCAATAGAGCCCGTCACCAGTGCGGCGTCATGAAACGACGCGCACTCAGAAGGTCGGAACTATCATCTTTGAACAACCGGCAGCCAAAAATGCAAGCGCCAACCTTGGCAAAACTTCCAGCCCGCGGACAGTCGCTCTCGAGCCGCTCATAGCGGGTAAGCGCACGAGCCCGGCATGTCGCCTTGGAGGCAGTTCGTGCCGCAGCGGCAGACGCTCATGTTCACACAGAAGCCGCTCAGGGCACAGTCGCCGTCGACCCAGCAGCTGCCGTCGCCGAGCGCCTCCTTGCAGACGCCCTGCGTGCAATGTCCACCGTTGCCGCAGGCGGCGTCCGACAAGCAGCAGTTGCTCGCGCTCGGCACGCACACGCCGGGCTTATCGGCTGCGCCGCAGTTGACCCCGCAGCCGCATACCGACGCTCCCGAGCACACCTCGTTGGAAGAACACTCGTTGTCGGTCCAGCACTCGCCGGGGTTGGCCCACTTGCACGTCCGATTGACGCACACGGGGGCGGCGCAATTGGGAGTGCTGCAGTCGCCGGACGGCGACGCACAGTCGATGTTCTCGACGCAGCAGACGGGAGGCTGTGATTGCACCGTCACCACCCAGCGGTCGTCGACACAGGTGCCGGTATAAAGCGGGCCGTCCACGGGACGCTCGTCCCAGCTGCAGCCGTTCTCCGGCACATCGCAGGTGCTGCAAGCATCCCCGTTCACCGGCACCCCCATTGGACAAGAGGGGGGCAAGCACGGCGGGCAGAGCGGCTGACCCCACACGCCGTTTTTGCAAGTGTGCATGCAAGAGCAACAAGCCGTCTCGGAGCACCCCGCCCCTTCCATCAGGCACGCGTTGCCGGTCTTACACGAGGTGTCCCCGCCCGTTCCTCCGCTTCCGGACACGGCGCCGCTTCCGCCGCTTCCGGACTTGCCGGCGCTGCCCGACGAGCCACCGAGCGCGCCTGTTCCACCGAGCGCGCCCGTTCCACCGAGCGCGCCCGTTCCACCGAGCGCGCCCGTTCCGCCGAGCGCGCCGGTGCCACCCCTCGCACCCGTTCCGCCTCCGACGGCGCCCGTTCCGCCGGTCGAGGTCGCGCCGCCGGTAACGGTACCGGCGTCGCCCCCCGACGGCCCGCCGCCGGTTGTGCCACCCGTCCCGCCCGACTCGGACATGCCGGCCATGCCCCCTGCACCCGTGTGCGACACGCTGCTGCCGCCGCAAGCGACGCTAAAGGCGAGAATCACGGCCGCAAAGCCCCCGTGCGCTGCCCGAAGTGGTGAGCTCATCGCAGCAAATCCTCGCAACTCGCGTGCCGAGCAGCTTGTGCCACGGAGGGGCTCCGCCTCCGTGCGGGGTGCCGATGTAGTTTTCGAGGAGCTGAGCGCTCGCGCACCCGTGTCGATGCTCTTGCCTGGTGTAGCGAAACGAATGAGCGTCGGTGTAGCGTCGCGCTCCGATGCGAAAGGTGGGACATTCATGGCTCGGTGGGACGCTCCTCGCGGTAGTCGGCTGCGGAGGGCCACAGATTAGAGCAACGCCCGATTATCACGAGCATGAGCTCGCCGGAGCCAAGGTGCTGTTCGTGCCGCTCTCCGTCACGAACGAGCTCGGCGACGACCGCACGGGCATCATCTTGAGCGACGAAACGCGTAGGCTTTCGGGTACCGGCGCCTGCCGCCGTACGGCGGAAGACTGGCATGACGGCAGAGTCGTGTGCTTCGACCAGGGGCCGCTCGCCAAGAGCGCGGAGCTCGGCGAGCTCGAGAAGCGCTTCGCCACGGACCAGCCCATTCCTGCGGACCTCTGGCGCCGCCTGCGTGAGCTCTCCGGCGCCGATCACGCGCTGATGTTCAGGCCCGAGAGCGTGTCCTCGAGTCATGACGTCTCCCAAGACAAGTCGAGTCATCCGGATCTCGGCATGGTGCTCTTGACGGGCGTCATCGTAGCGTCGCTCGTAGGGAGCCACGAGACGAAGAAGACCAGCGCGAGCACGGAGATCGAATACACGCTGTCCGCCTCGCTCGTGGACATGCGGACGGGGAAGCTTCTCAAAGTCGGGGTCGATTCGGGCTCCGGGTCGCGCAGGGAAAAGCGCAGCCTCGGCTACGCGGAAGCTCCGCCTGCCGTGCCGATTCTCGAGTCGATCATGCTCGAGCTCGGGGACCAGGTGCTGAAGAACTGAGGGCTCCTGCGCGCAGCGCATTTGTAAAGTCGCTGCGCAGTCTCTTGCTCACAGGACACCGGGAGTCGCGGCCGTTTTCTCGAAAAACCGGCGGCTACGCGGCCTGGCACGTCGCGTGCTCTTCGAGGGCCGAACGCCGGCGATGGGCGCCAGCGAGGAAGTCCGAGGTCATGAGAGGTGCGTACTTGGCAGCCTGGATCGTCGTGTGCCTGTGCGGGACGCCGCGGGTGGCGCATGCGACGACCGACGAGCTCGGCGCGCGCCGAGCGGAGACCGGGGCGCTCTTTCCGGGTGGAGGCCGCGCGTCGGTCGCACTCGGCACGGGGGTTCCCTTCTGGATCATGAGCGAGCTCAGCATCGGGCTCGGGGACCACGCCGCCGTCGGTGTGCTCGCCGGCGCGACGCCCGAGGTGAGCGGGTTCGGGTTACGCCCGCGCGCCGAGCTCGTCCTTTCGGATCGATGGTCGGTGCTCGGAATCGCTTCGGGCCTGTACTACCCACCGAGCGCCTCGAGTCGGCCCTGGTGGCTCGTTCGGCCGTCGGCGCTGCTCGAGCGGCGCTTCGGTTGGGGCGACGTCGCGTTGGGTGGCGGAACGATCGCGGCCGCGACGCAAGACGCTCTGTTCGGCACGCGCGGCAGACCTTCGACCGTCGTTAGCCCTTACCCGACGAGCACCTCCCACCATTTCGACAGCGGCTTGTGGCTGACGGCCAATGCGCTCGCCACACTGCGGCTGTCCCGCGCGACGCACCTGTTCGTGGACGGCGCGCTCGTCCTCGACACGAACTTCGGGTTGGCGGGGAGTGATTGGGTGGGCGGGCCGCCTGTCATCGCCTTCATCGGCGTGGAGACGACGCTATGAAGGCGGGCCAATGCTTGCTGCTCTCGGTCCTGTGCGCGGGTTGTGGGATCCAGGGCATCGACCGGGCATGTGCTGCGGAGACGACCGACCCGTTTCGCGAGCTGCTCGTCGTGGATCCGGCGCTACTTGCTCCGAGCAGCGCCGCGCCCACGGAGTTGCCGTGGGCGCCGGCCGAGATGTTGCGAGCGACCGGCTCGGGCCGCTGGCTCGCGCGCGGCCTCGAGCGCTGGCGCGACGCCGCTCGGAGCGAGGGCAACGAGGCGGCGGCCGCGGCGCTCGACGCGGGGGTACTCTGTCGTTGGCTGCGTGCGACGCCGGAGAACCACTGCGACGAAACCTGCGCGCAGTGTGACGCGCGCGACTACCCGGAGGACCGCGCTCCATTTCGCGCGCTCGCCGTCGTGAATCGCGGCGACCTTCGGCTGATGCCCGACGCTCGCAGCCCGGCCGGCGAGGCGCGCGTGGTGCTGGGCCTCGCGCCCGAAGCCGGCGCGGCGGTCCCCGACTTCGGACTCACGCTCATCTTCGAATACTCGCTCGAGGGCAGCGTCGAGAGCTGGGCGGGACGCTGGCACGCCCTGGCTCCGATGAGCAACGCCGACGCGAGCCGCGCGCTCGCGGCCATCGTCGAAAGCTTCGTCTCGGCGCCTGCCGCGGCCGACGGCGGACCTCCGCTGTCGCAGCTCCGGGCGAGCATCGAGCTCGATCCGGGCTCCTCGGAGCTCAGACAACTGGTACCCGATGCGGACGGAGAGCTCGCCGTGCGCGGGCTCCGCAACACACCGCGCGCGGATCTCGACGGGAGCCAGACGCTCGCTGCATGGGTTCGCGACCAGGCCCCGCGCGTCCTCGACGGCACCGAGCTCGTGCCGGCTGCCATGCTGGCGCAAGGCCAGGCCTACGGCGCGCACGAGTGGTCGCTGCCCGGCGTCGACGCGAACGTTCGCTCCGAGTTCGATCGTGGTACCTGCGCCGGTTGCCACGCCCGCGACGGTCTCGACGGCGGCTTTCACGTCTCGCCTTTCGTGCTGGGTCGCGCGGGCGTCTCACCGTTCCTGTTCAATCCGAGCGCGGACGACGACGAGCTACGGCGGCGGGATCGCGAGCAGCGCGCGCTGCTCTGCCCGGACACGACGGCGTCCCCATGACGCCCGACCCCGGGAGCACCCTTGGTTCCGAGTAGCCTCTCGGCGCATACTCGGGAGCCATGGATGGGCACGGCATGATGACCGTCGTCGCTTGCGCCGGCGATCTGGCGTTCGGCGTGCTCGCGCTCGTCCGACGCTCACGAAGCCCGCTCGGCGTTCTGATTGCCGTCTTGTTCTTCGACGCGTTCAGCTGGAACTTCGCGAGCCTCGCTTACGAAGTTTCACGGATCGAGGTCTGGCATGGGATCGATCGCTTGTTTTCGAGCCTGATGGCAGCCTTCGCGCTGCACGTCGTCGCGGTATTCGTCGGTCGCTCCCGGTCCCTGCGCTGGCTGATTGTGAGCTGTTACGCCTTGTTTTTCTCGATCGGCTCGGGCTTGAACGGTAGCTTCTGGTGGAAGTATGCCATCGCCGCGCTCGGTCCTCTCGCCATGCTGATCGCGGTGCTCTTGCTCGTCCGGCATCGCCGCAGCGTGACGGACGCAAGCGAGCGCGCTCGGGCGGACCTCGTGCTGCTCGCGATCCTCGTCGGCACCGTCTTCGCACTCACCGATCTCTGGCACCACGAGCTCAGCTTTCCGCTGCCGCGGCTCGGCGCCATCGGCACGCTCGTGGCCATGGTGTTGTTCGCCACTGCGACGCTGCGCTTGCGCCTGCTCGGAGGCGACGTGCCGCCGGTACTCGCGCTCTACGCGTTGCTGTTCGGCGCGCTCTGGGTGGCGCTGCACCTCGCGCTCACGCGCTGGCTCGATCCCCGCTCGAGCCCCTGGGTACTCGGCGGCTGCGTGCTCGTACTCATTGGCGTGATTTCGGCGCGGGAGCTCGGTCAGGTCGCCGCGGTGGGCCGGGCGCGCACCCAGGAGCTTACTCTGTTGGGTCGTTTTTCGGAGCAACTCGCGCACGACATCAAGAACCCCTTGGCCGCGCTCAAGGGCGCCGTAGAGTTTCTGGTCGAAGAGCGCCGGCGCGGGCGTTCGCTCGACGGCCACGGCGCTTTCTTGACGCTGATCGAACAGCAGATCGAGCGCGTGCAGCGCGTCGTGGGCGACTACCAGCGTATCGCCAAAGTCGAGCCGCGGCCGGCGACGACCTCGCTCAACACGCTCGTCGCCGAGCTCTTGCCGCTCCAGAATTTCGGCGTGCTTCCCGGCGTCACGCTCGCCGCAGAGCTCGCGCCCGACGTGCCCGAATGTCCGCTCGACCGCGACCTCGTCGTCACCGCGCTCGAGAACGTGCTGCGCAACGCCGGTGAAGCGATGCCGGACGGCGGAGCCATCACGCTCACGACCGTTTACGACGCGCCAAGGGACCTCGTCCTCCTCCGCGTCGAGGATCGGGGCAAGGGCATGGACGCGCGCGAGCTCGAGCAGGCCGCCGCCTTGTTCTTCACGACCAAGGCGCAGGGCACCGGCCTCGGCTTGAGCTTCGCGGAGCGCGTCGCCAAAGCGCACGGCGGAGCGCTGCGCATCACGAGCGCCGTCGGTCGGGGGACCACCGTCGAGCTGAGCTTCCGCACGCAACCCGAGGAGCCGACATGAGCCGGACCAAGCCCCGCGTGTTGCTCGTGGACGACGATGCGGCGGTGCGCACCGTGCTCTCGGCGCTGCTGCACCAAGCCGGCATCGAGACGGTCGAAGCGCCCGGCGGGGCCGCGGCGCTCACGTTGCTCCAAGCGGGCTCGGTCGACGTGGTGGTGACGGACGTGCGCATGCCCGGCATGGACGGCATCGAGCTCCTGGAGCGCTCGCTCAAGACTTGGCCCGACGTGCCCGTCATCGTGCTGACCGCGCACGGCACGGTCCCGCTCGCCGTCGAAGCCACCCGCAAGGGTGCGTTCGAATTCTTGCTCAAGCCGTTCGAGCGCGAGGAAGTGCTCGCGCTCGTCGAGCGCGCGTTGCTCGTCGCGCGTCGTGGCGACGACCCGCCGCCGCCGCCGTTCGACACCCGAGTCCTCATCGGGGAAGCGCCTTGCATGCGCGAGCTCCGCGACGCCATGCGCCGCGCGGCCGGCAGCGCCTCGACGGTGCTCATCCGGGGCGAGAACGGCACCGGCAAAGAGCTCGTCGCGCGCGCCATCCACGAAGCGAGCGCACGCAAGAACGGTCCCTTCGTGAAGCTCAACTGCGCCGCGGTGCCCGAATCCCTGCTCGAGAGCGAGATGTTCGGCTACGAGAAAGGCGCGTTCACGGGGGCGAACAAACAGAAGCCCGGGCGCATCGAGCTCGCCGAGCACGGCACGCTCTTGCTCGACGAAATCGGGGATTACTCTGCGGCGGTTCAGGTCAAATTGCTGCGCATCCTGCAGGAGCGGGAAATCTCGCGGCTCGGCGGGACGGACACCTTCAAGGTCGACGTCCGCTTCATCGCCGCGACCAACCGCAGCCTCGAGACGCTCGTTCAACGCGGGGCGTTTCGCGAGGATCTCTTCTACCGCCTGACCGTGTTGCCGCTCGACGTCCCGCCGCTACGCGAGCGTGCGGAGGACGTGCGAGGCCTTGCGCTCCACTTCGCGGCGCGCTCGGCCGACGCCAACGGACGTGCGGGGCTCCGGCTCGACGGCGACGCGATCGAGCTGCTCGCGGAGCAGCCCTGGCCGGGCAACGTGCGACAGCTGGAGAATTTCGTGGAGCGGCTCGTCGTATTCTGTGATGGGTCCGTGGTCGCGCGTACGGACGTCGAGCGCGAAATCGCGCGGGACGCGGCGCGCGCGCCCGAGCCACGCGAGCTCGGCCGCGAAGGAGCGGCGGGCCTCGCCGCAGTGCGCCGTAACGCCGAACGCGAGGAGATAAAGCGCGCGCTCGCGCTTTCGGGGAACAATCGCACCCAGGCCGCGCGCCTGCTCAAAATGAGCCGGCGTACGCTCTACAACAAGCTCGAGGAGCTCGACCTCGCTTAGACGCGAGGCGGCTTTGCGGGTTGGTTCGAGCCTTGCGCCGAGACCACGCGCGAGGGCTCTCCCTCGCGTTCGCGTTCGCGCTCGGGCTCTCGGCGCGTCCGAGCGGCGCCCAGGCAGAGCCGCAACCCGTCTCGCGGAGCGGTCGCTACTCGCCGTACGAAATCGTCGCCATTCGCGGAGCGGAGCAGGCTCTCGGCGGGCACGTCGATACGGCGCCCGAAGGTAAGCTCGTCGAGCGTGTCGACCTCGTGGTGCTCGACCCGGTCGAACCGCGCGATCCGCTGCCGACGGCGTTCAACGTCGTGCACGTACGCACGCGCGACTACGTCATTACGCGCGAGCTCTTGCTGCGGCGGGGTGAGCGCTACTCGCAGGTGCTCGCCGACGAAAGCGCGCGAAACCTACGCACCTCGCCGCAGTTCTCGCTCGTCGTTTGCGTCGCCTTGACCGGCAGCGCCCCCGACCGCGTTCGACTGGTCGTGATCACGAAGGACGTTTGGAGCCTGCTGCTGGATTTCGATTTCGACGCCGACAACAAGGGTGTCTCGCGCCTGCGGCTCGAGCCCCAAGAGTCGAACTTGCTCGGTACGCACCACGCGGTCTTCGCGCGTATCGGCTACGATCCGGCTGCTTGGTCCGTCGGCGCCGACTATCGCATTCCGCGCATCGACGGCCGTTGGCTCACGCTCGTGCTCGACGCCAACGCCGTCGTCAATCGAACGAGCGGCGAGGTCGAAGGCTCTTTCGGCGCCGTCCAGGTCGTTCGACCGTTCCGCAGCAGCCGCTCCCCATGGAGTTGGTTCGCGGCCGTCGATTGGCGCAGCGAAATGAGCCGCAAATTCTTCGGCGGCGACCTCCGCACCTTCACGACGCCGGCAGGGGTCGCGTTGCCCTTCGAGTGGCAGAGCGAGCGCGAGCGCGGAACGGCCGCTGTCACCCGTTCGGTGGGCTGGCGTGACAAGCACGACTTCACCGTCGGGCTCGCCGCCACGCGCGAGCGTTACCGGCTCCCGAGCGCCACGCAGAGCGCCGGGGAGCCCGCCGTCCGAGCCTTTCGGGACGCGGCCGGCGTTCCCGCGTCGAACGCGCGCGCGGGACCGTTTTTGCAATGGCACGAGTACACGAGCGACTTTCTTCGCACCTACGAGGTCGAAACGCTGGGGTTCCAGGAAGACTACCGGCTCGGGCACAACGTCCTCATCGGGGTCACGCCCGGCATGCTCTGGCTCCCGACGAGCAACCCCACGCTCGGAGAACGGCACGCGGTGCTCGGCCTCGACGCTTCCTTCCAGGAAACACTTCCGCTGCTCGACGGATTCGCCCGCGCTGCCGTCGAAGGCAGCACGGAGTGGGACGCGGGACTCTCCGCGCTCGAAGACCGCCGCGTCTCGCTGCGCTTGCGGGTCGTGACCCCGCGGCTCGGCTTCGGCCGTTTCGTCGAGGACGCCCGCATCACCGCGCGAAGCCACAATCGTCTGCTGCAGACCGACGCCTTCGGCGGCGACGACCGCTTGCGCGGCTACGCACCCGGATACCTGGTCGGCCCGAGCAACGCCGTGCTCAATCTCGAGTACCGCTCGCCGGCGCTCGCGCTCGCGACCGAGCAAGTCGGCGCGGTCGCGTTCTACGACGCCGCGGCGGCGGGTCCCGCGCTGTCGCGCCTCTTCGCGGAGTCGTCGGCCGGCTTCGGGCTCCGCGTGGTCACCCCCGTCATCGAGCGCGCCGGGCTACGTATCGACGTCGGCTTTCCGATCCATCCGCAGCGGGTCCCGGGCTCGACGGAGCCGTTCCGCCCCGTCGTCTCGGCCACGTTCGGCCAGGCGTTTTCGGTCGCCGACGTGCCCACGGTGGGGCCGCCACCGGTCGAGTGAGCTACCGGCTCAGTGGGGCGGAGGGTAGGTGTCGTTGCCGCATTGCGAATGCGACATGGCGCAGACGGAGGCGACGCCGACGACGAGCGCGTAGCTGCCTACGACGGCGAGCACGACCAAGCCGGCGTCGACCTCCTTCGCGGGGATTTTGTGCACCGTCAAGCACGCGGCCGCGGGCGGCACGTCGTGTTCGTCGCACGCGACCCCTTGGTCTACCTCGAAGCCGGGGCACGCCGAGAGGCAATCCACGTATGCCTTCGGGCTCGCGCGATCCTGGCAGTGACCGTAACAGCGAAAGGCCTCGCCCGGATCGACGGGGTTATCGCGCAAGAGCAAGCGGTAGCTCATGACCTCGCCGGGCAGGCCCGTCCGCCGCCCCGCGGGCGCGTTCGGCTTGTGCGAGGCGCCGGCACGGCTGCAACCGAGGGCGAGCACGAGGAGCAGCGCCGTCACGCGTCGGAGCGCCCACGCCGTCGGCGCGGCAGTGAACGGTGGTGTACGGGTTTCTCCGCGCGACCGTGACGTGTGGCTGCGCTCTCTCATTTACCCACCATGGCGAGAAGGGTCGCACGGAGGTGCGTGCGCGGCTAGTGCTCGAGCTTGGCTTCCGCGCGCGTGGGCTGGAAGAGCTCGATCGGGTTGCCGGACGGATCCTCGAGCAGGATTTGTTTGCCGCCGACGCCGCGCACGATCTCGTTACGAAAGTGCGCTCCCGTGGCCGTGAGCTTCGCCACGAAGTCCTCGAGGTTCTCGACTTCGATCGCAAAGCGATTCCAGCCGCCCGGTTTTTGCGCTTGGCCGTCCGGCATCGGTTGGCCGCCGCCCGCGTTCGGATTCGACGCGCTCAGCACGAGGCGAAGCTCCCCGCGCGTGAGCATGGCGAAGGAGGGCGCGGGGTGCATCACCTCGGTGAAGCCGAGTGCGTCGCGATAAAAGCGGAGCGCGGCGTCGACGTCGTTGACGATGTACCGAACTTGAACACTGGCCATGGGCTCTCTCCTTTTCGACGAAGGAGCCGTTCGGTCGCGCCACGGCGGCCGTCAGTCGACGGCTTTGATGGACGCGAGGAACGGCTCGGGCGGCACGAAATCCGTGTAGCGGAGCGCTTCCTTCCCGTGCGAATCGAAGATGACGACGGTGGGCAGGCCGCGCACGCCGAAGCGCTGGAGCGCGGCGCCGACCTTCGGGTCCTCGTCGTTCGTCGCGTCCACGCGCACGGCGACGAAGCGGCCGAGCTCGACGCCGACGGGCGGCGCCGAGAACGTCGCCTTGTCGAGCTCTTTGCACGCGCCGCACCAGGCCGCGGTGAAATCGACGATCATGGGGCGGCTCTCGCGCAACGCGCGCTCGCGCGCGCCGTCGACGTTGCCCTGCTGCCACGCGAGCGCCTCAGCCGGCTTCACCATCCCGAGCACGAGCGCGAACAGGCCGCCGCTCGTGAGGAACAAGCCGACGCCCTTCGCGACCTTCACGCCCGTCACCGGATCGCTGAACTCGCGATGCACGGCGCCGAGGCCCAGGCCGAGCACGACGGCGACGCCGGCAGCCAGCCACAAGACCGTGCTCGGGTGCACGTAGGCGCCGAGCAGCGGAAAGGCGTTGTTCAGGAAGTAGAGCGCGACGACCACGAGCACGATGCCGAGGATCGATTTGACGTGCACCATCCAGCGGCCGCTCTTCGGAAGCTGCACCGCGAAGGTACCCACGACGAAAAACGGGATGCCGAGCCCGAGCGCGAACGCGCCCATCGCGAGCGCGCCGAGCCCGGCGCTCTTCGTCTTCGCGATCCACGCGAGGATGCCCGTCAGCACGGGCCCGGTGCAGGGCGAGGCGATGAGGCCGCACGCGAGGCCGAGCAAAAATGCGCCGCGGTAGCCGAGGCCGCCGAGCATGGCGAGGCGGTTCGTGAGCGCGGCGGGCAGCGCGAGCTCGAAGGCGCCGAAGAGCGACACCGCGAGCGCGAGGAAGAGCAGCGCCATCGCGACGATGACCCAGCGGTTCTGGAGCACGGAGCCGAAAATGGAGCCCGTGAGGCCCGCGGCGACGCCGAGCGGCACGAACATCGCGACGATGCCGAGCACGAACGCGGCCGAGAGCGCCGCGCCCTCCCACCGGCTTTTCGCCTCACGCGCGCCGAAGACGCTGACCGTGACGGCGACCATCGGATAAACGCAAGGAGTGAGGCTCACGACGAACCCGCCCGCGAGCGCCGCCAGGGCCGCGTAAACGGGACCGCGCGCGAGCGCTTCGGTGAAGGCGTCGGTGGCGGGCATGCTTCCAACCCATTGTACTGCGGCGGAGGCCCCGCGGTTTCAGCCGCGCTTGGCCTTGGATTTCCGGCCCCGGGCGCGGAGGCGCCGGAGCAGCAGCCGGGCATGGGCGACCTCGGCGGCGAGGGCGACCTCGAGCGCCACGCGGCCGCCCGTCGCACGCTGCACGAAAGCCGTGAGGTAGCGCTCCGCGTCCTGATCGTCCCGCTGCGCGAAGGCGAGCGAGCCGAGCACGAACTGGCCGTAACCCTGGCCGCAGGGTGCTTCCTCCAGCCGTTCACGCACGCTGGCGAGGCCCCCGACGCTTTCACCGGCCGCGCGGCGCGCGAGCCAAAGCTGGGCGCGATAAAGCGGCTTGTCCGTGGTGCCCCAACGCGCCGCACGCGCGAGAGCACCCGCGGCCGCACGGTGATGCCCCGTCAGAAATAAGACGCTCCCGAGCGTCCAAAGGTGGAACGCACGGCGGGCCGCCGGGCTAACCCGGCTCGCGATCCGGAGGTGGTAAATTGCACGGTCGCGGTCCCCGAGCCCGAGGCAGGCGCGCGCCGCGTCTTGCCGGGCCACGTCGGGCATGACGGCGCCTTCGAGCATCTGCTCCGCAATGAGGAGCGCCTCGGCAAAGCGCCGGCCCTCCATGTGTGAAAGGTAGAGCTGGCGGAGGAGCATCGTCCGCGTCGTGCGGTCGAGCGTGCCGCGATGGGAGAGGCCGCGGCGGGCGTACTTGGCCCGGCTGAGCGGCGTCCGCGCGAGACTCGCCTTCTGCAGCATCGACTCCGGGGTCGGCGGCTCCGACGAGGGGGCGGCGCGCAGGCGCGTCATCTCCCTTCACCGTAGCATCACCTGTACAGGCGTCCAGATTTCGGCAGTGCCGAGCACGCTTATGGAAGTCCCGCCGAGCTCGTTTGCGGGAGGCGCGCTCCCGGTCCAGGCTCGCTCCGCGATGCGTCAGTTGGTTCTCCTCACGTTGCTCGCGCTCTCGGGCCTTTGCGCCGGGTGCGGACACCCCGCGACCGAAAAGGAGTGCGAAGAGATCGTCGAGCGCGTCGCGACACTCGAGCTCAAGAACGCGCACGCGGGGGAAGAACAGATGCAGAGCGAGGTGAAGCTCGCCAAGGAGTCCTTCAAGAAGGACGTGAGTCGCCGTTGCGTCGGCAGGCGCGTGACACAGGCCGCGATGAATTGCGTGCGCCAGGCGCAGAGCGCCGATCAAATCGAAAAAGAATGCTTTCGCTGAAGCCCGCCGCGCTGCTGGCGCTCCTCGTGACGGCGTGCGGCAAGCCGCCGACTCCGGCCGAGTGCACGGCGCTGCTCGATCGCTACACCGAAAAGCTCGTGAACTCCGACCGTCCCGAAGTGACGCCCGGTGAAATCGAGAAGGTCAAGGCGACCGCGCGCGCACGCGCCGCCGAAGACCCGGCCTTCGCCGAATGTTCGAGCAAGGTGTCGCGCCATCAATACGAGTGCGCCATGCAGGCCGAGACGGTGGACCGCATGGAAATTTGCTTGAATTAGCGCGGGGCGCGGGGAGACCTAGAACGTGCCGGCGGCGCCGAAACCGTGCGCGCCCCGCCCGAGCTCGAGCGGCACGAGGCTCACGACGACGTCGCTCCGCACGAGGCGCACGCGCGGAACCAGCATGCCCGCGAAGAACATGGCCGCACCGGCCGTCTGCATGAGGCCGTCGAATACGAGCAGACCTCGCTCACCCGCCTTGGAGCTGCCTCGCACGTCGTTCGTCCCGAGCATGAGCCACGGCCCGAGCACGGGCACGATGAGGAGACCGCTGTGGTCGCCGAAGTCCGCGCTAGTCGCCGCGGTCACGCCGAGTACCCAGGGCACCCCGGTCACGATCGAGCCCGCGATGATGAGCCCGCGACGGCGTTGCTTGCGCAGACGATAGCCGGGCGGAATCGGGTCGCCGTCCTCGTACGGGAGCTCCATGCCCGGCGGGAGAGCGCCGCGGAGCTGCGGGTACTGGACGTCGTAGCGGGTCTCCGCGTTCGAGGGGATCGGAACGAGCATGTAGCCGGGGGGTACGGCCGGAGCGGCCGCCGGCGGCGCTGTGGGCGGCGTGCTCGGCGGCGCTGCGGGCGTGACGGGCGCAGTCGGCGCCGGGGAAGGCGGAACGCTCGCCGGGCGTTCCTGGGCGCTCGCCGTCGCCGCAGCTGACGAGCACAGCATGATCACTGGCAGAACCCACCGCACCTCACGCAACGCCATGAGACCGGCAGTCTACACCGGGGACCACTCGCCTCGATCGTGAATTTGGGGGTCTTGTTTCGCTACACCCAAGCGAGCTTCGGTGTAGCTCATCCCGCCGGCACGCAATAGGAGCCGGCCAGGTCGTCCCGAACACCGAGGTCGTGAACCTCTTCGCGACAAGCGAAGCCGTCGCTGCAGGCGCAGAAGGGGCCCGTATTGTCGGGACCGTCGCAGCGGCAGGTGCACATGCCCGGGCTCGTCGAGGCGCCGGCGGCCACGTCGTCGCCCCGCAGACAAACGGCGCCTTGGCCACATTCTGGCGGCGTGTCGCTCACGTCCACCTCCCCGCTTACGACGGGCTGCACGTCTCCGCACGCCAAGCCGAGCGAGCTCGGCGCCGTGACCGGCGACTTGCCCTCACAGGCGGCGAGCAGGAGCGGGCAGGCCATCATCACCACGAGCGTCCAACCCGAGCGGAGTTCGGATTTCATGCACCCTCGGTGGTCGGCGGCGCCCAAAGAGGCTCACTTCAGGCCGTGGCTTTTCGAGGCGCCGGGCGCGACCTGCTCCGGCAGCTGAGCCAGCTGTACATACATATTGGTTAAAACTTGTATGTATAAGCGGCGTGCTAGGCTGAGGCATGCTTGCGGAATTGGCGCGGGAGCTCGACGACTGGATCGCGGCTCGCAACGCGACGGCCTGGGTCGACGGCCGCCCGCCCCTTCGCGCCTGCAGCATTCGGGTACTGGGGCAGGCCGCGCTCTTCGAGTCGAAGCTGCTGCTCGAGCTGCTCGCGACGCGCGACGTCGATGTCAAGGCGGACTACGAAGAAGCCGTGCGCACGCGTTTCGCGGAGCTGCTCGAGAAACGCGGCTTCGAGCTCGATCCGCTCGGGCAGGAGGCTTGGATGCCGCGCGAAACGCGCTACGAAACCGCGTACGCGGGCAAGTTCGTTCGTTTGGAGATCGCCGAGCCCGAGGCCGTCTTGGTTTCGAAGGGGCTCAAGGCGCCCGAGAAGAACCGGGCGCTCTTGACGGAGTACCTCGCATCGGAGCCGAGCGAGCGCTTCTTGGCGCTGGCGCAGAAGTACAGGCTCGAACTGGAGCAGTTCGTATGAACGTCGAAGAACTGAGGAAACGGGCTCGCGCCCGCAACGCGATTTTGCGGCGACGGAAGCGGGATCCGCGCTTCATTTCCGTCGTCGGCCGGCTGGTCCACGCCGGCCTGCTCGTCGCAAACTACGCCGTAGAGCCGAACCGAGAGCCCCTCGCAGTCGCTGACGCCCTCTGGGCAGGCGAAGTCGAACCGCGCATTGTCGAGCTCCTGCCGGCGCTGTTGGTGAAATGTCCCGCGCTCTTCGCGGCCGAACAGCCATTGCCGGGCGATTTGGCCGCCGTCGTGTCCGAGCTACGGCGCGATCGGATCCCGAGCGACTTCAGGGGTATATCGGGCACGACCGTTCACCGTTGGCTGTCCCGCGTAGGACGCAAGGGGAAGGTGCCGTCCCTCCTCAAGTCCTTTCGTCTCACGCCGGAAGATCAGCGCCTGCTCCAGCGCTTGAAGGAGACGCTCGACGTTTCGGAGACCGAGGTGATCCGGCGCGGCTTGCGGGCACTCGTGCCGCACTGAGGTGACGTTGCGTGGCCAAAAGCGCCGGCCGTGCAGCGTCCTCGGCGCGTACACTCCCGGCGATGGACACGGATGTGCTCGTCGTGGGCGCCGGACCGACCGGGCTCGTGCTCGCCCTCTGGCTCGCGCGGGCGGGCGTTGCCGTCCGCGTCATCGACAAGAGCGCCGAGCCCGGCACCACCTCGCGAGCCGTCGTCGTTCAAGCGCGGACGCTCGAGTTCTATCGCCAGCTCGGGCTCGCCGAGGAAGTCGTCGCGGCGGGGCTCGAGTTTCGCTCGGTGAACTTGTGGGCCGGCGAAAAGAGGCGCGCGCACGTCGATTTCGGGCGCCTCGGCGAAGGCAAGAGCCCCTTTCCGTTCGCGTTGATCTACCCGCAGGACGAGCACGAGCGGATGCTCATTTCCAAGCTTGCCGCGCTCGGCGTGAAGGTCGAGCGCAACACGGAGCTCGAGCATTGCGAGGACCTCGGCGAGCACGTCGTCGCGCGCGTGGCGGGCTCACGGCTCGAAGCGGCGTTCCTGGCGGGCTGTGACGGCGCGCACTCCACGGTGCGGCTAGCGCTCGGCGTCGACTTCGCGGGCGGCACGTACGAGCACTTGTTCTACGTGGCGGACGTCGAGGCGAGCGGCCCGCTCATGAACCGTGAGCTTCACGTGTCGCTCGACGAAGCCGACATCATGGCGCTTTTTCCGCTCGCTGCCCCGGGTCGCGCTCGCTTGATCGGCAGCGTGCGAGACTCCGCGACGAGCGCCGAGAAGGACCTCGGCTGGGACGCGGTGAGTCAGGACCTCATCCAGCGCCTCGGCCTCCGCGTCGATCGAGTGCATTGGTTTTCGACTTATCGCGTCCATCACCGCGTGGCGCCGCAATTTCGGCGCGGGCGCGTGTTCTTGCTCGGCGACGCCGCGCACGTGCACAGCCCCGTCGGCGGACAAGGCATGAATACGGGCATCGGCGACGCCGTGAACCTCGCTTGGAAGCTCGCCAACGTACTGCACGGCCGAGCGCGCGCGAACCTGCTCGACAGCTACGAGCCGGAGCGCATGGCCTTCGCGCGGCGACTCGTCGCGACGACGGATCGCGTCTTTCAGGTGGCGACACGGAGCGGGCCGCTCGCGGCGCGCGTTCGCGTCGACATCGTGCCGGCCGTCGTGGCCGCGGCGGCCCGCACCGCCGTGGCGCGTCGCTTTCTGTTTCGCACCATCTCGCAAACGGCCATCGAGTATC
Organism: Polyangiaceae bacterium; assembly: GCA_025936045.1. GTDB lineage: Bacteria > Myxococcota_A > Polyangia > Polyangiales > Polyangiaceae > PMG-095. Next base: position 69,283 of record JAICUB010000023.1, on the reverse strand, counting down.
GCCAGAGCGGCGTGAGCGAGGGCCGCGCCGGTGCCCTGCGCGCCGGGGATCGCCTGCCCTGGCTGCGAGGCGCTGCCGGCCCGGACAACTTCGAGCCGCTCACGTCCCGCGCGTGGCAGGTCCACGTGTACGGCGCCGCCTCGGCCGATTTCGCGGCGGCGTGCGCGCGTCGCGGCCTGCCGCTCCACGTCTTCGCCTGGAGCACGGCGGCCGAACACACGGGCTTCGTTCGGGACGCGAGCTACCTCGTGCGTCCCGACGGGCATCTCGGCTTCGTCGATCCCGAGCAGCGCTCGGACGCGCTCGAGCGCTACCTCGGCGCCCACGGGCTCGGGCACGCCTGAACACGGCTGCCGGTCGCTTCCGTTTCGCGCGATGCTATGACGCCGCCTCCGCGATGCTCGGCCTGATCAATCTCGCCAAATCCTTCGGCGCCCGCACGCTCTTCGAAGGCGTGTCGCTGAAGCTGTCGCCGGGCGAACGCTACGGCCTCGTCGGCGCCAACGGCTCGGGCAAGACCACGCTGCTCAAGATCCTGGCGGGAGACGAGCCCGCGAGCAACGGCAGCGTCACGGTGCCCAAGCAGGTTCGTATGGGCGTCCTGCGCCAGGATCGCTTTCTCGACGACGCGCAGCCGATCCTCGCCGTGGCGACGGCCGGCGACGAGATCGTCACGAGCGCACGCGCCGAGCAAGCGCTCCTCGCCGAGGCGGCGACGCCCGACGCGGAGCGGCTCCTCGAGCTCGAGGATCGCATCGCCGCGCACGACGGTTACACGCTCGAGGCGCGCGCGAGCTCCATCCTCGAGGGCCTCGGCATTCCCGTTCCGCAGCACGCGCTGCCGCTCGCCACGCTGTCCGGCGGCTTCAAGCTGCGCGTGCTGCTCGCCCAGGTGCTCATCGGCGGTCCGGACGTCGTCTTGCTCGACGAGCCGACGAACCACCTCGACATCCTTTCGATCCGCTGGCTCGAGCAGTTCCTCGCGGCCTACTCCGGGACCGCCGTCGTGATCTCCCACGACGAGCAGTTCTTGAACCAAGTCGCCACCCACATTCTCGACGTCGACTACGGCACCGTCACGCTCTACCCGGGGAACTACCGGGCGTTCGCGCGCCAAAAGGCCGAAACGCGAGCGCAGAAGGAAGCGGAGGTAGCGCGCGCCGAAGCAACCATCGCCGAAAAGCGCGCCTGGGTGGAGCGCTTCGGAGCGAAGGCGACCAAGGCGCGCCAGGCGCAAAGCCGGCTCAAGCAAATCGAGCGCATCGAGGTGGAAGAGCTCGAGCAAACGAACCGGCGCAGCCCGCTATTTCGCTTCGTCGCGGCGCGGCCGAGCGGGCGGGATGTGCTGGAGCTCGCAGGAATTTCGAAAGCGTACGGGGAGAAACCCGTACTCGAGGGTGTCTCCTTGACCGTGCGGCGCGGCGAACGCGTCGCCGTGATCGGGCCGAACGGGCTCGGTAAATCGACGCTGCTCAAAATCGCGACGGGCGCGCTCGCGGCCGACGCGGGCCGCGTGACGTGGGGTTACGAAACGCACGTCGGCTACTTTGCGCAGGATCATCACGAGCTACTCGATCGACCCGACGCGACTCCGCTCGAGGTGATCGACGCGGCGCTGCCGCTCGAAGGGCCGAGTGTCGTGCGCGGACACCTCGGGCGCGCGCTCTTCTCGGGGGAAGACGTGCACAAGCCGATTTCGGCGCTCTCGGGCGGCGAAGCGGCACGGCTCGTCTTCTGCCGCATCATGGTGCAGCGGCCGAACGTGCTCGTGCTCGACGAGCCGACGAACCACCTCGATCTGGAAGCGATTCACGCGCTCGTCGAGGCGCTCGCGGCGTTCGAGGGGACGCTCGTCTTCGTTTCGCACGATCGGGCGTTCGTGTCGGCTCTCGCGACGCGTATTCTCGAAGTGCAACGCGGGGGCTTTCGCGACTTCCCGGGGAGCTACGCGGACTACCTCGCTCGCTCCGGTGACGACCACCTCGACGCCGACGCCGTCGTGCTGTGCGCCAAGAAGGAACGGGCCGCCACGGCGCTGGGCGGCGCCAAGGCGCCGTCGTGGGAAGAGAACAAGCGGCGGGCCAATCGCCTCAAGCAGCTCCCGCTCTTGCGGGACCAGGCGTTCGCCGCCGTCGAAGCCGCGGAGCGGCGCAAAGCTCAAATTCAAGCGCAGTTTTGCGAACCCGGCTTCTTCGAGCAAACGCCGAAGGACCGGATCGCCGCGCTAGAAGAGGAAGAGCGCGCGCTCGCGCCCCGCATCGAGGCGTTGCTCGCCGAATGGGAAGCGCTCGAGACCGAGCTGGCAGGCATGACGACGGGAGCAGCATGAAGCACACCGAGACTCCGACGAGCCAACGCGAGTTCGATCCGTTGCCCCTACTCGTGGCCGAGCTCAAGTTGCCCGCCGCGGGTGTGGCGGCGGTGATCAAGCTGATGGCCGAGGGCGCAACGGTGCCGTTCATCGCGCGCTACCGCAAAGAAGCGACCGGCAACCTCGACGAGGTGCAAATCCGCGCCATCGGCGAGCGGTTCGAATACGTGACGGAGCTCGAGGCCCGCCGCTCGAGCGTGCTCGCAGAGATCGAAAAGCAAGGCAAGCTCACGCCCGAGCTCGCCGCGAAGCTTCGCGCCGCCGTGACCAAGGCGGAGCTCGAGGACCTTTACTTACCGTTCAAGCCGAAGCGGCGGACCCGCGCCGTGATCGCGCTCGAGCGCGGACTCGGGCCTTTGGCGGAGTCGCTCTGGGCTCAAACGGGCGGCGTCGCGGCCGAAGCGCTCGCCGCGAGCTTCGTCGACGCGGCGAAGGAGGTGCCGGACGTCGCCGCGGCGCTCGCCGGGGCGCGCGACATTTGCGCGGAGCGGCTCGCGGAGGACGCGGAGCTGCGCCAGCGCGTGCGGCAGGCGTACCTGACGAACGGCGTGATCGAAGTGAAGAAGCGCAAGGAGCACGCCGAGAAGACCACGAAGTTCGACATGTACGCGGACTTCGCCGAGCCGCTCGCCAAGCTGCCCTCGCATCGCTTTCTCGCGATCCGGCGCGGCGAGGACGAAGGCGTGTTGAAGTCGGCGCTCGGGCTCGAGCTCGAGCCGCACTTCCCGTTCGCGGCTTCACGCATCCCTATTCGCCCGAGCTCGCCGTACCGAGCCGAGCTCGAAAAAGTCGTCGTGGACGCGGTCGACCGCATCGTCGCGCCGAGCGTGACCGTGGACGTGCGCATCGAGCTCAAGCTGCGGTCGGACCTGGAAGCGATCCGCGTTTTTGCCCAGAATCTGCGCGAGCTCTTGCTTTCGGCGCCCCTCGGCGGAAAGGCGGTGCTCGGCATCGATCCGGGGCAGCGCACGGGCTGCAAATGCGCGGTCGTCGACGAGACGGGCAAGCTCGTCGCGCACGAAACGATTTACCTCGTGCAAGGCGACGGCGCGCTCGGCAAAGCGCGCGAGAGCTTGCGCGGCATCTGCCGGAAATACACGCCGCGCGCGATCGCCGTGGGGAACGGCACGCACGGCCGCGAAACGGAGGCGTTCGTGCGCGAGCTCCTTGCCTCGGAGGGTTTGACGGAAACGTTCTGCGTGTCGGTGAACGAAGCCGGCGCGAGCGTCTACTCGGCGAGCGACGTCGCGCGCGACGAATTTCCCGACCTCGACCTCACGGTACGCGGGGCGGTCAGCATCGCGCGGCGTTTGCAGGATCCGCTGGCGGAGCTCGTGAAGGTGGATCCGAAGAGCATCGGCGTCGGCCAATACCAGCACGACGTGTCCCAGGTGGCGCTCGGCCAGAAGCTCGACGAAGTCGTCGAAAGCTGCGTCAACAGCGTGGGCGTCGAGCTCAACACGGCGAGCGCCTGGCTGCTCTCGCGCGTGGCGGGCATCGGGCTCACGCTCGCGAAACGCGTGGTCCAGCATCGCAACGAAAACGGGCCGTTCAAGTCACGGCAGGCGCTGCTCGAGGTGAGCGGGCTCGGACCGCGGACGTTCGAGCAGGCGGCGGGCTTTCTCAGGGTACGCGACGGCCGGCATCCGCTCGACGCGAGCGCGGTCCACCCCGAGCGCTACGCCCTGGTCGAGAAGATGGCAGCCGACCTCGACGTGCCGCTCGCCTCCGTGATCGGCAACGCCGCGCTCCTACGCCGCATCGACCTCTCACGCTACCAGAGCGGCGACGTGGGCGAGTTCACGCTGAAGGACATCCTGAACGAGCTCGACAAACCCGGGCGCGATCCTCGCAAAAGCTTCGAGCCCCCGAAATTTCGCGACGACGTGCGGGAGCTCGCGGATCTGAAACCCGGCATGGAGCTCGAGGGTGTCGTCACGAACATCACGGCGTTCGGAGCCTTCGTCGACGTGGGTGTGCACCAGGACGGCCTCGTGCACATTTCGCAGCTCGCCGACCGCTTCGTCTCGGATCCGCACGAAGTCGTGAAAGTCGGCGACCGCATTCAGGTGCGCGTGCTCGAAATCGACCTCGACCGGCGGCGCGTCGCACTCAGTGCCCGCCGCGGCGGCTCGCCGCCACCGGCCGAAAAGCAGCCGCACGCCGCGCCCGCGCGCAACGAACGCCGCCCCGCGCCCGCGCCGAAGCCTGCGCCCGCCGGCAAGTTCACGAACAACCCGTTCGCGAAGCTGCTCGACAAGGGTCGCCCGCCGCGAAACTGAGCGACCGCCGCGCGGACGGCGGCGCCGGCTCACCTCGAGCGATGGAGCTTTTCGAGCTTCGCCACGGCGCGCGCCATGTCGGGCGTTCGATCGAGCAGGCCGAGCAGAGGGTCGCCGCTCTCGACCAGGCGCGTGGGGACCGTCAGCAAGGTGAAGCGCTTCGGATCGAGCGCGACGTGGACTTCTTCCCAGTAGAGCGGCGTCGAGACGGTAGCGCCCGGCCACGCGCGCACGGAGTACGGAGCGACGATGGTGCGGGAGGGGCCGGTCTGGCCGATGTCGACGAGCGCTTTGCCGCCGCGCTTGTCGACCCGGCGTTCGAGCGTGCAAAGCTTGGGGTGGCGCGCGACGACGAGCTGCCCGAAGAGCTCGCAGAGCAGCTTGGCCGCTTCGAACGGCACGCCGGGGCCGAGCGGCACGAGGACGTGCAAGCCTTTTTGGCCCGAGGTTTTGGGATAACCGACGAGGCCGATCTCGTCCAAGACGTCCTTGAGCGCGAGCGTGAGGATGACGGCGTGCTCGAAGGGGCGATCGCCGATGTCGAAGTCGACCGTCAGGAAATCGCAGGCGTCACGCGTTTCTTCGCGACACGCGAGGACGTGCAGCGGGATGGTGCCGAGGTTCGCGAGGTAGACGAGCGCGTCGACGTCGTCGATGAGGAACACGACCTTCTCGCGCTTGTCGGGATCGCTCGAGTCGCGCAGCATCGTGCGGCGCAGCCAGTCGGGCGTGCCCTGCGGGACGTTCCACTGGTAAAAATTCTTGCCGCGAATGCCGTCGGGGTAGCGCACCATCACGACGGGGCGATCGGCGAGAAACGGCAGCATCGCGGGAGCGAGCGCCGCGTAGTACTCGATGAGGTCGCCCTTCGTGTAACCCTCGTCCGGCCAGAACACTTTGTCGCGATTCGTGAGCTTCGCGCGCGTCGGCGTGTAGGCGTGCGGGCGCGCGCCGCCGGCGTCGGACGCGTCGAGCTCGCCGGCGTCCGAGCCGCCCGCCGCGGCACTGCCGGGCGTCGCGTTCGTGCCGGCCGTCGCCGTGCCGCCGCCGTTCATCGCGTTCGCGCGCTCTTCGGCGACGAGCATTTCCCCGGGCGGCATGGCGTCGCAGGCGCTCGGCTCGATGTCGTTGCGAACGCCGCGAAACACGGGGTGACGCAGGTGCGCGTCGGGCGTGAAGCCTTGGAAACGCACGCTCACGACGAGCTTCGGTTCGACCCAGCGAGCATCCTTGGCTTCGGCGGGAATACCCCCAATCCCCGGAAATTCATCGGTCGCGAGCTCGGCGAGGCGCGGTAACAGCGCGACGATGCTCGCGTCGTCGAGGCCGCTGCCGACGCGACCACGATACTCGAGGCCGTCGGGGCCGTAGCTCGCGACACAGAGCGCGCCGAGCGTCTTCCGATTCCCCTTGCCCGCCATCCAACCGATGACGACGAACTCGTCGTCGCGATCGCATTTGATTTTGATCCAATCGTCGCTGCGCGAAGGGCCGGGCCGATAAACGGACGCGAAGCGCTTCGAAACGACGCCTTCGAGGCGTTGTTCGGTGCAGAAGGCGAAGAGCGCGTCGCCGTTGCCTTCGATGTGGTCGAGCGCGCGAATGAAGCCTTTGCCCTGAACGACTTGCGCGAGCAGCGCTTTGCGTTCGCGGAGCGGCACGTCGCGGAGGTCGCGGTCGCCGAGCGCGAGTACGTCGAACACGATGTAGGTGACGGGCACTTCGCCCTGGACGCGCAGGACGTCGAGGGGACGCTCGGCGTGGATGCGCGAGCCGAGCTTGTGGAAGCTCGGGCGTCCTTCCTCGTCGAAGGCGATGATTTCGCCGTCGAGCACGACGCGATCGGGCGCGAGCGCGGCGACGGCGCGCGCGATTTCGGGGTACGCGGCCGTGCCGGAGCGGCCGTTGCGATAGCGCAGCGCGACAGCGTCGCGATGCTTGTCGGCGACGATGCGGACACCGTCGAGCTTGAGCTCGTAAAGCCGCTCCGCATCGTCGAGACGACCGCCTTCCGTGGCGCAGAGCATCGGCGTCATCGTCTCGACCTGGACGTCGGCCTGTTCGGCGCCCGCGTCCGCGGCGGCCTCGGTGAGCGCGGCCGAGAGCTCCTCGCGGCGTTCGAGCTCGTCGATGGTGAGGCCGCCCAAAATGCTGCGCGGCTCTTCGACGATGACGTCGCGCTTGGCCGCGTGGGCGTCCTGCTTTTTGACGAGGAGCCACTGGCGGCCGTCTTCTTTACTGCCCTTGCCCTGGCGACTCCCCGTTTCGATCAGCGCGAAGCGGCCGTTCAACTTGAAGCCGGTGAGGATGAAATCGAGCTTACCTTTGACGAGGCCCTCTTCCGCGGTCGTCTCGAGGTAGCTGATGCGCCCGCGATCCCACGCGATCATGGGGCCGGCGCCGTAGTTGCCCTCGGGGATGACGGCCTCGAAGTCGAGGTACTCGAGCGGGTGATCCTCGGTGAGCATCGCGAGGTGCTTCACCGCGGGATCGAGCGACGGACCCTTCGGGACCGCGAAGCTCTTCAAGGTGCCGCCGATCTGGAGGCGGAGATCGTAATGGACGCGCGTCGCGTGGTGCAGGTGGCAGACGAAACGCCCCTGGCGCGTCTCGCGCACGAGCGCCTTGCGCTCGGCGGCGAACGGCTCGTTCGTCTTCAGCGGGTCGCGCTTTTTGCGATACTCGTCGAGCGCGTCGGCGAGGTCCGCCGGCGGGGGCGCGCTCGGAGCGCGCGTGGACGATTTGCGGGGCGAGATACCGGCTTGTTAGCACTCGTGGTGGGCGGGAGCGGCGGCCCAGTCTCGCCACACAGTACTTTTTGCGCTTCCACGTAATTCGACGGGAAACCTGTCAATCCCGCACTGCTCTCACAAGGTCGAGTCCGTCTTCGAGGCGGTCGCATCCAAATCCGTCCCGGCCGCATAGCTGGGCAAGCGCCCTCACCCAAGAGAGTTCACCATGAAGCTACGCTTAGGTTCGGTTCCCGCGTTAGGGCTCGTTCTTCTCGGTGCGGGGTGCTCGACTCCAGCGAGTCCGCTGGGCCTCGATGATGGCGTCGAGCCAGGAAGCGGAGGTGCCCTGGGCACCGGCGGGGCAGCTGGTACTGTTGCCGTAGCTGGAAAAGGTGGCACGACGGGCAGCGGGAGCGGCGGCGCGACGGCTGCGGCGGGCGGCGGGACTGGCGGGACGGTGCTGGGCGGCGCCGGCACGACTAGCTCTGCCGGCGGTCACCTCGGAGCGGGCGGCGGGACGACCTCCGGCGGGCAAGGCGGCGGCGCGGGTGTCGGGGGTTCCCTCGGCGGCCGATCAGGCAGCGGTGGCGCAATGGGCGGCGCCGGCAGGTCGGGCGGGAGTGGAGGACGCGGCACGGCAGGCTCGGGCGCCGGCACGGCAGGCAGCGCCGGCGCGGCTGGCGGTGCGGTCGGGAGTGCGGGAGCACCCAGCGTCGACTGCTCGACGCCGATGCCGACGGGCGGAACGGTGCACACCGGCTCCAACGTCAACGGCACTGCAGACGGACTCGGCTACGGCATTTGGACGAACGGCAGTGGCGGAAGCATCACCGTCTTTTCCGACGCGCACGCATTCAGCACGAGCTGGAACAACAGCTCCGACTTCCTTGCGCATCTTGGCCTGGATTTCCGGCCTGCCAAGGCTTACACCGCCTACGGCACGATCACCGCGGAGTTCGTCGAAAAGAAGAGCGGAAGTGGCGGCGGCTTCTCGTCCATTGGCATCTACGGCTGGACCCAGAGCCCCTGTGTCGAATGGTACATCAACGAAGACTCCTTCAACGGCTTGGGCGGGGGCGGCGGCACCACGGTAACGATCGACGGCGGGACGTACGCTCTGTCGAGCCAGATGACGACCGGAACCGGTGGCGCCAACGCCTGCGAGTCCGGGCATACGGGTAGCTGGACGCAGATCCACAGCACCCGCAAGACTGCCCGTCAATGCGGCGTCGTCACCGTGAGCGACCACTTCGCCGCTTGGGAGAAGCAGGGCTGGAGTCTCGGGAACCTCACCATGGTTCACATCAACGTGGAAGTGGGCGGCGGCAACGGCAGCATCGACTTCCCCGTCGCGAACGTGACGACGACCAGCAATTGAAGATGCCAGTCGGATGAGGGAGCTCGAAACGAGGCTCTCATCGAAAAATTCGAGCAGACCCGCTAGCTTATCGCAGTGATTGCGCCCTGCGGGCCGCGGTTCTACGCGTGCCGGCATGCGCCTTCGAACCGTTTTGACGTTGGGTGTGTTGATGGGCGGGGCCGCCGTGGCGTGTGGCAGCGACGATGACTCGACGAGCAGCAGCGGCGGAGCCGCGGGGAAAGCAGAGCGCGCCGGAGCTGCGGGGGCGAGCGGGACGAAAAGCTCGGGCGGCAAGGCTGGCGCAGGCGGCACTTCGGGCGCGGGGGGCACGAAGAGCTCCGGAGGCGGCGGCGGCACGACGAATAGCGGCGGCACGACGACTTCAGGTGGGACCGGCGGCACGACGACCTCAGGTGGGACCGGCGGCACGACGAATAGCGGCGGAACGGGCGGTCGCGGCGGCGCGACCGGGCTCGGTGGATCGACGGCGCTCGGCGGCGCCGGCGAAGGCGGCGCGGGCGAAGGTGGCCTGCTAGACGGCGCGAGCGGCGCGGGGAGCGGCAACGAGACGAGCGGCGCGGGCGGCGAAGGCGGCGCCGCGGGCGACCGCGTGAAGCAGCCGCTCGACGGCTTGATCGACATGCAGATCATCAGCTGGCACAACACGGACTCCGGCGTGCCCTCGTTCGTCATCGACGATCTCACGCCGTTCGCGGGTGAGTTCGGCGGCGTCGTGATCAACGCCGCGTGGAACCAGATCCAGCCCACCGAAACGGGCGCTCTCGACTACTCGTCGATCGACGACGCTCTCGACGACGTGCGCTCGTACAACGACGCTCACCCGACGGCGCCGCTCGGCGTGAAGCTCCGCGTGTACGCCGGTTCCACCGCGCCCGACTGGGCGAAGGCGATCCATGGCGGCCCCGTCCCGATCACACGCAACCCGGCCGGTTGTTCCACGCTGCCCGCCACGCCCTGTCCCCTCAGCGTGCCGCTGTTTTGGGACTCCGAGTACATCACGGCCTGGCGCGCGTTCCAGGTCGCGCTCGCCGCGCGCTACGACGACGAGCCGCTCATCCGGCAGGTCGCCGTGACCTCATGCGCCGCGCAGACGGACGAACCGTTCGTCGTGACCTCCGATCAAGACGACCGGGACACCCTCGTGAACGATTACGGCTACACGGACGACGCCGAGCAGGCGTGCTTGATGGGCGCGGTCGAGGACTATTCCGCCTGGAAGCACACCCTCGTCGACTACACGTTCAATCCCTTCAATAAGGTCGGCGGCGGGCTCGACTCCGACTTCACGATCGCGGTGATGGACCACTGCCGCTCCGCGCTCGGCTCCCGTTGCGTGCTCGACAACCACGCGCTCTCCTGGCCGGTGGATCCGAACCTGCAAGCCGTCTACGACCACATGCAGGCGCTCGGCGGTCCCATCAATTTCCAGACGCAAGCGCCGATTCCGGACCAATGTCAGTGGACGGCGACCATCGCCCAGGGCGTCGCCCTCGGCGCGCGCGCCATCGAGATCTGGCCCGCGACGAAGGCGGGCTTCCTTCATCTCACGGCGGATCAGGTGGGGCAGCTGGCTTCGGAGTTCACGAATCCGATTTCGGTCCCGACGGGGACCCCCACGACCGACTGCGATACGAGCACGGGCGCCATCTTCTACTGAACACGGCCCGGACGTTGACTGACCGGCCTCGCGCCGGCTCGGGCTGGTCTTGTGTTCAGTTTCCAACGTAGATCCGCAGCCGAACTTTGGGGGGTCGGCGCGCGCCCTTGTTAGGCTCGCGCGGCCGGCCTCGACGAACCCTGCCTCGAGCCCGAAGGAACTCCCATGCCTGCCCGCGCCATCGCCTCCGGAACCGTCAGCTTCGGCCTGGTCTCCATCCCCGTGAAGCTCTACACCGCCGCCTCGAGCGAGCAGGTGAGCTTCAACATGCTGCACAAGAAGTGCGGGGGGCGGGTGAAGCAGCAATACATCTGTCCGACCGACAACAACGAGGTCGTCGACCGGAAGGACATGGTGAAAGGGTACGAGCACGCCAAGGGGCAGTACGTGCTCTTCACGGAGGAGGAGCTCAAGGCGTTCGAGTCGGAGCGCTCGAACGCGATCGAGATCACGGAGTTCGTCCCGCTCGCGAGCGTCGACTTCGTGTACGTCGAGAAGAGCTACTACTTGGGCGGTGACAAGGGCGGCGACAAGGCGTACCGGCTCCTCTCCGAAGCGATGACGCACAAGAAGGTGGTCGCCGTGGGGCGCTGGGGCGCGCGCGGCAAGGAGCAGCTCGTGCTCGTGCGACCGTACGAGGACGGCCTCATCCTCCACCAGCTCTACTATTCGAACGAGGTGCGCTCCTTCGCCGAGGTCGATCCGACCGCGAAGGTGACGATCAGCGACAAGGAGCGCGAGCTCGCGGAGAAGCTCATCGAGCAGCTCACGAGCGACGCCTTCGAAGCGGCGAAGTACCACGACACCTTCAGCGACAAGGTGCTCGCCGCGGTCGAGCAAAAGGCGGCAGGTCAAGAGATCACCGTCGCACCCGAAGCGCCCAAGGCTCAAATCATCGACTTGTTCGACGCGCTCAAGCGCACCCTCGCGACGGCGCCGACGCCGCCGCCGAGCGTGCTCAAGCCGCCGAAGAAGGCGAAGCCGGACGAAGAGGAAGCGCCCGCCGCCGCGGAGCCGAAGAAGCGTAAGGCGAAGTGAGCGCTGCGCGGCGGTGACCGCGCCGAGCTTCAGAAGTCGGCGGACGCGCTCGTCGTGCGGCCGGCGAGCGCGTTGACCGTGACCGATTGGCGGCCGTACTTCGGGTGAATGAAGACGACCGTGTGGGCGCCGGCCTGTACGTCGACGATGCGTGGCGCTTTGCCGAGCGGACGGCCGTCGAGGATGACGCTCGAAGGCGGGCTCGAGGTGATGTTCAGCGAGCCCGTGCCGGAAGTCGCGGAAGCGGTGGTGGGCGCACTGTTCGACGCCGACGCGGCGTCGGTGCTCGCGGCGTCGGTGCTCGCGGCGTCGGTGCTCGCGGCGTCGGTGCTCGCGGGCGCAGGGTGGCCCGCGGCTCCCCGTGCCGCCTTGTCGAACTCGACGACGACGGCCACCTCGGGCGAGGCCGCAGACAGCGTCACGCTCGTTTCGAACGGAGGGAAACCAGCCTTTTTGGCGTGGATCTCGTATTGGCCGGGTGCGGCCTCGAGCTTCAACGGCAGGGTCGTGAGCTCACGACGCTCACCGCCGCCGATGACTTCGACGCGTGCGCCGTCTGCGTCCGCGCCGGTCGTCAGATTGATCGAGCCGTGCAAGAGCTCGAGCTTCGGCGTGATGGTGCTCACGTGCTCGTCCACGAGCGTCACCGGCTGCTCGAACGGCGCATAGGACGAACCGAGAATCGAAAGTACGTGTGAGCCGGGCGCAAGCCCGCTCAGCAGCAAAGGCGGCCGCCCGCGATCCTGACCGTCGAGGAAGACGCGCACGTCCGCGCCCTTGAGGTCCACCGCGAGTGAAGCTTCGGCGCGCTCGACCGGCGGCGCGGTGACGTGCAGCGGCGTCGCGTGCCCTGCCGGCGTGCCGCCGAACGCGCGCATGAAAACGACGGCGACGCCCGCCACGACGAGTAGGAGCGGTGTCGCTACACTCCAGAGACCGAGCTTCTTCCGACGAAGGCCGGGCAGCGTTTCATCCCCGCTGCTCCACGCACCGGGCGGCGGCGTCGAGGGCTTGAGAGAGAGAGCGGACGGCTCGAGCGACGCTGGAGCCAATTCCGGCTTTTCAGCCGCGGCTTGACGCGACAGCGGGCCGAGCCCGACGAGCGTCCGGCCGTCGCCCTCGCCGTCGTAAGGAAGCAGCAGACGGATATCCGCTTCATCAATCTCGAGCATGTGATTTACGTCACTCGGTTCGGGTGAAGGGATCTCGGTGGTGCCATAGCTGTGGTCCATGGTGTCCTCCGCGACGGAGCGCGCCGGGACGCTAGCCCCCTCACGACCGAGATGCACGCGCCCTCGAGCACGGCGCATGCAAAAAACAAATTCGGTTTCGATGAGAGTGTACCGAGATGCCGAAGTTCTGCGCTCAGCGGACGCACCTTCGTTTAAGGGAGCTTCGCGGAGAAGGGAGCGAGGAGTATCGCCCCATGCTTCTGCGCTGCTGCTGTTCCTTGTCGCATGCTCGCGCGTGGGTGCGGACGCGAAGCAAGCCGTCGTTCGGACGCCGAACGAAGCTTCCGCGAGTGCGAGTGCGAGCGCGAGCGCAGAGCCGAGCACGGAAGCGAGCCGGAGCGCCGGCATGGACGCGCCGCGCTCGACGCAACACGAGCCGGAGCGCGGCGGCGCGGCGCCGGGCGGCCTGCGCGAGCTCGCCGTTTCCGGCTTTGAAACGGCCGTAGTCGTCATCCCACCAGGTGAGCGCGCCGTGCCGCTGCTCGTCGCGACGCACGGCGCCGGCGGCGATCCCCAATGGGAGTGCGAGCGCTGGGCGCACGTCGCGCACGGGCGCTGGTTCTTGGCGTGCCCGCGTGGCACGGCGCTCCGTCGCGGCGAAGCCGGCAGCTACTTTTATCCCGATCACCCGACGCTCGAGCGCGAGGTGACGGCCGTCGTCGCCGCGGCGCGCGCGACGTACGGCTCGCGCATCGCCGTCACGAACGGCGTGTACCTCGGCTACTCGCAGGGCGCGACGATGGGCGCACTCATGGTGGTCGATCACGGCGCGCTCTTCCCTCACCTCTTGCTCATCGAAGGTGGCAGCGGCGATTGGACGCAGAAGCGCGCCGTGCGCTTTCACGCCACGGGCGGGCAAAGCGTCTTCATCGTCTGCGGCACCGAGCCGTGCGCGCGACGAGCGGCGGCGAGCGCAGCGGTGCTCGAACGCGCCGGCCTGCGCGCCGTCGCGAGCTACGCCGAAGGAGCGGGCCACACCGAGCTCGGCACGGCCGGAGAACGCGCCGAGGCGCTCCTCGAAACCCTGGCCCGGACGCCTGAATAGTTATCGAAGCGCTCGCCGGCTTTGTTGGCCCGGCTCGCGCGGAAGGCCTACGGGTTTTAAACCCGGAGGATCCTCATGCGAAGTCGCCCGGCAACGTTGGTCGTGATCGAGTTCGGTGCCAGCTGGCCACGCTGGTTGCACCCCGCGCATTCGGGCGACGTCGCCGTGGTCGCGCAGCATTACGAAGGGCTGCCGACCGATCTCGTCGCGCAGGTCGCGAGCAGGATCACGCGGCTCAGTCACGCCGGCTGGCAACTCGACGAGGTCGTGCTCGTCGCGAACGGTCGTACCGATCCGGAATCGTCGGCCGCGCGCTCCGTGCTCGCGCGCGGACTCCTCGGTCACTTGAAGGGCAGCCGCGGCTGTCAGCTGACGCTCAGCGTGAGCGAAGCGCACGGCCGGCGGGCGACGCACGAGCTTGCGCTGCTCGCCGCGGCGCTCGAACCGGTGACGCTCGCTTCCAATCTCGCGCTCTCCGTCCGTGTGGGCGACGCCGAGCCCGTGTGGAGTCGACCGGCAATTTCCCGGCCGATCGCCGCGACGGGCTGACACGCGCCGCGAGCGCGCCGGTGCCTCCCGCGGCCCCGACCTAGCGCGCGTGCACGGGCGTCGTGATCGCGACGTCGACGCGCGGACCGCCCGCGGGATCGGAGCCGAGACCTAGACGGAAGCTCCCGGGCTTTTCCGGGCGGCGGTCGAAGTGAATGCCGTCGAGGCTCGTCCGCACGCGCGCGCCGTCGAAGCGCACGAAAAAGTCGCGCTTCGCGACCAACCAGAGACGGCTCGGATTCGGAGCGAGCTCGACGACCTCGCCGTTCACGTCGAGAACGACGGGGATGCGCTCGCCCGCCTTGAGCGCGACCACGACCGGGCGCCCCGCGGGAACCCGTACCTTCCCGAACTCGGCTGCCCGCACGGTGAACGGCGGCGGACTCGAGGCACAAGCCGCGGCCACAACCGAGACTCCGCACAGGGCCAACGTTCGAGCAAAGCGCAGCGATCGATGCATGACGACACGTTCCAATCTACTACCTCCGTCGTAATTCGAGTCAGAGCGAATACAGCCTGAATTCACGAGCCGCTCATCCCGCGTGATTGCCGAACGCGACGGCCGCGAGGATTCCGAACGAGCACCAAACGACGACGGCGGCGCGCAGCAGCGCAACGACGGCGCGCGCGCGCGAGCCGCCGAACCTCCGCTCGGGCGGAGCCGCCGCGAGCAACCGGTGCACGCGCTCGGAGAGCTCCGAACGGAGGCCGATCACGCTCGGATGCGCCGCTGGCGAGGGCGCCTGCGCGAGCTCGGCCGTCAGGAGGAGCGCGGAGGCCAGCGCCTCGGACCGAACGCCGGCCGCGAGCGCCGCGTCGTCGGCGCGTCGCTCGAGCAACGCCGCGACGCGCCGCCTGGCGAAGGCGACGCTCGGCACGAACCAGAAGAGCGCCGCGAACACCTCGAGCGCGACCAGGAGCACGAGATCGAAGCGAGCCACGTGCGCGAGCTCGTGCAAAAGGACGCCCTCGAGCTCCACGTCGCCGAGCCTCGCGCGCAAGCCGAGCGGCAACACGATGAACGGCGCGCGCACGCCCGCCGCGAACGGGGCGCCGCGATATTCGGCGCTTTCGAGCACGCGCACCGAGCGCCCGCCCACGCGCCTGTGCTCGAGCAGCGTCGCTCGCGCGGCGAGATGCCGCACTTCACTCGCCGCGCGCACGCGCCGCCGCACCAGCAGGGCGAGCCCGCCGAGCGACACCGCGAGCACCGCGAACGCGAGGGCGGGCGCCGCGTGCTCGCCGAGCTTCGCGCGCAGAAAGCGCGAACACAAATCACCGGCACTTTGCGGCGCGCGGCCGCCGGCGTGCCGCGCCCAGAGCTCCGCGATCAAGCGTGGGCCGGCCGCCGGCGTCGCTCCGACACCGACACGGAACTCACCGAGCGATTGCCGCACGCCGCGCTCCGACAGCCACAGGAACGAAGCCGCCGGCACGCCACGCGCCGTCTCGAGCGCGACCTTGAGAAACGGCAAGAGCAGCACAGCGAGGCCGAGCGCGCTCCGTTCCAAGCGCAACACGCGAAAAACCAACAGGCTCAACGCGAGCGCGACCCAGAACGCGGGGAGCGTATTGAACAGCAAATTCGTGAGCACGGCGCCGAAAACGCTCATGGCCCGCCCCCGTCGAGCCCCGCGCGCCGGTCCCGTTCCGTAGCGCTCATGAGCCGCGATCCTTGAGCTTGCCGTCGACCCATCTCCGCAGCTCCCTGAGCTCCTCGCGGCTGAGCTCGCTCGCGTCGAGCAGCGCGGTGAGCGGCTTCGAGCCTTCGCCGCGAAAGAGCGCCGAGCGAATGCGCTTCACGAGCCGCGCCTTCAAGACGTCCGAACCGCGCGCGGCGGAGTAGACGAAACGCCGGCCCTCGCGCCGGCGCCGGATCGCGCCCTTTTCGTGCAGGCGCGACAGCACGGTCATCACCGTCGTGTACGCGAGCTCTTCCCCCTCGCGCAGAAGCTCCCCCTGCACGTCACCGACGGCCGCCGAACCGCGGCGCTCCACCACGCCGAGAACCCGCATTTCGAGCGGGCCGAGCTCCGCCGTCGCGACCATGCCCGCTATCTACTACGTGCGTAGTAAAACGCAAGCTCGCGCGACGAAGCCCGAGCCTCGGGGTTCACCTCCACGCGCCGCACGGCAAATGCTGCCAGCGCCGTGCGGCCGATCCGTGCGGCGCCCGGCACGGGCCCGCAAAAATGCTAGAGGGCCGCCCGCTCCGGATGGACCCCGTCACGCTCCGTGCCCTCGAATGGCCGCTGTTGCTCGAGCGCCTCGCCGCGCGCACGGCGAGCCGCGCGGCGGGCGAGCGCCTGCGCGCGACCGAGCCCGCTCCGACCCTCGAAGCCGCCCGGGCGCTCGCAGCCCGCACCCGCGACGCCGTCGCGCTCGACGCGCTCGGTGAGGCGCTGCCGCTCCGCGACTTCCCCGACGTGAGCGAGGCGCTCGCGCGCGCTCTCAAGGGCGGCACGCTCGCGGGCACGGACCTCGTCGGTATCGCTCGCGTGCTCGAGGTCGCGCGCGCCGTGCGCGTCTTCGCGCTCGAGCGCAGTGAACGCTTCCCCGCCCTCGCCGCGGCCGTCGCGAGCGAGGCGCGACTCGACACGCTCGGCGCGGCGCTCGAGCTCTCTCTCGAGCCGGACGGCAACGTGAGCGACGCCGCGTCGCCCGCGCTTCGCGAAGCGCGCGCCCGCGTCCGCGAAGCGCGCGACGCGCTCAAAGAGCGGCTCGAGGGCTGCCTGAAGACGCACGCCGAGGTCTTACAAGGTCGCTATTACACCGAGCGCGACGGACGCTACGTGCTGCCCGTGCGCTCGGACGCGCACTTGCGCGTGGAGGGCATCGTGCTCGGCTCGTCCGCGTCGGGCGGCACGCTCTTCGTCGAGCCCCGCGAGGCGACCGAGCACGGCAACCGCCTCAAGCTGCGGCTCGCCGCGGTCGAGCGCGAGGAGGAGCGCGTGCTCGCCGAGCTCACGCAAGCCGTGGCGCGCGAAGAGGCCGCGATCGCGGGCGCGCTCGAAGCCGCGCTCGAAGCCGACCGCCTCGCGGCGCTGGCGCTCTACGCGCGTGCCGCGCGCGCCGAGGTGATCGAACCGAGCGAGGGCGACGCAATCGATCTCAAAGAGGTGCGCCACCCGCTGCTCGTCGCGAGCGGCAGCCACGTGGTGGCCAACGACGTACGCGTGCACGGCGGCCGCGCGCTCGTGATCTCCGGGCCGAACGCCGGCGGAAAAACCGTCGCGCTCAAGTGCCTCGGGCTCGCGGCGTGGATGGCGCGCTCGGGCATTCCGATCCCCTGCGACGCGAGCTCGCGCATCGGCTGGTTCACGCAAGTGCTCGCCGACGTCGGGGACGAGCAGTCCCTCGAGCGCTCGCTCTCGACGTTCAGCGCGCACGTGACGCGCCTCGCCGCCATCGTGAAGAGCGCGGGGCCCGGCACGCTCGTCTTGCTCGACGAGGTCGCGTCCGGCACCGATCCGGAAGAGGGCGCCGCGCTCGCCGCGGCCGTGCTCGAAGCGATCACGAAGCAGGGCGCCGCCGCGGCCGTGACGACGCACTACGAGCGCCTGAAGGAGCTCGCCGCGACGCCGGGACGGCTCGAGAACGCGAGCGTCGCCTTCGACTTCGAACGCATGGAACCGACGTTTCGCTTGACGCTCGGCGTGCCGGGACCGTCGAGCGCGCTCGCCGTCGCCGCGCGTTTCGGGCTCGCGGCGGCCGTGCTCGCGCGCGCCCACGAGCTCTTGCCGGACCGCGCGAAGGAACGCGAGGAAGCCGTCAAGCGTCTCGAGCAGGAGCGGCTCGTGCTCGAACGCGAACGTGCCGAGCTCCGCGGTGAGCTCGCGCTCGCCCAGGCCGCGCGCACGGACATCGAACGGGAGCGCGAACGCGCGCTCTCGCAAGCGAACACGGAGCTCGGCCGCGAAGCGCGCGAGCTCCTCGCCGTCGTACGCGCGGCGCGCGCCGACGTGCGTGAAGCGCGGCAGCGGCTGCGGAGCGCCGGCCTCGAACCTTCCGCGCTGCGCGAGGCCGAACGCGCCGTGAGCCGCGCCGCAGCGCACGTCGCCCTCGGCGGCACGCTCGAGCAACACGAAGCCCGAGAAGAACACCGGCGCGGCACGCCGGCGGCGGCGCCCGCTCCCGTTTCGCTCGCCGCTGGCATGCACGTGCGTGTAAAAAAGACCGGGACGCTCGCGCTCGTCGAAGCGCCGCCCGAGCGCGGCGTCGTGCGCCTGCGTGCGGGCGCCGTGCGCCTGACGCTCCCGCTCGCGGAAATCGAGCCGGCCAAGGGCCAACCCCGGCCGAGCGCGCCGAAGCCTGCGCCGCGCGCACGGGAGCGCTCCACCACGCTTCCGGCGGCCGTCCGCACGCCCACGAACACCCTGGATCTGCGTGGAACGCGCGTGGACGAGGCGCTCGCGCGTCTCGACGCCTTCCTCGACGTCATGATGGGCGAAGGCGAGCCGGTCGGTTTCGTCCTGCACGGTCACGGCACGGGAGCCATGAAGAGCGCCGTCCGCGAGCACCTCGGCGCTTCGGGCTACGTGAATCACAGCCGTGCGGCCGACGCCGACGAGGGAGGCGACGCCTTCACCGTGTTCTGGATGCGCGAGTGAGATAAAAGGATCCCTCATGGATCCGCGTAAAACGCCCTCGCGACGGTCGTGAGCGAGTGACACGGCACGAGCCCCGGAGTACGAAGCCGACCATGTCGGACCCAGCGGCCGCGAGCACGGCCGGTGCGACCCGCGCAAAGACCGGTACCCCCGAAAGCGAGACGGTACGCCCACAAGCGTCGCTCGGCCCGCCCGGTCTTCGCCACCCCGAGTCGATGATCGCCGCGTCGAGCGCCACCGGTCACGCCAAGCCCGAGGGTCCCCAAAGCGCGCGCTACGTCGCGAAGCTCGCCGTGGCCGCCCTCGGCGTCGTGTTCGGCGACATCGGCACGAGCCCTCTCTACTCGATGCGCGTCTGCTTTCAGGGCCATGGCCTCGCCATCGGCCGTGAGAGCGTGCTCGGCATCCTTTCGCTGATTTTCTGGTCCCTCACGCTGATTGTCGCGGTCAAGTACGTGTTTTACGTGCTCCGCGCCGACAACAAGGGCGAAGGCGGGATCCTCTCGCTCATGGCGCTCGCGTCATCGGCGGTGAAGGGCTCGCGACTCCGGCCGTTCATCGTGGCGTGCGGCGTGTTCGGGGCGGCGCTCCTTTACGGCGACGGAGCGATCACCCCCGCCATCTCGGTGCTCAGCGCCGTAGAGGGGCTCGAAGTGGCGGCGCCCCACCTGCAGCCGTTCGTGATCCCGATCACGCTCGTGATCCTGATCGCGCTCTTCTGGATCCAGAAGCGGGGAACGGCGAGCGTCGGCGCGGTGTTCGGCCCCATCACGGTCGTTTGGTTCGCGTCGCTCGCCGTGCTCGGCGCTTACCGGCTGATGTCGAACCTCAGCGTGCTCGCCGCGTTGAGCCCGACCTACGCCGTGAAATTCCTGATTTCGCAGGGCGCAATCGGCATCACGGTGCTCGGCGCCGTCTTCCTCGTCGTCACCGGCGGTGAGGCGCTCTACGCCGACCTCGGACACTTCGGGCGGCGACCGATTCAGCTCGGCTGGTTCGCGGTCGTGTTTCCGGCCCTACTCCTGAACTACTTCGGCCAAGGTGCGCTGCTGCTGAGTGAGCCGGACGCGGTCGAAAACCCCTTCTTTCGCATGGCCCCGAGCTGGGCGCTCTACCCGCTCGTGGCGCTGTCGACCGCCGCGACGGTGATCGCGTCACAAGCGCTGATCACGGGCGTGTTCTCGCTCACGCGCCAGGCGACCATGCTCGGCTTTTTGCCGCGCATCGAGGTGAAGCACACGAGCGCGCACGAGCAGGGGCAAATTTACGTGCCCTCGATGAATTGGCTCTTGATGCTCGCGACCGTGAGCCTGGTTTTGAGCTTCAAGAACTCGGACGCACTGGCCGCGGCGTACGGCATCGCCGTCACTCTGACGATGGTGATCACGACCATCCTCGCGGGGATGTACGCGCGGCGCGGCTGGGGCTGGGGACTCGGGCGCGTGATCGGGCTGACGGCGCTCTTACTCATGCCGGAAACGGTGTTCTTGATCGCGAACCTCTCGAAGTTCCTCGACGGCGGCTTCGTGCCGATCGCGATCGGCGTCGGGCTCTTCGTGCTGATGACGACGTGGCGTCGCGGGCGCGAAATCCTCTCGCGCAGGTTTCAGGAAGATCTGCTCCCGCTCACCGACTTTTTCGATCTCTTGCGCGTAGAAATTCCGGCGCGCGTCCCGGGCACGGCCGTGTTCATGACCGCGGCGCGGGACGGCACGCCGCCGGCGCTGCTCCGGAATTTCATGCACAACCGCGTGCTCCACCAGCACATCGTCCTCCTCACGGTGCGCACGACGGAGACCGCGCGCGTCGCGGAGGCGGATCGCTTCGAGGTGGAGCACCTCGACCACGGCTTCGCCCGTATCACCGGCCGTTACGGCTTCATGGAACAGCCGGACGCGCCCGCACTGCTCGAACGGGCGGGCCTCGTCTCGAGCGTCGAGCACACGACGTTCTTCCTCGGCCGCGAAAACCTGATTTCGAGCGAGCATCCGGGCATGGCCCGCTGGCGCATCCGCGTCTTCTCCGCGCTCACTCGCAACGCCCAGCCGGCGAACAAGTTCTTCAACATCCCCTCCGACCGCGTGATGGAAATCGGCGCGCAAATCGAGCTCTAGGCCGGCGCCGGCCTCGTCGGATAACCTGCCCTTAAAGCGCGAAGGGCGCGGGGCGTGGGGGCCTTGCGCGGGAATGGGCTGCGACGTAAGTTCTGCGGACTGTGCAGCGTGCGGAATGGATCGGGCTCCTCATCGTCGTCGTCGTCCTGGGATTCCAGGCGCGCACCACCCTACGTGTGTGGCGCTCGAAGCTCTTCGACCGCTCGCAGAAGGTCGCGCAGAGCCAGCTGATTTGGCTCTTGCCGCTGATCGGCGCCGTCATCGTCATGAGCGTGTTGCAGGACGAGGTGGAGCGAGAGAAGGGTCCGCCGCCTGGCCTCGGAAGGTGATTGATTTCGGCGGTTTACGGGGGGTAAGCTTCTCGTTTCTGGCGCCGCTGCCTTCCGCGGTAGCGACAGCGCTCCGGGTGCGGTAATAGGGCGCGCCAATCGAGTGGATCCGTTCGGGTTCGGCTGACGCCGGCCCGCCCCCACCTGGAGCCAACGCCTTGCGACGTATCGGTCCGTACCTCCCGTCTGTCCTCGCCGCCCTGCTGGTCGTCTGTTTCCCCACCTTGGCGCTCGCCGAGCCCAAGAGCGGTGAAGCGAGCCTGGTGCTCCCCGACCTCGGTTCCGTCACCGTGCTCGGGATGAGCGGGCGAAACCTGCTCATGCTCGGCCTGATTGTCGCGGCGCTCGGCATCGCCTTCGGCCTCTACACGCTGAATCAGGTGAAGAACCTGCCGACGCACTCGTCGATGGCCGAGGTTTCCCAAATCATCTGGGAGACTTGCAAGACGTACCTGTTCCAGCAGGGCCGCTTCATCATGATGCTCGAGGTGCTGGTCGGCGGCATCATCGCGATTTACTTCGGCTTACTGCAGCAGATGAGCGCCGGCCGCGTGCTCATCATCCTGTTCTTCAGCGTCGTCGGCATCCTGGGCAGCTACGGCGTCGCCTGGTTCGGCATCCGCATCAACACGTACGCGAACTCGCGCACGGCGTTCGCGAGCCTCAGCGGCAAGCCCTACGGCGTGTACGCCATCCCCCTCCGCTCCGGCATGAGCATCGGCATGCTGCTGATCAGCGTCGAGTTGCTCTTGATGCTCGGCATCCTCTTGTTCGTTCCGGGGGATTACGCGGGTTCGTGCTTCATCGGCTTCGCGATCGGTGAGTCGCTCGGCGCCTCGGCGCTGCGCATCGCCGGCGGCATTTTCACCAAGATCGCCGACATCGGCTCCGACCTGATGAAGATCGTCTTCAAGGTCAAGGAGGACGACGCGCGTAACCCCGGCGTCATCGCCGACTGCACGGGCGACAACGCCGGCGACTCGGTCGGCCCGAGCGCCGACGGCTTCGAGACCTACGGCGTGACGGGCGTCGCGCTCATCTCGTTCATCCTGCTCGCCGTCCACGACAAGACGGTCCAGGTACAGCTCCTCGTCTGGATCTTCGCGATGCGCGTCGTGATGGTCATCGCGAGCGTGCTCTCCTACTACGTGAACGAGGCGATTCAGAAGAGCGCCATCGAACGCGCCACGAAGGTGAACTTCGAGGTGCCGCTCACCTGGCTCGTCTGGCTCACGTCGATCGTCTCGCTCTCGGCGACGTTCATCGTGTCCTACCTCCTCATCCCAGAACTCGGCGACGGCACGCTCTGGTGGAAGCTGTCGCTCATCATCTCGTGCGGCACGCTCGCCGGCGCCATCATCCCCGAGCTCATCAAGGTGTTCACCTCGACGAGCTCCGGGCACGTGGCCGAGGTCGTCACCGCCTCGCGCGAGGGCGGCGCTTCGCTCAACGTGCTCTCCGGTCTCACCGCGGGCAACTACAGCTCGTTCTGGATGGGCATGGTGCTCATGGCACTCATGGGCATCTCCTATTACGTGAGCGGCATGGGCCTGCATGCCCTGATGATCGCCGAGCCGGTGTTCGCCTTCGGCCTCGTGGCGTTCGGCTTCCTCGGCATGGGCCCCGTCACGATCGCCGTCGATTCCTACGGGCCGGTGACGGACAACGCGCAGAGCGTCTTCGAGCTCTCGCTCATCACCGAGATCGAGGGCGTCAAAGAAGAGATCGAGAAGAAGCACGGCTTCAAGGTCGACTTCGACAAGGCGAAAGCGTTGCTCGAGGAGAACGACGGCGCCGGAAATACGTTCAAGGCGACTGCCAAGCCGGTGCTCATCGGCACCGCCGTCGTGGGCGCCACGACCATGATCTTCTCGATCATCGTGCTGCTCACCGACGGTCTGTCGAAGAACATCGACAAGCTCTCGATTCTCTACCCGCCGTTTCTGCTCGGCCTCTTGGGCGGCGGCGCCGTGATCTTCTGGTTTACGGGCGCGAGCACGCAAGCGGTCGTCGCGGGCGCCTACCGCGCGGTCGAGTTCATCAAGCGCAACATGAAGCTCGAGGGCGCGACCAAGGCGTCGATCGAGGACAGCAAGAAGGTCGTCCAGATCTGCACGCAGTACGCGCAGAAGGGCATGATCAACATCTTTTTGACCGTGTTCTTCGCCACGCTCTCGTTCGCTTGTCTCGAGCCCTTCTTCTTCATCGGCTACCTCATCTCGCTCGCGCTCTTCGGCTTGTTCCAGGCGCTCTTCCTCGCGAACGCGGGTGGCGCGTGGGACAACGCGAAGAAGGTCGTCGAGACCGAGCTGCACGAGAAGGGCACCGAGCTGCACGCGGCGGCCGTCGTCGGTGACACCGTGGGCGACCCCTTCAAGGACACCTCGTCCGTCGCGATGAACCCGATCATCAAGTTTACGACGCTCTTCGGCCTGCTCGCCGTCGAGCTCGCGATCGACCTCGACCGTTCGACGAGCGCCGTGCTCTCCGTGATCTTCGGCCTCCTGATGCTCTTCTTCGTGCACCGCTCCTTCTACGGGATGCGCATCACGAGCACGGCGAGCGAAGCCAGCACGAACGCGGCGCCCTCGCCCGCCGAGTGAGCCGCGGCGGCGCACCGGCCGCATATCGACTCACCGAATCGGAAAGACCCAGAGCGACACGGCGTGCGAGCCGTCGCCGCTCTGGGCCACGACCCAGCGCTCGTCGGGCGAGACGAGCGGCGTGCCGACCCAGGACACGCCGTCCGGGGGCTTGCCGAAGATGTCCCACGTCTTCGCTTTGGCGCCCGCTACCTGGGCAATGTGTCGCGAGTCCGAAAAATAGCTCGCCGTCCGCGTGACGAGGCGCGTCCCCGCGGACCCGGCCACGAGCTCGCGAGCGCGCGCCGGCGAGATTGTCTCCGTGACGGCGGAGCCACGCACGAGCGCGAGCTCGCCGTCTGCGATCTCGAGCACGGCATCACCGTCGAGCACCGCGAGTAGGGCCCCGGCCCCCTCGCCGTCGAAATGGCCGAGCTTCGTCAGCGAGCTCCGCGGCTCCTCGCGCGGCTCGCTTCCGGGTGAGCTCGTCGCCTCGGGCACGAAGCAGTGCATGGTCTCCTCGGGCCACGCCGGCTCAGCGGACGAGCCGGCGAGCGCCGGCGCTACATCGACGACGCAGAGCTCGGCGCCGCGAAAGAAGAGCTCCGGCGGGCCGCCTACGTCGAGCGGCGTACGCAAGAGCCGCTCGGCGCCGCCGACGAAGCGGCGGGGACCGAGCGAAAACGGCAGGGTGCGACGCCGCGCCTCTGCGAGCTCGTGACGGAGCAGGCTAACGCGGGTCGCAATTTTGCGAGGCAGCGACGGCTTCGCCGCGGCGCCCGAAGCGTCGAACGCCGTCAGGACGTCCTCCGCGGCCTGGAACTGTCCCGCGCGCAGCTGATCACGAACCGAGACCAGGATCATGAGCTCGACGAGCTCGTCATCGACGCCGCTCGGCCGCGGAAGCGCGAGACCGGCTATGCCGTTTCGTACCAGGTCGAGGGTGCGGGCGAGCAACGCGTGTGAGTCGATCCCGCTCGGCGTACGCGCCTCGGGCCCGGCCCAAAGCCCCGAAATACGAACGCGCTCGGCAGGTGCCAGACGGACGTGACCGCCGTGGAAATCGAAGCGCAGCTCCTCCCCGAGGTAGCGCAAGACGACGAAGCCGTCACTGCACGCGAGCGAAGGGGGCCCGGGCCCGCCGGCGGCCGTCGTCCCGTCAACGCCGAAGACGGCTTTGCCGTCGCCCGTCTCGAGCGTGAGCTCGCGCGCAATGCGGCACGGCTCGTGGGGACGGCACGCCTCGGGCCAAACCCTGTTCACGAGCTTTCCTTCGAAGTGCGACAGGTTGCACGCCACGTCCGTGCGGACGGGCGTCGTCACCTCGTCAGCGGCGAACGCGGGGCTCGGCGCGTACACGAGCGCGCCGAGCACGCTGCTCGACCAAGCGACCACCCACGCCTTCACGCCGTTCACTCCGTGGGGCGCGTCCTATTTCGACGGCCCGCGCGCCGCTTTCTTCGGCGCGGCACGGAGCTTTTTCGCGGCCGACCTTTTCGGCGCGGGGGCTTTCGGAAGAGCTCCTTCGTCGGGGGTCTCCAGTTTCTTCGTGCGCTTTTTCGCCATC
This sequence comes from Polyangiaceae bacterium, assembly GCA_025936045.1. Lineage (GTDB taxonomy): Bacteria > Myxococcota_A > Polyangia > Polyangiales > Polyangiaceae > PMG-095. The sequence continues at coordinate 43,794 of JAICUB010000023.1, read as the reverse complement.
GCGTAGGGCACCGTGACGGGAGCGGGCAACGCTTCCGGGAACGGTGGCTCGGTGCCGCCGTCGGCGATCGCGGCGAGGAACCTCGCGTAGTCGGGGCCGAGCACCTCGTGCTTCAGGTACACGTACGCGCGCTCCCAAGGCTGCGCCGCGATGCGCTCACGCCACGTGCGCAACGCCGCCGCGTCGTAGCTCGGCGCCCGCAGGCGCAAGTAGCCGAAGTCGGTCGTGGCGACGAGCGGCGGCGAGCGCGCGTCTTCGTCGGAATCACCCGCGCAGAGCGCTGCTCCACGCGACGAGAGCAGCGCGTAAACGTCGTCCTCGAACCACGACGGGTTTCGGAACTCGAACGCGGGGCGCAAGCCCGCGGGCAATGCGGCCAAAAACTCGGCGAGCACGCCGAGATCCTTCTTCGCGAACGGCGGCAGCTGAAAGAGCACCGGGCCGAGCTTTTCGCCGAGCGCGAGCGCTGCGTTCCAAAAATAGCCGAGCGACTCCTCCGAACCCTTCAAACGCTGAATGTGCGTGATGCGTCGCGGCGCCTTGAGCGCAAAGCGAAAATCGGCGCCGACCGCGTCGCGCCAGCGCTCGAGGAGCTCGGCCTTGGGCGTCTGATAAAAGGTGTTGTTGATTTCGACGCTCGGGAGGCGTGCCGAATAGTGCGTGAGCCGCGCGTTGGCCGGAAGATCGGCCGGATAGAAACGACCGTGCCATTCGTCGTAGCTGAAGCCGCTCGTGCCGGCGAGGACGCGCACGGCCTCAATATGGACCTTTCGGACGGCAAATGCGACGCTCCCAGCCGGTGAGTCAGCCGCCGGACGCCCCCACAGACGCCGAGCCAGCCGCGACCCTGACCGTCGGGGAAACGTTCGCGGGCCGCTTTCGCGTGGAGGAGAAGCTCGGAGAAGCGCTCGGAGGGAGCTTCTACGGCATCGACACGACGAACGGCCGCAAGGTCGTGCTCGTGCCGATCACGGTCGAACGCGAGAAGACATTGATGCCGCTGCTCGGCATCGCCCACGCGCATCTCGCGCCGCTCATCGCGCTCGAACCGCTCGGCGAGCGCTTCGTCGCCGTCGCCGCGAGCGTCGAAGGCGAAACGCTGGCGGAACGGCTCGAGGCCATCGGCAAGAAGCCGGCGGTCGACGCCGTGCGTTCCGCGCTGCGCCTCGCGGACGCGCTCGCGCACGTGCATGAAGCGGGCGGCGTGCACGGGTGGGTGAGCCCGCACGCCGTCGTCGTCGAGCCGGCCGAGGGGGAGCTGCCGCAACTGGCTCTCGGCGTGCGCCCCGACCAGGCGTTGAAGACTCCGGAGCGCGCGCCCGACGGAACCCCCACGATCGCCGACGACACCTGGGCCATCGCGGCGCTGCTCGACTGGATGCTCACCGGCAGCCCCCCGCCGGAGAGCGGCTACGCGAGCGAAGAAGAGCTCGAGACGGCGGGCGTCACGGATCGCGCGCTCCGCGCCGCGCTCTTTCACACGCTCACGGCGAGCCGCCCCGAGCGTCAGACCGATCTCCGCCCGCTCCGGCGGGAGCTCGCGCGCTGGTTCGTCGATCACGCGGGGGAAGAGCCGATCGCGCCGAGTCACCACCCGACGGCACCGCCCCCGTTACCGCCGAGCGTGCGCCCGGCCTCACGCCGGCCGCCCTCCCGCCTGTCAGTGCCGCCTCCCCCCAAAGGCAAAGTCGGCACGTTCGCGATCGGCGCCGTCGTCCTCGGCGCGGTCGTCGGCATTGGGCTCACCTTCCTGCGGCCGAAGCTCGTGAAGATCGTCCGCGTACCCGAGAAGGAAGTGGCTGCGGCGCCGACGTCCTCCGCGCTCGAGCTCGGTGACGTACCCGTGACCGCCGAAAACGAAGTGCGGCTCGGGAGCAAGCTCGCGACTTGCATGGCCGGCTACTTGCCGAAGGGCTCGTTCGTGAAGACGCCGGACGTCGAGTGGCTCTGCCCCGAAACCGATCCGCGTGAGGGCGCCGAAAAGCTCCACGCCGCGGTCGTCTCCGCCGCGCCCAAAGGCACCGTCACGGAGGCGATGAAGATTTTCTCGCGCATCGGCTGGTACGCGCTGCCGGCGTTCGCGGTGGTGCGCGCGGGTTGTTGCCCGGACGCGAAGCCGCTCGCCTTGCCCGACGAGCACTGCTCGATGTCGACCGCTCTGCGCGAGGTGGGCGACGCGGTCATCGCGGCGAAGGACGTGACGGAGCCGCTCAAGAAGTACACGGACAGCGTCCACTGCGAGCTCAACCACGGCGGCGCGAAGATGCTGCGGCGCGCCGAGCGCCCGCAAGGCGGGGAAGATACGGCGTTCATGGAGCTCGTGAAGCGGCTTCAATAAAGAGGGGGTAGAGAGCCGCCCGAGGGACACCCCGAGCCATGCGCGACGTCCTGGAGCTCATCGTGCAATTGTCCGCGACCATTTTCGTCTCGGCTTGGGTCGTGCGGCGTGACCTGAAGAAGCTCGGGCCCGAGCTCCTGTCGCGGGCGTGGCCCGACTCCTCGTTTTGGTCCGCCGTCGTCTGCTTCAGCCCCATCTGCGTGCCGGTTCACTTCGTACGGACGCGCCGCTCGGCCGTCGGCGTGGCACTTGGCATCGCCTGGTTCACCGCGACCGTCGTGACCGTGAACGGGCTCGCCTGGGTCGTCGGCGCGGCCTTGGGCGGCTGACGCACCGCCCCGCCCCGCTGGATTCCCGCGGGCCGGGAATAGGGCACGAGAGCCATTTGTCTTGGCCCCGCCGAGCGCGCTATGACGCGCGCCTCAGCCGAGTATTTCAGAGGATTTGGATATGCAAGACGTACGAGCGTTGAACGACGTCGTCGCCAAGGAAAGCGCCTTCGTGGACGACCTGACGGCCGAAATCGGCAAGGTCATCGTCGGCCAGCAGCAGATGGTCGAGCGCATCCTGGTCGGACTCCTCGCGGGCGGCCACGTGCTGCTCGAAGGCGTGCCCGGACTTGCGAAAACGCTGACGGTGCGCACCGTGTGCGACGCCATCAGCGCGAAGTTCGCGCGGGTGCAGTTCACGCCCGACCTCTTGCCGGCGGACCTCATCGGCACCGTCATCTACGACCAGAAGACGGGCGAATTCACGAGCAAGCTCGGGCCCATCTTCGCGAACCTCGTGCTCGCGGACGAGATCAACCGGGCCCCCGCCAAGGTGCAGAGCGCCCTGCTCGAAGCGATGCAGGAGCACCAGGTGACGATCGGCGACCGCAGCTACCCGCTGCCGGATCCGTTCGTCGTGATGGCCACGCAAAACCCGATCGAGCAGGAAGGCACCTACCCGCTCCCGGAAGCGCAGGTCGATCGCTTCATGTTGATGGTGAAGGTCGGCTATCCGTCGCGTGAAGAAGAGCGCAGCGTGATGGACCGCATGACGGGCACGCGTGACACCCACGCCGGCGCCAAGACCTCGCCCGCGCAGCTCTTGGAAGCACGCAAAGTCGTGCGCGACGTCTATATGGACGATCGCGTGAAGGATTACATCGTGAACGTCGTGTTCGCGACGCGCGAGCCGGAGAAGAACGGTTTGAAGGATCTCGCTCCGCTCATCGAGTACGGCGCGAGCCCACGCGCCAGCATCGCGCTCAATCTCGCCGCGCGCGCCCACGCGTTCTTGCGTCACCGCGGCTACGTGACGCCCGAGGACGTGAAAGCCATCGGCCCCGACGTGCTCCGGCACCGCGTCGTGCTTTCGTACGAAGCCGAAGCGGAAGAGGTCTCAGCCGAAGACATCGTGCGTCGCGTGTTCGAAGTCGTAGAAGTGCCCTGACCCGAGCCTAGCGAGGTCCTTCGAGAGCGCCGAGTCGCCATGATCCCCAAGGAACTGCTCAAAGCTCTTAGAAAGATCGAAATCACGACCAACCGTCTGGCGACGGAGCAGCTGTCGGGTAACTACACGTCCGTCTTCAAGGGCCGGGGGCTCGCCTTCCGCGAGGTGCGCGAATACCAGCCGGGCGACGACGTGCGCACCATCGACTGGAACGTGAGTGCGCGCATGAACGCGACTTACGTCAAGGTCTTCGTCGAAGAGCGGGAGATGACGGTGATGCTCGTCGTCGACCTGTCGGCGAGTCAGCGCTTCGGAACGCGTACCGGCAGCAAGGCACGCCTCGCGGCCGAGGTCGCCGCGCTGTGCGCTTTCAGCGCCATCACCCACAACGACCGCGTGGGCCTCATCCTCGCAACCGATCAGATCGAGAAGATCGTGCCGCCCATGAAGGGGCAGAAGCACGTCTTGCGCGTCGTGCGCGAAATCCTGGGCGCCGAGCCGGAGCGGCCGGGCACCGATCTCAAGATCGCGCTCGAGACGCTGTATCGCGTGGCCCGGCGCCGCAGCGTCGCCTTCGTGATGAGCGATTTTTTCACGTCGGGTTACGAGCGCACGCTCTCGCTCGCAGCGGCGCGCCACGACGTGATCCCGGTCATGTTGGTCGACCCGCGTGACGAAGAGCTGCCCGACGTAGGCCTCGCGAATTTCGAGGATTTCGAGACGGGCGACAGCGTGATGGTCGATACGTCGAGTCCGCGCGTGCGCGCCCATTACGCGCATGAAATGCGCCGTCGTCGCGAAGCCCCCGTTCGCCTGTTCAACAAGCTCGGCCTCGATCACTGCGTCGTCCGTACGGACCGGCCGTACATCGGCCCCCTGCGCGATCTGTTCGCACGCCGAGCACGGAGGGCGCACCGGTGAAAAGGCGGTCGTCCCTCGCGCTCGCGGCGGCGCTCGTCGCGTCCACGGCAGCCGCGGCACCGGCCAAAACACCAGTGACGGCGCCGCTCCTGAGCGCGCCGCCGCCGCCGCCCGTACTGACTGCTCCGTCGGCGTCGAGCGCGGTGCCGCCGGTGGGTTCGGAAACGTGTCGCGAGCACGTGCCGGAAGGCAAAGAGCGACCGAAGCTCAGCGAGCAATTCCCGTCGCGCGGCGAGAGCGGGCATGCTCTCACGCTCTCGCTCACCCTCGAGCACGGCAAGGGCGAGACAGTACTGCCCGGCGGCTTCCAGCCTCAAACGGAGGACCCGACGTTCCGCGGCCTCGAGCGCGTCGGGCTCTATTTGCCCGATCCGAAGGGCGGCGCCGGCCCCGTGCTCACGCGAACGGAACAGGGCGGTCGCGTGACGACTCACATCGAGATCTCGTTCGTGCCGCTGCCGCAGAAGCCGGGGCGCAACGTGCTCGTGGTCCCGCCCCTACCCGTGAGCGTCGCGCGCGCGAGCGGCGACGTGCTCGTACTCTGCACGCAGCCGCACGAGGTCACGATCGAGGATCCGATCGCGAACACCTCGGACCCGAAGCCGCGCCCGAATCCGGCCGCGCGCGAACAGACCGAAGAGTGGACGGCCTTGAAGAACGGGCTCGTCGTGGGCGCCGCCGCCCTCGCGCTCGGCGCGCTCATCGCGTTCATCGTCGGCAAATGGCTCAGGCGGCCGCGCCCGGTGCCGCCGCCGCCGCCGCCGCGCCCCCCGTGGGAAGTCGCGCTGGAGGAGCTCTTCGACATCCGTCACGCCGGGCTCATCGCGGAGGGGCGCTTGGCCGAGCACTTCGATCGCGTCTCCGACAGCGTGCGCAAGTATCTCGGCTCGCGCTTCGGGTTCGACGGGCTCGAGAGCACGACGCGGGAAGCGCTCGGCGTGCTGCGCGAGGTGAACCCGCGCATCGCGCCGCTCGACGCCATTGAAGGCTTTTTGCGTCAGGCCGACCTCGTGAAGTTCGCGAAGACGACGCCGAGCGCCGAAGACGGCGACCTCGCGCTCGTCCGCGCCGAGCACATCGTGCGAGAGACGTTGCCGACCGCGCCGCTCGGGGCTGCTCCGAGCGCCGCCCCCGTCGCGAGCGACGTGACGGCACCCCCCGAGCCGGCGCCGCCCTCGCCGCCGCCCGTGGACGAAGAAGCGGCCAAGTGGGGCCCGAAGCCGGCCGCCGCGAATACCGAGCCCGCGACGGTGCCGCCCGCGGAGCCGACCGCCCCGAGCAAGCCGGATCCGGAGGAGAAGCCGTGACGCGCTGGCTGCGGCCGACGGTCGGCCTGTTCGCGCTGCTCCTGCTCGCCCTGCTCGGCGTGGCGTATCCCTTCGCCGCACGCGGTGACGAGCTCATGCACGCGCGCTGGTCCGAGCCCTGGGCGCTCGCCGCCTTGGTGCTCGTGCCCGTCGTATTTTATCGTGCCGTGTTCGGGGAAGACCGGCGCACGCCGCGGCTCCGGCTCGGCACGCTGATGCCCCTCGTCGTCGGGCCGGCGGGGCCGCGCGTGTTCTTACGCGACGTGCCCGGTATCGCGCGAAGTCTCGGGCTTTTGCTCTGCATTGCGGCGCTCGCGCGCCCGCTCAACACGCTCCGCCCCATGACCACCGACGAGGAGGGCATCGACATCGTCGTTGCGCTCGATCTGTCGGGCTCGATGCGCGCCGTGCTCGACAACGTGCCGGAGGATCTGCGCTCGTACATGCCGCCGTCGCGGGGCGCGGCGCGACCGACGCGCATCGACGTCGCCAAGGCCGTGCTTCGCGACTTCATCGCGCGGCGCAAGACGGATCGCATCGGCATGGTCGCGTTCGGCTCCGCCGCGTACGTGGTCTCGCCGCCCACGCTCGACTACCACCTGCTCGACGAGCTCGTGAAGCACATGGACATCGACGTGATCGATCCGAACGGCACCGCCATCGGCGACGCGCTCGGTGTCGCCGTCGCGCGCTTGAGACGCAGCACGGCCAAGAGCAAGGTCATCATTTTGCTCACCGACGGCGACAATCAGGGCGGCCGCCTCGCGCCCGAGTACGGCGCCAAGCTCGCCAACGAAGTCGGCGCGCACATCTACAGCATCCAGATCGGCCAAGGCGAAACGGCCGAGATCCAGGACGGCTTCGATCTCTTCGGGCAGCCCCGCTACGTGCGCGCCCCCTTCCGCGTGAACCCGAAGCTCTTGAAGGATCTCTCCGACAAAACGGGCGGCCACATGTACGTCGCGAGCGACGCGCGCGGGCTCCAGGCGAGCGTCCACGACGTGCTCGACAAGCTCGAGAAGACGAAGCTTTCGGCGAGCATCGCGCATTTCGAGGATCTTTATCGGTTCCTGCTCGTGCCGGGCGTGCTCTTGCTCGCGCTCGACGCGGTCCTGCGCGCGCTCGTGCTGCGGAGGTTCCCGTGAGGTTCGCGGACTCGATCTGGCTGCTCGGCGCGCTCGGTGCGCTCGGCGTCGGCGTGCTCTTGGTGATAGGCGCCGTGCTTTCATTGCGCGCGCTCCGGCGCTTCGGCGAGGAAAAGCTCGTGCGCGAGCTCGCGACGGCGCGCGCGGGCGGACGCCGTGCGTTCAAGGGCGTCCTGCTCGTGCTGTCGCTCGCGCTCGCGTTCGTCGCGCTCGCGCAGCCGCAATACGGCCGCGGGTCGCGCGTGATCCCCGCGACCAACCTCGATGTCGTGATCGTGCTCGACTACTCGAAGAGCATGTACGCGCGCGACATCCCGCCCTCGCGCATCGAGCGCGCGAAGGCCGAAATGAGCCGGCTCATCGCGGACTTGCCGGGCGCCCGTTTCGGCGCCGTGGCCTTCGCGGGCGAGACGATGTCGTTCCCGCTGACGAGCGACGGCGCCGCCATCGCGCAGTTCTTGCGGCAGCTGACGCCGAACGACATGCCCGTGGGCGGCACCGCCATTGCAAGAGCGCTCGAGGCCGGACGCGAGCTCCTCGCACGCGACCCGCTCTCGAAAGATCACCGCAAGGTGATGCTGCTCGTCACCGACGGCGAAGATCTCGAAGGCGATCCGGTGCAGGAGGCGCAGGCCGCCGCGAAAGAGCAGCTCACCATCTACGTCGATCAGGTAGGCGGCCGGACGCCCGAGCCGATCCCGGACGTGAACGAGCTCGGCCAGGTCAAAGGCTGGCGCACCGACGAACAGGGCAAGCCGCTCACGACCGAGCTCTCGGCGGCCGGCGAAGAGCAGCTCGCGAAGATCGCCGAAGCGACGGGCGGGCTCATCGCGCGTAGCGAAAAGGGCGAAACCGGCCTTTCGAGCATCGCCGCGCGCCTCCGGCACCTGATGAGTGAAGAGCTCTCCGAACGGGTCGAAACGGTGTACGCGGACGTGTTCGCGTACCCGCTCGCGCTCGCGCTGCTCCTGCTCGTCGTCGAAACCTGGGTCCCCGAAGCGAAACGGCGCGATCGCGCCGTGGTGCCGCCGTTGCCCGAGGAGCGGCGCCGCACGCGCAAGCGCCGCGTGGCGAAGGCCGCGCTCACGGGCGTCGCCGGCTCCGCGATCCTCTCCTTTTTGCTGAGCGGCTGCGATCAAGCCAACGAAATTTTCACGCGGAGCTCGCCCGTCGTGAAAAACGCAGTCGGAGCCCTGGACGCGGGCGACGCCGGCGCGGCCGTGTCGCTGCTCGAGGAGTACCTCTCGACCGGCAAGTGCGAAAACGGCAACATCGGCGCGCCGAGCTCCGTCACCGCACGCCCGAACGCCGCGTTCGATCTCGGGCTCGGCCTCTTCGGCATCGCCGAGCGCTTCGGCCGGCGTTTCGGCGAGGATCCGCCGGTTCACGACGGCGGCCGCTCGCAGGAAGAAGAAGCCGAGCTCGCCAAGCGGAGCGCCGAAGTCGACTGCGCGCTACGCATCGTGCGTCTCGCGGCGACCGATACGAGCGTCCCGGTCGAGCTCCGAGCGCGCGCCTTTTACCTCGCCGGAAACCTCGAGTTTCTGCGGCGTGACTACCGTTCGGCCGTCGCAAGCTATGACGCGGCGCTGAAGCTCATCCCCGGCTTGCCGGGCGACGCGGGAGACTCCACGGGGCGCGACGCCGCGTACAATCGCGCCATTGCGCTCCGCCGCATCGAGGACGAGCAGAAGGATGCGGGCCCGCCCGACGGCGGCAACGACGGCGGACAACCCGACGCCGGCAACGACGGCGGCAAGCAGGACCAACCCGACGCCGGCAACGACCAGAAGGACGGCGGCAAGCAGGACCAACCCGACGCCGGCAACGAAGGCAAGGACGCGGGTCAGCCCAATCAGCCGGACGCCGGTAGCCCAAACGGCCAGGACGCGGGCGCCCCGCCACCCGAACAACAGCAACAGCAGCAGCCTCCGCAGCAGCAGCAATCGCAGAACCAGGATGATCGCTTGCTCGACGAGCTCGAGCAGGCGCCCACGCTGCAAGAGCACAACGCCAAGGAGCGCGCCGCGCACGCTCGAGGCCGTCCGGGGATGGACGACAAATGAGCCCGCGTGCGCTGCTCGGCCTCGCCTGCGCCCTCGTAGCGCTTTGCTTCGCGAGCGGCGCGCGCGCGCAGGTGTCGCTCGACACGCAGATCGGCGCCCACAAAGTCGAGCTCGGCGACAGCATACAGTTCGAGATCACGGCGACGAGCTCGACGGACGAGCCCCCTCAGAACCCGCATTTGCCGCCCGTCCCCGGCTTGAGCATCCGCGGGCCCAGCATCGGCAGCCGCACGCAGGTGAGCATCAACAACGGGCGCATGCAGCGGCAGACCGGCATTTCGGCGACCTGGAGCATCCAGGCGCTCAAGCCCGGTACGTTTCGCATCGGCCCGGCCACGGTCGATTTCGGCGGCCAACATTTCCAGAGCCGGGTCGAGATGCTCGAGGTGGTCCCGGCGGGAACGTTGCCGCGCACGCCGCCCGGCGGCGGACAGCCGTTCGACCCATTTCGCTTCTTCGATCCGTTCGGGGGCGGATCGCCCTTTCCGCAAGGCCTGTTCGGACCGAACGACGTGCAGCAAGAGCCCGAGCAGCTCCCGCCCGTCCCCGACGAATTCAAAGTCGACCACGCGCCCGATCCGCTGGCGTTCGTGCGAGCGACGGTCACGCCGAAGCACCCCGTCGTCGGCGAGCAAGTGACCGTGCGGTTTTACGCGTACGGAGCGCGCGGCATCTTCCGTCCCGTGAACGCCGTGGAGCCGACGCACCCCGACTTCCTCGACTACACGGGGCAAGACGACTCGATCGCGGAAAACGCCGTGCGCGTTCCCATCGGCGACACACTGTGGATCGCCGGAAAAATCCGCGAGATCTGTCTGTTTCCACTGCACGCCGGCCGCCTGACGATCGGCAGCTTCGGGCTCACGTTCGACGGCGGGGCTTATCGAGCCAATCCCCCGACGACGCGCTCGACCGCGCCCATCACGCTCGACGTGACGGAGCCGCCGCTCGACGGCAGGCCCGCGGGCTATCGCATCGGAGACGTGGGGACGCTCGAGCTCAGCGTGGCGGTCGATCCGCGCAAGGTCGTCGCCGGTGACGCGGTGAGCGTCGTGGCGAAGCTCGCCGGCACGGGCAGCATCCCGACGGCGCTCCACGTGCCGGAACAGCGCGGCGTCGAATGGCTCGACCCGACGCACGTGGACGAGGTGAACAACGAGCACGGCACCGTCCGGGGCTTCCGCGCGTTCACGTACATCGTGAAAATGCACGACGCAGGCACGGTGGATCTCGGCGAGCTCACGCTTCCGTATTGGGATCCGCGCAAGCGCGCCTACGCGACGGCCCGCGCGCCGCTCGGGAAGATCGACGTCGCGCCGAACCCCAAGGCCGCTCCGAGCGCGACGGCGAGCGCCGCGGCCAGCGCCAACGCCGACTTCGGCGATCCGCTGGCGCTCAAACCGCGCCATACGCTCGCTTCGTACGCCAGCGCGAAGGCGCCGTTCACGGACGCGTTGCGCTTCTGGTACCTGCTACTCGGCGCGCCGCTCGCCGTGGCGCTGAGCGGCATCGGCGCCGAGCTCGGCGGGCGGCTGCGCCGTTCGCGCAGCGCGTCGCGCTCGAGCCCGCTCAGGCTCGCTCAGGATTCGCTGAAAGCGGCTGAAACGGCGGCGCGGAGCTCCGAGATCGCGAAGACGGCCGCCGCCGTCGAACGCGCGCTCTTCCTCGCGATCGAAGCGGGCACGGGCATTCGCCCTCGCGCGTTGCTCAAGGACGATCTGCGGGCGGCGCTCGCCGGCGCCGGCGTCGAAACGGCGACGCTCACGCGTGCGCTCGAGCTGCTCGACGCGTGCGAGTCGGCGCGCTTCACCGGAAAATCCGGGGAGCTCCAGCCGAAGGAGCTCGTTTCGCAGGCGCGTGGCCTGCTCGGCGAGCTGTCGCGAAAGCGCCGGAGTTCCTGAGCGTGCGCGGCTTCGGTTGGTTCTGCGCGGTGCTTTCGGCGCTCGTCGTCGGGGGTACGTTCGTGGGTTCGGCGTCCGCCGAAACGCCGAAGGAGGAGTTCGACGCCGCGGTCACGGCCCTCGAGCGCGGCGCCTACGGTGACGCCATCGATCACTTCGAGCTCTTGGCCGATCGCGGCTTCACGCATCCCGACGCGAGCTTCGATCGCGCCGCCGCCTACATCGGACGCGCGCGCTCGCCGCAAAAACAACCGGGCGATCTCGGCCGTGCCGCCGCCGCCCTCGCTGAAACGCTCGCTCTGCGCCCTGACGATCGAGAGGCCGAAAGCGCTCTCGACGCCGTGCGCTCGGAGATTGGGCGCCGCCGCGCGCGCACGGGCGGCTCGCCCCTCGTGGCACGCCCGCGGCTCTCCCGCGCCCTCGTCGGCCTCTTGCCGGAACAGGCCTGGGGCGTGCTCGGAGCGCTCGGTTCGGCGAGCCTCGCGTGGGGCCTCGCGCTCAGGCTCTTCGTCAAGCGCACGACCGCGGAGGTGCCGGGCGCGCTCGCCGCCGGCATCGGCGCGCTCCTCCTGTGCGTCGGCGGCGGGCTCGCGCTCGAGGCGCGCCATTTCCGGCGCACCTCGACGCTGGCCGTCGTCGTGGTGCCCGAAGCGCGCCTGCTCGACGACGCTGGCCGCCCCCTCGCCACGCCCGCGAGCGGTGAGAGCAACGTCGTGCCGGAGGGCGCGGAAATTTACGTGCTCGAGCGGCGCGGCGGGCTCGATCGCGTCGAGTGGGGCACGACCGACGGCTACGTCATTGCCGGGCAGGTGCGCGAGGTCGAGCCGCGCGGGGCCGATCGTCCGTGAGCGCTCGGTTCGTTCTTTTGATTTTGCGGCGGGCCCAGGTTCACGCGGTCGGAGGCCACCGTGTCGCGCCGTTCCAGCCGCCGCGCCTGCGCGGTTACGGCTTCGCCAGCTCGAGCGCCCGCGCGAAAAACGGCGAGCTTTGCGCGAGCTCGGCGACGTAACCCCGCACGTCTTCGCGCGCCCGCTCCGAGAGCCGCTCGAAGGGAACCACGTGTTCGTCCGGCACGTAGCGGAAGGTGAAGTTCACGCGGCGCGTGCGAAACCCCTCGATTTCCGGCGGTAAGCGCGCGCCCGCTCGCTCGTCGACGCGCTGCACGCGGTGGAGCAGGCGATCCTTGTAGAGCGGGCCGCCGAAGAGCTGGAGCGCGCCGTCGTCGAGCCATTGTGTGAGCGCCGGCTCGGCCTTCTCGCCCGCGCCCCGGCGCGGCACGAACTGAAAGAGAGCGCGCTCGCCGAGCGATAGCGACGCCACGGGGCCCGGCTCGAAATCGCGGTGCTCGCCCACGCGCGCGGAATCGATCCAGCGGCCGTCCTCGAGCCGGTCGCCGTAAAAATTCACGAGGCACGTATTGAGGTGCCAGCCGCGCGGCACGTAGTCGCGCGGAAAGGCACGGCGAGCGCGCGCTTCGACGTCGCGCACGATCTCGGCGAGCACGCGCGGGAACGGCTCGGCGGCGACGCAGCGCTCGTGCACGCCCTTGGGCGGACGGTAATAGTCGAGACAGGCGAATTGCCAATTGCCGAGCCAGTACACCGGGCGGAGCAAGCGGCGCTGCGCCTCACCGCGAGGCGGCGGGCGATCGAGCGGAAATCGATACTCCCAGATCGGCCTGAGCCCTTCGAGGTACGCGAGGATCTTCGCGCGGGCGCGCGCGTCGAGGTAGTGGGCGACGAGGAGATGACCGCGTGCGTCCACGCCCGAGCGAGGTCGGGACAGGCGCGGCCACGCCGGCCGCCGCGGAGCGGCTTTGCTCGTCATCGAAGCGGTCAAAAGCACAGCCTTCACGCCAAGGCAAACTGCGCCCCCGAGTCGAACCGGCCGTCATGGTAGCGTATGCGTGCCTTGGCTGAGCGGAGGCTCGAAGTCGCGATGCTCGCGGCCGTCATCGAGTGGACGGTCACAGCGTGCGCCGGTCCCCGAGCACCGTCCGTCCCCGGACACGGGCAAGCGTCGCGAGCGCCCCCGGCAATGAGCGCCGACGCGGCGAGCAGCGCGAGCCGGCCGAATCCGCTACTGAGCGCCGCGCCGAACGCCGCACTGAGCGCCACGGCGCCGCCTGGTCGCCCCTGCGGGGACCTCGATTGTCTCGCGTTCGCGACGCCGCGTCTGGCGTTCGAGCACGCGCTCGCCGGCTCACCGCGCGTCGTGGCCGTGGGCGAGGCGCACGCCCAAAAAGCGGTCCCGGGCGTGGACTCCGCGACGGGCCGCTTCGCGCGCGAGCTCCTGCCCGCGCTCGCCCCGCGCGTCACCGGCATGGTGCTCGAGCTCCTCGCGCCGGCTCGGCGTTGCGAAGCGCACGAGGAGCAGGCCGTCGCCGAGCGAGCGAAGCCGATCACGGAGCCGCAGCGCGCCACGAACCAGAGCGAATTTCTGGCGCTCGGCTTCGACGCGAAGAAGCTCGGCATGAAGGTCGAGCCGCTCGTCCCCACGTGTGAGGAGCTGAAGAGCGTGCTCGCGGCGAAGAGCGACATAGACGCGTTGCTCCGCCTCATCGCGGGCGTGACCGAGCGCGAGGTCTTCGACTTTCTCGATCACGAGCCAGCCGCACACGGGATTTTGATTTACGGCGGCCTCGTCCACAACGACCTCGCGCCGACGCCCGCGCACGCCCCCTGGAGCTTCGGACCCGCCGTCGCCGAACACGCGCGCGGGAGCTACGTCGAGGTCGATCTCATCGTACCGGAGCTCATCCGCGACGAAGCGCCGTGGACGGAGCTCCCCTGGTTTTCCCATTACAATCGCGAACGAGCGAGCAAGGACACCCTCCTTTACGCCACGGGCCCGCGCTCTTTCGTGCTGATTTTTCCGCCGAAAACCGCTAGCGAAGCGGAGAAGGCCACGCCGTGACCGCGCTCTTCCTGCTCGACAATCGGATTCAAAATTACGCGTGGGGCTCGCGCCATGCCCTCGCCGCGCTCCGCGGCGCACCCACGCCGAGCGCAACGCCGGAAGCGGAGCTCTGGATGGGCGCGCATCCGCTCGCTTGCTCGCGCGCCGAGCACGCGCACGGTCCGACGCTGCTCGAGCTCATCGCCGGCGCCCCGGAGACCATGCTCGGCGAACGAGTCGCACGGACCTACGGCAAGCTGCCGTTCTTGATGAAGCTCCTCGCGGCGGCCGAGCCGCTCTCGCTGCAAGCGCATCCGAGCGAGGCGCAAGCGCGAGCCGGCTACGAACGCGAAGAAGCGGCGGACGTGCCGCTCGCGTCGCCCACGCGCAGCTACAAGGATCCGCACCACAAGCCCGAGCTCCTCTGCGCGCTCACGCCTTTTTCCGCCCTCGTCGGCTTCCGGCCCGCGCGGGACACGGCGCACCTCTTCGCCGCGCTCGGGGTGCCGGATCTCGCGGACACGATCCGTGCGCTCCGTCACGAGCCGGCCGCCCTCGCGCTCCACGCCCTCTTCGAGCTCGTCACGGGTTCGCCCGCGGAAGCCCGGCGTGAGCTCGCGGAAACGACGCTCGCCGCCTGCCGTGCTCGGCGCGAGTCCGGCTCCGACTTCGACGCGGAGCTCGCCTGGGGCGTGCGCATCGGCGAGCTCTATCCCGGCGACGCCGGCATCGTGCTCGCGCTCGCGCTGAACCTCGTCGTGCTCGACCCGGGCGAAGCGGTGTACCTGCCCGCGGGCAATCTTCACGCGTACCTCGAGGGCACCGGCGTCGAAATCATGGCTAGCTCCGACAACGTGCTGCGCGGCGGCCTCACGCCGAAGCACGTCGACGCGGCCGAGCTGCTCAAGGTGCTCGACTTCCACGCCGAGCCGGTGCGGCTCGTCCCGACGGAGGCGCGCGGAGCCATCGTGCGCTACCTCACGCCCGCGCGGGAATTCGAGCTCTCGCGGCTCGAGCTCACGACCGGGGAGCTCGTCGTGGACGCCGTGAGGGGCCCCGAAATCGTCGTCGTCACGCGCGGTGAGCTCGTGTTCCGGCGCGCGGGTGAAAGCGTCACTCTCCCGGCGGGCGCTTCGGTCTTCGTTCCAGCGCTCGGCGGCGCCTACACGGTCGCCGGCGCCGGCACGGCATTCCGCGCCAGCGTCAACGACGCGTGAAGAAGCACGCCCCCTTGCTCAGCGGAGGCCGTTGTCGCACTGGCAATAGCCGGGTGTGCCGGTCATCCACGTGCAAGTTCCCTCATCGTGGATGCACGCGCACGGATCGGAGGATCCGCAGGGATCGCGCACCGCGCACTCGAACCCGTTCGTCGAGTGAGCCGGGCCGCCGATCTGATCGACACAGACGTGTCCTGCGCCGCAGTCGTCATCGGTCGAGCAGGTCATCGTGGGGCAGACGGGGGGAGAACCCACCTGGCACGTGAGGTTCGCGTCGCAGTACGCGGCCGGAGCAACGCAATTGCCGGGTCCGCCCGTGCACGGCGCCGTGCAGGCGTCTCCGCAGGATTGCCCTTGGCACGAGTCGCTCGGAGGGCACGTCTGGATGCCGCCCGTGCACATGCCGTTGTCGCAACTCGAATACGGGCATGCGCTCGAGCCGTCGGGACACAGCTTGCAGGCAATCTCCGACACCGGACAGTCGGCGTCCGTCCGGCAAGCGCCGGGGCAGCCTGGGAAAACGTACGAGCATTGTCCGTCGATGCATTCGTATTGCGTGGCCGCGGTGCTCCCGTCCGGACAAGGCGTGGCGGTGAGCACCCCCGTGATGGGACAATCCATCGACGTCGTGCACATCCCCGGGCTCGGGCAAATCGTCTCGGCTGCGCTGCAGGAGCCGTTCGCGTCGCAACGCCGCACGAGGTCGTCGTTGACGCACGCCGGGTCATTCGGATCGCAAAGCGTGCAGGTGAGTCCGCAGCCCTTGTCGGCGCAAGGCTCGTAGCCACCCATCCCGGAGCCACCGCCGGCGCCGGAACCGCCACCCAGGCCTGAGCCGCCGCCCATGCCCGAGCCACCGCTGGGCGAGCCGCCACCCGTACCGGAGCCACCACCGGTGCCCGAACCTCCGCCCATGCCCGAACCGCCGCCTTTGGCGCCGCTACCTCCGGTGCCAGATCCGCCCCCTTTGCCCGCGCCGGCGCCGCTTCCGCCCGACGCGCCGGTGCCGCCCGTGCCGAGCCCAGCGCTTCCGCCGGAGCCGTGCCCGGCGGCGCCCATTCCACCTTGTCCCGCCCCCTGCCCGATTTCGGTGAAGCTACCGCTGCAGCCCGCCGCCAAGGCCAACACCCCAAACGGCACCGCAATACCGAAAGCTCTCATACTCGCCTCCCGTTTCAAAAAGCCCATTTGACGCGCCTATCCCCAGGCAGCTCGAGCTGGATCATGGAATCGACGCACCGAGCACCTGGCGCGCGCGCGCGGCGTTCGGGCTCGAGGGGTAATTCGTCGCGAGGCGCTCGGCGACCGCGCGCGCCGCGCTCGTCTGCCCCAGCCGGAGCAGCGCTTCCATGCGGAGATACAGCGCTTCGGGCACGAACTTACGTGGTGTGAAGCGCGCGTCGTAATCGTCGAGCGCGCCGAGCGTCCCCCGCGCGTCGCCGCGTGCGAGCGCACCGCGCGCTCGATCGACGAGCGCGACTTCTTCCGCCAAGCGCTCCGCGTCCATGGGGGCAGCCGCTTCATTCGCTGGCGCAGCCGGCGTCACGAGCGCCTTGCGCGCCGTGCGAACGCTGGGGTGCAAAACGGCGCTCGGTGCACTGGCAGCCAGCGGCGCGGCGAGCGGCGACGGATTCGCGCTCTTCGCACCCTCCGGCGATGCGTCGGTCGTATCCGGAGCCGCTTCGGGCGTGCTCGGAGCCGCTTCGGCCGTGTTCGGCGACGCTTGAGCAGCGTTCAGCGGCCCATTCACGCTGCTCGTCGCTGGTCCGCGCGTCATCGGTGCCTGCGCGGTCAGTGTCGCCTGAGCGCGCTCCGTCTCGTCGTGCCGCGCCGCGCGCTTCACCACCGCGGTCCCAGCCACGCTTGCAGCGACGAGCGCACCTCCGACGAGCCCCCACTTCACGAGCGCACTCGCCACGACCACGCTCGTCGCCTTACCAGCCGAAGCCACGCCGGCAGCGCCCGCTACCGTCGTCCCCACGGCGGTCGTCGCGCCTGTCGTCGCGGCGCTTGCCGTCGTCGCCGCTCCCGTCGCACCCGCACCGAGCCCGAGCGCCGTGAGCGCGCGCGACAGCGAAGCTTCGGGCGGGCGTTCGGCGCTCGCCGCCTCGAGCAGCCGTCCGACCGCTTCGGGCGGCCCTTCTTCCATCCAGCGTTTCGGGTCGCTCATCGCATGACTCCGGTGCGGCGCGTGCGCGCGTGGTAACGGACGACTCTCGCTTCGATTTCCTCGCGAGCACGCTTGAGCCGCGAAGCGACCGTGCCGGGCGGAATGCCGAGCGCCTCGGCCACCTCGTTCTTCTTCAAGCCCTCGATGTCGAACAGCACGAAAATGGCCGAGAGCTCCGGCGGCAACTCCGCGAGAATGCCGTCCAACAGCGCGCGCGCCCGGCGCTGGTCGACGAGCTCGTCGGCGGACGGCGCGTCGTCGACCGTGTCTCCCCCCTCCAAGCCGGGCGCCTCGGGACGGCGCCGGTGCGCGCGATGCGCCTTGGATGCGACGTGAGCGGCCGTTCGAAACAGAAACGCGCGCTCCGAACCACTCGCGATGTCGGCGAGTCGCTCGGTGGCGATCAAGAACACGCGTTGCGCTCCGTCGTCGGCGTCCGCGGCTGAAAGCCCGGCGCGCCGCAGCACGCGCCACACGAACGCGTAGTAGCCGCGAACGAACTCCTCTTTTCGACTCGCGTCCACGGCGAAGGGCGTCGTGAGGACCGTCACGGAAGCCATGGCAGTACCAACTGACACCATGCGCTCATCCCCCTGCCCGAGCACCTGGATCGAGAAATCGACGGCCAGGCTCGGCGTCGCTCGAAGCCGCCAGTCGACACGAATTCGGCCCTAGAGCCGAATTCCGACTCCGAGCTCTCCGCCGAAGACCAGGGCCGGCACTTTGAACGATGACGCCGCTTCACCGCCGGTCACGACGCCGAAGCGCTGCCGAGCAAGCGGCACACTGCCGTCGAGCTCCAGCACGAGCACGACCGGCTCGAGCTCACCGAGTAAGCGCGCGCCGAGACCTGGCGCGGCCCACAGCGACGAGCCGCCTTTCGTCCCGAGGACTTGCGCGGTGCTCTTGCCTTGGCCGTGGAGGGAGCCGAGCTCCATGAACGCACACGGTTCGAACGAGAGCGAAGGCTTGCCGAGCGCGAGTGGGCAGCCGTCGGCGCGCGCGGTGAGTCGCTGAAAGCGCGCCGGGACGCCGCCCGTGTGCACGAGGCCGGACCAAAGCGCGGCACCGGACAAGCCGAGACGCGCTCCCGCCAACTCGACGGTCGCAAAGAGCGCGGGACCGAACGCCGCGTCGGGACCGACTCCCGTCGAGGTCATGGACGCGGCACCGAAACGGAGATGAACGGCGTCGTTCGCGCGCGACCGTGTGGTGTCACCTCGCCGGGACGCCGGGGGCGGGACGGACGGTGCGGGTCTCGGTGCGGCGGCGCGCGGCGTTTTCGGCTCGACAGCCGCTACGGGCGTCGTTTTCGGCTCGGGCGCGCCGGCGGGCTCGGGCTCGCTCTGCTGCAACGCTTCCTCGACGCGCGACTCGATGGCGAGCGCCGTCACGAGCGCGATGCCGTTCACGACGTCCTCACACTTGTGGCCCGCGACGCTGCGGGTCACGTCTTGACCCTGCGGGTTCATGAATTGAATCGCCGCGACGTAATGCTCGTCACGGCGCGTGACGCTGATCGTGATGCGCCGTGCGAGCTCACCCGGCGCGGCCTCCCAATCGCCCTGTACGCGCGCGCGCACCTCGTCGTGGAAGGTGCCCGCGCCGGGGCACTCCGGTGGCGCGCCGTAGACGAGGTCGATGCGCTCGGGAGTCGACGGCACGGCTGGCGGCGGCTCTGCGAGCGCTGCACGGCTGGAGAACACGACCAGCACCGCGAAGAGACCTCTGACGAGCCGCTCTGCTGCCCACACAACAACGTCAGGGTAAGCTCGTGTCCTGGCGAGGCCCAAGCGAAAGCGGGCCGAAAAGACGTTTTACGCGTCCGTCTCGAGCGCTGCCCAGCGCGTGACGCTCGACACCAGGCCTACCGCATCCAGAGCGCGGCTACCGGAAACTCGATTGCGTCGAACGGTCGCAACCGAGCCGGTGCGTCACCTTCGGCAGTCTGCACGATGCGATAGGTGGGGCCGTCGAGCTCGAGCACTTCGACGAGCTGCTCCAGCGGCTCGACGAACCACGCAAAGCCGACCTTGAACTCGGCGTATACCTTGAGCTTCGCGCCGCGATCGAGGGCGCGCGTCGAAGGCGAAAGCACCTCACACACCCAGTCCGGAGCAAGCTCGAAATAGGCTGCATCCGGAACCGCGGGCAAGCGTTCACGCCGCCAGCCTCCGAGATCCGGAACGACGATGTGCTCTCCAAGGTGGATTTCGGGTTCGTCGAGGAGCATCCAGCCCCCGGGGCCGCCGCGTCCGCGCTTGAAAGGCGGCCCGAGCTCCTCCCCGACCGCGGACGCAGCCACGGAATGAGGCGCCGCCGGCCGAGGACTTTGATACAACGTACCGAACAGCACCTCGGCGACGACGTGTGGGGGCGCGCGCAGCACGTCACCGTAATCCGCGAGAGGTCGCGCCGCGCCGGCCATCGGCTCGACGTTAGCATCGAAGCAGTCGCCGGTCACAAGGCGGCGGCCGCGCCCGGCTCTGTATGGCGGCGCGTGGTCCATCCGAGCGACGTCGGTGATCTCATGCGGCTCCACGCCTATTTCCCTGCGGTGAGACTGCTGGCTGTTTTGAAGCCAGCGCCTTGACCGGGCGATGCATACAAATAGTATGAACGGATGCATACGGTGCGTATGACCATGAACATCGACGAGACGCTCCTCACGGCGGCGACGGAAGCGCACCCCGGCATGACGAAAACGGCGCTCGTCGAGGACGGGCTACGCGCATTGCTGGCGCGGGACGCGGCGGAGCGCTTGGCCGCGCTCGGAGGCAAAGCCCCCAAGGCTCGACGGACCAAGCGCTCCGCCTGGAAGCGACGGTGATCCTCGTCGACACCAACGCCTGGGTCGCGCACTTGCGGCGGCGGGACGCTCGCTTGGTGCGGTTTCTCCTCGAGCAGCGCGTCCGCACCTGCGACGTCGTGCTCGGAGAGCTCCGGCTCGGCTCGGGGCTTCCGAAGAACTTCGCGAAAGACCTTGCGGCGTTGCCGCGCCTACCGAGCCCGAACGCGGAAGAGACGCGCTCTTTCATCGAGCGCCATCTGCGCTCCTTCGCCGGCTCGGGTGTCGGCTGGGCCGACACCCAGATCATCCTCGCGGCCGCCAAGGCCGGAGCACGCCTTCACACGGCTGATCGGCACGTGAAGCGCGTGTGTCGCGCCGCCGGCGTCATACTCACCTGAACAAAATGCTTCGGGCCGCGTTCCGGCGAGCGGATGCGGCCCGAGGCATGGTCGCGCGGCTTTTGCCGCTCGGGATCAGAACAAGAACATCACGCGGAAACGGCCGCTCATGGACTTGTTCGTATAGATGCCGGCACTGTAGTCCTCCAGATGGTTCTGGGCGTGGGCCAGCACGAACTTGAAGTAGAGCTGCTCCCAGAGCGTATACTGAACCGCTCCGAAGATCTGGGTCTGGTCGTTGGTGTCAACCTTGCCCTGATGCGGGCCGACGCGGTTGTCGATGCGCAGGTCCTCACGGTGGTTTTGGAATACGCCGAAGCCGAGCACCACCGGTTCGTACGCGGGGCTCACATTGATGAACCCGCCGTACGTCTGAACGGTGTTGCTGCTGGCGAGATCCGCGTGGCCGTCCTTATCCAAGATGTCCTGGAAGCCGCGGGCGAAGCTGCCACCAAGCTCAACCCAGGGAGCCAACACGAACTGCGCGGCGAAACCGTAGCCGTTCCGCGAGTCACGCACGTGCAACGTCTTGTCCTGAGGGATCGATTTGCCGTACTCCCAGCCGGCCTTGAGCTTGACGTAGCCGATATCGAAAATTGCCGAGGGGCGAATGTCGGTCTGATTGGAGGTGCCGGCGTACTGCGAGTTGCCGGCGCCGACGTGACCCATCAGCTCACCGCGCAGGTACTTGGTCGGGTAGACGTGCGCCGCCCAGCCACCGAGGAGATAGTCCTGGCGGTCCCAGAAGTACGTGAGACCGTAACCGTCCGACGGATTGGGAAGGCCGGATCCGATCAGCACCGCGCCCGCGCGTTCGAGCGTATTCTGGTCGAGCGCCATACCGTAGTGGTTCGCGATTTCCCAACCCTGGAAGCGACCGACAGTCACGTCGAACAGGTTCCACTTGCCCGCGCGTACCCAAAGGTCATCCGTGCTGCTGAGGACCTTGGTGATAGGATCGGCCGTGTTGTCACCGTGAAGCACCAACTCGGCGTTGCCCTGAGCAAACCAGCCGTCCTTCGCGTTGTACGTCGGAGTGAAGCGGAGCACCCCGCGCGTCTGTGTCGTCCAGCGGTTACGGTCGTTGAGGGCGTTGCCGCCGCCGGCGAGCTTCTTGTCGACTGAGATGTGGGTGTTGCTGAAATCGTTCCAGATCGACCCGGAAAGACCGATGCGCAGGCCCGGACCGCCCTCGATGAGCGGCAGGTACGGCCACTGTTGGCCGTGGAACGTGAGCCACAAGGAGCCGTATTTGATCCCGCGAACCTCGGCGCTCGGATACGCCGAAGCGGGCAGCTCTTCGAGGCCGACGAGCGCGACTGCTTTTTCGCGCTCGGGACTCGTGCCAGATGCCGTCGACTTCGTGGGCGAGGGCAGTGGCTCCGGTGGCTTCACCTCTTCGGCGACCTTCTCCGGTTCTTTGGCAGGCTCCACCGCCGGAGTGCCTGCGGGCGCCTCCGCCGGCTTCGCCGTCGTGTCGTCACTCGCGGGGGCAACGGGAGCGGGAGCGTCGTCCTGTGCGAGCGCGGGGGCGCTGAAGCAGAAGCAGAACGAACCGAGAGACAGGGCTAACCCGAGCCCCAAACCATTTCGTCGAGAAGTCATAGTGCCTATTTCTGATTTCGCGCTGATGTCTCGGTCTTGGCTCAATAGCCCTGAACCGTGAGCTTGCCTTGCATCATCGTGTTGGTGTCGGCGTCGTCGGCGTCTTTACCCACTTCGATCGTGTAGTCGCCGGTGTCAATCGTCCAATGACCCGTCTTGTCATCACCTTCCCAGCGACGCAGATCGCGGATGCGCACGGGCAGCTCCACACCCATGGCCGTCGCACCGGCGGGAATGTGAACCTTAGCGAAGCTCTTGAGTTCCTTGAAAGGACGATCTCCCGTGATTCCCGCCGGTTTCGCGGGGGGCTTTACGAAGAGCATCGCGACCTCGTCGCCATCGACTTGCGACGTGTTCTGTATGTCGACCTTGATGTCGACGATGCCCTCTGGCTGCGCCATCGTGCATGGGATCTGGAGGTTCGAGTAGGTGAAGGTCGAGTAGCTCAAGCCGTGGCCAAAGGGGAACACTAGCTGGGGGTTCATACCCGCTGCCTTTCGACGATCGTATTCCCGATATCCGAAAAAGTAGCCCATGACGGTCTTGGGATCGGTCTCGCTGTCCTTGAATGGGAGGAGCTTCTTGGCGGGGTTTGCCGGATCTGGCAAATCCAGCTCAGCCTGGGTCGGCCAGGCCAAGGGCACCTTGCCCGAGAAGTTTTCATGGTTGGGGCTGAAGATGAGGCGGGCGAGCGCCTTGCCGCCGCGCATGCCGCCGTAGCCGGCCCAGATCGTCGCCTGATTGTGGTTCATGTGATTGAGCCACGGCAGGTTCGTGATCGAACCCGACTGGACGATGATGATCGTCGGCTTCATCTCGTTGAGAGCGGCATTCACGAAGTCGTTTTGACCGGCGGGCAAGTCGAGGGTCGCGCGGTCGCCACCGGTGGAGATTGCGTACTCCTCGCCTTCATCGCCGGCCGTGTAACCGACCACCACAATTATGGCGTCGGCGCCGGCGGCCGCATCGGCGGTGTTCCCACTGGTCACGTTGGTACCTGCAGGTGCAACCGCCTTCACGCCGTCGAACGGACCGATTGAAAGCGTCGGATCCGCATTGACGCGGCTCGAACCGCGGTCGCCGATATCTGGGTCGGTCGCAAAGTGGAAGGTGCAAGCCCGAGGGTCGCCCGAATCGATCGGGCAGGTTCGCGGGGGCGACGAAAGGGCCAGGCGAAAGAACTCGTCCGGGCCGATGACGGCGATGTTCGTCGCGCCCTTCAGCGGCAACACGGGGGTCGCTGGCATGCCCGCGGCGGCCGGAATGCCATTTGTGAGAAGCACGGCGGATTTGATCTCGGTTTCTTCAGCGAGGTCCATGTGGTCCATCGCAGAAGCAGGATCGATCGACGCCCCTTTCAGCCGAGAGGCCGGCGGCGTGATGCTCCACGAGCTCGCAGGATCCGTCGCGCTTCCGGTCGCGGACTTGAAGCGGAACTTCTGGGTAAGAACGCGACGCGCTGCTTCCTTGACGAGCGGCTTGTCCGCGTCCGGGACCTGTGTGAGCGACGTCTGCGAGTAGTAGAGCTGCCAGGGCACCTCGATGTCGAGGCCTGCCTCCAGCGCCGCATTGACGTTGGGTTGGATTTGCGAGGTATCCGGGAAGTTGTTGTAACCAGGCATTGCCCACCAGTCCGAGATCACTAGCCCCTGAAAGCCGAAGCCGCCCTGGTCGACCGGCGCCTTAAGGATGTCTCTGAGTAGGTGGCGATTCTCGGTGGACTTGGTGCCGTTGATCTGGTTGTACGCCGCCATGATGCAGCCGACACCGGCGTCTTGAACGACCATTTCGAAGTGGCGCCCGTAGATTTCACGGAGCGTCTGCTCGTTCATGATCGCGTTGTTGGTCGAGCGATTGAGCTCGATGTTGTTGGCTGCAAAGTGCTTGGCGCAGCCCGTCACGTACTCTTGCAAGCCGACGGTGAAGGCCGATGCCATGCGACCGATGTGATAGCTGTCCTCGCCATACGTTTCCTGCGTGCGCCCCCAATAGGGGTGCCGGATGATGTTCATGCACGGCGCGAGCAGCATGTTGTTCAACGAGGCGGCGGTTTCGTCGCCTGCGGCTTCCCCGACGCGCTTCTCGAGGTCCAAGTCCCAGGACGCCGCGCGGATCGAGGGGGCGGGAAACGCCGTCGCGTAGTTATTGCCGTCGGTCGCGCGGTTGTTGGGCTGCCCGGCATCGAGGTTCACGCCGCGGCCGGCATCGCGGTAGTTGTAGCCGCGGATCAGCCCCAGGCCCGAGACGTTGGCGTCGGGGCTGCGCTCGATGTCCTGGAAGTCTGTACCGTCACCGGTTGGAATGCCGAGCATCTGCGTCGCCTGGTCCTTGATGTCCGTCATCGCGGCGAGCGCGTCATCCGCGGCCTTTTGATCGGCCGGATCGACGCTGTATGCCCTCATGTACTTCGTATCGAACTGCTGCGACCCGACCATGTTGCAGTCGTATTGCGGCCCCACCATACCGGTCCCCCCGCCGCCGCTCATATTGCCGGTGCCGCCGGTACCACCCGATCCCGGGTTCGAGCTGCCGCCGCTCCCGGAAGCGATGGGGTTCTTCTTCGATTTTTCGTAAGCGTCCAAAATCTGGCTGGAGTGGCCGCATGCGCTGGCCAATACCAACATCCCCAATGCCGACGTGATCGCAGACGGCGTAAATACGGACCGAGTCATGAACGGGAGCTCCTTCGGGCGATTGTCATCAGAACTAAAAGGCAAGCCGGACTTGGACGCCAAGCGAGCCCCATGTCGTGGGTCCTCGGCGCTTCCTGCGAGGCGCCGACGTTAGCGCATGGGAAGCGGCGGGGATCCTCTCGTTTTGCGTTCGAAACCGAAAGCAAAACCGAGAGCTGTCGAAGTGGAGGAAGAACGTTCTCTTAGCACTGTCCGGGCGGATCGATCCCGCTTGCCTCCGAAGCGAGGTCTTCCACGGGCCTTCGGATGAATGTCGCGGCGTCTTCCGAGGAAGACCGCCGGGCTTTCACGCTGCTCAGGGATTCCCGGAACTCCCGGCCGAGATCGCGAAGCGCGAAAGAATGTTCAGAGCTTGGCGGATCCGGGCCGCCGGTCGGCGGCCGGTCGGCGTGACGCGTCGTCAAGTATGACGCGCCGCACCATCGAGAGCCGGCGACGGGCATATGCCAGGGGATGCCGCGACGATAGGCGCGAACTGAGCGATATCAGCGCGTGGATGTCCTCGCCGTATGTTGCATTGGGCGACGAGCTCAGCTCAGACCAGCGTAAGCATGTAACTCCTGTGACCATCACAACGAATGCAGTACCGGGCCATCCGTAGCGCTTTTCGGAGTGCGTGGATTTGCACTCGCACGAGTGACGTCGTGGAATCATGGCGTCCCAGACACCCTCGCGATGATCTCGTCCGAATGCACCCAACGCCCGCGATGCTCAGCGAGACAGACGAAGATTTCAAATTGCTTTCGCGAGACGCGCGCCTCGACATCGCAAACTCGGATGCGATGCGTCGTACGGTCGGCTGAGATTTCGGAGTAACTCGCCAAACCAGGCGTGCTTCTTCGCATCAGGGCCGTGACGCGCGCTCGCAATTCGCCCGCATCGAACGGGCGACCAAGGCAGTCGTCGGCGCCCGCATCGAGAACCCGCGCGGTCGAGCATCGGGCGGAAGCGTTCAGCACGACCACAGGGGTGAGGTTGCCGGCTTGCCTGAAAGTCGACATGAACGAAGCTGCCCAATCTTCCCGCCCCCCCAGCAACAGCAGGTCCGGCGCCACTTTCACCTCGATCAATTGAATGCCGAGGCCACAGGCAGCTCCGAGAGCTGAGCGCGCTTCGCGCAACCAACGGTCCCCGAGCCGCTCTTCCGTGGTTAATCGCGCTCGGACGACTGTACTCGGACGGTCCCAACGCGAAACGACGCCAACCATTCTCACCATTCCTGCACCCCTGGCTGATGCCTTGCGCTTCCGTCTCGGGTAAAGTCTAGCCGGACTGGCGCGCGCTCTCAACATTCGAAAGCCCAGCGGGGCGGCTCGCAGCAGAGAGTTACGCGCCGTCCCGCAAGGGAGCAGTCAACGCTGGGCGTAAAGACCAGCTCTTAGCAACGAACGAGCGCCAGGACCCATCAATCGGTGGCGCGATACGAGTAGATGGCATTCTGAGCATCGCTCGCGCCGTTGCAGTGAATATACGCGTACCCGGTGTTGTACGCGCTGACGCTACCAATGTGGAGCGACTGGTCGCCGATCGTAGTTGTACCCGTTGCAGCAGACGACCCCTGGCTGCAGGTGGCACCCGTGGCGTCGCAGCTAATGGCATAGCAACTGATAGCCTGGGTGGTGCTGCTGTCGCGAACGCGAACGTAGATGCCAGTGATGTCGGTGGTGTCGTCGGCATTGATGCGCGTCAATGGACAACGTGTGAAGGACCCGAAGCCGGCCCCTTCACTAAAACCGCTTTGACTGCCGGTAGTCGAGACCCCTAAGCATGCGTATCCCGAGTACACCACGATGCTATCTGCAGTAGCCGTCGATGCGAACAATAGGGACGCCAAGCAAAACCCCAGCCTCACTGCTGTTCCACCCATCAACTTGCCTTTCATGATCTCCATTGCTTCTCCTTCCGTCGACTGAATAGGCTTCAACTGATATCCGCAACACAATCACTTCAGTTCACGCGATTCACCTCCTGAAACGGAAAACCTTCCCGCCCGGCGAAGACGAGGAACGAGCCGTCCTGCCGCCGCCTTATTTCTCCCCCTTCGACGAAACCGAGCCGGGACAACACGTCAGCCGCATTCGCCGCCGCGACGGTAACCTCCAAGCGGCACATGGTATAGCGACATTCGAGCTTCGAGAGTTCGTAGCCCTGCAAGACTTGGATACGCTCTCGAATGCCTTGCTCCTCTCGCATGCTGCCGGAGTCGTCACCGGGCTCTTCGGCGAACCGCCTCTCGAGCAGCGCATATCGTCGCTCGATTTCTTGCTGCAGTCGTTCAGCCGATTCTTCCTCGGTCAACACTGGCGCCGTACCAGGCGCTGGCGGGACAGACGTCGTTACGACCGACGGGGGTGGCGTTGGCGGCGCGGGCTGCTGCGCTAGAGCGCCGCTCTTCAACGCGGAAATCTGTGCTTCCATACTCTCCAGACGGCGCTGGATTTCGGCAGACGGGTTCGCGGGCGGGTAGCTCGCGCGCGCCGGGCGTGAGGATTTGGCAGTACGCGACGGCGCGACGAGCAGAATAGCGGAGGCAGTCAAGCCCGCTAGTAATATTGCATAGCCGAACGCCTTCCGGGAGCGTTGTGCAGCATCCATTGGACCTCGAAGGCTTGGGGGGACGCGAGACAAGAGCGACCGAACGTCACGACTAAGGCTCGCGTTGAATAGCGCCGATGGCCGCCTGAGCGGTGTTATTTTGCCGTTACGCGTACCTCTACGGTTCGCTCGTCTTGCGCATAGGCCTTCGCTTCACGTCCGATCGCACGCCCCTCAATCCGCGTCGCGCGGACTGGGCCGTGGTAGAATCGTCATGGCGCTTTCGCGAGCAACGCGGCGAGCTCACGTCGGCCGACTGCATCTCGGTCGCCGCTCAACGGAAAGCGCTCGGTACCCGAATACACCACGAGCTCGAGCACGAGATGCCTGCCGAGGTCCGATCCAGGTAAAGCGCGTCCTCCTTGCAAATCGAGCTTCACAAATTCGACACCGCATCCGCGGCATCCGCCTCCGAATTGGCCGGCACCGGACAGGGTTGTCCGGTGTAGCCCCGCTCGCCTTCCGGGATGCGACACGGATGGATCTCGACGCGGCGCGGGCGGGACTTGTACGTGACGCGCCGCTTCTCTTCCTTCTTCGTGCCGTCGGGGAACGTGAGGATGCGCGAGACGATGACGGACCAGCCGATGCTGCCTGGCTCCTTCACGTGCTCTTCGTCGGGCGTCACGTGCGGGTTCGGGATGATTTCGAGCGGCGCGGGGACGATGTTTTGGCGCTCGGAGACTTTGGCGCTCACTTTGCGGCCGCCGTTGTCGCCGTAGAGCTTCACGGTGATGGAGGTGTCCGTGTAGGAGGTTTTGATCAGGAGACCGGCGGCAGTGTCGTTCTTGAAGATGATGTCGGGCTTCGGCCACGACAGCGTCGCTTCGTGGCCCATGGGGTAGCGCGGGAACCAATAGGAGTGCGGCTGGCGCTCGATGATGTCGTAGCCGCCGTGGAAGAGCGCGTTGAAGAACGTCGTCGCGAATTGGCTGATGCCGCCGCCGATGCTGTCCACCATTTCGCCTTCCTCGATGGTCGGCGCGGGGACGAAGCCGGCTTTGAGCGTGCGCGGGCCGACCAGCGCGTTCACCGACACGGTTTCGCCGGGCAAAACGACGGTACCGTCGAGGATGTCCGCGATGCGGTGGATGTTCGAGACGCGCGGCTGGCAGCAGGGATGACGCGTCGTGAAGGAGCTCACGAGACCGCGCACACCGAGCGCTTCGGCTTGCGCGGTCGTGAGCGTCGGCTCGGGTCGGTGCGCGAGCGGCAACTCCGCGACGTGCTCAGGGTTCGCGGCGGCCGCCCGCAGCGCGTCCGGCACGCGCTCGAGCTCGACGCGCAGCCCCGGCCGGCTCGGCGCGACACTCACGACGCCCGCCGGTGACACCTCGAATTTCGCGTTGAGCGGCTCCGCCTCCACGCTTTTTCGCACGTTCTCGCAGAGCTTCGCGAGCGCCTCGGCGACGAACCCGAGCCGCAACCCCGTGTCGGTGCGCTCCGTCGTGAGCACCGAGCCGAGCTCGGACGGCGAGAGCGTCATCGAGGCCACGGGGTCGCTCGAGCGCAACGTGAGCGGCGCGGCGAGCAGCGTGCGCGCTTCGGTCGCGGCGGCGTGCGCGGCGTCCGCGGGTAGCGGCGCCGGAGCGGTCTCGAGCGGCAGGCTCACGTCGCTCGCGGCGGGCGCGACGAACGCCGCGAGCAGCGCCTGTTCGGCGGCCGTTCGCGCTACGCGGCGCCCGGCTTTCGGCGCGAGCTCGCGCACTTCGCCGTTCGTCAGCGCGAGCCCGCCCGTGAACGCGCGATCGGGGAGCGCACTCTCTTCCCACGTCTCGAGCTTCTCGCCGAAGAGCTTCCGGTCGAGGACGGCTACGCCTCGCACGTCCACGGGCGTGCTCCGCCGCCGCCAATAGCTCACCACGCGCGACGCGAAGCCGCCCTCACGCCCGACCGCCAGCGCCCGCTCGCGCGTCCGCGCCACGTCGATGCCGAGACCCAAGTCTTTCGGCTCGAGCACGAAGCGCTTGCCGGCGAGCGTCACTCCCCTCTTGCGCGCCGAAGCGTCGAGTGTGCGCGCGTACACGCCTAGGTCGGCGTCGAGCTCGCCGCGCGTGTGGCGCGCGATCGTCGTTCCCCCGAGTGTTACGCCGCCGAGCACGCGATCCGGCCCAGCGCTCCGCGCGTCGAGCCAGGGTAAGAACAGCGCCCCAACGATGACGAGTAGCGCCGCGATGGCGGGCAACGAACGGCGCGCCGCGCGGGGAAATTTGCCCGGGGGGTTCGGCGAGTTTTCCTGAGCTATTTCGGTCAAGTCGGGGCGGAGCCTACGCCGGCTTCGAGGAAAATCGAGGAAGCTCTGACGAGAGCAGGTGCGAGCCGCGCGTGGGGTCGAGCGGCCGTGCTAGGTTCAGATCATCTTGTGGGTTCGTCGCACGGCCATTCGCCCCGTTCCCGCCTACGCCACGGTTCCGGCTCACTCGCTCCAAAGCGTGCGTGAGAGCCTCGCAGAGGACGACGAAGAGGCGCGCGCCCAGCTCGACGAGGCGTTCGAGCGTTTCGAGCGCTCCCAACCGGCCTTGGCGGCCCACCTCGCGGAGGTGCTGGGGGAGCCGCTCGACGAGACGGCGCTCGCCCTCGGGTACTTTTTGGCGCTCACGGTGTGGCTGGCGTTCGAGCGGGCCCACGGCCAGCACCTCGACGCCGTGACGGAGGAGCAAATCCGCGCCACGGGCGAGCTATTGAGCCTGGACGAAGAGCTCCGCCGCACGGATCCCGCGGAATCTCTCGATACGGACGACGTGGTGGCCATGGAACAGCCGCACATCCTCGCGTTCGTCCACGAGCACATCGACGCGACGCTCGAGGCGCACGCCGAGCAAATCGACGTGGACGACGTGCACGGCGTCTACCGTGTCGTGCTCGTCGAAATCCTCGCGCTCTCCTACGCCGTCCGCCGCCCTGACGGCTTTCCCGTCGCGAAGACCGAGCTCCTCGCGTGACGTTCGCACGCTGACCGCAAGCTCGGCGCCATGCCGGGTGTGCCGTCGACCCCGAGCTCGCCGGGGCGCCGGTCTGACACCATCACGGCGCTCAGCGTCGCTGTTGCTCGGCGGCTTTCAGGCGTTCGCCGATGATCGTGCGTAGCGCGCCGAGGTCGTAGCGCGACGGGCGGTTGTCGCCCGACTCGACCGCCACCGTCTCGACGATCTGATCGACGATCTGCCGGGCGCGCTCAGGAACCTTGAGCGCGTTAGCGAGCTGCTCGAGCGCGGCTTTTTCGCCGTCGGAAACGACGCCGTCCATCCGCGCGATCCACGCCGCGACGCCGTAGACGTACAGGCGGTCTTCCTTCGACAAACCGCTGCGGTCGATGACTCCGAGATCGATCGGGCTCTTGGTCGCGGCCTCGATCGCCGCGAGCTCCTCGAGCTCGAGCCCTTCCTCGGCCGCGCAGCGTACGATGGCGTCGGCTTCGTCCGCTTCGAGCTTGCCGTCCGCCCACCCCACGGCCGCGAGCGCTACGTACACGTCTCGTCCCAAGCGAGTCTTTTCCGCCATGACTTCAGGGATACACCAGGTTCCGCAAGGGCGTAAAGCCGGGGCGCCAGAGCCGTTCTGCGGATACACTCGCGGCGCAGCGTGACGACCCGCGGCAGCACTTCACCCTTTCGGATCGGCGTCGACGAAAATGGACTCGGGTCGCGACTCGGGCCGCTCGTCGTGACGGGGGTGCTCGCGCGCGCGAACGCCGACGGCGTGGCGACGCTCGCGAAGCGCTTGCCGAAATCGATCCGCGCTTCGCTCGACGATTCGAAGCGGCTCCTGTCGCACGCCGACGTGCGCCTCGGTGAAGCCTGGGCGCGCGAGGTCGCGGCGCCGGACGCGGAGACGCCGAGCGCGCTCTTCGAACGGCTGTCGCTCGAAGGCGTCCCGAAGCTCAGCGAGCGTTGCCCGAAGCACGCCGAAGCTCAGTGCTGGAGCGCCGGCGGCGAGGCGTTCACGGCCGAAGCCGCGCTCCGAAAGCGCGTCGCTCGCCATCGCGCGCTCCTTGCGGACCGCGGCGTCGAGCTCCTCGCCGTGCGCTCGAGCGTGCTCTGCACCGACACGCTCAACCGCGCGCGCCGCGCCGGACACAACCGCTTCGTCTCGGATCTGCACGCGATGGAGCGGCTCGTGCTCGCCCTCCGCAAGGAAGCGGCCGCCGACGTCGTCGCCGTCTGCGGCAAGGTCGGAGGCATGAACGAGTACTCGCGTTTTTTCGGGCCGCTCGGCGGCTGGCTCCACAACGTGCTCGACGAAGGCCATGCGCGCTCGAGCTATCGCTTCCCCGGCGTCGGCGAAATCGCGTTCGTGCGCGACGCCGACGCGAGCGATCCGCTCGTCATGCTCGCCTCGCTCGTCGGCAAATACGTGCGCGAGCTCTTCATGACGCGCATCGCGCGCCACTACCCGAGCTTCGACCCCGAAACGCGCCCGAGCGGCTACCACGACCCCGTGAGCGGCTCCTTCGTCGAGCGCACCGCCCTCGTCCGCAAGCGCCGCAAAATGCCGGACACCTGCTTCGAGCGCGAACGCGACGCCCCGGGCTCCGCCCTCACCGAACTCGAATAGCCCCGAGCGCCCTACGTGCGCTCACGAGCGGCTGCATCACGCAGCGCTCGCACGAGCTCGGAGCGGAGCGACAGCGGAGCGAGCTTGGGTGTAAGGTCGCCTTCGGATGTCCGACACGAACGAAACGTCGTACGATCTCGTGATCATCGGAGCGGGGCCTGCCGGCGAGAAGGCGGCGGCGCAAGCGGCGTACTTCCGGAAAAAGGTGCTCGTCATCGAGGCCGAGCCGGAGCCGGGCGGCGCCGCCGTGCACACCGGCACGCTCCCGAGCAAGACACTGCGCGAGACCGCGCTCTACCTCTCGGGGTACCACGCGCGCGAGCTTTACGGCGTCGCCGTCGAGCTCGAGCCGCGAGCGACGCTGCAGCACCTGATGTCGCGCAAGCGCGCGATCGCCGACGAAGAATCGAAGCATTTTCGCCAAAATTTCGCGCGCCACCACGTCGAGTACCAGCGCGGGCGCGGCCGCTTTCTCGATCCGCACACCATCAGCATCGCGACCCTGGACGGCGAGCGCGTCGTCACGGGTGATTTCGTGCTGATCGCCACCGGATCGGCGCCGTTTCGCCCGCCGGACATCGATTTCGCCGACACGCAGATCCACGACAGCGACGAGATCCTCACCATCGATCGGCTGCCCGCGTCGATGATCGTGCTCGGCGGCGGCGTGATCGGCTGCGAGTACGCCTGCATGTTCGCCGCCCTCGGCACCAAGCTCACGCTCGTCGACGCGCGCGCCGAAATTCTGCCGTTCCTCGATCTCGAAATCGTCGGGCGGCTCAAGGCCGCGATGCAGAAGCTCGGCATCGTGCTCGTGCAAAACGTACGTTGGAAGGGCGTACGCCGCGTCGACGATAGAGTCCAAGCCGACCTCTCCGACGGCCGCACCCTCGAAAGCGAGCAGCTCCTCTACGCCGCCGGTCGCAGCGGCCGCTCGAACGAGCTCGGCCTCGAGCGCGCCGGCGTGAAGACCGACTCGCGCGGCTACATCCCGGTCGACGGGCAGTTTCGCACGAACGTCCCGCACGTCCTCGCGGCGGGCGACATCGTGGGCTTCCCCGCGCTTGCGTCCGTCTCGATGGAGCAGGGGCGCGTCGCCGTGTGCCACGCCTTCGGCTTCACCTACAAAACGGCCGTCGCGAGCCAGATGCCCTACGGCATCTACACGATTCCCGAGGTTTCGAGCTTTGGCGAGACGGAAGAGACCTGCAAGGAAAAGAACATCGAGTACGTGATCGGTCGCTCGCTCTTCGCCGAAAACCCGCGCGGCATGATCACGGGTGACCTCGACGGCGTCACCAAGCTCGTCGTGGACGCCCAAACGCGGAAACTCCTCGGCGTCCACGTCATCGGCGAGCGCGCGAGCGAGCTCGTCCACGTCGGCCAAGTCGCCGTCACGCTCGGCGCGACCGTCGACCTCTTCATCGACATGGTGTTCAACTACCCGACCCTCAGCGACAGCTACAAGTACGCTGCGTACCACTGCCTCGGAAAGCTCGCGGCGCGCGCGCACTGAGGCGACGTGAGCGCTCGAAGGAATCACTCGAGACCGCGCCTGCACGGCGCGGTCGTCTTGCTTCTCGCGTGGGGCGCGGTCGCCGCGTGCGGGAGAAGTCGGCGATCGGACACGAGCGCGCCCGCCGACGGAAGCGGCGGAGATGCCGGCAGCAATGGCATGACCGGTAGCTCGGGGGCGGAGAGCGCGAGCCGAGCCGAAGCGTGCATCGCGTACCTCACCGCCGCGTGCAAGCGCGGCGCGGAGTGCGGGGGATACGACCCCGGGGACTGCTTCGCATTCACACGAGCGTGCCCCGACGCGACGTTTGCGCCGGGCTCGACCGCCACCGTTGCGGGCTTGCTCGCGTGCGCCGACGCCTATGCGACGTTTTCGTGCACCGCGATCAACCACTACCAGGCGCCTTCGTGCGCCCCCACCGGCACGCTAGAAGGCGGTGAACATTGCGATTTCTCGGTGCAGTGTGCGTCGCAGACGTGCGTCGGAGCGCCGTGCGGGGCATGCGCAAAGAGCGTCGGCGTCGGCGAGCCTTGTACGTTCGAAGGGGTCGTGTGCGCGGCCGGACTCTATTGCGGTCCGAACGCAAAGTGCGTCGCGGCGCCGGATCCCGGCGCTCCGCCCGAGCAGGTTGGCGAAGCATGCACCGGTAACGTCGACTGCCCCACGGCATCTTATTGCAGCCTGCCGCCGGCCGCGAACGCGGGGACCTGCACCCAATATCCCGACGCCGGTGAAGCATGCACCGAAGAACCCTGCCGCGACGGGAACTACTGCGGCCCGGACGAGACGTGTCATGCGCTGCCTGGCGACGGCGCTGCGTGCGGCGTCGATGCGCTCACGGGGCGCGCGTCCTGGTGCGTGACCGGCCTTTTTTGCAGTCCCGGCGCGACGCCGGCCGAAGGCACGTGCCGGACGCCGCAAAGCGAGGGCCAGCCGTGCCTCACCTCCGCGGGGGCACCGGTGTTGACGAGCTGCGCGTCCGGCCTCCGCTGCGATGCGTCCGCCATGCCCCCGCTCTGCCTCGGTGCAGGCGGGGTGGGCGAAGGCTGCTCAGAGCTGCCGGGCGGGGCCACCTGCAAGAGCGGCTCCGAATGCGAGTGCGCGGACGACGCTTGCTCGACCTCCGTCTGCAAGCGCATCGGCTACGCGGGAGACCGCTGCGACGATGGCTCGCTGACCATCTGCCACCCCGCGTTCGCGTGCGCCGACGGCGTCTGTGTGCCGCGCGAGCCCGAAACCGAGACCGACGACTGCACGCCGTGAGCGGCGTACGCGGCGCTCTAGCCGCCTGTTTTGGCCGGCTTCGCGCGCTGATGCCCCGGGCCGACGATGACGGACCACACGGCGTCCGCGCTCCAGTCGGCGTGAACGTGCGGCGGGTGGTGGCACTTGCCGGCGCAGAGCGTGCGCTCCGGAATGGAGACGAGCGTCTTGTCCTCGGGGCTACCGACGTGGCGTGAGCCGGGGCCGTGGCAGACCTCGCATTGCACGTCGGTGAGCTTGTCTACGTGGGTCACGGTGGTGCCGCCGGGCTCCTCGTAACCCGTGACGTGACAGCCGACGCAGTCGAGGTTGAATTGCTTGTTTTGGTTCGCGAGCGTCGCGTACGCGGCGTGATGCGGCGTGCGGTTCCAAAAGTCGCGCTCCGACTGGTGGCACGTGCTGCACGCCTCGACGCCGACGTAACTGCTCTGGCCCGGAGCGACGGGCGGCGGCAAGAGATCCTTGAACGCCTCGCGGTTGTGCTCGTTCACGGCTTTGTAATAGGTGGCGAGCGCCGCTTCGCTCTTCGGTTCGGAGCCGAGCGCTTCCTTCACGGGGACGAGCTCGTAGCGGAAGGCGCTGCCCTCCGGGAGCGCGCGCGGTTTCGCGAGCTCGGCGAGCTCGGCGTTGACGGCGGCGAGGTCCTTCTTGCGAGCGGCGCGGTCGGCTTCGCTCGCACCGTGGGCGATGGCCGCTTCGAGGTCGTCCGCGCGCGTCGTGAGGCTCACGCGGCGCTCTTCCGCTTCGACGCCCGTCGCGTCTGCGAACGTGTATTTGCCGTCCCGCACGAACAAGTCGACCACGGCGACCGATTGCAGGTGGTTTTGCGCTTGCACGACCAGC
This sequence comes from Polyangiaceae bacterium, assembly GCA_025936045.1. Lineage (GTDB taxonomy): Bacteria > Myxococcota_A > Polyangia > Polyangiales > Polyangiaceae > PMG-095. The sequence goes on along the minus strand of JAICUB010000023.1, from coordinate 8,136 downwards.
GTGTCGCGGACGAGCTCGGGCGGCGTCGGACTGTCGTTCGTCTCGCCCTGCTCGACGGGGTTTGCGACGAGCGCCACCTGGAAGCCGGGGACCGCCTCGGCGAGCCGGAGCGCGTCACCGCGCGGGAGCGACAGCAGCGCGACCTTGATGTGCGCACCCTGCGACTCGAGCGCGTGGAGGCCGGCGGCGAGCGCCGCGCGCGGCTCCGTCACGCCGCTCGGCGCGAGGCCGCCGCGCCGCCGGGCCGTCACGCCCGCGACGCCGACTCGCTCCCCGCCGATCTCGAAGACGCGCGTCGCGGAAAAGCCGTCAGCCGGAAGATTCGCCGCGAAGAGCGTCAGGCGAGCCTTGGTGATGCTCGAGAGCAACTCGGCGCCGCCCGCGAAGTCGTTCGCGCCGGGAGCCCAGCCGCTCATGCCGATACCGGCGAGCACGTCGCCGAGAGCGCGCGCCTTGATGAGGTCCTGGTCCTTCTCCTTCGCGTCGAGCGCCGGGTCCTTGAAGAGCATGGGGCCCGCGCCGAGCACGAGCCGCGCGGGCGAGGCGTCCTTCTTCAAGAGGGCGGCGAAGTGGCTGACGCCGCCGAGCATGTCGTTCACGCAGCCGCACGGCTCGAGGGCGCCCGCGATGCCGGAGACGAGATACAGCCGTACTGAAGGGGCTGGGCGTTCGGCCGAGGACGGCGTCGGAGTGCGAGAGCACCGGCAACCGCCGCCGAGCGCGAGCAAAATCAAACAGAGTAGGCTGAGGTGGGATGCACGGCGCCACATCAGCCGGACGCATAGCACGAGGGCCCAGCGTTCCAGGTCGGCCGACGTGCCTGAAATCCGTTCCGATTGTGCCCGCACGGCCGCGTGGCCCATAATCGAGCCGTGGCTGTCGACCAGCGGGAGCCGAGGCTCAAGGGGCCGACGGCGTTTGGGCCGTTCGTGCTCGAACGGCGACTCGCGGTAGGCGGCACCGCGGAGGTTTTTCTCGCGCATCCGAAGGTGGGGATCGCGCCGGCGCCGCATCTCGTCGTGAAGCGGCTCCTGCCGTCGGCGGGTGGTGAAGGGACGCGGTACGAGCTGCTCGAGCGCGAAGCGGATTTGCACCGGCGCGTGCGGCATCCGAACGTGGTCGCCGTTTACGGCGCGGGGCTCGTGCGCGGCGAGCCGTACCTCGCGATGGAGTACGTCGAGGGGCTCGACCTCTACCGCATGCTCCGCCGGCTCGACGCCGACGATCGCGATCTGCCGGTCGAGATTTCAGTGCTGGTGGCGCGCCACATCGCCGGCGCGCTCGAGGCGGTGCACGCGGCGACGGACGACGCGGGGCGAGCACTCAAGATCGTGCATCGTGACGTGACGCCGTCGAACGTGTACTTGTCGGTCAAGGGCGAGGTGAAGCTCGGCGATTTCGGGATCGCGCGTGTGGAAGAAGAAGCGCGCTCGACGCTCGGCGGCCTGAAGGGCAAGTTCGGCTATCTCGCGCCCGAGCAGGTGTCGGGCGACGAGTTCGATCACCGCGCGGATCTGTTCGCGGCGGTGGCGATTCTCGGCGAGCTCCTGATCGGGGAGCGCGTGTTTCCCGGCGGGGGCCAGCTCGCCGTGTTGCTCGCGATCCGCGACGGGAACATCGATCCGCTGCGGCGCGAGGCGGGGCGCTTGCCGCCCGGCTTGTTCGAGCTCTGCGAGAAGGGCCTGCACTGCGATCCGGACAAGCGCTTTCAGTCGGCGGCCGAGCTCGGTGCGGCGCTCGCGCGCTTCCAGACTCAGCGCGTCGAAAACGTGATCGCGGAGCTCGCGGATTGGGTGAAGTGGGCGCAGGACCAGCGCGAGCTCGCGCGCAAGCTCGAGCACAAGATCCGCTCGTCGTCGCAGAACCTGCAGGCGGTGCGCGCCTCGAGCTCGGTGCCGGAGTTCAGGGTCACGACGCAGCGAACGCTCGGCAAGCCGTCGCCGCCGCCGGTCGAGATCCTGCCGCGCGTGAAGCGCACCGGAACCGACGCGATCGAAGAGATGAATTTCGCCCGGCTCGTCGAGCTCATCGCGACGGGGGAGCTTCACGCCAACGACCAGGTGTCGCTCCTCGGCAGCGACTTCCGCCGCATCGCGGACGTGGACGAGCTCTCGCGGCACGTGCTGCCGTCGACGACGGCCGTGACGGGCCGTGTTTCGGGCCCCGGCGCGCCGGACTATCAATTCGTGCTCTCCGATCAGTCGATGCTAGAGGCGCTCGCGCTCCTCCGCGCGCGTTCGGAGACGGGCGCGCTCTTCGTGCTGCGCGGCGGCAACGGCCGCGGGACGCGCAAGGAGATGTACCTCGACAACGGCAAGCTCCATCACGTCGCCTCGTCGGAGCGCAACGAGCTCCTCTGCGAGTACCTCGTCCGGCGCGGCAGCCTGTCACGCGAGGATCTCGAGAAGGCGCTCTCGGCGCTCGGGCAATACGGCGGGCGCCTCGGCGACACGTTGGTCGCGCTCGGGCTCGTGGACGCGGTCGACGTGTTCCGCGCGATCCGCGATCAGGGACGCGATCGCGTCGCGGCGCTCTGCACGTGGAAGGAAGGCCTCGCGTCGTTTTATCGCGGCACGGCGCCCGCGCACGTGGAGTTTCCGCTCGACCTCGATCTGTCGAGCGCGATCATGGCGGGCGTGATTTTGAAGTACGACGGCGACCCGAAGCGCACGCTGCCGAACGAAGCGACGCGCGTGGTGCCGGGGCCGCGCCACGCCTTCACGAACGAGCCGAAAGAGCTCGGACGCGCGCCTGCCTCGCTCATCAGCGTTGCTCGCATGGCGCCGGAGCGGCTGACCTTGCAGGTGCTGCTCGAGCGTATTTCGCGCTCCGGCGAAGGCCCGGGTCCGACGCCGCGCGAAGCGGCAGCGGCCGTCGCGACGGCGAGGCATCTTGGCTGGGTGGAGTACTCGACGCAGTAGAGGAGCGCGCTAGACACTGCCTCCGGGCGCTGAGCGTCTTCACGCGGAGTCCTTCACCAGTCTTCCTATGGCCGCGGCCTCGTCGAACAGCCTTCCACGGCTGATCCCCCAGTGATCCAGACCCCTGACGACTCCGACGTAGTGCGGCACCTTGGATACGTCCCGACCAGCGACAACGTCGGCACGCATTTGCCGGAAGAAGGCGCGGATAGCCTCGCGACTCGCGTCCGTCCACCCGTCGCTTCGATCACCAGCCGCAACCGGCTTCGAGAGCTCCGCGACCATGGCGTCGATGCGAGCCACGAGGTCGTCAACGATGAGGCTCCTGTCGACGGCTCTCAACGTCGGACCCGCTCCAAAGTCTCGCACGTCACGGCGTCTTCGGCGCGAACGGCAGGATGCGCTTCAGGTCCTCGTCGTCGAAGCGAAGCTGCGCGCCGACGAAGTAGTCGCGGCGCTTGTTCGAGAGGATGTCGTCGACGCCGCCGAGGAGCCAGAGGCGGTTCACGAACTCGTAGCCGAGCGAGACGCGCCAGCGCGGCAGCACGACCTCGCCGAACCCGAAGAGATCCTGCCTGAGCTCGAAGCGCTTCTCGAAGAGCAACAGATCGAGTCCGACGCCGCCCGTGGATTCCTTGATGCCCCAGCGGCCCGTGAAGGGGCCGAAGCTCTGCGCGAACTGGAGCGAGAAGCGGAGAGCGTCCTTGGTGATGGTGCGGATCTCGCGGTAGTGCGGCGGCGAGTTCGGGTTCGTGGTGTCGACGTCGACCTGCTCGTAGGTCGTGAGGCCGTGCGGGTCGTTGACGACTTCGACGAGGTAATACTTGTCTTCGCTCGGCTGGAGCCGGAGCTCGACGTAGCTCTTCACGCCGTTGCCGAGGAATTGGTAATCGGTGCGCAGGCCGACGATGGTGCGGACGCGCGCGAGGCCCCCGACGAAATCGCCGATGTCCTCCGTCACGCCTTCGACCTCGTTGATGAGCTTTTCGTCCTTGGAGAGCCGTCCGAGCGTGCCTTCCCCGCGATCGAGGCGTCCGCTCACGTCGTCGATGTTTTTGAGGGCGCTCTCGAGGCTGTCGCTCGCGCGGTTCACCTTATCGATGATTTGGCGGACCTCGCCCTCGGTGCCGGGCTTGCCCTCCTGCGCCTTGGCGGTGAGGTCGCGCACCTCGTTCGTGGTCACGCGCACGTTCTCGAGGATGCGCTCGATCTCCGGTTGGCCGTTCTTCGTGATCGAGTCGACGTGAATCAGGATGTCGCGAATGGTCTGGCGGTTCTCGCGCACGGTCTGGTTCAGCGCGTCCGTCACCTGCGCGAGGTTCGACAGCGTGGACTTGATGTCGTCCTTGCCCTGATCGGTGCCGACGGAGGCCGCGAGCGCGCTCGTCACCTGCTTCACGTCGCGCGCGATGTCGCTGAGCTGCCGGATCAGCTGATCGGTGGACGTGGACTCGATGACGATGAGGATGCGGTCGCCGTCCTTGAGCTTGCGCCTGCCCTCGGTGCCCGGCGTGATCGCGATGTAGTACTCGCCGAGCAAGCTCGAGGCGACCTTGCTCGCCGCGGCGTCGTCGTAGAGGACGACGTCCGGGTTCATGCGGATGTCGATGCGCGCCATGTCGCCTTCGAGCCGCACGTTGTCGATGGTGCCGACGGGGATGCCGGCCACACGCACCTGCGAACGCTTGGCGAGCCCGGACGCGTCCCGCATGAGCGCGTACACGACGTAGCCGTTCCCCGGACCGTTCGCCTTGTTGACGAACCGGTACATGAGGAGCCCGACACCGAGAAGGACTACGGCGAAGACGCCGACCTTCGCGGCGGTTGTGGCTCTGTTGAGCCGCATAAGATGGCGGGGAGCCTACCAGGCACGGGGCGCGGCGCGGTAGCTTTCGAGCATGAAGCTCGCGCGCGCGGTCACTTGCGCGTTCTCGCTCGCCGCAGCAGGCTGCGGCGGCGTCGGTCACGGGGTCGCCCCGGCCGCTGCGCCCGCGTCGAAACCGGGCGCTCTTGCCACGCATGACACACGAGCGGACGGGCCGGACGCGCTCGACGCCGCGGGCGAGCCGTACCCGTGGCAATCGACCACGCGTTCGCCGCAGCCGGCTCCGGCGCCGCGCGACGAGCTCGCTCGCGCCTGCTCGACGCACGACGCGGCGCTCGATCGTGTCGCGGCCTTCGCCGCTGCTCGCGAAATGAGCGGCGCGCCAGCCGACGCCGAGACGGTGACGGATGCCATGCGCGCGGAAGGCGCTCCTTACGTCTGGCCGCACCTCTGGTTGCTCTCGGGCGAGCACCTCGGTGACGGCGCGCCGGCGCGTTTCGGGGCGTGGCTCGGGGCGCTCCCGCGCGTGAACGAGCTCCGCTGCGGCAGCGCTCTCGCGAGCGGAGCTCGTTCCGAGGTCGCCGCGGCCGTCGCGGTCGACGTGCTGGCCGACCTCGAACCGCTGCCGACGAACGCGCGCGCGGGAGCCTGGCTCGACGTGCGCGCGCGCATGCTGGTGACGACGAGCGCGGCGCAAGTGCTCGTGCTCGGACCGCGCGGGGCGCCGCACGGCGTGCCGACCTCGTTCGACGGCGACCGCGTGCGCGCGCGGTTCAATGTCGATCACGAAGGGCCGTGGCTCGTTCAGGTGCTCGCGACGGTCGAAGGCGGCCCGCGTCCGGTAGCGGAGGCGGTCGTGTTCGCCGGCATCGCGCCGGCGACGCTCGCGCCGTCACGGCGCGCGCCGGGCGAGGAGCGCGCGCGCGGGCTCGCTCCGGCGGACGCGCTCGCGGCCATGATCAACGCCGCGAGGGAGAGCGAAGGCATCGGGCAGCTCGTGCGTGACCCGCGGCTCGATCGCGTCGCGCAGGCCCACGCCGAAACCATGCGCGATGCGCACCGTCTCGCACATGAGGGGACCGACGGCTCACCTGCCGACCGACTCGCGCGAGCAGGCGTTACGGCGAGCGCCGTAGGCGAAAACGTGGCGCACGCGGCCGACGCGGAACGAGCACATCGAACGCTCTGGCAGAGCCCGTCGCATCGCTCGAATCTGCTCGAAACGCATTTCGGCGCGTTCGGAGTCGGCGTGGCGCGGGACGCCGACGCGACGCTCTGGGTATGCGAAGTCTTTGCAGGCCTCGCCGCGCATTGACTCGACGAACGGCCGCTCGGCCGAGCAACGCTTCTTATGAAAGCGCAGAAAAGCGGTTTTACGGCATCGATTAGCAGAGTACCGTGGACTCGTGCGCCTGAGCGAGCATCCACCGCGCGCCCGATCCGGTCTTAAATGCCTAACCGGGCTGTTGCTCGGTTTAGTGGCGCTCGTCGCCGGGGCCAGGCAAGCGCGCGCACAATCCTCGTACTTCTACCTCGACCGCGCGCAGCTCTCCGGCGCGCCGGACGACGGCTTCATGGTCTGGCGCCCGCACGTCTTCGACGAGACGCGCTTCTACGGGATGGCCGCGCTCGGCTACACGCACAACCCGCTGCGTGACGAGACGGTCACGGCCGATCCAGGCACGCAATACGAAATCAAGGACCCTATCCGCGGCCAATATCTCATGTACCTCTCGGCGGGCGCCGAGATCTCCAAGCGCTTCAGCTTGAACATCTCCCTGCCGATCGAGCTCTACAAGATGCCCGGAGGCGAGGATCCGCAAGCTTACGGCGTCGGCGGCGGCGGCATCAATTCGAACCGCGCGGGCGTCATGGATCTCCGTCTCGATGCGCGCGTTCTCTTCTGGGAGAACGACCAGCGCACGGCGCGTATCGGCGGCGGCGGTGCGCTCTGGACACCGACGGGCAACCCGGACGCCTTCGCCAGCGACGCCTCGATCGCGGGGATGCTCTACGGCTCGGGCGAGCTCGATCTCAAAAAGTTCCTCCTGACGGGCATGATTGGCCCGCAGTTTCGGCCCGAGCGCAGCATCGGCGGCACGAACGGCGTGCTCTACACCGGGTCGGAGCTTCGCTTCGCGTTCGGCGCCTTCCTGCCGCTCCGGGGTAATCGCATCCGGCTCGGTGCGGAGCTCTGGGGCACGACCGGCATCGCGGCCGAGGGTCCCAACAACGACCAAAACAGGTTCTTCGGCAGCCGCAACACGGACATCGAGTGGATGGGCGAGGGTCGCCTCGCGCTCGACAAGCGGCGCCGCGTCTGGACGATGGGCGGCTTCGGCACGCGGCTCGAGACCGGCTACGGCGCGGCCGACTTCCGCATCCTCGTTTCCATCGGCACCTTCTTGACGCTGAAGGACTTCGAGCCCGGCTCACCGCCGCCGAAGGTGCAGTTCGAGAACAGCGCCGATCTCGCCGATCCCGACAGCGACGGCGACGGCTTCCCCGACAGCATCGACAAGTGCCCGCACGAGAAGGAAGACGGCAAGCCGCCGGATCCGAGCGACGGCTGCCCCGGCAGCGCCGATCGCGATCACGACGGCATCCCCGACAACCGCGACGCGTGCCCTGATCAGCCCGAGGACAAGGACGGCGTTCAGGACGACGACGGCTGCCCCGAGACGGACGCGGACAGCGACGGTATCCCGGACGTGGAGGACAAGTGCCCGGTGCAAGCCGGCGTGCGCTCCGCGGATCCGGCGAAGCTCGGCTGCCCTGGTCTCACGCAGGTTGACGAGAGCGGCAACGTGCAGCTGCTCAAGCCCATCGAGTTCGAGTACGGAAAATCGGTGATTAAGGAAGTGAGCTTCCCGATCCTCGATGAAGTGCTGGCGCTCATGAAGTCCCGCCCGAGCGTTCGCATCGGCGTCTACGGCCACACCGACAACAAGGGTGCGCTCGCCCTCAACATGCGCCTCTCCAAGGAGCGCGCCGCGGCCTGCAAGAACTACCTCATCAACCACGGCATCGCCGCGAACCGCCTCGAATCGGAAGGCTTCGGCCCCAACAAGCCGATCGCCGACAACACCACCGACGAAGGCCGCGCGCGCAACCGCCGCGTCGACTTCAAGATCCTGAAAGAATAACGCGCCCGCGGGCCTGTTCCCCGTCGCCGGCACCAAGCTCGGCGTCCACCTCACCAGCCCGCCTAGCCCTCTCAACTCGCCCGCGCCGTAGCTGCCGACACCCCTGCGCGTCCGACGTGCGGCTTGGGCTTGGGCGACGTGCGGCTTGGGCTTGGGCGACGTGCGGCTTGGGCTTGGGCGACGTGCGGCTTGGGCTTGGGCGACGTGCGGCTTGGGCTTGGGCGACGTGCGGCTTGGGCTTGGG
>JAICUB010000044.1 GCA_025936045.1 Polyangiaceae bacterium | reverse complement strand
GAGCGCGCTCGCGAGCACGGGGTCGCGCGTGGCCGCGAGACGTGCGGCGGCGGCTGCTGCGAGCTCGTCGCCGCGTGCCGCGCGCGCCGTGGCTGCGAGCACGGCCACGTCGGGGCTCGTGAACGCCGCGAGCGCGCTGCTCGGTTCGAGCACTGCACGGGCCCACGCGGCAGCCGCCCGATCCGACGGATCCCCGCGCGAGAGCACGTCCGCGGCGGTCGTCATGCCGCTCACGCTTTGCTCGCGCGCGACGCTGCGAATCACCGCGGCTCGCAGCGCGTTGCGGCGGAGCGCGGGCCGAGCGAGCGCGCGTGCGAGCACCTCGTCCGCTCCGGAGTCGGGGCAGAGCGCGAGGGCATAGAGTGCCGACCAAGCGTCGTCGGGCCGCGCGAGCGCACCTTCGAGTCGCGCGAGCGCCGCGGGGCCGCCCGCGTGACCGAGGGCCGCGAACACGCGATCGGTATCGTCCGCGAGCGGCGCTTTCGCTAGTAGCGCGCCGAAGTCGGGATTTTGCACGTCGAGCGCGAGCTCGAGCGCGAGCGAGCGGCCGCCGGGATCGGCGAGGAGCGCTCCGAACAGCGGCACGGCGGACGCGTCGCCGTTCATGGCGAGACCGCGGGCGAGCGCCGCGCGCACCCTCGGATCGGTTTCAGCGGAGCTCAGGCGGCGCGCCAACGCGACCGCCGCCGCTTGATTGAGCCGAAAAAGCGCCGTGACGGCCGCGGCGCGCGTCGGCGCGTCGGCGTTCGCGGCCTGGTCCCGGAGGAAGCCCCAAGCGTCGGCGGCGCCGAGCTCTCCGAGCACGGCGACGAGCGCCGGCGTGGTCGTGCCGCTTGCGAGCAGCAGCGGGACGATGTTCTTCGGCGGGTACGCGCGCAGGGCGAGCCGTGCATGCTCCGAGACGCGGCCCGGTTGCCTGAGCGCGCGAGCGAGCGCGCTCTCCGCGAGCGCGTCGTGCGACGCGGCGAGCGCGAGCGCTGCGGTGCGTTCGACCAAGAGCGCGCGCTCGTCGAGGTGACCCTCGACTCCACCGAGGGCGCGGATGAGCGCGTCGCCCGCCACGGGATCGGCGGCGTGGGGCGCGAGCGCCCGCACGGCCGCGAGGCGTTCGCGCGCGTCCCGGGCCGCTCCGTCGCTCTCGAGCGCGCGCGCCAAAAGCTCGAGCGCACGCGGCGTCCCGAGCGAGCCGAGTCGTTCGAACGCACGCTCGCGCACGGCGCCGGAATCCGAACGCAGGAGCGGCCGCACCGCGTCGACGCCGAAGAGCCCACGCAACGAGCGGCGGGCTCGGGGCACGTCGGACGGCTTGGCCTGCGCCGCAGCGACCACGACGAACGCCGTCAGGCCGGCAGCAAGCGAGCGAAACGAGCTCATCGCGGCTCCTTCGGCAACGGCGGCGTCGCCGGCGCGGGCGGCGGGGGCACCGGGGCCAGCACCAAAAATCCGAGCCCCGACGGCAGGGTCGCGCCCGGCAGCTTGGCCACGGCTTTCCAGCCGATCACCTCCGCGGCTTCGTCGCGGTGCGTATAGAAACGGAGCGCTTCGACCAACGTGAACGCCCGTGTGACCGCGGCCTGCTCGGCTTCCGGCTTGGTGCCCGCGGGTCGCACGGCCACCATCAGCACGAGTTCGGGATTTTCGTTCAAGAGCGCAGCGATGGCGCGCGTCCCGCCGTCCGACTTCGGCGTGAGCGCGCCTTCCGGCGAGAACGCGATCGGGGTGCGGAGCTTCAGCAACAGGCGCGGCCGCCCGGCGCCTCGCGTGGGCGCGAGCGTCGCGAGTGGAGAGCTTGGCAGCGGCTTGTTCGGCGTATCCGGACAGCCGTCGTCGTCATCGACACCGTCGAAGCTCTCGCGCGCGTCCGGGCAGCGATCCACCGCGTCGTCGAACGTGTCGCCGTCGCGATCGGGGCTCGGGCAACCGTTCAGCTCGGGATCGGAGCGCCGCGGCCCCGGCACGTTCGGACAGGCGTCTTCACGGTCCCGAACCCCGTCGCGATCGTTGTCGAACTCGGGGCAGCCGTCGTCGTCCTGGAAGCCGTCGTGATCCTCGGCGCGCTGCGGGCAGCGGTCCCGCGCGTCGACGATGCCGTCGCCGTCGGCGTCGTGGAAGGGACAGCCGTTGAGCTTCGGATCGGCGTCCGCCACGCCCGCCTCGTTCGGACATGCGTCCTTTTCATCGAGGATGCCGTCGCGGTCGTTGTCCGGATCGGGACAGCCGTCTTCGTCCTGAAAGCCGTCTTGATCCTCGAGCCCGTGCGGGCACTTGTCGTCCGACTCGGGCACGCCGTCGCCGTCGTTGTCGAAGTCGGGACAGCCGTCGTCGTCCTCGAAGCCGTCGCGGTCCTCGGCGAGCTCCTCGCACTGATCCTTTTCGTCCGCGATGCCGTCCGCGTCCACGTCGTGCACGCGCGGCGCCCAGCCGACGCCGAGGATCGCGCGCACGCGCGGCACGCCCGCCGCCGAGTCGAGCGGGAGCTCCACCCCGAGCATCGCGTGCGCGTCACCGAATGCTCGTCGCGCGCCGAGCGCGAGCGTCATCGGTGACGCGAGCTTGTCGCCCACGGACGGTGTGAGCGACAGCGCGCCGTGCGCGTCGAGCGAGAACAGGTAGTTGCCCGCAGCGTCGAGCCCGAACGTCTGCGGTTTCAGCACGATGCCGAAGCCCCACGGCAAGTCGTCGCCGAAAGCGCGCCCGGCGAACCAGCGGTTCTCGCCACGCAGGCGCACGCCGGCCATGGCCCGCAGCGACGAGCCGAGTACGCCGAGCTCCGTTAAAAGCCGGAGCTCGCTCCGGACTTGGTCCTCCGCCGCATACGAGTGCTCGGGGCCCGTCGGCAACGCAAAGCGGACGAGCGCGCCGACGCCCAGCCCGCCGAACGAGCCGGGCTTCAAGAGTTGCGCGCGGCTCTCGAGCCCGAGGTTGCCGAGCAGGAGCTTCGGTGGGGGTGCGGCGAAGCTCCCGACAGGTGGCTCTTCGCCGTCTTGGAACAGGACAGCAGGGGCAACCAGACCGAAGCCGAGCCAGTCCGTGACGCCAATGCCGCCGACGAGATCGAGTGCGAGCTGATTTTGCACCGCGACGAAGCCGGGAGTTTCGTCGGTTCGAGGGGCGACCACCGGGCGGAACGCGTACGACGTGAACGCGCCGACGTTCCACTCTCCGCGCCCGGGCGTCGACGTGGGCTCGACCTCGGTCAACCCTTCGGGGTGCGTCGTCGGTTCGAAGCCGCGCAGATCCGCCGACGGGGCCGGATCGGCCGAGGCGGCGCCGGGCGCGGCGAGCACGGCGACCGCCAAAAGCGAGCCCACGAGGCCCGGGATGTCCCTCGACCGATTGATGATGCTGAGCTCCTCGTGGGCTTCGGGGCCGGCTTCTTCGCCCGCGTAGGTTACTCGATGTATGGTCCCGAGCCATGGATGCGATTCGCGTGCGCGGCGCGCGGCAGCTACGAGGCACGATCCGCGTCGGCGGCGCCAAGAACGCGGCCCTCCCGATCCTCTGCGCGACCCTGCTTTCCGACGGCGAGAGTCTTTTACGCAACGTACCCGGTCTGCGGGACATCGAGACCACGGCCGAGCTCCTCCGAACGCTCGGCCGCGACGTGACGCTCGATATCCCGGAGGTCCGTGTCCAAAAGGCCACGCGCTGCGTCGTCCCCGAAGCGCCGTACGACCTCGTGCGGCAGATGCGCGCGAGCGTGCTCGTGCTCGGACCGCTCGTGGCACGCTACGGCAAAGCGCGCGTATCGTTGCCCGGCGGCTGCCAAATCGGCGCACGGCCCGTGGACCAGCACCTGCTCGGCCTGGAAGCGCTCGGCGCAAAAATCGCCGTCGAGCACGGCTACATCGTCGCGGAGGCTCCGCGCCTGCGCGGCGCCGAAGTCGTCTTCGACGTGCAGACGGTGACGGGCACCGAGAACCTGATGATGGCGGCCGCGCTCGCGAAGGGTCGCACGACGCTCGTCAATTGCGCGCGCGAGCCCGAAGTCGAGGAGCTCGGGCGCGTGCTCAACAAGATGGGCGCACGCGTCGAAGGTGCCGGCACCTCGATCATCCACATCACCGGCGCCGACGAGCTAGAACCCTTCGATCACGCCATCATCGCGGACCGCATCGAAGCTGGCACGTTCATGGCGGCCGTGGGAGCGGCCGGCGGCGACGTGCTGCTCGAGCACGCGCCGATCGACGATCTCGAGCCGGTCATCGCGAAGCTCCGTCGCGTCGGCATGGAAATCGAGCGCGAGGGCGACCACGCACGCGTGCGCCGCCTCGGCCGCTTGCTCTCGACCGACGCGACGACGGCGCCGCACCCCGGTTTTCCCACCGACATGCAGGCGCAATTCATGTCGCTCATGTGCGTCGCGGCGGGCCGTTCCGTCGTCACCGAGACCGTCTTCGAGAATCGTTTCATGCACGTTCCCGAGCTCGGCCGCATGGGCGCCAAAATCGAGACGCACAACAACATCGCCATCATCGAGGGCGTGCCGCGCCTCTCCGGTGCGTCCGTGATGGCCACTGATCTGCGCGCGAGCGCCTCGCTCGTCATCGCCGGCCTGGTCGCCGACGAGGAAACCATCGTGCGTCGGGTCTACCACCTCGACCGCGGTTACGAAGCCATCGAAAAGAAGCTGGCCGGCGCCGGCGCCGACGTGACGCGCGTCAAGCTCGAGGGCGAGCACGCCTAAGCAGCCGAGGGACGCCGCTCACTGCGTTACTGCCAGCACGGGGCTGCAGCGGCCGCTGTCTTTCATGCCGGCCATCGGTTTGCACATTGCCCCCATGGGCAGGACGCACGCGATCGCGGGGCAGGGGTGAACACAGCTGGTCCCGACTTCTTGCCGTAGCTCATCGAGGTGCGCGACGGCATCCTTGTTGTCGGGGTTCACGAACACGCTGCAGCCTCCGCATACGAGGTCGCTCTTCTCCGTCAGCGTGCACTGATCCTTGCCGGAGTTCGGATTGCACGCCTCGGCCTGTTCGAGCGTCATCGAGTAGTCCATCTCGAGCGCATTGCAGTCCACCATGCCGCCGCTGCCGCCGCTCTGCGAGCCGCCCGCTCCGCTCGAGCCGCCGGCTTGCATGCCGCTGCCCGCGCTGCCGCCGGTGGTCATGCCGCTGCCGCCGGTGCCCGCGCTGCCGCCCGTGGCCGTCGTCCCGCCCGTGGCGCCCGTGCCGGCCGCCGCGCCTGAACCGCCGGTCGCGTCCGTGCCGCCGGTCGCGTCCGTGCCGCCGGTCGCGTCCGTGCCGCCGGTCGCGTCCGTGCCGCCGGTCGCGTCCGTGCCGCTCGAGCCACCCATGGCGTCCGTGCCGCCCACGGCGTCGCCTCCCGTGCCGGTCGTTCCGGAGCTCGAGCCGCCGGTGCTCGTCGAACCGCCCTTCCCGCCGCTTGCCGGCGAGCCGCTCGCCGCGAACGGCGACGAAAAGTCCGTCTGCGACACGCCGCCGCATGCCACCGCCCCGAGCGTCCCCCCGATGATTAGGATTCCGGTCAGATGACGCATGGTGCTCCTCCTGAGCTCGGCGCGAGCGCGCTGATCGAGCCTTAGCCCAGCTTTCATCGAAGATAGCACTCGCAGGCGCCCGAGACTACGCTCCGCCCGTTTCGATGCGCCCCTCGTCCACTCCGCCCAATCTCGTCGGCTCCGCCTCGTCTACAGCTCGAGGGGACCGGGTACCCGTGACCATCGCCGTCCCGAAAGGACGCGTGACGCGGGCGCTCGCTCCGTTCTTCGAACGAGCCGGTATCGATCCGGCGCCGCTGCTCGCGGACGACCGCAGGCTGATCCGGGAGAGTGCGGATCACGGCGTGCGCTTTCTTTTGCTCAAGCCCGACGACGTCCCGACCTACGTCGAGTACGGAACCGCGGAGCTCGGCGTGAGCGGGCGCGACGTTTTGCGCGAGCGACGCTACGATCTTTATCAACCGCTCGACCTCGATGTAGGGCGCTGTCGCATGGTGGTCGCCGGCTTGCCGAACGCGACCGTGCCGGCAGTGCCGCGCGTCGCGACCAAGTACCCGCGGACCGCCGCCGAACACTTTGCCACGCTCGGAATTCAAGCCGAAATCATCTACGTGCAGGGGTCGGTCGAGCTCGCGCCGCTCGTCGGGCTCGCCGATCTCATCGTCGATCTGGTCGAGTCGGGAGCGACACTTCGAGACAACGGACTCGTGGAGCGCGAGACGATCGCGTCCGTCTCGAGCGTGCTCGTGGCTAACCCTTCGCTCTACAAGCTGCGCCACGCCGAGATCGCTCCGCTCGTCGAGCGCCTGCGTCACGCGGTCCTCGGCACGAAGCCCTGACGCGTTCGTTCGCTCGCTTCCGTCAGGGCTGCTTCGGCGCGTCGAGCACGACGCGCGGCTCGAGCTTCCGCAACCCCTTCGGCCCGATGCCCTTCACACGTAGGAGCTCGGCCACTCGCTTGAAGCGGCCCCCGAGCTTCGCCCTGAGCGCGAGGATCGCCTCGGCGCGTTTGGCGCCGATGCCCGGCAGGTGCCGGAGGTCGCTCTCCTGCGCGAGATTCAGGATGACTTTGCCGTCGGTCGTGACCGCGGAGGAGGTCGGTGGCGCCGGCGGCTCGGCCCCGGCGTCGGCGGAAGAAACGTCGAGCTCTCCCGCCTGAGCGGCCGCTGCGGGCGCGACCAAAGCGGCGGTTTTCAGGTGAGCGTGAGCCGGCGTTGCGCTCGCCGGCAGCGGCACCCCGGAGCCGCGCGCGAGCGACGAGGCACCGACCGCGGCGAGCGCGAGCATACCGGCGAGCAGCGCGGCGCCCTTCGCGACGACGGGCGCCCATACGCTGCCGCGCAGCACGCGCACGCGCACGGCGAGCGTGCGCGACGCGACGAGAGTCTCCGAAGCACCCTCGCCGCGTCGCGCCGGCGAAGAGGTCCCTCCCGAGCGCTCGCCGGCGAGCCGTGGCAGGCCGGAGTCCGTTTCGATGAGTTTCATCTTCGCGTGCTCCCCGTTCGGAAGGCTCAGGCCGGCTCCGAAAAAACGTCCTCGCTGTGTCCGTTGCCGGTCTTCTTGAGCAACGTCGGGCTCGACGCTTCCTCGCGATCGTCGCGCGCCACGTAGTCGCGCACGTGGATCTCGCCGCTCACGGGAACGGCTTCGAGCTTCACGTTGATCGAGCCGTCGCGGTTGACGAACGCGACGCCGATGCGCGTCCAATATTTGTTGGTTCCGCGTTGCGTCACCACGTAAGCGATTTTCATTTTCGATTGATCCATTCGACTTCTCCTTGTGCCGTTCGCGGCCTGCGAACGCGGAGAACGGCCAGTGCGAGCCGCGTGCCACCCGCCCACTCCGCGAAATTCCCGGCAAAGTCCCCCTCCTGGGCGCTCGCTCCCTTCCGGCGCCGCCGGCCCTCGCCAGGGCAGCCAGTTCTACACCCAAGCGAGTGGTCCCCCGTGTAAAGCGCCGCTGGAACTTCGCCCGGGAGGAGTCAAAATCAGCATGCCGTTCCGTAAGACGAACGAGAGCGTTGCCGCCGTGAATGACCTCCGCTTCTGTTCGACCTTGCTCGCCGTGCTGCTCGGCGCAGCGTGCTCGAACAACGTGAACGTGCCGCTCGCTGCGCCGATGCGGCCGCCCACGCCGACGAGCGTCTCGGTCAAGGAGCCCGGTGGCGACGCCGTCGATCCGGAGCGCGCGGCGCTCGAGCGCCTGCTCGGCGAGCCCTGGGGCGCCCGCACGGACAAAGACGAGCAACTGCTCGCGCCCATGCCCGATTGGGAACATTGGAAGCGCACGCGTTACTTCGGCTTCGACCATTTGGCCGGCTTCCGTTACGGCAACGAGCATCGCGCGATGATCGCGATCCGCGTGCAGGACATGCCGGGCGGCGCGCCCGTGAAGAGCGAGACGTGTATGCGTGCGTTCGAGGATTGGGCACGACCGCAAATCAAGGGCTTCGACGTGAAGCTCGGGCCGATCGTGACGAAGCTCGTGCGCTGGCGCGAGCAACCGCTCGTGATTCAGACGATCGACGGCTGGGTGAGCTGGGGCATCGGCAGCGCCGACTTTTCGGCGGCGTGGGCCGCGTACCCCGCATACAAGGATGGCTGCCTGATCTACGGCGTCGCGCTTCCGTGGCGGGATCAGCCGGAGCTCGCCAAGCGCGTGCGGGACCGCTGGGTGAACGAGGGCTTCGCCGGCTTTGAGGCGCTCACGCCCGACAAGGCGTTCCGCCACCCGGTGGGCGACGTGCCGGTGCCGCTGCCCGTACCCAACGCCGAGCACCCGCCGCAGGCGGCGAAGCCTTAGATCCCGAGGTTGATCTTGTCGCGCCGAGCTCCACTCTGAGACGGCGCCGCGCCGCGCTTCGGCGGGTGAGGGCGCGCGGGCGCCTGTGGGTGGGCCACCGCGGGGCGCGCGGCCGACGCAGTGGTTGAGACGCTGCTCGAAGCGGAAGCGGCGGCACTGCTCGAAGCGGAAGCGATCGCGGAGCTCGCGGGGGACACGAGCCCTACCGACGGGGGGACGGCCGTCGCCGCTGCTGCCGAGCTACGAGCGCTCGGTGTGGGCAGCGCGAGCGCGCCCGCGGTCACAGCCGGCCGGACGCTCGTCATGTCGCTCGCGGGCTTGCGCGACGAATGGAGCGTGATCGCGGCAATGCCCGCGACGGCCAGCGCGGCGCCGATCGCCGCCGTGCTCGCGCCCTTCCGCGCTGCCGGACGCCCCGTCGCGCTCGGCACTCCAGCCGTCGGCGGCACCGCTACGAACGGCGTCTGCATGCGTGCCGTCGCGGCGAGCGCCGGGTGCGAGTCGTCGAGCAGCGTCATGGTGCGCCCGTCGGCGGCGAGCACCACGCGCCTGAGCTCACCCGCGAGCTCGCGGGCCGTTTGGAAGCGGAGATTCAGTTCACGCGCGCACGCCTTCGCGAACCAGGCGTCGAAGCCGGGCAGATTGAAGCCCGACGCCGAGGGAACGGGGATGGGTTTCGTGCAAATCGCGAGCAAAAGACCGCCGAGCGCCTCGCTGTCGAACGGTCGCCGCCCGAGGAGGCACTCGAATGCGATCACGCCGAGCGCCCAGAGATCGGTGCGGTGATCGACGAGCTTGGTGCCTTCGGCTTGCTCCGGGCTCATGTAGTGCGGCGTGCCCAGGATGGCGCCGGTGCGCGTTTCGCCCGACACGGCGCCGATGCCGTTCGTCGCCTTGGCGATGCCGAAGTCGAGCACCTTGGTCACCTCGACTTCGTCGTTTTTGACCAGGAAAATGTTGTCGGGCTTGAGGTCGCGGTGGACGATCGAAAGCTCGTGGGCCTTGCCGATGGCGCGCGCAAGCTCGATCATCAGGTTCGCCACGTAGGCCGGCGGAAGGCTCCCGACGCGCGCGAGGCGATCGGCGAGACTCTCGCCTTCCAGAAGTTCCATCGCGATGTAGGGCACGCCGCGATCGGTCCCGTGATCGAGGATTTGCACGACGTGCGGGCTCCGGAGCGCCGCCGCCGCTTGCGCCTCGCGCAGGAAGCGCCCGAGCGCCTCCGGGTTCTGCGCGATCTGCTCGTCGATCAGCTTGATCGCCACCGGCGACCTCAGCTGCACGTGCTCGGCGCGCCACACGGCACCCATCCCGCCCTGTCCGAGCTTCCGCTCGAGGGCGTACTTGCCCGCGAGCACCGCACCGGGCACGACCCAGTCCATCGTCCGAGAATCTAATACAACGCTCGGGGCGCGGTAGCCGGCGCGCGTCAGCTTTCGAGCGCGAGGACGAGCGTGACCGCATAGCCGAGGGCGGCGGCGAGCCAAACGCGGCACCAACCCTTCATTTCGGCCTTCAAGCCCCAGACGACGGCGAGCGGTGGAACCACGAGCGCGGCGAGCGCATGCCAGCGCGGACTTTGCCCGAGGAGCCCGCAGACGATCGCGACGTGGGCCGTGACGAGGAGGCCGAGTGACAGCGGCGGCAGTAACAGAAGCGTCAGATCGACGAGCGCCTGGCCGAGCACCGTCCCCCTGAGTAACACGATGTTTGCAGGGCCGGGGCCCCGCAAACGGACGAGATGACCGTGACGTTTGCGAGGTCGGGGGGCCCGAGCGTAAACTCCCGGCCTCCATGCGGGAAAGCCTGTTGCTCGTCGGCGCCGCTCTCCTCGGCCTATGCGCTACGTTGCCCGAGGGTCTCGCGCGGGCCGACGGCAGGGCCATGCGTCCGAACATCATGCCCGTGAGCGAGATCAAGCCCGGCATGAAGGGCTACGGCCTGACCGTGTTCGAGGGGACGAAGCCGGAGCGCTTCGACGTCGAGGTCATCGGCGTGCTTCAGAACTTCCGGCCGCGGCAAGAAGTGATCTTGATCAAGACGCACCACCCGCGACTCGAGGTAGCGAAGGTCGTCGCCGGGATGAGCGGCAGCCCGATCTACATCGACGGGAAGATGATCGGCGCGTACGCGTACGGCTGGACCTTCGGTAGCGAGCCGGTGGCGGGCGTCACTCCGATCCGCACCATGCTGGACGAGATGGCGCTGCCGCTGCCGGACACCATCAACGGCTGGCCGCTCCACCTCGTGCCGGGCAAGAAGAGCGAGCGGCGCGCTTCGGCGAACGACGCGCGTGGTCGCTTCCGCGGCGAGGTCGGACACTACGACGTGCGCGAGCACGCCGAGGAGGTAGCGCGCACCGTGTACGAGAGCAGCCCGACGCCCGTGAGACCGGTGGCGACTCCGCTGTTGGTCGGGGGGCTCACCCCGGGCGCCATCCGACTCGCGTCCGAGCTCTTGTCCCCGATCGGTCTCGAGCCCTTGCAGACGGGCGGCGGCAGCTCGACGCCGGAACCGGACGCGCCCAAGCAGTTCGAGGACGGCGGCGCCATCGGCGTGGAGCTCATCCGCGGCGACATGAGCGCGACCGGGCTCGGTACCGTGACGCGCGTCGAGGGCGACAAGCTGGTCGCGTTCGGGCACCCCATGATGGAGGCGGGCAACACCGCGCTCCCCACGGCCATCGGTAAGGTGCTGTGGGTGCTCGCGAGCGAGCAGCGCTCGTTCAAGATCGGCATGCCCGTGCGCTCGATGGGCACGCTCGTGAACGACCGTGTCGCGTCGATCGTGGTCTCCCAGTCGGCGAAGGCGCCGGTCATTCCGGTCAAGATGGAGATCCACGGCGTGCCCGGCATGCCGCTCTCGACCTGGAACTTCGAGGTCGCGCACGAACGCTTCCTCACGCCGTCATTTTTGGCGGTGGCGCTCGGCAGCGGCCTCCAGTCCGTCGCGAACGAGCAGCAAGACGTGACCTGGTCGGCCACGAGCACGCTCAAAATCAAGGGTTACGGCGCGATCACGCTGCACGACTTCGGCGTCGCCATGGGCGGCACGCCCGACGCGGGTGAGTTCGCGCGCGCGTCGATCGTGCGCGCGGCGGGCGCCGTCCTCAATAACCCCTGGCAGTCTGCGGAGCTCGAAGGGATCGAGACTCGCGTCGACCTCCACTACGCGCGCGAGCTTTATCGCCTGCGGGGCGCCGAGCTCGTCGCGAGCGAGATCGACGCGGGAGAGCCGGCGCGCATCCGGCTCACGCTCGTGCCGTTCTCGGGGCCCGTCTTGCAAAAGACGCTCTCGGTGCCGCTACCGGCGTACCTCGCCGGCCGCACGCTGACGCTCGACATCGCCCCCGGTTACACCGAGGAGCGCGATCGCGCCGCCCCGGACACGCTCGCTGAGCTCATCCACAATTTCGAGGATCCGATCCAGCCGCCGAAATCGGTCGTCGTGAGCTACGCGTCGCCCGACGCGACGGTCACGCACAAGGGTCGCATCGCAACCGACTTGCCCATGGGCGCGCTCGACTCGCTGCGCCCGACCTCCACCTCGATCGCTCCGGATACGTACACCACCACCGTGCGGCAGGCGTACCCGCTCGACCAGTACCTGGTCGGGCGCGATCGCGTGACCGTCACCATCCGTCCCGTCGTGCGCTAACGCCATGAAGCTTTCATCGTCTTTTTCCGCGAGCCTCGTTGCCATCGGCTGCCTCTTGCTCGCCGCCTCCTCGTCCGCGGTCGGAACGCGGCGCATCACGCTCGACAAGGAAGCCGACTTCAAGGGCGGCGATCTGAAGGGCGTCGCCGTGGATTCGCGCGGCTCGGTGCGCGCCGGACTCGATCTCGGGGCGCTGCCGCTCGCCGAGGCCACGTCCGTATGGAGCGCGCTGCCGCAGAAGGACGGTTCGGTCCTGCTCGGCACCGGGAACGAGGGCAAGCTGCTCAAGGTGCAGGCGGGCGCGGTGAGCGTCGTCGCCGACACCAAGGCGCTCGCCATCACCTCGCTCGTCACTGCTTGGGGCGGCACGGTCGTCGCGGGCACGCTGCCGGACGGCAAGGTGCTGAAGCTCGAGCACGGCAAGCTCGTCGAGCTTGCGACGTTGAAGGGCGCCGAGCACGTGTTTTCGCTCGCCTTCGACGCGAAGCAAAACGCGCTCTACGCAGCCACGGGCCCCGAAGGAAAGCTCTTCCGCATCACGGCGGCGGGCGCGGCGCAGGTCTATTTCGACGCCGAGGAGCAGCACCTGATGAGCGTCGCCGTCGCTCCCGACGGCTCCGTTTACGCGGGCGCGAGCGATAAGGCGAAGCTCTACAAGATCACGGGGCCGGGCCGCGCCAACGTGCTCTACGACTTCGGTCGCACCGAGGTGCGCGCGATCGCCGTGGGACCGAAGGGCGACGTGTACGCCGTCGCGAACGATCTCAAGACGGGCTTCACCGTCCCGGCGAAGCCGTCGCGGTCGGGCGAAGGCGCGCCCGCCGGTCCGACGGCGACCGCATCGAAGGCGAAGGGCAAGGGGACGCTCTACCGCTTCACGCCGGACGGCCTGCCGGATCGACTCTACGACAACGACGACGAGCACTTCACGAGCCTCGCGCTCGGCGACGACGGTCGCGCCTACGTCGGCACAGGCGTGGAAGGTCGCGTGTACGCGGTGGATCGCGCGGGCCGTGCGGCGCTCGTCGCCGACACCGACGAACGACAGATCGGAGCGCTCGTGATGTCCGGACCGACACGCCTCGTCGCCGCGAGCGATCCGGCGGTCTTTCATGCGCTCAAGGGCATCGGCGGTCCCGACGCCGTATGGACGAGCAAGGTGTTCGACGCCGGACTCCGCGCGCGCTTCGGCCGCATGGCGTGGGAAGCCTCGGGCAAGCTCGAGCTCTCGACGCGCACCGGCAACACCAAGGAGCCGGACGATACCTGGAGCGATTGGAGCCGCGACGTCGATCAGCCGGGACCGGTCGCAAGCCCGCCGGCCCGCTTCTTCCAGGTGCGTGCGCGCTTCGGGAAGGATCCGGGGGCCGAGCTCACCGAGTTCGAGGTGGCGTTCGTCACAGACAACCTGCGCGCCACGATCGACGACGTGAACGCGCGCCCGCGCCGCGACGCGAACGACGACGCGATCAAGACGTCGGGCGGGCCCGTGACCCGCAAGCCCGAGAGCAAGCTCAGCATCTCGTGGAAGGTCGACAACCCCGATAAGGACGAGATGCGCTACCGGCTTTCCTACCGGCTCGTCGGGACGAACACCTGGTACGACCTCACGCGCAAGGAGGAGCTCGTGACCAAGGAGAGCTACGACTGGGACACGAGCGCGCTGCCCGAAGGCCGCTACCGCGTGCGCGTGAGGGCCACCGACGAGCTCGCGAACCCGCCCGACCGCGTGACGCACGACGACGCTGAAAGCGGCATCGTGCTCGTCGACAACACGCCGCCGCGCATCGAAAACCTGCGCGTGACGGGCCGGCGCGTACAGGGCGTCGCCTTGGACGGCGTCGGGCCGATTCAGCGTATCGAGGTCGCGCTCGCCGGCAGGGACGAGTGGGTGCCCTTCTACCCGAAGGATGGGATTTTCGACGAAGCCCGGGAGGAGTTCGACGTCGACGTGACGGTCCTCAGCGCCACGGGCCCGGCATTGCTCGCAATTCGCGTGTACGATGACGCGAACAACTTCGTGATCCAGAATGTCGCTCTGAAGTAGCGATGACTTTTCGGAGAACGGTCACGGGCTGGCTGCTCCTCGGCCTGCTCGGCGGTGCGCTTGCGCAAGGCTGCGGCTCGAGCTCGAAGCCACGCGGCCTCGAGGCGGGCGGTCCCGCCGCGGGCGGCGGCGGCAAGAACAACGGCAGCATGACCGTCGAGCCCCCGGGGGTGTCCGGCGCGGACGGCGAATCGAAGTACGATCCGCTGTGCGGCGTTCTGAACGCAAGCTCGTGCGTCCCCGACGAGGTGAGCAACACGCTGTGCGTTGCCGCCCCGAACGATAAAGGCGGAAGCGGCGGCGGCGGTGGTGGCTCGAACGCGGGCACCGGCGGAACGAGCAGGGGCGGCACGGGCACGAGCGGCACGGGTACCGGCACCGGTGGCTCGAGCTCACCGGGTGCCAACGGCGGCAGCGGCGGTACCGAGTTCGCGAGCGGCGCCGGGGGCGAGGGCGGCGTGCAGCTTTCGGTGGGCGGTGCGCCCGAAGGCGGCGTCGGCACCGCGGCCGGAGGTGCCCCGGCGGAGAACGGCGGGCAGGCCGGCGTGCCGAGCGGTCAAGGCGGCGCGGGCGAGCCCGGCATGGGCGGCGCTGGCTCGCCCGGCGAGGCGGGCACGGGCGCGAACACGAGCGACACCGGCGGTCGGCCGAGCGGCACGGGTGGGTCCAGCGCAGGCACCTCGAGTACCGGCAGCCCCAAAGCACAGGTCTCTTGCCAGGTCGTCGAAAACACCAAGCGCAAGGGAACACCGGCGGCGGTTTGCGGTCCGGCGGGCACGGGAACCGAAGGCTCGCCCTGTTTTTCCGGCGAGGACTGCGCGCCGTCACTCGCTTGCGTGGGTGACGGCCCCGGCCAATGCCGCGCGTATTGCTGCTCCGGATCCGAGCAGTGCACCCTTTACCCGGGCACCCACTGCACCGACGAGCCGCTCGTCCTCGCGACGAAGCCGAGCCGCGTGCTCGAGGTGCCGGTGTGCATGCCGCCCGTGAAGTGCAGCCTCGCGGAGCCGTATCCGTGCGAATCCGGCACCTGCAGCTGCCCGAAGGACAGCGCGTGCGTGGTCGTGAGTAACGACGGCACGACCAGCTGCGTGCCGGTCTCGGAGCTCCCGAGCGGCGAGCAGGGCACCGACGGCAAACCGTGTCCCTGTGCCCCGGGCTTCGTCTGCTCACAGACGAACACGTGCGTGCAGCTCTGCGAGGTGGCCGCCGAATCGAAATGCGCGAGCGGTCGTTGCCAAGCGTCCGGATCGCTGCCCTCCGGCTGGGGCACCTGCGTCGGGGACGCGCCCAAGGACGCCGGCGCCCCGTAGCGTCGGCGCGAGGCAAGCGTGAACGACGGAAGCGGAATCTCGACGTGAAAACGCATCAGAGGCTGCTCGAGATCAAAACGCGCGGCCGCGGCTTCGCGAACGTGACCGAGCGGATCGAAGCGGTCGTGCGCGAGAGCGGCGTGCGAAGCGGGCTCTGCTCCGTCTTCTGCCAGCACACCTCCGCGAGCCTCGTGATCCAGGAAAATGCGGATCCGGCCGTGCTGCGCGATCTCGAACGCTGGCTCTCGGAGCTCGCCCCCGAGAGCCGCGCGTGGGAGCACGACGACGAGGGGCCGGACGACATGCCGGCTCACGCCAAGTCCGCCGTCACGCGCGCCGCGGAGACGCTGCCCGTGGTGGCCGGACGGCTCGCGCTCGGCACCTGGCAAGCGCTCTACGTGTGGGAGCATCGCGCGCACCCGCACGCGCGCTCCCTCGTGGTCACGGTGCAAGGAGACTGAGCGGCGTGCTCTCGCTGCACGCACCTACCGGACCCGCCTGGCTCGAGGCCGTGTTCGCTGATTTCGGCGGCTTCCTCGTCGATCACGCCGCGTGCGAGAAGAAGGCGTTTTCGAACGGCATGTCGCTCGTCTCGCGCTACCCGGAGCGGCAGGCGCTCGTGAGCGAGCTCATCGAGTTTTCACGCGAAGAGCTCGGCCATTTCGCGCTCGTGCACGGCTTTCTCGTGGAGCGCGGGCTCGTGCTCGCGCGCGACGCGACGGACGAGTACGCGCGCTCGTTGCGGACGCAGGTGCGCCCGCACGGCGACGCGACGCTGTGCGACCGGCTGCTCGTCGCCGGCATCATCGAGGCGCGGAGCTGTGAGCGTCTCGGACTCTTGGCGCAGGCGCTGCCCGAACGCGAGCCGGCGCTCGCGGAGGCGTATCGTGACCTCGTGCGGGCCGAAGCACGCCACCACGGCCTCTTTTTCCGCCTCTGCCGGCAGGAGGTCGGCGCGGAAGAAACCGAGCGCCGCGCCGACGAGCTACTCGCTTTCGAAGCCGACCTCGTCGCGCGACTGCCGTTACGCGCTGCCGTTCACTGAGTCTGCCCGCGCGCGTCAGCGGCACGGCTCGAGCAGCGTGATCGACCAAGGCGCGGGGTTATTGCAGTTGACGGTGCAGAAGAGCGCAGAGAGCCATACGCCCTCGTCGTCGATGCCCGCGAACGGCGCCATGTGCTCGTCGACGGCTCCCGCGAGATCGATGCTCTTGCCGGCCCGCACCGGTTCCGACCACCAGCCGTCCGCGAGGCTCTCGAGATCCAAGAAGTGCTGCTCGATGTCGGCGAGCCCGAGGTTCGAAAAATGCGCGACGACCGCCTCGTTGATCTGCGTGCCGTCGTAGGGGTTGCCGATGGCGTTCGTCGTCATCCGGCTCCAGTCGACGGTCAGGTGCGCGGTCGCCGCCGGCACGTGCATGGCCCGCGCGCCCGTGAGGTGCACGGAGTAGTCGAGCACGGCCGAGTCGTCCGCGAGCGTGAGCGACGTGTTCTGCGACGCCGGGTCCAGATTGAAGAACGCGAGCATGCGCGCGCCCTTGCCGAGCGCGGTGCCCGTCCCCGCCTCGAGTAAGAACGTGTACTCTGCTGGCGGGTACGCGAAGCGCGGATTTTGCGTATCGAAGTACTGCCAGAGCTCGTCCTGATCCGGGATCGGATTGCCCGCGAAGTTGAAGTCGAGCAGATTTTGGGACGTGTAATCGTCCAGCGGGTACGTCGTGATCACGCCGACGTTGTCGTTCGGAGGCAGGGCGTCGTGGGCGAGCGCGTCCTCGAGCTCCGGGGGCGTCTTCTTCCAGAGCGAGAGCAGGACCAAATCGATATCGAGCTTCGGGTCGAGGGGTTTGCCGTAGAAATCGTGCGTGAGCTTGCCCCAATCGAACAGGAGATCGGTGTGATCCTTCAGCGTGTACGTCTTCACGGCGAGCTTGCTCGGAATCGAGTAGTTCGTATCGTCGAGGATCGTGAAGGAGCCGTTGGGGGCGTCGCAGGCGGCGCTCGTCCCGCCCGACCCCCCGTTGCTCTTGGCTGCATCGCCGCCGTTGCCGCAGCCGGCCGCCAGTGAAATCAGCATGAACGCCGCCCCTCTGGCGCGAACGCGTGCGAGCCGGCTCATGGCGTCGCGTAGGGCGGGGGAGCGCCGTAGAGCGTCGCCCGGTGTTCGGAGTAGCCGCAGGAGGCGCTCGTCTTTACTTCGCGGAGGAGCGTGCCCGTCTGCGTGATCTCGTGGAACACGCCGGCCGTGGAGTAGGTGAGGTAGAGGTTTCCGTTCGGCTGCTCCTTCACGTCGCCGAACGCGCCCGAGGTCACCCCGCTGTTGTACGTGAGCGTGGGCGTCGCCGTCTTGCTCGCGATGTCGAAGTCGAAGCCGAGCACGGCGGACGAGCCGTTCGTCGCTTGGTTGTTGAAGACCCACAGGTGGTCGGCGTGCACGTCGTGGCCGTGCTGGATCGTCCAAGCCATGTTCGAGAACGTCGTGATGGGACCGCCGAACACGGCCAAGAGCTTCACGTCCGGATAGCTGATGAGCGCGATCGTGCTCGTGTGCCGCATCGAGAAGGAGATCGCCTTGAGCTCCGGGATGTAGTTGATCTGGTTCGTGTGCGAGCCCTGCGAGCTATTGATCTGGTCCGCAAAATCCGTCATCTCGTCGTAGATGTCGGTAACGGCCATGCTGTCGGGATCCATCTCGCGAATGGTGTCCGGCCCTTCCTTCCCGTCGGTATAGCCGCCGCCGTTCTGCTGCTCCCAGTAGAGGAGGTGACCGTTCGGCAAGAAGGCGAGATCGTGATTTCTCGCTTGAATGTTGATGGTTTTGGGGTCGCCGAGGCCGTCCATGCCGACGCGCATCGCGGCGCCCATCGTGCTTGCGTTGTTGAAGTTGGCCGCCCAGAGGTAGTTTCCGTCGAGGGACATGCGGGCCCGCGAGCAGCCGGCGACGGCCGTGTTCGTGAGCTCGTAGGCCCACACCACTTCTCCGTCCTTGTCGAAGATGAACGCGTAGCTCTGCGACGCGCCGCCCGTGCCGCCGGGCGCCTGGCCGCCGGGGCCGCCCGCCGGGATGCCCGGAATGCCGCCCGCGCTCAGCGTGAGCCCCGTGCAGTTCACCGTGAAGCCGCCTGCGGCGTAGAGCGAGGCCGCGTCGTGATCGGTCACGGTGAACGTGGGCAGCCCGTTCGGCAGGTAGCCGGTCATCACGGTGTAGATCTTGCTCGTGTAGGTCTGGCCCCCGCCCGACGCGGTGATGCGCACGGAGTACGTCTTCGCCGGCTTCATGCCGAGGAGGAGCGTCCGATACATCGGCTGCGTGAGGTCGACCGGCGCCTTGTACTCGAAGGCGGTCGGATCGCGGCCGAACTCTATGTACGCGCTGTCGATCGGCTTGCCGATCGACCACGTGACGATGCCGACCGTCGGGATCGCCGTGCTGGTCGTGACGTTCACGCTGAACGCGTCATCGCCGCTCGTCGTCCCTCCCCTGGTCTACCCGGCCGTGGTGCCGGCTGCACCGCCGGTGGAGGACGCACCGCCGGTCGCGGACGCACCGCCGGTCGCGGACGCACCGCCCGCCGCGGACGCACCGCCCGCCGCGGACGAGCCGCCCGCCGCGGACGAGCCGCCCGCCGCGGACGAGCCGCCCGCCGCGGACGAGCCGCCCGTCCCGGACGCACCCCCGGCGTCGTTCGAAGACGAGCCGCTCGAGCCGCAGGCAGCGAGGAGGCCGAGCGCCGCGACGGCGATGAGCGAAAATGGTGCGAAAAAGAGGCGTCTAGGACGATCCGTGCGTTCGTTCGGCATGGTGTGTCGGAAGAAAGCCCCGAGCGTCCGAAAAAGCTTCGAAGACGGAGCGCGAGACTTCTATGGTAGCCGAACGCCCTCGAGCGAGGCGCGCGGCTGAATTCCGTGAGGCCGCCGAGAATCGTTTATCCACAAACTAGGTAGGGTAAGAGGAGTGTTGATGGCGGCGCGATCCTCGGGCTTCAGGCGGCGCTGGCTCGTGCCCGTGACGGTGCTCACGGCGCTCTCGCAGGTGCTCTTCTGGAGCCTGTACGCCTTCGATCACTTCAGTCACGACAAGGCGGCGGGCTCGAGCCTCGCTCGCTATCTCGACTTCGACCCGAACAACATCACGGACGCCGTGAGCGCGCTTGCGGGCATGAACGCCGCGGTTTTCGGCATCGTGATCACCGTCGTCAGCATCATCGTGCAGCTCTCGGCCGATCGCTACACGGGCGTTGCGCGCATGTTCTTGGACGACCGCGTGAACCTCGCCGTCGCGGCATATTACGTCGTCGCCTGCGTCGTCGGCGTGTGGCTGAGCGTCACGCTCAAGCACGACTACGTTCCGTATTGGACGCTCTTCGCGATGATCTGCGTGACGACGGGCAGCCTCGTCTTGATGGGCCCGTACTTCGGCTACGTGTTCCGCTTTCTCGAGCCGATGAACATCGTCGGCCGTATCCGGAAAGAAGCCGTCGGCACTGCGACGGGCGGCTCGCGTGAGGAGGCGCCCGAGCTGTGCTCGCTGGCTCAGGCCGCGACGCTCGCCGCGATGGAGGAGCTCACCGACATCACGAGCAACAGCATTTCGGGTAAAGACAAGATCATCGCGAGCGGCGCCGTCGACGCGCTCAAGGATTTCACCATCGGCTACGTGCGCGCGAAAGCCCACGCGAGCGCCCGCTGGTTCCAGATCGGCCCGGATATCCGGCAAAACCCCGATTTCGTCGCGATGGATCCGGAATCTCTCGCCGACCTCGAGGCGCGACGCACCTGGGTCGAGTGGAAGGTGCTGCGGCAGTACCTCGGCATCTACAACGAGTCGCTCGCCGTGATGCGCGACATCAACTACCTGATCGCGATCGACACGCGCTACATCGCGGAGGTCGCGGGGGAGCTCGAAGACGCCGAGCTCGTCCAGCTCAGCGTGCGCTTCATGAATTCTTACCTGCGCGCGACGCTCAACGCGCGCGACGTGCGCACGGCGTACAACGTCCTCAATCAATACCGTTTACTCGTCGAAGCCATGCTGCGTCAGGGCCACTCGCAGGCCGCGGTCGACGGCGTGAAGCACATGGCCTACTACGGCCACGTGAGCTTCGACATGAAGCTCACCTTCGTGACGGAGACCATCGCGTACGACGTGTCGGCGCTCTGCCAGTACGCGAACGAGCTCGGTTCGAACGAGGAGGACGCGATGCTGTCGCAGTTCCTCGAGCTCGATCGGCCGCTCCGCTCGAGCGCACAGGAAGGCGCGCTCCTCGGCGTGCGAAAAGCCCAGGTGAAGCTCGCCGCGTACTACCTGATGCGCGGCAGCGAAGAGAAAGCGCGGCTCATCTCGCGCGACATGGCGCACGAGCCGCCCGAGCGCCTGCTCTCGATCCGTCGCGCACTCGAGAGCGTCACGAGCAAGGACTTCTGGGAAATCATCGATCGCGGGCGCAACTTCGAGTACATGCCGCCGGCGCAGCGCGCCTGCCTCGACACGTTCTTCGGCTGGCTCGATGTCCGCGAACCGTGAGCTCAGCGTGACGGGGGCAGAATGCTCGGAACGTAGACGCCGAGCGCCGAGAGCACGCCGTCGAGCAGGGCCTCGTCACGCCGCATGACCGCGACCTGAAGCAAGCGAGCCCGCTCGTCCGAAGCGGGCAGCCTTTCGAGTAGCTCGCGCGCGGTGCGGAGCTTGCCCTTGAGCCGCTCGCGGGAGCCGACCACCCCGAGAGGTGGGGGTGGCTGCGACACCTGGCGCACCTTCGACTCGTCGTCGGAGCTGCTGGGTGAGGAGGGACGCTGACGGGGGGTTGCCATGGTTCTCGTCTTTCGAACGCTCTCTGCTCTGAACGCTTACGTTGCAGAATTCGTTCCGCTCTATACGACTCTGTGTCCCGCCCCGGCCTTGGGAGCTCAACCCTTCGAAAATACGACTATTTACGGGGCTGCCCCGGCGGATTTTCGCGTACCAGTGGAACGCGAATTCTGCTGGCAGAGAAGTCCCGTGTGCCGACTCGTTCACCGCCATGACGTGTCGATCACGGGCACGACGATTTGCTCGAGCTTGCCAAGTCGAAGCGCGGTTCCTATGGTCCCGGCTGTCGTGCGCGCCTGGCTTTTCATCCGGGAATCCCCGGAGTCCCCGCGGATGTTCCAGAGCGATTTCGTGGATCTGTTCTCGCGAACGCATCCTCTGATCGTTCCCCTCCTGTTCGTGCCCGCCGCCGCGTTCGGCTTCGTGCGCAACATGACCTACGGCGGGCAGACCTTCTTCACCACGCTCGCGCTGTTCGTCGGCGGTTTCGTGACGTGGACGCTCGCGGAGTACTGGCTGCACCGCCTCTTTTTCCATTGGGAGCCGGGCGGGCGTTGGGGCGATCGCATGCACTTTCTCGTGCACGGCGTTCACCACAAGTGGCCGCGCGACAAGTTCCGCCTCGTGATGCCGCCGGCCGTGAGCATCTCCCTCTACTTCATTTTCCTCGGTATCTTCTGGGTCACGCTCGGGCCCAAATACACCTGGGGTTTCCATAGCGGCTACGTGGTCGGCTACATGTTCTACGACCTCACGCACTACTACCTACATCACTTCAGTCCGAAGACGGAGTACGGCCGGACGCTGAAGAAGAACCACATGCTCCACCATTTCAAGGACCACGGAAGCCGCTACGGCGTGTCGAACATGGTGTGGGATCGCGTGTTCGGCACCGGGCCGCGCTGAGCTTGCCCGTCGCTCCGGCAGCGCCCCCGCTCACCATCGAAAAGCTGGTTCCCGGCGGCGCCGGATTCGCGCGCTTACCGGACGGGCGGTCCGCGTTCGTCGACGGAGCGTTGCCGGGCGATCGAGTGAGCGTAGACGCGTGGATTGGCAAAAAGGGCTACGTCGAGGCCAGCAAGTTCAGGCTCGAGACGGCTGGTCCCGAGCGGGTCGCGCCGCCGTGCCCCATCGCGGAAGCGTGCGGCGGCTGCAATTGGATGGCGCTGCCTTACGGAGCGCAGCTCGGTTACAAGGCCGCGCTCGTCGTCGAAGCGTTGGAACGTACGGCGCGCATCAAGCTTGCCGAGCCGCCCGAAGTCGTCAGTGCGGGTGAGCCGCTCGCTTACCGGCTGCGCGTGCGCCTTCACGTCGACGAGCGCGGGCACGTCGGCTTCTTCGGGCGGCGGACGCAGGAGCTCGTCGAGGTTTCGGAATGTCTCGTCGCCGCGCCGGAGCTACGCGCTCCGATTGCCGCGCTCGGGGCGCTCGCGGTCACCGAGCGTTCGACGCTCGGTGGGCATTTCGCTGCGGTCGATCTGCGCGCGGTGCCCGGCGGCGAAGTCGAGCTCGAGCTCGAGCCACGCGCGGACATGGAACCGAGTGGCGCGCCCGTCGACGCGCTCGTGAAGGCGCTCTCGGCCCATGCGCACGTCGGAGTCGGCGGTGGGCGGCGCGGCGGGCTCCGGCGTTACGAGCTACCGGACGGTGGCTTCTTGCGGGTGCCGGGCGGCGGTTTCACGCAGGTCAACTGGGCGGTGAACGGAGCGCTCGTCGCCGCGGTCGTCGCCGCGGCGCGCAAGCGGGGCGCGCGCTCATTTCTGGATCTCTACGCCGGAGTCGGGAACTTCACGGTCCCGCTCGCACGCGCCGGACTGCGCGGCGTTGCGGTCGAGCTCGAGCGTACGGCGGCGGCGGCGCTTCGCGAGGCGTTGAGGGAGCAGTCGCTAGCAGGCGTCGAGGTGCTCGCGGGCGACGTCGCGGGCACGCTGCCGCGACTTTCGCGCAAGCTCCGCGGAGTCGAGCTCGTGCTCTTGGATCCTCCGCGCTCGGGCGCAAAGTCCGCGGTGATGCCGCTCGCAGCGCTCGCGCCGAAGAACGTCGCGTACGTCGCCTGCGATCCCGTGACGCTCGCGCGCGACCTTCGCGGCTTTCTCGACGCCGGCTTCGCGCTCGAAGAGGTCCGGTGCTTCGATATGTTCCCGCAGACGCACCACGTCGAAACGCTCGCCTGGCTGCGCCCCGCGCGGCGCTAACGCGGGGGCGCCGGCGGCGTGCGACTTTGTTGGCCCTCGGCCGGCGCGTCCGGACAATGGCGAACACTCCGGGTCACTCTGACCTGGTGGGAGTGACGCTCTCCATGCAGCTGGCCCTGCACGCGAAAACGAATCCGACGGCGCTGTGGGTCGTCTCGAACGGCGACATCACGATCGGTCCGGTGCGAACCGAGCTCCTTCTGCGCGGCATCCGCCATGGGCGCGTGCCGCTCGACTGCCAGGTGCGCGCCGCGGGTTCGGACGAATGGCGCCCGCTCGCGTCCCTGCGCGAGGTGGCGGCGATGCAGGGTCACGCCGGCTCCCTCGCGGATTTTCAACGTGCGGCGGCTGAAATCGCCGCGGCGGAGGACGAGCAAGACGTGCTGCTGCTCCTCCTCCACGGCGCGGTCGCCGCCACGCGCGCGACGTGCGCCCTCATGCACCGCCAGCGCCCGCCCGTGCGGCTTCCGGTTACGTCCTACTGCTACGGGGGTCTCGACGATCGGTTGGGAAGCGTGATCTCCTACCAGGATCCCGCCTACACCCTCGCGCTCAACGGACAGCGACTCGCGGGTGCTCCGACCGACGGCCTCGCCGAGCAACTCGTGGCGGAGCGGCTCGGCGACGTGGAGCTCGCGGGCGTGCTGATGGTGCCGGTGACGCACGGAACCGAGCTTGTGGCCATGCTCGAGCTCGGTAGACACGAGCGCTGCTTCCGCCTCGATGACGTTGACGCGCTGAGCCGGCTCGCGACGCTGGCGATTGCACGGCTCGAAGAGCTCGGTTGAACCGAGCCCCCAGGTCCGGAAAACAAAAAAGGCAACGGCCCGGAGCTAGGGGAGGCTCCAGGCCGTTGTGTGGTTTAAGGAGGCGGCGACCGAGGCGGAGGGGGGGGCACCAAGGGCGCCGCCTTCAAGCGCCGGATAATGCACTCCGCGTGCCAACCGATTAGGTACGTAGCTTCCAGCACTTAGGTGGCAATAACGGGGTCAGCACTTGCAAACATGAAATAGCAGAAGCGGTTACGAAACGACCCTGTGACATCCCGGGGTGCCTAGCGGGTCTCGTGCATGAAGCGGCGCAGCCAGGGAACGAGGGCGAAGCAGACGGCCGAGCCGACCATGGAGGCGAGTGCAATCTTTCCGAACACGTCGCCGTACACGAGCACCGTTTCGTGGGGGATGGGCACGCGTGGCTCGCTCGCGCCATCGCTCACGCCGGTGAACTGCGAAATGATCGCCGCGAGGTATTCCGCGAACGCACTTGCAAGAAACCAGGTGCCCATCACCGTGCTCACGAGCACCTTCGGCGTAAGCTTGGTGATCATGCTGAGCCCGACCGGTGAAAGGCAGAGCTCGCCGGTCGTATGCAGCAGGTAGGCGAGCAGCAGCCAGAGGACGCCGACCATCCCGCGCTCGGTCGCGGTGTGCGCGCCGTACCAGAGCGCGACGAACCCGAGCGAGAGCTGCGCGAGCCCGAGCGCGAACTTCGTCGGAGTGCTCGGCTCGAGGCCGCGCCGTCCGAGCGCCCCCCAGAGCGCCGTCAGCACCAACCCGAAGACGAGAATGAAGCCGGCGTTGGCCGCCTGAAAGACGCTGGCCGGCACCTCGTCGCCCCGCTCGGCGATGCCCATGCCCACGTCGCGCGCCGTGACCGTCCAGCGCATGCGAAAGCCGGGGTCCTTTTCGTGCGCGGCGCGCAGGCGATCGAGATCCATGAGCGTGAAGAGCCGAGCGCCGTTGTCGTAGCCGACCTGTTCCTGCGTGGGGCTGAGCTCGAGCGTGCTGCCGACGTCGGCCGGGGTCACGTGGCGGTGCTCCATGACCCGATCGACGTTGCGATCGGTGAAGTTGTTGATCGAGCTGCCGGCCTGCTCGAAAAATGCCCAGAACAGCATCGAGAAGAACGTGAGCACGAGCACGACGACCAGCCGTTCGCGCGCCACGCGGTCGAGCGCGAAGAGCTGGCGGCCGAGGTAGGCGAGCGAGAAACCGCCCGTGACGGTGAGCACGAGGCCGGCGGGTTTGCTCACTTGCGCGGCCACGACGGCGAGGACGTGCAGGAGTCCGCTCTTGCTGTGCTCGAGCGCGGCGACGATGTCGTGCGAGAGCAGCGTCACCGGCCCGTGATCGCGCGTGAAGAGCGCGAAACCCGAGACCAGCAGCGCGAAGATCGGCAGGCTGGCGAGGGCGCCGAGGTAGACCGCCCATTCACGGTTGATCGGGCCGAGCCGTCGCCGGAGCAGGCTCGCATCCGGGGGCGCGCCCGCGTCCTTCGGTAACCCGCCGCGTCCGAGCGCCACGGCGCTCGCCGTGGCCGCGGCGAGCAGGGCGGCGGCAACCAGAAGATTGACGCCGAAGGAGAGCGGATTGTCCGGCCGCAGCAGGATGAGCGCCACCGTCGCCGTCACGGCGCAGCCGAGGATGAGCGTTTGCGCGACGCGGGTCGGCACGACGAAGGTCATGAGGCCGCTCAGCATGCCGATGGTCGCGAGTCCGAAGCCGTAGTGCCAGCCGTAGGTCTCGCCCACGTAGCCGCAGAGCAGCGGTGAGAGGGCGGCGCCGAGGTTTACACCCATGTAAAACAGCGTGAAGCCGCCGTCGCGGAGCTTGCTGTCTTCCGGATAGAGCGACCCGACGATGGTCGAGATGTTCGGCTTGAAAAAACCGTTGCCGGTAATGAGCAGCGCGAGCGCGAAAAAGAACGCCGTGTCGGTCTGCACCGTCATGAGCAGGTGTCCCGCCGCCATCAGAAGACCGCCGACGATGACCGCGCGGCGCTGGCCGAGCAGGCGGTCGGCGAGCAGCCCGCCGAAGAACGGCGTCATATAGACGAGCGCCGTGTAGGAGCCGTAGACGCCGTACGCGCGCTGATCGCCGTAGTGCAGAAACCCCTTCAACATGTAAAAGAGGAGGAGCGCCCGCATCCCGTAGTAGGAGAAGCGCTCCCACATCTCGGCGAAGAACAGCGTGAAGAGGCCGACGGGATGACCGAAGAGCGTCTCTTTTTGGGGGTGCCCGGACTCCGGCATGGCCGCCGAGCGTATCCCGGCGGGAGCGGGGAATCAGCCGCTCGCTGGCGATAGGAGCGATTCGACGAGCGCTCGGCCCGCGGTTTCCTCGCGGGCGGCGCGTTCGGTCAGCCGAAAATGTGGGACGAGCTCGCGCGCGCTCGCGAGCTCGTCGCAAGGAGTCCCGAGCGTCCGAGCGGCCCAACGTACGACGGCGCGCGGGTCCACCTTGCGCTCGCGGAGCTCGGCGAGGCTCAGCGCGTCGGCGTGTTTGGCGAGGCGGGCGCCGTGCTCGTCCGTCACGAGCGCGAGGTGCGCGTAGCGCGGATGCGGCAGGTCGAGCGCCGCTTGCAGGTGCCATTGCCGCGCGGCGCTCGGCAAGAGGTCGGCACCGCGGACGCCATCGGTGACGCCGCCCGCCGCGTCGTCGACGACGACGGCGAGCTGATACGCGGGCGCGCCGCCGCGCCGCGCGATCAAGAAGTCGCCCACCTCCGCCGCGACGTCGTATTTTTTCGCACCGAAGACGGCGTCGTCGATGGTGAGCTCTCCGGCGGGGACTCGCAATCGGACGCCCGCGGCCCGCCCGCTCGTGCGCTCGGCTTCCGCGAGCGTCGCAAAACGACCGCGGCAGGTGCCGGGGTAACGCGGCTCCTTGTCGCCGGCGTGCGGCGCGTTTTGCGCGGTGCGAAGGTCGCCGCGCGTGCACACGCACGGGTACGCTTTGCCTTCGGCGAGCAAGCGCTCGACCGCCGCCGCGAAGCGCTCGAGGTGCGCCGACTGCACGCTCGGGGTGCCCTCCCAATCGAGCCCGAGCCATTCGAGGTCGCGGAGCGCGGCGTCGCCGAAACGCTGACTCGCGCGGGGACCGTCGAGATCCTCGAGACGCATCAGCACCTGTCCCGCGCGGGAACGGGCGCTCCACCAGGCGCCGAGGAACGTCCGCGCGTGTCCGAGGTGCAAGAGCCCGGTCGGGCTCGGCGCGAGCCGACCGATGACCTCCGCCGCGGCGCCGCGCGCCCGGCTCATCCCGCGACGCAGCTGCAAACGCTGATGCGCTTTTGCGCGTCGGCGACGACGGCGTGCGCGTGCCCGCAGCGGCCGTCCTTCTCGCCCGTGATGCGGCAGACGGCGCTTGCCGCGCGCGCGAGCGACGAGAACGCGTTGCAGGCGGTCGTGCAGCTCGACTCGTCCGCCTTCTTTTCGGCTTTGGCCGGCGGCGCTGCGGCGCCGGCGCCGCGACTGGCTCCGCCCGCCGTGCTCGGAGCGGGGGCGGACGCAGCGGAGCGCGCTCGACCGGAAGCGAGCGCACGGTTCAGCGTGACGCGCGCGCGCTCGAGATCCGCTTGTGCGGTTGCGAGCTCGTCGCGCGAGGGCTCCTCAACCGAGCTGCTCTTCGGTTTCAATGCGTGGTCTTTGCGCTCTTCGCGATCCTCGTCGAGGAGATCGCGTGGCGCGTTCGATTCCGGCATGGATGCGGGAGCGGCGGCGGGCGCCGCCGGTTGCGCCTGTTCAGCCGGTGAAGGGGTGGGTTCGGCTGCCGGCGGCGGGGGAGGCGCGGCCGCCGGCGCCGTCGTCGCGGGTTCCGCGGCGCGCGAACAAGCGAGGGCAGCGGCGCAGGCAGCGAGAACGGCGGCCCGGGCGGTGGTTCGAAGCCGGGCGCTGTTCTGGGTCCGCATGCTGGGTTCTCTAAGCAACTGACACGCTCCGGAGGCCGAACATTGGGGCTCGGTACGATGCCATGACCGTGAGCTAGTCGTCCTCTCCCTCGCGAATTCGAAAGGAGCCGGCGATATTTACGCGCTCCGCGCCCCGTCATCTTCCCTGATTCGCCGAAAATGCCTCCGGAGAAGGCGCTGCTCTGCGCTACGCTGAGACTCGAAGCCGAGCTCCGCCGCCGTCGCTCGGCGCGCGACCGCTACTTGCAGGCGATGCCGCGCGCCCAGCTGCGCCCGTCCGCGACGTAGGCGAGCAACGCGCCGCCCGGCACTGACGCGAGCGAAACGGCGGCGAACACGCGAGCGCTGGCCACCGTTTGCGCTTCCTTCGTGCCGGAACGCACGAGCACGAGCTCTTGCGGCGAATGCGGCGCGCTCGCGGTGGGCCGCGCGAACGCGACGTAGGCGTGGCCGCAAAGCGTCGCCGTCCCGACCGGCGCGAGATCGAGCCCGTTCGCGTAGTCGAAGAAAGTGACGTCGCAGTCCATGTGCGGCTCGGCGCCGAGCTCGACGTTCGCGAGGCCGAAATGCGTCATGTCGCGTTCGATCGGCACGTGGGCCCACGCTCGTCCGGGCTCCACGCCGACGAACGTCTCCGTCCATGCTTGCGACGGTCCGCCCACCCAGACGACCACGTCGTCGTCGAGCGTGGCGACGGCGCCCTCGGGACGCACGGCGCGCGCGTGGAGCGGCGTCATGGCGCTTCGACCGTCGATGGTGACGGCGAGCAGGCGATTGCCGGAGCGCGTGAGGGCGACGCTGCTCGCTCCCGCGCCCTCCTGCGTGAGCTCGAGCACGGGTTTGCCCTCGAGCCAAAGGCGCGCGTGTGACGTGCCCTCGGCGTCCGCGCGCCCGAGAAATGCGACCGCAACACCGCGCTTCAGCTCGACCGCCGATACGCGCGTGTTGTCGCGCGCTTCGTTGTCGAGCACTTCGAGCGGAGCACCGCCGTCGAGCGCGCGCCGCACGAGCCGGCCCCGTGAGATCCAGTACGCGCGACCGCCGGCGATGGACGGCGCGCGCCGCAGGACCGAGAACTCCGCGGCATCGGCGTCGAGCGGCGCGACGGAAGTCTTGTCCGGTCGTGAGCCGGCGGCGCGCGGGGCGAGCAGCAGCCGGTCGTCGCGGGTGAGCATGACGACGCCTTCGCTCGTTGCAGTGACCGGAGCCATCGGGCCCACGTCGAACAGGTCACCGAGCGTGAGGTCCTTGATTCCGGCGGTTTTCGGGTCGAGGACGCTCGTCGTCGCGGGAGTCGGGCCGGGCTTCGGGGCACTCGCTGCCGGCGCGGCCGAGACCGAGCTTGCGGGTGTGCGTGCGCTCGGTGCCGCAAGGGCCGGCGGTTCCCGCCGAGAGCAGCCGAGACTCGCGGTCGTCACGGCGAGCAGGAGCGCCGTCACGGCGGAGCCGAGGGTTGCGGGTCGGCCCATGGGCTCAGGCATAGCGCCCGCGCGTGAGGGACGAAAGCTCCGGGTTGTCGCGGTTCGCCCGAACGCGGTACACCCGAGGCCGTTTGGGCGTGTCGAACAAGGAAGAAAGTGGCGCGCGAAAATTCGCGATCGACGCGAGTGGTCGCGGGTGTATCTCGCGAGGCGTGAAGTACCTGGTCGCGTCGATGCTGCTCGGCGCGTGCGCGGCGCCGGCCCAAAGCCGAGTGCCGAGTGCGGTGCCCGCGCTCACGGCCGCGCCGCCCGTCGGCGGAGCGTCGGCGGCACCTGCACCCGCTGGCCCGAGCGCGACGCCGAATCCAGCGGCTGAAACGGCCGTCCCCGCGCAGCCGGGCGCGCCCGCACAGAACGCCGTGCTGCCGGTGGGACCGCCGGAACGACACGGCGCTCCGCTGCCCGAGCTCAGCGTGAAAAGCTTCGGGCTCCATATCGGAGGGAGCGCGCAGGACGCCGCGGCGCGCGACGAATTCTTGCGCGCGCTCGAGGCTGCCTCGTGGCGCTACCTCGACTGCTATCGCCTCGTCGAGCAGCCGGGGAGCATCGGCACGTTCGGCGCCGATCTCACGGTGGGCGCGGGCGGCGGGAGACCGAAGCTCGGTAAGTCGCGGACGAAGCTTCGTGGCGAAGCGTTCCAAACGTGCATGCTGACCGCGTTCGAAAGTGTTTCGTTTCCGCGCACCCCGTCCGGTCGCGCCGCGGTCGTGAGCTACTCCGTGAAGTTCAATCTGAACTGACGCGCGAGTCGCGAGCTCGGAGGCTCCGCGAGCTCACTACGGCAAAAGCGGGGGAATTTTCGGCAGGGGCGGCAGCGGCAAGAGGCCGGAAGGGATGAGCGGCGTGCCGTCCGGCAGCTTCGGTGTGAGCTTCTGAACGTCGTCGCTGAGCTCGGAGAGGTCGCTCGGCAAGAGTGTCTCACCGAGCCGCGCGACGTCCGCCAGCGTGAGTGGTTTGAGTCCGCAACCGATGCCGATGCTGCGCGTGACGCTCGCGCCCGCGAGGTTCTTCGTGCTCGCGGCCACGTGCACGCGCACGGCGACGGAGCCGCCGATTGCCTGCCGCGCGACCGAGCCCGCGCGCGCGCCTTGCGCGCGGCCGAGCAAGCGCCCGACGCGTGATTCGGCGGCGGCGCTCGCGAGCGCGTCGCAGGGCAGCGCGCCGCGCAGGTCGAGCTCGAGCTCGGCCGCGTCGGGCGTGCGCACGAGCGTGCCGCCGCCGTCGAGCACGAAGCGCCCCGCGGTGAGACGCGTGCCGCTGAGCGTGACCCGCTTGCCGTCGGGCGAAAACGCGAGGTTCGTCTCGACGACCGTCGTGTCGCCGAAGACGAAGCCGTCGAGCTCGGCGGGGTGGGGCGGGATGAAGCCGTGGACTTCGGCGTGGACGGCGCCGCGCTCGGGCAAAATCGCGTCTTTTGCCGGGAATTCGAAGCCGGCGCTCAGGCCGGCCGCGACACCATGGACGGGCAGAGCGACCGCGAGCGGCCCGGCGAGCCGCTCGAGCGGAGTGACCGCGAGCGCGAAGCCGACCTTGGGTTTGGGCGCCGAAAAATCGACGATCACGCGCAGGGGCGCTTTCGAGAGATCGCTCTCTCCGAGGCCGAGCGCGACGCTCGTCGCCGTCGGGATCCAGGTGGCGCCCACGGGGCCGGCGTCGATGCCCGCGAGCTTCGCGTGCTCGGCGGTGACGATACTGCCGCCGGGCGTGCTCGCGACGCCTCCGCCCGTGATTTCGAGCCAGGGCGGCTCGCTCGGCTCGGGACGCCACGTCGCCGCGAGGTTCTTCGCGAAGAGCGGCAGCGAGAAAGCGCTGGCGTAGCGCTTCGACCAGGCGGCGAGGGCGAGTCCGAGCGCCGGCAAGGACCCGGTGGCGGTGACGTTCACGCCCGTGAGATCGACGCGCTCGAGCTTCAGCACGTCGAGATCGGTATCGAGGCGATCGATCGTGAGCGTGAGGCCGTCCACGCCGATGAGCCTCGCCTTCACGTGCTCGAGCTCCGCCCAATTCCAGCCGAAGTCGAGCGAGTCGTAGCTCAGCGTCATACCCTGCTCGCTCGCGCGCCGAGCGACCTCGCCCTTGATGAACGCCGGAATCGCGAGCCAAAGAGCCACGCCCACCGCGCCGAAGAGCGCAACGCCCGCGCCCGCGAGCGTCGCCGCGAGCAACCACGACCGGCGCGCGAGGATCAGCCGTGAAGTCCGCACTCGGCCAAGCTACGCTCCCTCGCTCGCGGTTGCCATCGCTCCGTCGCGAGTCGCTCCAATCGATGCCCAACTATCTCACGCCCGAAGGGGCCAAGAAGCTCGCCGACGAGCTGCGTTTGCTCGCGCTGACCGAGCGGCCGCGCGTCGTGCAGGAGGTGTCGGAC
The DNA here is from genome assembly GCA_025936045.1 of Polyangiaceae bacterium. Lineage (GTDB taxonomy): Bacteria > Myxococcota_A > Polyangia > Polyangiales > Polyangiaceae > PMG-095. The sequence continues at coordinate 19,888 of JAICUB010000044.1, read as the reverse complement.
GCGGCGGCGCAGGGCGACCGCTCCGAGAACGCGGAGTACATCTACGGCAAGCGGCGCCTGCGCGAGATCGATCGCCGCATCCGGTTCATCACCAAACGCCTCGACGGCGCCGTGGTCGTTAAAAAGTCGGAGGTGGTGTGCGACGTGGTGCGCTTCGGCGCGCTGGTTTGCGTCGTGGACGAGAACGGCAAGGCGAGCCGCTACACGATCGTCGGGCCCGACGAGGCGGATCCGAGCGCCGGGCGCATCAGCTTTCAGTCGCCGCTCGGGCAGAGCTTGATGAAGCGCAAGGTGGGCGACACCGTGACCGTGCGGCGTCCAGCCGGCGAGCTCGAGGTCGAAATTCAGTCGATCGACTACGAGTCGAGTTGAGAAGCTCGAGCGCCCTAAAAATTGCCGCTCACACCGAGTGACAATCCGCCCGGCTCGAGCTGAAGCGCGACGGACGGCGGGTTGTCGTTGTGCCAGAGCTCGGCCGTGATGCCGCCGCTGAGCACGAGCAGGCCGCCCAAGCCGAGCAACATGTAGCCGGTTTCACGGCGCGAACGCTCTTCGTCGAGCAAGCGGCGGTAGGTCGCGCAACTCGGGCTCGCGAGATCGTTGCAGAAGCCGTGCTCCTGGCTGTGCTTGAAGCTCTGCGCGTCGTCGTGCTTCGAGCTCGCGGCGAGGAGCGTGGCCACGCCGACGCCGACGCTGGTCGCGGCGCCGACGTAAAGGGTCGCGATCAGCGCGAGCTTCTCGGTCGGAAGCTCGCCGGGGCTCGTGCCGCGGAAGAAGCGATCGCCGAAGCTCCCCGAGCCGTCGCTCGCGGTTGCCGGCGCGGCGGCGCTCGTCACGGCGTCGGTTCGCGGCGCGGCCGTCGGCTCGGCCCGAACCCCAGGTGCGATCAAGAGCAAGGTGGCCGTCGCGCCCGCGACCCTCGGCAGCATGATTTTGCCCATTATCGCCGGGGGGCCCCCGTCACAAGAAGAAATCCGGGGCGAGCTCTGCGCCCGGCGTGACCGCGTAGGCGTCGAAATTGGTGGTGCCCGCCTCGCGCAGCACGTCTTCGTCGATGAAGAAGCGGCCGCTGGTCGTGCGGCTCGGGCGCGTGAGGACCGCGTGCGCGGCGTCCGCGACGATCTCCGGACGGCGGGCCCGTGCGACTAGGGGCGCGCCGCCGAGCAGATTTTCGACTGCGGCCGTGGCGATCGCCGTGCGCGGCCAGAGTGCGTTCACGGCGATACCGGCCGGCTCTAGCTCTGCGGAGAGCCCGAGGACGCAGAGGCTCATGCCGAGCTTCGACAAGGTGTAGGCGAGGTGTGGCGCGTACCAGCGCGGCTCGAGCGTGGGAGGCGGCGCAAGCACGAGGATGTGGGGATTTTGGCGTTTCGCGAGCTCCGGAATGCAGGCTTTGGAGCAGAGGAACGTACCGCGCGCGTTCACCTGTTGCATCAGGTCGAAGCGCTTCATCTCCGTCGCGAGCGTGCCGGTGAGCTGGATGGCGCTCGCGTTGTTGACGAGGATGTCGATGCCGCCGAAAGTCCGCACCGTTTTGTCAACGGCGGCGAGCACCTGCTCTTCGTGACGAATGTCGGCCACGCAGTCGATGGCGTGCCCGCCCGCCTGTTCTATCTCGCGGACGCTGTCGTGGACGGTTCCGTGAAGTTTGGGGTGCGGCGCGTCCGTCTTGCCGACCACGGCGACGTTCGCCCCGTCGCGTGCCGCCCTGAGTGCAATCGCCTTGCCGATGCCCCGCGTGGCACCGGTGATGAAGAGGGTCTTGCCGGCGAGGCTCATCGGCCGCGAGGATAGCCCGGGTCCGCGCATGGCCGACGAAAGAAGTAACAGCAGGCCGCCCGGGGCTCGGCGCAGCTTCCCGCCGGGCGCCGAGTTTGCGGGGCGCTTTCGCGTCCGCACGCTGCTCGGTCGCGGCAGCATGGGTACGGTCTACGAAGCCGAGCGGCTCGCGGACGGCGTCGCCGTAGCGCTCAAGCTGAGCTCCCTCACGGGTGGTGACGGGCGCGCGCGCCGACGCTTTGCGCGAGAGGCGGAAGCGGCGACGAAGATCGCGAGCTCGCACGTCGCGCGCGCGCTCGCGTCCGGCGAGGATCCGACGAGCGGCTGCGCGTGGATCGCGTTCGAGCTCGCGCGCGGGCCCACGCTCGACGTGTACCTGCGCGACCATCCGTCGCTTTCGAGCCTCGAGGCGGCGCGCTTGCTCGAGCAGCTCGGCGACGCGCTCGCAGCGGCGCACCGCGCGGGGCTCGTGCACCGCGACCTCAAGCCCGAGAATTTGCGCGTTGAAGAGCGCGACGGCGAGCCGCATTTGATGGTGCTCGACTTCGGCATCGCGAAGGAGTTTCAGGGCCTCGAAGTGTCGGCGACGGCACCCGGGCTCGGCACGCCGCTGTGGGTCGCGCCCGAGCAGAGCCGCGAGGGTTACACTGCGGCGCCGAGCGCGGACGTGTGGGCCTTCGGCCTCGTCGCGTTCTTCGTGCTCACGGGCAAGCTCTATTGGCTTCACGCCGCCGACGCGTCGAGCCTCGCCGATCTCGCGCTCGAGCTCTTGAAGAGTCCGATCGAGCCGCCGAGCGAGCGAGCGCGCGCGCTCGGCGTGACGGTCGCGCTGCCGCATGGATTCGACGCGTGGTTCGCCCGCGCCGTCGCGCGCGACCCGGCAGCGCGCTTCGCCGACGCCGCCGAGGCGAGCGCGGCGCTCAAGGCCGTATGGAGCGCGGGCTCGGAGGACCGCGGCGGGCCGGTGATCGAGCGGCCCTGGCTCCTCATCGTCCTGCTCCTCGGCGGCTTGCTCGCGATGGGGTATGCCCTCTCGCGGATCGTGCGCGGCGGTTGAACGGCGAGCCGTCGGCGCCCGGAGTGCATGACCACTCCCGGCGGTGCCTACTGCAATCGATGTGCCACGGGGAAATCGCGCCCGATCACGTTGCCTGAAGTAGACCAGGCGCGGAAAAGATCGCACGGTCTTGCGGTGGTTTCGCTGTGCTTCGTTTGCCTCGGCAACATTTGTCGCTCGCCCACGGCCGAAGGTGTCATGCGTCACCTCGTGCGAGAGGCGGGGCTCGAGCACGCGATCAGCGTCGAGAGCGCCGGGACGGCCGGCTATCACGAGGGCGATCCACCGGATTTTCGCGCCTGTACGGCGGGTGAACGGCGCGGCATCGCGATCGGCGGTTCCGCGCGGCAGTTCGATGCGAGCGATTGGCAGCGCTTCGACTACGTGCTCGCCATGGATCGCACGAACCTCGAAGACCTCGCGGCGACGGCACCGAACGCCGAAGCAAAAAAGAAGCTCTTCTTGCTTCGGAGCTTCGATCCCAAGTCTCCCGCCGGCGCGGACGTGCCGGACCCTTATTACGGGAGCGAGGACGGCTTCGAACTCGTGCTCGAGCTCTGCCTCGCGGCCTGCAAGCCGCTGCTCGAAAAGGTGCGGCGCGAGCACGGGCTGTGAGCGCGCTCGACGCCGCGCTCGAGCACGCACTCGCGGAGCAGCTCGGCGCGCGCGTGGTCCGCGCCTCGTCGCTCGCGGGCGGTGACATCAACGCGGCGTTCGAGCTCGAGCTCGCAGGCGGACGGCGCGTGTTCATGAAGACCAACCGGAACGCGCCGAACGGCATGTTTCGAGCGGAGGCGCGCGGCCTCCGCTGGCTCGCCGAAGCGCGCGCCATCAAGTTGCCCGAGGTGATCGCCGTGTCCAGCGACGTGGGGCCGAGCTTTCTCGTGCTCGAGCTCGTCGAGTCGGCGCCGCGTCGCAAGGGGTTCGACGAAGAGCTCGGTCGTTCGCTCGCGGCGCTTCATCGCGCGACCCCCGGTAGCTTCGGGCTCGATCATGCGAATTTCATCGGCAGCTTGCCGCAGTCCAATGCGGCTCACTCGCGCTGGCCGGATTTCTTTCGGAGCGAGCGGCTCGAGCCGCAACTCGAGCGCGCGCGTCGCGAGGGGCGCGCCACGAGCGCGCTCGAGCGGGGCTTCGAGCGCCTCTTCGCGCGGCTCGAGGCGCTGGTCGGTCCCGAAGAGGCGCCTGCCCGGCTGCACGGGGACCTCTGGGGCGGTAACCTCCACGTCGACGAAGCCGGCGCGCCGTGCCTGATCGATCCTGCGGCGTACGGCGGGCATCGCGAGATGGACCTCGCGATGATGCGGCTCTTCGGTGGCTTTTCGGAGCGCGTGTTCGCCGCTTACGGCGAGGCATTTCCGCTCGCGGCGGGCCATGCCGAGCGCGTGCCGCTCTATCAGCTCTACCCGCTCATGGTGCACGTGAATCTGTTCGGCGGAGGCTATGCGAGCTCCGTCGAGCGCGCCCTCGAACGCTACGTTTGATTTCTTTTCGCGAGCTTACTCGCGGCAGGCTTTCGCCGCGGCGTCGTACTTCTGGTCCGCGGCTTTGAGCTGGGCGCTGAAGAGCGCAAAGTTGTCCTTGGCGAAGAAGCCCTGAAATTTCTGGTCGGCTTCCTGACGCGCGGGGTCCGCGGTCTTCCAGGTGATGCGCTCGTAGGCGAACGATTTTTGCACCATGTCGGACTGAGTTTCGATCGCGCCCCAGGTCCTAACGCTGTCGGCCTTCTGCGTCTCGCCGAGGTCATCGAAACCGGGCCAGGTATTGACCTTCATGTTGCCGGCCTGGGTGACGACCTGTTGCCAGGCGTCCGAAGCCGCGAGCCGCGCCTTGGTGCAATCGGCGCTCCCAGCCTTGTCGCAGCCGACGGCCAGAATCACACATGCGAACAAACCAAAGCGTCCCATCGCCGTCCTTTTTGCCGACCGGTCGGTCGCGGCCGCGGAGCTTACACCGGGACCGACCGCTCGGTCTCGCCCGCCGACGGCCGTTCGGCGGCCGGAATTGCTTGCCGGACCGCGTCTAGCGCCAAATTGCCGCGAGGACGTTGCACGGCCTCAAAAGATCGACGACGCTACGCGAGCCCGGCTCGGTCAATCGGAGTCATGCCTCACCCTTCCCGCAATGCCCCGCCGCTCGGCCAGGGCACGGTCGTCAACGACCGGTACGAAATTCGCCAGAGCCTGGGGAAGGGCGGCATGGGCGAGGTGTTTCTCGCTTATGACCGGACCACGCAGCAGCCCTCCGCCCTGAAGGTGGTGCGTGAGGAGTCGCGCATGCCCGGCGACGACGAGGCCCTGCGCCAGGAGCTACTGCTCGCCCGCTCCGTGAGCCACCCGAACGTCTGTCGCGTGCACGACCTCGCGCCGAGCCCGTGGGGCCCCATCCTCGTGATGGAGCACATCGCCGGCCAGACGCTTCACACGCACATTCGGCGGCGCAAGGCACAAGGCGGTTACACCGCCGATGAATTCCGGAAGATTGCGAGCGAAACGGCGGCGGGGCTCGCCGCCATCCACGCGCAGGGCCTCGTGCACGGCGATCTCAAGCCGGGCAACGTGATGGTCACGAACGACCGCGCCATCATCCTCGACTTCGGCTTTGCTCAGGAGCGCGCGCGCTTGAGCGCTCGCAGGCCGGGCGCGCCGCCCGACGGCGGCACGCCGAACTACATGGCGCCCGAGCGCTTACGTTCCGGCGGCGCGAGTCCCGAAGACGACATGTACGCTCTCGGCCTCACCCTCTGGGAAATGTGGACGTGCCGCGTGCCCGAGCCCGGCTACCGCCCCCGCGCGAAGCCGATGCGCTCACAGATCATGTTCGACGTCCCCGCGTCCCTGTCGGTCGACGAGATCAAGCAGATCTTCCGCTGCCTCACCGACGACCCGAGCTCGCGGCCGAACGCGCGCCACATGCGCTTTTTCAATCCCACCTCGCTCACGACGAGCCAGGTGCAGATCCCGCGCGAGCGCATCAATCCGGGGCCGCCTCCGGGCCGCGGTGCGAGCGACCTTTTCGTCGCGAGCTCGCAGTCGCTGCTCGTCACGTACTCGGCCAACGCGCCCGACGCGGCCGGCACCATGTTCCCGCTCGCGAAGCCGGTGATCACCATCGGGCGGCGCGCAGGACAGGACATCGTGATGCCGGAGCCCACCGTCTCGGGGTCGCACGCCGTCCTGCGCTGGCAAAGCGGCTCCTGGTCGATCGAGGACACCGGCAGCACGAACGGTACCTTCGCCGACCACAGCTACGACCGGAAGCAGACGATTCAGCTGCTCCACGGCGCCGAGATTCAGCTCGGTGAATCGCGCGTCAAGATCGTGAGCTTCCCCGACGGGTCGCCGCAGCACGAGCGGGCGCGCGCGTATCTCGCCCGCCGGGACGGCCTCACGGGTTTGCTCTCGCGTGACCAGCTGAGCCGCGTGATGGATGACGACCGCGGCTTCGGCGAGTGGTCGGGCGTGCCGCTCACCGTGGCGCGCTATCAAATCCGCGGGCCGAACCGGCACGTGAGCGATCGCCCGGCCATCCTCGAAATGCTCGCGCTCCGGCGCGCCGCTCAGCGCGTCGTCGAGCTCACCGAGATGCTGCTTTTGAGCCTCGTGCCGGTGACGGGCGGGCGCACGGGGCCGCTCAAGTTCGCGATCGCCATGACCGGCCCGAGCCTCGACGAGGCGCGTAACGTGGTCGAGCAGGTGGTCTCGCAAGTGCAGGGGAACATGCCGGATTCTCTCGACCTCGCCGCAACCATCGTGCGGGCGGAACCGGGCCAGCAAGTGCAGGCCCTGCTCGACGACTGACGACCCCAAGCTTCCTCGCGGTCCCATGGCGCGCCCCCCGCGCACTTCCATCCCTTCGATTTCCGGAGAGCCCCGTTCCCGCCGCCTCGGCGTCGGGACGAGCACGACCAGCGATCGCCCGCTTCGTGCGCAGCTCGTCGTGGCGGGCGTGGTGTGCGTGATTTTGATCGCGGTGCCGCTCTATCTCTTGCGCCGGCCGTCGAGCTCGAGCGCGGCGGCGGTCGTCGCGAGCGCTTCGGCAAGCGCGCTGCGCTCGGCTCCCGCGCCGATTGCCGTCGACGCCGGAGCGCCGCCGTCCGCGAAGCCGGCCGAGCGCGTTAAACTCGCGCCGGCCCAGCGCGTGAAGTGCGGCGCCTCGGCGACTCAGGCCCGCGTCGAAGGCGGACTTTGCGACAGCATGCCGCCCGTCGAGCAAGCGCTCGCGACGGCGATTCGCGGCTGCGCCGACGCCGCGCCGAAGCGCAAAGAAGAGGGCTCGATCAACTTCGTCCTCAACATCGACTTCAAGGCGCGGAAATTCCACGTCTTTCCCGGAGCGAGCGGGAGCTGGCGGGGACCGCTGGCGCGCAAGGCCACCGACTGCGTCAATCGCGCGTTTCCGAATCCGGACTGGGGCGCGCTGCCGCACCAATACGCGTACTACTGGGTCGCGATTCTCGCGACGTACCCGCTGCCGGGCGCGATCGTAGCGCCGCCCGGGACGCCGACGTTCGAATAGTCAGCGGCCGTTCGAGCCGTGCGGGTCACCCGCGTTCGCATCGAGCGGTTCCGGGCGCGCCGGCAGCACGAGCTCGCCTTCGAGCCGCACGTCGCGCACGTCCGCGCCGAGCACGTCGCGCCGGCGCGCGGGCGGCGTGAGCCGGCGCAGGGCGGCGTGACGCTCGGAGAAAGCGGCGAGCCCCGAGCGTGCGAACAAATCCTGGAACAGCTCACGGAGCCTGCGCGCGAGCGCCGGCGCTTCGCCGTTCGTCCCGATCGCGACGACCACGTTGCCCGCGCGCGCGAGCGCGAGATGCGAGTAGCTCCCGAAGCGCGGCTCGTCGACCGCGGCGAAGAAGACGCGCCGTGTCTCGCATTCGCGGTCCATGCGTGCCGCGAGCTCGGCGTCGCGATCCGCCAGCACGGCGAGCCAGGTCCCGTCGAGATCAGCCGGTGAAAAAGCCGCGGTCGCGACCACGACGGCGCCCGCCTCGGCGAGCGCTCGGACGCGACTCGGCGCCTCCTCGCTCGTGCCGACGACGAGGCAGCGCCGTCCCACGAGCTTGAGCGCGACCGGAAACCACGTCGTCACGCTCGCTCCTTTAGCATTCCGGGCCGCGGAGGGCGCGAGTGCGTCATTGGCCTTGGGCCTTCCGCTCCTCCGCCTTGCTGCTGAAGCGCGTGGGCAAGCGCGGGCGCGTGAAGAAATGCACTTCGCGCTCGGCGTCCCCGATGCGCTGCATGAAGAGACCGGCAAAGGTGCTGAAGAGAGCGTCGCCGGGCGCCGCCGTCCCCGTGCTGCTCGGACGCATGACCCAGCGCTGGAGCTGCTGCAGCACCTCCGGACTCAGAGGATTGATCTGGAGCGTGCCGCGAGCGTAAAGAGGCACGCTCGGCGAGACCTGCGAGGCGTCGCCCGCGAGCAGCCGGCGCGCCTCCGCGCAGCGCCGGAACACGCCTTCGAGCGTCGTCGTCCAGCGTGCCTGGCTCGACCCAGGCCGCACGATTTCGACGTAATACGCCTCCTCCCAGACGTGCCAGGTGATGCGGCAGCTCTGCGTCGTCGTCGAGAGCGGCTCGGCGCTGCCGGCGCGCTGGATCGTGGCCGTGAGCACGATCGTCGTCGGCAGGCCGCGGCTCAGTTTGCTGCGGATGCCGGCGTCGAGCACGTCGCGAAAAGCGATGTCGAGATAGAGCAAGCTGCGATCGGTGTCCCAGCTGAGCTCGACTTCGCGCTGCACGGGGGCCGATTCCGCTTGCGCCGCCGCGCCGGGAGCGACGAGGACGGCGAGCGCCAGGAGCAGCCAGCCGAAACGGAGCCGGCGCGTCGGCTCGCGCCTCACGGGGGACGTCCCCCGGCCGGACCGCGACCGACGAAGGCGAAGCCGAGCGCGTTCGAAAGCGAGAAGGTGAAGCCGCCGACGGAGGTATCCGCGCGGAAACCGAGCGTGGCGGTGAGATCGATGGGCACTCGCGCGAGTCCCGAGTACGCGCTCGGCGGATCGGTCAGGGTGCGGTCGCTCGCCAGACCGTAGAGGCCGCCGCCGGCATAGAGATCGATGCCGTAAATCGAACGCTGGCCGCGATAGAGCGGGATCCGGTACTCCGCGGCGAGCTTGAACGCGTAGTTGCCGTAGCGCTCTTCGACGATCTGCGTGCCGAGGAAGTTCGGCGGCGGGCGCCGGTCGAAGGTCATGCCGAGCACGCGATCGGGCAAGAAATCGCTGAGATCACCCACGTAGAACTGCTCGAAGAACGGCGCGTGCCCCGCGATCGCTCCGCCGTAGACGTCGACCGAGAGCACGTGGTGGCCCCACGGCAGTTGCCACCAATGGGACGCCCGCGCTTCGACCTTCTGGTAGTCGTAGTCGAGGGCCGCGGGCAGCAAGGAGAACTCGCCGTTCAACGTTACGAGCCAGCCCTGCGTCGGCAGGAAGGGCTGGTCCCGCGTGTCGTGTTGCAGCGTCGCGCGCACGGTCGAGAGCACGCTCTTGCCGCGGACGATGCTGAAGTCGATGGGCTCTCGATCGAAGCCGGTGACCTGCGACGCGATCTTCGGGTAATCGGCGTAGAGGCTCTCGAGCCGGTAGTTGACCCAGAGTTGCGTCGAAACGGAGAGATCGCGGCCGAGACCCAGCGTGCCGCCGAAACGCTTGTAGGCGACGATCGCATAGTCCTCGTAGCCGCCTTCACCCGCGGGCGAGCCGCCTTGCCGAACCTGCGAGTTGCCGAAAAAATCGTGGGCGTTCGTGTAGAGCAGCGTGCCCGCGACCATCCAGTTGCTGCCGAGGAACGCGGGGTCGAGGAAACGCGCGCGCACGGCGAGCTGGTACTGGGCGAAGGCGGCAGCGCCGCCGAGCGTGATGCCCGTGCCCGCGAGGTTCGTCTCCGCGCCGTCGACGCCCGCGTACGCCGTCAGCGGGCGAGCATGACCCTTCGACGCGCCCTGGACTTCCGCGTCTTTCGACAGTCCCATCCAGAGGTCGTTCAAGACGAGCGTGTTGCGCTCGCTCACGTCGATGACGAGCACGACTTGTCCGCGGCGCGACCCCTTTTCGATCGACAGCTCGACTTCACGGAAGAAGCCGGTGCCGAGCAGGCGGTAGCGCAAGAGCTGAAACGCCGCGTCGCTCACGTCGATGACGTCGCCCGGCCGAAACGGCACGTAGCGCATGACGACGCGTCGATTGGTGCGCGTGTTGCCGCGGACGACGACGCCTTCGAGCTCGTAGCGGACGCGCGAGGTCTCGGCGGCGCGTTCATCGCAATCGCACGGAGCCGGCGGCAACGTGCTCGCGGGGAGAGACGCGGGGGACCCCGTCGGAGAGGTGGGTTCGGTGAAGGCGTCGGGCGGCGGGAGCGCGTCGGGAGCAGGCGCCGGAGCGGCAGCAGAAGCCGGAGCGGCAGCAGGAGCCGGAGCGGCAGCAGGAGCCGGAGCGGCAGCAGGAGCCGGAGCGGCAGCAGGAGCCGGAGCAGGAGCGGGTTCGGCCAGCGCGGAGTGCGGGAGCACGACGAACGCGAGGGTCGCGAGATGACGGAACCAGGCTGAGCCGCGGGCGCCGAGCATGTTGGTTACGGCGTGCGCCGGACCCCAGCCGGAACGCGCTCATAGGTGTCGCACAGGCGACCGAGGCGTTCGGCGAGCGCGGGAGTGAACTCTGCGGCGCGCGCGCGGTAGGTCCAGTTGCCGTGCGCGACGCCGGGGACGTTCATGCGCGCTTCACTGCCGAGCCCGAGCAGATCCTGCAGCGGGAAGATCGTGGTGTTGGCGACGGAGGCGACGAGCGTCCTCACCATGTCCCAGTGCGCTTCGCGGCCGTCGCTCGCGGCATAGGCGAGGGCGCGCTGCCGTTCCGCGAGGAGCTCCGCGGCGCGGCGTGGCTCGCGCTCGCGCGCGTGCGAGGTGAGCCAGCCGTGCATCGTGTCGTTGTCGTGCGTTCCGGTATAAGCGACGACATTTTGCGGAAAGCGGTGGGGTTGGTACTCGCGCCAGTCGCCGCCGAAGGCGAAAGCGAGCACGCGCATGCCGGGGAGACCGAAGTCGTCGCGCAGCCGCACCACGCCTTCGGTCATGACGCCGAGATCCTCCGCGACGAAGGGCAGCGCGCCGAGGGTGGAGCGGAGCCGTTCGAAGAGCTCGTGGCCGGGCGCCTCGACGAAGTGCCCGTCACGTGCGCTCGTCGCGCTCGCGGACACCTCCCAATAGCGGTGAAACCCGATGAAGTGATCGAGCCGTACGCCGTCGAAGCGTTCGAGCGTCGTCTTGAGCCGATCGATCCACCATGCGTATCCGGTTTCACGCAGGTGCTGCCAGTCGTAGATCGGATTGCCCCAGAGCTGGCCGTCCGCGCTGAAGTAGTCGGGCGGCACGCCGGCAACGACGCGCTTGCGACCGTCGGGCTCGAGCTGGAACAGATCCTGGTGTGCCCAGACGTCGGCGGCGTCGTGCGCGACGAACATCGGGATGTCGCCGAGCAGGCGTAGTCCGAGCTCACGGCAGTGCGCGCGCAGGGCCGACCACTGCCGCAAAAACTCACGCTGCACGAACACCTCGTACTCGACTTCGCTCGCGAGCTCGCGGCGTGCGCTTTCGAGCGCGCTCGGCTTTCGCTGCGCGAGATCGAGGTGCCACTCCACCCAAGGCCGGCCAGCGTTCGCCCGCTTCAACGCGCGGAAGAGCACATAGTCCGGCAGCCAACTCCGGTTCTCCTCGAGGGCGCGCTCGAGTTCACGCCGGCCGTCGCGGCGCGCCATGAACGCCGCGCACGCCTTGCGCAGCCGCCGTTCGCGGAACCGGCGCGTCGCCGGGTAGAGCGTGCGCGTCGCGTTCACGAGCCGAGCCGGCGCGAGCAGATCCGCCGGCTCGAGCAAGCCCTCGCGCGCGAGCAGCTCGAGGCTCACGAGCCAAGGGCTCCCGGCGAACGCCGACGGACTGTCGTACGGCGAGTTGCCACCTCCGGGCGGCACCACCGGCAACGTCTGCCAGTGACGCTGGCCGGCGCGTGCCAAGAAATCGGCGAACTCGTACGCTGCCGGCCCGAGATCGCCCGAGCCGTGCGGGCCGGGCAGCGACGTGAGGTGCAGGAGCACACCGCTCGAACGCTCGTCGAACGGGCCGGTCATGCGTCGTTCTCCTTGCCGCGCAGGAACGACGCGCCGACCGCGACGCCGAGCACGAGACCGATGGCCACGAGTGATTGTAGGGAGGAGACGTGGACGAAGGGAGTCGCGACCATCTTCGCTCCGATCAGGATCAGCACGACCGCGAGTCCGGTGCCAAGGTAGTGGAAGCGGCTCATCATGCCCGAGAGCACGAAGTAGAGCGCGCGCAGGCCCAGAATTGCCATGATGTTCGAGGTGTAGACGACGAAGAGGTCGTTCGAGATCGCTAGCACGGCGGGCACGGAGTCGACCGCGAAGAGCAGATCGGTGAATTCGACGACCACGAGCACGAGAAAGAGCGGCGTCGCGTAACGCGTGCCGCCTTTGACCACGAAGAAGTGATCGCCGTGCGTCTCTTTGGTGGTGCGGAGGTACCGGCGCGCGAGCCTGAGCGCGACGTTGTCCTCGGGATCCACCTCCTCTTCTTTGCGCACGAGCAGTTTTGCCCCGGTGAACAGCAGAAAGCCGCCGAACACCCAGGTCATGAAGTGGAAGCGGTGTAGCAAGGCGCCGCCCAAGAAGATGAAGACGGCTCGCATCACGATCGCGCCGAGCACGCCCCAGACGAGCACGCGCTGCTGCTGCGCCTCCGTCACCCGGAAATAGGTGAAGAGGACGAGAAAGACGAACAGGTTGTCGACCGAGAGCGACTCTTCGACGACGTACGCCAAAAGGTACGTCACGGCCGCGTTCGTGTTCTCCCGGAAGCGCACGTACAGAGCGAATCCGAGCCCCACGCACACGAAGAACGCGCTCCGAATCGCCGCTTCGCGAAACGACACGCGCGCCTTCACGCCGCCGAAGACGGCGCGATCGAGCCCGAGGGAGAGCAGCACGACCCCTCCGAAAACGACCCAGTCCAGGGCCCTTGAAGCATGCGCGAGCGTGCTCATCACTATGGCAGCGCGCCGCTCATCGCTCGCCTCGTATCATGCCGGGTACGGGCATGCTATATGCGCACCGGTGAAAAGCCTCGTTTTTACCGCATGCTTCGCGCTGCCCGTCGCGTTCGCAGGGTGCAAGAGTAACTCGGGGCAGGCGAGCCACGCGGGTGCGCAGCCGAGCGCCTCCGCGGCTCCGCGTGCCGCCCCGGGCCCAGCGGCCGCGCCGAGCGCGGCGAATCAGGGCGTCGAGCTCGCCTGGACCGATCCGCCGACGTGGCGTCGCTCGCCGCGCGCGGTGCCGATGCGCAAGGCCACCTACGAGGTCCCGCGCGCCGACAAGGACCTCGAAGACGGCGAGTGCGGCGTCTTCTACTTCGGTATCGGCATGGGCGGCACCGTCGACGCCAACATCGACCGCTGGGTGAAGCAGTTCAAGGATCTGCCCGCCGACAAGGTCAAGCGCGCGGATCACTCCGCGAACGGCCTCGTCGAGCACACCGTGGAAGTCGAGTCCGGGAGCTTCAACGCGAACCCGATGGGTCGCGGCGGCGAGATGCTAAAGCCCAATTTCGGCTTGCTCGGCGCGATCGTCGAAGAGCCGAGCGGTGAGTACTTCTTCAAGCTCACGGGGCCCGCGGCGACCGTCGCCAAGGCGCGCGCGGATTTTTACAAGATGCTCGACAGCGTGCACGTGAAGTAGACGCGCGTCAGAGCTTGAGCTCGAGCCCTTCGCGCGCGCCGAACAGCAGCGTCCGCGAGCCGCGCGCGTCGAGACGGTCGCAGGCCGCTCGGATCTTCTGCTCGACGGCGTCGTCCGAATGCAGCGGATCGTGGTGAAAGACGGCGCACTGCTTCACGCCCGCCTGGTGCGCGAGGTCCGCGACGGTGTTCGCGCGAGCGTGTCCCCAGCCGATCTTGTGCGGGTACTCGGCGTCCGTGTACTGGCCGTCCGCGATGAGTAGATCCGCGCCTTCGACGAACGCGACGAGCGCCGCCGGCAGCCGGCGCAGCGCAGCGGGGTCTTCGCCCGCTTCATCTTGGTTCGTGAGCAGGAGGTCGAGCTCGCTGTCCGTGGCGTAGACGATCTTCTTTTCGCCGCACTCGAAGGCGTACGCAAAGCTCTTGCCCGGATGCGCCTGCTCGAACGAGCGCACCGTGACGCCGCCGAGCTCCACCACGTTCTGCTCGAACGTGCGCGCGCGAATTTCGGCGCCGAGATCGCCGAAGTTCACCGGGAAATATTCGGAGCGCATCTGCCCGTGAAGCAGCTCTTCGACGCGAGGCCGCCCGGCCTCCACGTCGTACACCACGATTTCGCTGTCCTTCGCGTAGGCCGGCACGAAGAACGGAAAGCCCTGGATGTGATCCCAATGCATGTGGCTGAAAAACAGGTGAGCCGACACGCGCGGCCGGCCGCGCTGGACGAGATCGAGTCCGAGCTCGCGCAGGCCCGTGCCGCCGTCGCACACGAGCTCGAAGTCGCCGTGCCGGATCTCGACGCACGAGGTGTTGCCGCCGTAGCGCCGCGTCTTGTGTCCGGGAGTGGGAATCGAGCCGCGCGTCCCCCAGAAACGCACGAACGAGGGCTCGCTCACTCGGCGGCCTCGTGCAGGACGAACACGACGTCCCCGAGTTGGATCGTGTCGCCCTCGTGCAGTACGGCGGAATGCGCTTTGACGCCGTTCACGAAGACGCCGTTTTGGCTGTCGAGATCGGCGAGCGAGAGCTCGGGGCCGCTGCGCCGGAAGACGACGTGCCGGCGCGACAAGAGGGCGCTGTCGATCGTGACGTTCGCCTGCTGCCCGCGCCCGACCACCGTTTCCGCGATCGCGAGCGGGAAACGCCGCGGCGCGCCGGGGCCTCGTACCTGCTCGAGCGTCGGCAGTTTCCCACCGCGCGGCAGGCCGCTCACGATCGAGATTTGCCCGGCCAGCGTGGAATCGGGATCGAGTGAACCAGTCTTCGGCACGCGTGCAGAATGTTAGACGAGGTAATAAAAGGAGTCATGCAGAAGCTCATCTTGCTCGGGCTCGCCGGTGGCTGCGGGACGCTTGCACGCTACGGCGTCGCGACCCTGGCCCAGCGCTTGCTCGGTAGCGGATTTCCGTGGGGGACGGTGTGCGTGAACCTGATCGGCGCGTTCTTGTTCGGTCTCGTGTTCACGCTCTGGCGCGAGCGCGGCGCGCTCGACGCGGAAACGGCGAGCATTCTGCTGGTCGGCGCGATGGGGGGCTTCACCACCTTCTCGAGCTACGTGAACGATCTCGTCGGCTTGGCCGGGACGGCGCGCGTCGCCGCCGCCGCGTTCGACTTCGCGCTGCAGAACGTCGGGGGCGTCGCCGGCTTCCTCGCCGGGGCCGCGTTCGGCCGCCTCGTTTGAGCTTCGGCGTCTCTGCGCGAATACCCGCTGCGCCGAGCCAGCCGCTCGAGCGCCCGGCGGGCCGCGGTCGTGGTAATGGAGCGCTACGATGCGCCGCGTCGGCGCGAAGGTGAACGGACATGTTTCGCTCCATCCTCGTACCGGTCGACTACTCGGACTATTCGAAGACGAGCGTGCGTTTCGCGGCGGAGCTCGCGCGGAGCCTCGGCGCCGAGCTCGACGTGGTCCACGTTTGGGATCGACCGTCGTACGCGTCGGACGCCGTCCTCGTGCACCGTCCCGGTGAGGATCATCGTTCGCTCGCCGAACTGATTCGGACGAACGCGGAGAACGACATGAACGACTTTCTCCGAGCGCTCGCGTTACCGCCCGACACGAGGTTCACCCATCGCCTGCTCTCGGGCGATCCCGCGGGAAAGCTCCTCGAAGAGCTCCGGCAGGGAAGGCACGATTTGGTGGTGCTCGGCACGCACGGACGAACGGGTCTCATGCATCTTTTGCTCGGCTCGGTCGCAGAAAAGCTCGTGCGCCTCTCGCCGGTGCCGGTGCTGACCGTGCCGCCGTCCGCGCGCGCCGAAGAAGTTTGAGCCGCGGGGTATTCTCGAGGTCGGCGCGGCGTTCTGAGGAAGAATGTTAAAGCGAGAAGGGGCTTGCTCGCGGGCCCGGGGGCCGCTTATTCTCGCGCCTTCCTCGTGAAGCAAGCCGTTCCCGCGCACTGCAAGTCCCGGTACCGCGTGCGCGTGCGCTTCGGTGAGACGGACCTGATGGGCATCGTCCATCACGGCACCTACATCAGCTACTTCGAGGTGGGCCGCGTCGAATACATGCGCCGGCGTGGACTCGACTACCACTCTTGGACCGAGCTCGGCATTCACTTGCCGGTCGTGGAAGCTTATGTGCGTTATCGACGCACCGCTCGTTTCGACGAGCTGCTCTGTATCGAGACGAGCCTGACCGAGCTCACGCGGGTCAAGGTGCGCTTCGACTACCGCTTGCTGCGCGAGCCCGAGGGCGACGCCGCGCCCGTCGCAGGCGGTCCCGACCAGCAGCTCGTGGCAGAAGGCCATACGCTGCTCGCCTGTGTCGATCAGCACCACATTCCGCGGCGGATCCCACGGGAGGCGGAAGCCGTCTTGCTCGGTCCCGAGCTGGACATTCCTGTCCGCATCGGCGCCGACGGGCGTCCTCGCCACGCTGCGGTCGCGCCGGGCCACGTGGACGGCGACAGCGCCGCACTCGCGTCGCCGAGCGAGCGAGTCGCGGGTTCGAAGTCCTAGGCGCGGGCGGCGTGTTACGCTCGGACCATGTCCGAACGTCGGCCCGTCACCCCAGATCCGCGCGCGTCGCTGGTGGATTCGGGCTGGACGGAACCGGCGCCCGCGTCCGAACGGGAGCTTCCGTCTTACGCCGACAGCGCACGTGAACATCTCGTCACGCGCGTGGACGATCAGATCCAGGCCCGTATCGCGGCGATGAACTACGAGGATCGCACGGACGTCGTGGATATCCCGAACTTCGGAGCGCCGCCGCCTTCCGCGCCGCCCGCGACGAAGTCTCGCCCCCAAAACCCGGTTCCAGCGCCGCAGCCCGCGTCGCGCCCGCAACACCCGGCACCGCAGCCGCCGTCGCGCCCGCAACAAGCGGCGCCGCACGCGCCGTCGCGCCCGCAACACGCCGCGCCGCATGCGCCGTCGCGCCCGCAACACGCCGCGCCGCAGCCCGCTCCGCGCGTCCAACACGCGGTGGTCCCGCCGGCGCAGGTGCCGCCGCCGTCGCAAACCCCGCCGCCTCCGCCCCTCCCCGTGCTCTCCGCTGCGCCCACCGACGAGCACACCTTCGTCGATTCGAATCCGGTGCCGATATCGAGCGCACCGCCGCCGTCGCGGCCGCCGGCCCGGCCGTCGCGGCCGCCGCCGCCGTCGGCGCGTCCACCAGCGCAGCAATTCGGGACGCTGCCGCCTCCGTCGCTGCCTCCGCTGCGCGCTCCGTCCTTTTCGCCGATGCCGCCGCTGCCCGCCGTGACCTCGTTCACGCCGCCGCCGAACCTGCGCGAAGCACTCGTCGGCAAGGTCGGCATGTGGGGTTCGGAGATCCCGCTTTGGGGCGTGCTGCTGCCGGCCTTCGCCGTGACGGCGCTCGTCGCAGCGCTCATCGCCGGGCTCATCGCTTCCGCTTCGCGCGAGCGCGCCGCCGTCATGGCTCCGGCGCCGCCGCCCGCGACGGCGACCGCGTCCCCGAGCTCGGCGGCAAAAGCTCCGAGCAGCGACGGGACCTCCGGCTCGTTGCTCGAGCGCGCGCGCAGTGGTGACGAGCGAGCCATCGGCGTGCTCGAGCACCAACGCCCCGAGGACCGCGGCATGGACGAGGCGCTCGCGCTCGCCGCCGGCAAGGTCGCCGAACAGCTCAGCGCCGTGAGCAAGCTTCGTTCGCGGCTCGCATCCGATCCGGGGCTCGCGAAGGATCCGAAGGTCGTCGCGGATCTCCGGCGCCTCGCGCAGGAGCCGGAGACGAGCCGCGACGCGCTTGCCGCCATGGCCGCGCTACCCGGCCCGATCAGCGCCGACTTGCTGTACGACGCGTGGACGAGCACGGCGGAGCACAGCACGACCACCGAGCTCGCGCAGGCGCTCTTGATGGGGCGTGACGTGCGTCCCAAGGCGTCGCCGGCGCTCGCCGTCGCGCTCGACCTGCGCGAGGCCGAAAGCTGCGAGGACAACCAGAAGATCCTCCCGCGCGCGATCGACGTGGGGGACAAGCGTGCGTTCGCCCCGCTCACCCGGCTCTTGCGCAGAAACGGCTGCGGCCCGAACAAGCGGGACGACTGCTACGTCTGTCTGCGCGCCAACGACGAGCAGTTGAGGAAGGCGCTCAGCGCCGTGAAGATGCGCCGCGAGCCCGATCTCGTTCGGCGCGACGGCCACTGACGCGTAAGCTCGCGTCTCCGCGTTCGACGCCCTCGACTCGGCGCTTGAGCGCTTCGTTCATGTAGACGAAGCCGCGCGCGAGCTTTTTTATGCGCTCGGCCGAGAACTTGAGCAAGAGCCCCCGGATGTCCTCACCATGGACGAAGCGGGTACGTCCGACTTCGGCCTCGACGCAGCGGAAGAAGTGCTCGCCGTCGAAGAGGCCGGGGACCCAGCGCTTGGAAAGCCAGCGGAGCTCGCGCGGCGCGTCGCAAACGACGAGCGACGGCGTGAGCTCGACTGGGTCGCTTTCGGGTGAGCTCAACGTCACTCGCAGCTTCGAGCCCACGGCGAGGGTGCCTTCCACCGCGGTCATGAACGGATTCCACTCGTGGTAGGCGCTGAAGTCGGTGAGCACCTCCCACACTCGGTCGGGCGCCGCGACGATCTCGATCTCCGTTCTCAGCTCCACTTGGGATTCGCCTCCGAAACCTGATTCGACCACGCTTTGGGCGCGAGGTTCCCGGCGGGGCCCTCGCTGGGTTCTGGGCTTTGATTTCCCCGCAATAAAAATCCATTCGCAACTAAGAAACAAAGCGCAGAAACACTGACGACTTCTGGGAGAAACATGGGCGGGGTTACTGGATTTTCGGCTTCGGTTCGCGCGGAGAGGCTCCGTGCCCGGCCCGAGTGCGAGGAGTGTCCCCCATGAGCAAGTGGATCCTGGCGGCCCTGACGCTGATTCTTAGCCTGAGCCCGGCGGTCGCCGGCGCTCAGAGCGCTAGTGCCCCGGCGGCGCACACGGCGATCCCGTCGGCAGCCGCCGTCGCCCCGTCCGCTCCCGCCCCGAGCGCCGCGACGGTGACTCCGGCCGTCGGCCCGTCCGTCGCCGTGCCGCCCGAGCCGGTCGCAGCACCGGCCGTTGCGCCGGCGGCCGCAGCGCCGGCGCCGATCCCGGATAACGCCGAGCTCGCCAAGCGCGTCGTCGATCTCGAAAACTACGTGAACAACGTCGCTCCCGCGGACGTGAAGACGACGAAGGTGCCAGGGCCCGGCCCCGGACACAACGGCTGGATGATGGTCTGTGCCGCGCTCGTACTCTTCATGACGCTCCCGGGCCTCGCGCTCTTCTACGGCGGCCTCGTGCGGCAGAAGAACGTGCTGAGCGTGATGGCGCAGTGCATGGGCCTCGCGGGCATCGTCACGGTGCTCTGGTGGGCTTTCGGCTACAGCATGGCGTTCGCGCACGGCAGCCCCTTCATGGGCGGCATGAACTTCGCGCTCTTGAACGGCGTCGATTCGAAACCGAACGGCGATTACTCGCCGTGGGTCTCGCAGAACGTGTTCGCGATGTACCAGCTGATGTTCGCGATCATCACGCCGGCGCTCGTGGTCGGCTCGATCGCCGAGCGCGTGAAGTACTCGGCCATCATGTTGTTTTTGTCGCTGTGGATGGTCGTCGTCTACTTCCCGCTCGCGCACATGGTGTGGGGCGCCGACGGCTTCATGAACGGCGTGTGGAACAAGGACGCGAGCATCAAGGCCATCGATTTCGCCGGCGGCACGGTCGTCCACATGTCTTCCGGCTGGTCGGCGCTCATCCTCGCGCTCATCATCGGCAAGCGGAAGGGGTTCGGCACCGAAAATTTCGCGCCTCACAGCTTGGTGCTCACGATGATCGGCACCGGCATGCTGTGGGTCGGGTGGTACGGCTTCAACGCCGG
>JAICUB010000060.1 GCA_025936045.1 Polyangiaceae bacterium | reverse complement strand
GTGATGACGCTCGACATGATGCTGCCCACGATGACGGGGCTCGCAGCGACCGAGTACATCATGGCGCACTTTCCGACGCCGATCCTCGTGGTGTCGTCGTCGTTCAACCGCGGCGAAGTGTTCAAGACCTACGACGCGCTCGCCGCGGGCGCGGTGGACGTGATCGAAAAGCCGCGTGGTGACGAGGCACCGGGCATCTGGGAGCAGCAATTCTTGAGCGCCGTCCGCGTCGTGTCGCGCGTACGCGTCGTCACTCACCGAAGGCCGCGCTCGAGCGGCTTCGGCGAACCGACTCTGTCCGGCACGGCGCCCTCGAGCGCGCCGCCGCTCGAGGTGCCGCTGAGTCTCGCGCTGATCGGAGTCTCGACTGGAGGCCCGAGCGCCCTCGTCGAGGTGTTGCGCGCGCTGCCCGCGAATTTCCCTGCTCCCGTGCTCGTGGTGCTACACCTCGCGGCCGCGTTCGCCGCCGCTTTCGGCGACTGGCTCGGCGGGCAGGTCGGACGGCGCGTCGCGTACGCCACGGACGGCGAGGTGGTCGACGCGTGCCGTGGTCAAGTACGCCTCGCGCCCGCGGATCGACACCTGGTCGTGCGCGGCGGCCGGCTACAGCTCACGAACGACCCCGAACGCCATTCCTGCCGGCCGTCCGTCGACGTGCTGTTCGAGTCGGTCGCGCGCGAGCGAGCCGCCACCACGGTCGCCTGCCTGCTCACCGGCATGGGACGGGACGGTGCGAGCGGCCTGCTCGAGCTGAGACGAGGCGGAGCCGTCACGATCGGACAAGACGAGGCGAGCTCGGTCGTGTACGGCATGCCGCGTGAGGCCGCCCTGATCGGCGCGGTCGAGCACGTGCGCCCGCTCGTCGAGATAGGCCCCCTGCTCGTCGAGCTCTTTCGAACGCGGGGTCGCACTTCATGACCGAGACCGTCCTCGTCGTCGACGACAGTCTCACCATACGCATGGATCTGACGGAGTCGCTGCGCCACGCCGGCCTCGAAGCGGTGCCGTGCGGGAGCGCCACCGAGGCGCGAAACGAGCTCAGAACGCGCGCCATCGCCGTCGTGATCCTCGATCTCGTGCTGCCCGACGGCGATGGGCTCGAGCTCCTGCGCGAGATCCGCGCGACGGAGGGCTCAGGGCCCGCCGTGGTCTTGCTCTCGAGTGAAGCCGAAGTTCGCGATCGCATCCGCGGGCTCACGACGGGAGCCGACGAGTACATCGGCAAGCCGTACGACACGGGGTACCTCGTCGCGCGTGTGCAGGAGCTCACGCGGCTCCCGCGCACGGAGCGGGCCGAAAACGCGCCGCTGCTCGTGATCGACGACAGCGTGACCTTCCGCGAAGAGCTGAGCGAAGCGCTGCGGGCGTCGGGCTTCCGCGTGATCGGCGCCGCGACGGGCGAAGAAGGGCTCAAGCTCGCGGCAGCGCGACGGCCGCGCGCCGTCATCGTCGACGGCATCCTGCCCGGCATCGACGGCCCCGCGGTCATTCGTCGCCTGCGCCTCGACGCCGCGCTCCGGCGCACGCCCTGCGTGCTCCTCACCGCCACCAAGGAGCTCGATTTCGAGCTGCGAGCGCTCGACGCGGGCGCCGACGCCTTCGTGCACAAGGACGAGGACCTCGACGTCATCCTGGCGAAGGTGCAGGCCGTGCTGCGCAGCACGCTCGTGCCCTCCCCGGACGAGGCCACGAGCCTCTCCGCGCCGAAGCGCATCCTCACGGTGGACGACGACGCGAGCTACCGCGAGCTCCTCGCGAACGCCCTGCGCAGCGAAGGTTACGACGTGGTCGCTGCGCGCTCGGGCGAGGAAGCGCTCGAGCTCGTGAGCGTCCAGAGCGTCGACTGCATCTTGCTCGACCTCGCGATGCCCGGCATCGGGGGCAAGGAGACGTGCCGGCGGCTGAAAGAATGGCCCGGCGTGCGCGACATTCCCGTCGTCATCTTGAGCGCCGTCGAGGACCGCGCTTCCGTTCTCGAGGGCCTCGCGAACGGCGCGGACGATTTCGTGCAGAAATCCGCGGAGCTCGAGGTGCTCAAGGCGCGCGTCCTCGCGCAGCTTCGGCGGCGTCAACTCGAAGACGAGACGCGCCGCGTGCGCGAGCGGATTTTGAAAGGAGAAATCGCTGCGTCCGAAGCACGCGCCACGAGTGAGCTTGCGGAGACACGCGCGGCCCACGTCGCCGAGCTCGAGCGCAAGAACGAGGACCTCCACGCCGCGTACGCCGAGCTCCAGGCGACGCAAGCACGGCTCGTGCAATCGGCGAAGATGGCGTCCCTCGGTGAGCTCGTGGCCGGGGTCGCCCACGAGATCAATAATCCGCTCGCCTTCGTGCTGAGCCACCTCGGCACGACCGAACAGAGCCTGACGGACGTGGAGAAGCGGCTCGGGGCGGACGTGCTCGCGCCGGCGCAGAAGGCGTGGCAGCGCGCGCTCGAGCGCTTGTCGGGCATGCGCATGGGTCTCGAGCGCATGCGCGAGCTCGTGGTCAAGCTCCGTACCTTCTCGCGCCTCGACGAAGGCGAGATCAAGCACGTGAGCATGCGTGAGTGCGTCGAGTCGGTCCTCACGATTCTCGCGCACCGACTGAGCGGCCGCGTCACGACGGAGCTGTCGATCGGGGAGCCCGACAGCATCGAATGCATGCCGGGGCTGCTCAATCAGGCGCTCATGAATCTCGTGACGAACGCGATCGACGCCATCGAGGGGCCCGGCCGGATCCGCATCCGCGCGGGCGCGGAGGGCGAAGCCTACGTCATCGCCGTCGAGGACACCGGGGGCGGCATTCCGGCGGCCAACCGCACGCGGGTGTTCGAGCCGTTTTTCACCACGAAACCCGTCGGTCAGGGCACCGGGCTCGGACTCTCCATTACCTATTCGATCGTGAAGAAGCACGGCGGCACTCTCGAGCTCGGCGACGCGCCCGGCGGCGGCACGGCCGCCGTCATCCGCCTGCCGCTCAAGCTTTCGACGGCGGGCTGAGATCGACGCGCGACGCGAGCATCTTCACGACGTCGTCCGCGGGCATCGGCCTCGCGATCAAGTAGCCCTGCGCCTGATCGCATTTGAGCAAGCGCAAGAGGCGTGCTTGTTCGGATGTCTCCACGCCCTCGGCCACCACCTTGAGGTCGAGCGCGTGCCCGAGGGAAATGATGGTCGTCACGATCGAAGTGCTCTGTGGGTCCTCCGTCATGCGTATGACGAAGGAGCGGTCTACCTTGAGTGAATCGAGCGGCAGCCGCCCGAGCGAGCTCAACGAGGAATAGCCGGTCCCGAAGTCGTCCATCGCGACGGTGAGCCCGCAGCGCCGCGCGGCCTCGAGCTTCGCGATGCTGCCGTCGAGATCGTCGACGAACACGCTCTCGGTGATTTCGAGATCGATGCCGGCGCTGCCGCCGGGGTAATGCTGGAGCACGCGCTCGAGGTTCGGGATGAAGTCGTGCGCCGCGAGCTGCAACCCCGACACGTTCACGGCGATGCGCGGCGGCGTGTGCCCTGCCTGCACCCAGTCGTGGTGCTGCAACGCGGCGCGCTCGAGGACCCAGCGCCCGACCTCGCGAATCATCCCCGTTTCCTCGAGCAGCGGGATGAATTTGCCCGGCGGGACCAGACCCTTGTCCGGGTCGCGCCAGCGAATCAGCGCCTCGAGCCCCACGATCACGCCGGTCTTCAGGTCCACCTTCGGCTGGTAGTGCAGCAGGAATTCGTCCCGCTCGATCGCGCGCCGCAGCTTGGTTTCCAGCGCAAGCTGCTCGGAAACGCGGGCGTTCATCACGGGCGCGTAAAACACGTACGGCTGCCCGCTCGCCTTCGCCTTCTTGAGGGCCGCCTCCGCGTTCGCGAGCAGCGCCTCGGCGGTATCGCCGTCGGACGGGAAGAGCGCGGCGCCGACGCGCGCCGACGCGAGCACCTCCGTCCCCTCGATCACGAACGTATCGCGCAAGGCCTCGAGGATTTCGTTCTCGATCAGGAGCCCGACGAACGCGTCGCTCTCGACCGAGGGCACGAGCACGGCGAAGGTATTGCCGAACAGGCGCGCGATCGTACCGACGTTGCCCGCCACGGTGCGCAGCCGCTCGGCCACCTGCACGAGCAAGCCGTCGCCGCCCTGGCGCCCGAGCGTCTCGTTGATTTGCCGGAAGCGGCCGAGGTCGACGATGACGACGCCGACTTTGCGCCCGTCCCTGCGGCCCGCGACGAGCTGTTGTCCGGCGCGATCGAGGAACAAGTCGCGGTTCGGCAAGCCCGTGAGCCCATCGTGATACGCGAGGAACTCGAGCCGCTCGCTCTTGCCGATATGATCGAGGGCGAACGAAAGGTTGTTCGAGACCTCGCCGAGCAGCTTCACCTCCTCGCCGTCGAAGAAATCGGGCTCGGCGCCGAACAGGCAGAAAAAGGAATCGAGCTCCCCGGCGCTCCGCAACGGAAAGATCGCTGCGCTGCGCAAGCCGTGCTGGATCATCTGCTGCCGGAAGCGCGCGTCCTCGGCGACGGCGATGTCGTTGATCACCATCGGCCTCCGAGCGTCGAGCGTCTGCTCGAAGAGCGGCGTGCGGAGGCCGGGGGGCGCGCTCGCGAGGACCGTCGCCTGCCCCGTCTCGCGATCGAGCCGCGCGACGCCCGCGTGCGCGAGGTCGCCCGCAGCGACGGCGATGCGACACGCCTCCGCCAACAAGTCCTCACGGCTCCGCGCGCGGACGATGGCCGCGTTGATTCCGCTGATCAAGGAGTACACGTTGGTCAGGCGCGCGATACGAGCTTCGTGTTGCTGCCGGAGCGTCACGTCGCGGGAAATGCCGACGAGCCCGACGACCGCGCCGTTCGGGCTGCGAATGGGAGCCTTGCTCTCCGAATACCAGCGCAAGGCGCCGTTCTTCAGCTGCGGCCGCGTCACCTCGAGCACCGCGAAGCCGCCTTCCACGAGCCGGCGCTCTTCGAGTTCACCCGCCGCGACTTCCGGATCCTCGGCCAGGAGCTCGCTCAGCCGTCTGCCGACGAGCGCCGTTTGCTCCGCGTTCAAGCGCTCGAGCATCGGCCGGTTCGCGCGCAGGAAGCGGAGCTCCGCATCCTTGAAGTAGATGCCGTCGGGCGTGTTGTCCATCAGATCGCGCAAGAGCCGGCGCTCGGACGCGAGATCCTGCGCGAGCCGGAAATGCTCGGCGGCGCGGTGGACCTTCAGCCGAAAATCCTGGGGTTCCCACGGTTTTGCGACGTACGCAAAAATGCGGCCTTCGTTGACGGCGCGCACGACCGCAGCCAGATCGGCGAAGCCCGTCACGAGCATGCGCGTCGCCTCCGAACGACCCTCGAGCTTGGAGAGAAATTCGTCGCCGCTCATGCGCGGCATGCGTTGATCGGTGACGACCACCGCGATGTTGCTCTCGTTGTCGACGAGCTTGAGGGCGCGTTCGCCGGACTCGGCCTTGAACACGGTGAACTCGTCGCTCAAGAGATCCTCGAGCGCGATGAGCACTTGCGGCTCGTCGTCGACCAACAACACGCGCTCCTTCGCGAGCCCGCCAGGGGCGTTCACGCCGCGTGTTTCCTCTCTCCGGTTCCGTCTCGTAGACCCTCGCTACGCATGATCTGAGTCCACTAAAGTACGTTCCGTGCGACGAGGGTCAAGAGCTCTCCCCTCATGCATGTAGGCCATGCCGTACAGGACCCTCGTTTTGTAGTCAGAAGACGCACGGAGCGCGCACACACACGGACCTACACCTTTCGGATCGTTGCGACACGCGACCCTTTACCCGGTGCGAGTGCTTGACATATCTTCACCTGAATCGGCAGGATCGAGCCAAATCAAACGCGCCGGGAGCGTAAGCAAGCCGATGGAGTCGAGGGTAAGGCACGTGCGTCTCGGGCGCTTGTCGCAGAACTCATAAGTCTGGAGTCGAATACCGGGGAACTCCCCGCACGCGCGGCTCGGCGCCCAAATGATGTCGCAACATCCGGAAGCTTTCGTCAGGGGTAGGGATCGAGTGGATCTCATCAAAAACTCCGTGTTGCTCGTCGATGACGAGCCGCAGGTGTTGATCGCGCTCGAGGATCTCTTGAGCGACGAGTTCACCGTGTTCAAGGCGCAGTCACCGCAGGCCGCGCTCGAGGTCGTCGAGCAGCAGCCCGGCATCGCCGTCGTGCTCACGGATCAACGCATGCCGGGGATGACCGGCGACGAGCTCCTCACTCGCGTGCATGAAGCGAGCAACGCGACGCGCATGCTCGTGACGGGCTTCGCCGACCTCGGCGCCGTGATTCGGGCGGTCAACGAAGGGCGCATCTTCGCCTACGTGACGAAGCCTTGGAACCCGGACGAGCTCCAGATCATGGTGCGCAAGGCGGCCGAGCACTATCGCCTCGCGCAGGAGCTCGTGCAGGAGCGCACGCTCTTGCACGACCTCATGGACAACGTCCCGGACGGCATCTACTTCAAGGACCGCCAGCTCCGCTACCTGCGCACGAACCGCGCCTTCGCGCGGAACGTGAGCGGAAGCCAATCGGAAAAGCTCGTCGGCAAGCGCCTCGTGGACCTGCTCGGTCCCGTCACCGATGCGCTCAACGCCGAGGCCGAGGATCGCCGCGTCATGAGCGAGGGCTTGCCCGCCCAGGACGTGCTCCACGAGTTTCAGCAAAACGGCGTCACGCGTTGGATCTCGGAGACCAAGGCGCCCATCCGCACGCCCACGGGCGAGACGATCGGCCTCGTCGGCATCGCGCGCGACGTGACCGAGCGCGTGCAGACGGAAGCCGCGCTCCGGCGCGCCGAAGAGCAGCTCCTGCAATCGCAGAAGATGGAGGCCATCGGACAGCTCGCCGGGGGCGTCGCGCACGACTTCAACAACGTGCTCTCCGTCATTCTCGGGTACGGCGAAATCCTGCTCGAGGAGTTGCCGAAGGACGACCCGAAGCACGGCGACATTTCCGTGATGGTCGGCGCGGCGCAGCGGGCCGCCGCTCTCACGCGCCAGCTCTTGGCTTTCAGCCGACGGCGCATGGTTCAGCCCGACATCGTCGATCTCAACACCATCGTCTGGGGCGTCGACAAGATGCTGCGCCGGATCATCGGCGAGGACATCGACCTCCGGACGATGCTCGCCTCGAGCCCCGCCACGGTCCGCGCGGACCCGAGCCAGATCGAGCAGATCATCCTCAACCTGACGGTCAACGCGCGCGACGCGATGCCCAAGGGCGGCACCATCCAGATCGAGACCGCGACCGTCGAGCTCGACGAGCGCTACGCGTCCCAGCACGTCGGGGTGACTGCCGGGACGTACGTGCTCCTGCGCGCGACCGACAACGGCACGGGCATGGACGCCGCCACGCAGAAGCGCGTTTTCGAGCCGTTCTTCACCACGAAGGAGGTCGGGCGCGGCACGGGGCTCGGGCTCTCGACGGTCTACGGCATCGTGCAGCAGTGCCGCGGACACATCGTGCTCGTGAGCGAGCTCGGGCGCGGCACCACGTTCTCGATCTACCTGCCCGAAGCGGAAGAGCCCGCCGCCGAACCACGGGTTCGCCGTCCGCAAACGCGTCCGCCAGCGGGGTCGGGCACGGTGCTCGTCGTCGAGGACGACGACGAAGTGCGGCAAGTGACGGTGCGCATGCTGCGCGACCAGGGTTACAAGGTGATCGACACCGGCAAACCGGAAAACGCTCGTTCGCTCGCGCTCGAGAACCGCGCCGGCGTCGACGTGCTACTCGTCGACATCGTGATGCCGAAGACGAGCGGCCCACAGCTCGCCGAAGAGCTCGCGGAGATCGTTCCGGGGCTGCGTGTGCTCTACATGTCGGGTTACGCGGGAGCGCTCGTGGATCGCGAAATCAAGCTCTCCTCGAGCTCGGACTACATCGAAAAGCCCTTCGTCCCGAGCACGCTCGCGAAAAAGATCGCGGATCTGCTGAGCGGCTGACGACGCCTTGCCTTCGGACCGCGGCTCTGCCTTGATGGCAGGAGGTGAGTCGGCGGATAGCTCCAAACCTGCGAGCGGCCTCGAGCGCGCGTGCGCTCGGCGACGTGCTCGCCTTCCTGCAGCAGCTGTGGGACGTCGCGCACGAGCTCGAATCGGTCTCCAAGCGCATGCGCGCGACCGTAGGCGTCACGGGGCCGCAGCGCCTCGTGTTGCGCCTGGTCGGGCATTACGGGCGCCCGTCGCCGGGTGAGCTCGCGCTCGCGCTGCGCGTCCATCCGAGCTCGCTCACGGGCGTGCTCCGGCGGCTCGAGCGCTCCGGCCACGTGCGGCGCACGCGCGATCCCGAAGACGGCCGTCGCGCCATCGTCACCCTGACGCCGAAGGGCCAGCGTCTGAACGATCGCCATGCAGGCACCGCCGAGTCGGGGGTGCGCCGCGCTCTCAAGGCCATGCCCGCCCGTGACGTCGCCGCGACCCGCAGCGTGCTCCGGCGCGTAGCCGACGAGCTGGCGCTCGAGAGCTCGCCCGGGCGCACCGCGACGGCCTGACACCAGCGCCCGTCAGCCGGGCGCGCGCGGCGCAGGCTCCGGGAACGCCCCGAAAATGGCGTCGGCGAGCGCGCGGACGCGCCCGCGTATTTCCTCCTCCGGAGGCAGCGTGCTCGCTCCCTCGTAGAGGCGGGGCGCCCGCTCGAGGAACTCGGCGACCGGGGGCCGCAGGGCGACCTCGTAGCGCTCGAGCTCGAGCAAGTTCCCGATGTTCTGGTCGTCGGTGAAGCGGCGATAAAGCTCGCGCTTCGCTTCGAGATACGACTCCGCCATCGCGCGCACGGGCCAGATCGAAAAAGCCGCCACGCGCCGTTCACGAGGCAGCGCGGCCGCCGGCAGCGACTCGACCGCCGTCACGCCGAACCAGGTGAGCACGCGGCGGAGCGAGGGATTGTGCGTGAGAGGAACGAGCGGAGGGATGGGAGCGCCGCCCGCAGCGAGCGCGGTGACCACGAATTCGGAGCAGAACATCGCGCGGTGGTCGTAGAAATCCCACGCCGAATCGAAGCCGACGTGCTCGCCCATGAGCTCCCGCACCTTGGCGGCGACCTTGTCGCGATCGACGTTCGGGGGCGGCTCGAACACTTCGATGTAGAGGTGCAGCGCGACGTAATCCGCGAGCGGCATGCGGCGGATGCCGCCGAAGAGCGAGCCCGCCGGCGCGGTCGCCAGCGTCGGCTTGAACTCGGCCGACATGTCGTGAACGAAGGGCTCGCCGTGTTCGTCGCTGACGATCAGCGCGGAGTGCGTAAAACGAAAAAACCGGTCCGGCGCGAGCGTGAAGAGGATCCCGTAGGGACCGGGCGCTTCGGAGAGGAGGATCTGGCCGGTCCGGAACGGCAAGCCCTTGGGCGCGTTCGGATCGTCGTAGACGGAGTGCATCGTGTACTCGAGCGTCCGCCCGGCGCAGCCGACGGCACCGGCCGCGAGGGCGCCGAGTACCGCGCGCCGCGGCACGCGCTGACCCCGAAAAGCCGCGCTCATCGCCGGCACTCCCCGGTGTACGAGCCGAAGCGGACGACGTGCGGAGCGGCCGTGCAGCAGGACCCCGCGGCGGCGCCGCTCCCGAAATGGTTCTTGGGCGCGGGCTGCGCGCAGAAGCTCGCCTTCACGGCGGTCGGCACCTTGATGCAGCCGGTCATGAAGAGCGCCGCGGCGAGCAACGAGCAGCGGACGGGCGACGTCACGGAGCGCGTTCCAGCGAGTACGACGTGCGCGGGCTGAACAGCCAGAAAATGCCCGACGTGACGAGAAAGGCGCCACCGACGCCGGCGATCACGTAGCCCGTGTCGCGCGCCCACTCTTTCTTCCCGCTGAGCTCGTTGATGCCGAGGAAGGAGCCGCCGATCGCGCCGAACACGAAGCCTCCGATCACCATCGAGCGTTCCCAGATCGGGTACATGTCGCTCGCGAGATCGGCGTGGACGCGGGCGTCGTATTTCGGCAGATGGAACCAATCGGTGGGCTGTAGCCGCAAATTGGCGATGCGATAGCGCTGTAGATCCGCGGAGGGAAGATCCACGCGGCAGGGCAGCTTGCACACGAGGTGGTAGCCGACTGCGTCCTCGTCTGGCTCACCGATGAGGCGTTCGAGAAATGCGGTGCGATTCGCTTCCGCCTCGATGCGGACGCGCGGCCCCGGGATCTTCGCAAGAATCCCGTCGAGCTCGCTCTGCGCGGGGGGAGGCGGCGTCGAAGGCGCTGCCGGCGCGGCGTTCGGCGTAGTCGAAGCCGGTGTCGCGGCTGCCGCCGAGGTGCTCGGCGCGGGTGCGGCCGGCGCGGACGCCTGCGCGCTCAACGCGATCGGCTTTCCGTTGCGGTCGGCGGACTCGATCTCCGCGACGGGGATGCGCCGAATCTGGCCGTCCGGCAAGCGAATGCTGAGGTGGCTCGCCGGCTCGACTTCGACGATCAGGCCGCGCAGATAGCCGCCGTTCTTGAGCTCGACCGCGTCGGTCAAGCTCGCGTCGGCCACGTTGCTCTGCGCCCGGGCAGAGCTCGAAAAGACCGCCAACGAGAGCCCGCACAAGACGGGGATGGCGGCCAGCTGACGCGATGTCGTCATGCCGGGAATCGAAGCACAAAAACGCCGGTCGGGCGGCAGCCAACGGCGGTCCGCCCGACCAAAACGTACATCAGAAAAGAATCACTCGCCGGTGACGACGACGCAGTACGTCGAATAGATACCGAGAATGTTCGACGCCGTGCCGTCCACGGACGCGATCTTCGTGATGCCGGCCTGCTTGGCCGCGGTCGCCGCCGAAGCGTCGCCCGTCGCGATGATGCTGAGGATGTCCGAGGCGCACGACTCGCCGCGCTTGCCGCCGAGCGCGTTGTCCGTCGCGCGCTCGTTGAACTGCACGTCGGAGTAAACGCTCGCGCCGCCGGCGTTCTTGCCCTTGATGGGCTGGCCGCCGCAGGCGCCGAGGAACACGCCGAATCCGAGGACCATCGCTGCCATGATGAAGTGCTTCATATCTCTCTAGCCTTCCCTATTAATTCCAAGGTGCCTCGGAATGATCCCGCGCCACCTTAGTTGCGGCGGCCACGCTAGTGGGGCGCAAAGGCCCCTGTCAAGCGCACGGTCATGTTCTTCTCGTGGTGAATAAGCGTTGGCTTCGTCTCGTCTTTCTTCGTTCACTTCAGTCATGAATCCAAGGCTGCTTTCCGGCCGGCTGGCGGGTTTTGCGGCCTTTTTTTCGTTCGTTCTATAACGACTTCATGTCTGCTCGCTCGATGCGACATCGGGGTCCGTGAGCTCGACCGCGTACCGTCCCGAGCCCGCGCCGGAGAAGGTGAGGACGCACTTCACGCGCGGGCGCGAACGGCCGCGCGGCGTCGTTTGGTTCGGCGTGCGCTCGTTCTGGGGTCATTGGCGCCACTTCTTGGCCGCGGCGATCGCAACCGAAGACGTCGATTCGCGCGATTGGATGACTCCCGACGAGCCGGCGCAGCTGCTCGCGCGCATCGTCGCGCGACTCGGCGGCGACGAGCGAGCCCGCACGCTGAGCGAGGCGCTCGGTCGCGATCTGTTCGTGGATTTCGTCGCGGACACCGGTGACGACACGGCAGTGAGCCGCGAAGTCGCACGCATGTTGTTCGCCGACTACGAGCTCCCCTCGCCCGACCGTCCCGGCGAAAGCGTCACGGCGCCGCGCGGCGAGCTCCTCATCTTCGGCGGCGACACGGCCTATCCCGTCGCTACTGCGCAGGAAATTCACAATCGCGTGATCGTGCCCTTCAATCAAGTGCTCGAGTCGTTGCCGCTCGACCCGACCCCCCGCGTGCTACTCGGAATTCCCGGTAATCACGACTGGTACGACGGACTCGACGGCTTCGCGCGTATGTTCCGCCGGCGCAGCCAGCACGACGAGGCGCCCGCGAGCACCGTGGCGTTTTCGCCGCTGATGCGCCAGCACTACGCCGAGTGGGCGCGCGAGTTCGTGCGCGGCGGCAAAATCGACAAACCGCGAGCGCTCGTCTTGCGCGGCTACGCCCCGGTGCAGAACGCGAGTTACTTCGCGTTCGATCTCACGCCGCACATCGGGCTCCTCGCGATCGATCGCCAGCTCCGGACGCCGGACGCCCGGCAGCGCCGGTTTCTGATCGACGCGTACGAAGCGCATCCCGAGCGCGCGACCTGGGCGCTCCTGCCCGACCCGGTCTACCGCTTCGGCAGCGCGAGCAGCACCGGCACGGCGATGGTCGAGAGCCTGCATTTCGATCTCGGGACGCGCGACCACTTCGTGCTCACGGGTGACGTGCACCACTACGAGCGGCTCGAACGCGGGCGCCTACTCCACGTCATCGCGGGCGGCGGCGGCGCGTTCCTGCACCCGACGCGCATCGCGCCGGGTGGCATCAACGGCGTCCGCGTCTGGCCCGGGGCCAAGCAGTGCTTGCGCCTCTTACGCTCGGTTCCGCTCAAGGTGGGGTTCGGGCGCTCGGGGATCCTGCCCCACGCGCTGCTCTTCACGCTGTTCGCGCCGGCAGTCGAGTTCGGCACGCGCTCCTGGGAACGGCGCGGGCTCATCATGGCGGCTCCTTTCGCGACGACCTTCGCGCTCACGATCATCCTCGCGCTCATCGGCGGCGTGCGGCGCCGCAAGACCGTGCTGCCGCTCGCGTTCGGCGCCGCATTCCTCGCGGGACTCGCGCCGGTTGTCGCCTCCTTCGCGCTCGGGCGCGCGCTCGAAGCGCTGGCGCTCGAAGTGTCGAGTCAGGTGGCGGCGGCCGTCACGCTCGCGGCGGCGGTGCTGGCCGGCGCGGGGCTCTTCGGTGCCTACTTGAGCCTGCTCACGCGCGCCGGGTTCGAGCACACGCAGGCGTTCACTGCGCTCGATCACCCCGGCTTCAAACACTTCGTCCGACTGCGGGTTCGCGCCGACGGCAGCGGCATCGACGCTTGGTGCCTCGGGCTCGTCGATCCGCTCGGCAGCGATCAGAAGCCCGTCTTGGTCGACTCGTTCGTCTGGCGTCCGAGGGCGAGCACGCCGGCCGGCTGAAGCGAGACGCGCGGCTAGAAAAGCTCTTCGGCTCGGACGTGCGCGTGCACGACGCGCTGGGGTTTCGCGCCGAGGTTTTCGAGCTCGCAGCCGCCTTGCAGCAGCGGTCCGAGCACGCTCAAGCCGAACTTGTAGCTGCAGACCTTGCCGTTTTGAGCGACGTAAACCCCCGGCAGTTCGACGTTCGCGCGCAAGTCCGGCTCCGTGAGCGAGACGCCGTTGTCGCCCGTGGGATTGCGGTCGAGCATGTCTTTTTTGCCCGCGCTGAAGGAATGGAGGCGCGGGGGATCGGCTTCGACGCGCGGGCCGTGTAGGTCCTTCGCGCGCCGTCCGTCGGGCGTCATCATTTCGGCGACGAGATCGACGACGAAGCGGGCGCCTTCGCGCGGCGGCTGGATCCGCGGAGCGTTCTTCGCGAGCTCACGCGCCGCGCGCTCGGCCACTCGTTTCCATTCCGCGTCGCTCGTGGAAGCGCTCTGGAGCGTGACCTCGACACCGCCCGTGCGAAGCACGGTGACCGCAAAGCTTGCGACGCCGAACGCCGTCGCACCTTCACCGTGTGCCGCCTGCTCGAGCGCGGAAACCACGCGCCCGGACGGCCCGACGATACGGCCGCGATCGGCCGCTTCGAGGCCCTCCTGTAAGCCTCCCGTGCTGCTCACCGGCGGCGCCTTCACGAGCGGCGCGCGGCGAACGCGGGAGTGGTGGCGCGAGGGCGCCCTGCCCGCTCGGAGGCAGCCACCTCGTCCAGGCATCCGCAGCCAGGCCCAGGTCGATCCGCCGCGCAGCAGAGGCCTCCGGCACGGGCGCACCCGCCGGCGCGGGGAGCGGAGCAGCGGCACTTTCACTCGCTGGCGGCGCGAGCTCCGCGACGAGTTCACGCGCCGGACGGCGCGCGCCCGCTGCCGCGGCGGGGGGGCTTAGATCGCGGGGCGACGTGCTCGGTTCGAGCCCCCGCGGCTCCGCGCGTTCGAGCGGGACGTCACCGAGCTCGACGGCGATTTCGTCGCCGGACGGAGCCGGCGCAGTCTTCGGCGACGGCGCGGGCGGCGACGCGAGCCAGCCGATGAAGGCGAGGACCGAAGCATGAAGGAGCAGCGCGAAGCCAATGGCGACGCTGTCGCGAATCGTCCGGCGCCTCGACTCCCGCATCCACTCGCTCCGTACCACCGCGCAGCGCGCCGTCGAGCCTCAGATCCTCGCGACTTCCACGACCCCGCTCACCTTTTGCAAGGCTTTGATCACCGTCTTCAGCTGGGAAACGTCGCTGCAGTTGAAAGTGAACACGTTGCGGGCATGCCCGTCGTCGTCGGCGCGGCAGTTGGCTTCGCTGATGTTGATGCTCTGCGCGCTGAAGGTCTGGCTCACCGTCGCGAGGATGCCCGGCTTGTTCGTGGTCGTGACGCAGATCTGCACGGGACGCTGCACCTTCGTCTTCGAGTCCCACGAAACTTCGATGCGCCGCTCCGGATCCATGTCGAGCGCCTTGCGGCACTCGCGCCGGTGCACGGTCACGCCGCGCCCACGCGTGATGAAGCCGACGATGGCGTCGCCGGGCAGCGGGCTACAGCAGCGCGCGTAGCGCACGAGCACGTCGTCGATGCCGCTCACGCGAATACCCGCCTGATCGCGCCCCGTGACGCGCCGCACGAACTGCTCGAGCCGGCCGCTCCGGAGTTGCTCGCTCGGCGGCTCGCTTTCCGGTGACTGCTCTTGCATCGCCTGCACGACCTCTTCGGCGTGCACGCGGCCGTAACCGATGTCGAGCAAGAGGTCGTCGAGGTCCTGCGCGCGGTGACGTTCGGCGACGCGCTTGCTCTCCTCGGCGTTCTTGTGAAGCTTCGTGAAGCTCAGGCCGGCGCTGCGCATCTCGGCCTCGAGCAGCTCACGGCCGAGGTTGACGCTCTTTTGGCGGAGCTCGACGCGGATGTGCGAGCGAATGCGCGCCCGCGCGCGCGTCGTGACGCAGAAATCGAGCCAATCCTTGGTCGGCTGCTGCGTCGGCGAGTTCATCACCTCGATTACGTCGCCGCTCTTCAGCTTGTAGCGGAGCGGCACGATCTGCCCATTGGCGCGCGCGCCCGAACAGTGTTGGCCGACCTCCGAATGAATCGCGTAGGCGAAGTCGATCGGCGTCGCGCCGCGCGGCAAGACGCGCACGTCCCCGCGCGGCGTGAACACGTATACCTCGTCCGGGAAGAGGTCGATCTTCACGCTCTCGAGGAACTCGACCGGATCCTTCACGTTGCGCGGGAAGTCCGCGAGCTCGCGCAACCACGAGAACTTTTCGGCGTCCTTCGGGTCGACGCCGCCCGAGATACGCTCCTTGTAGCGCCAGTGCGCCGCGACGCCGTGCTCGGCGACACGATGCATCTCGTTCGTGCGAATCTGAATCTCGATGCGCTGGCGCCCCGGGCCGATCACCGTCGTATGCAGCGACTGGTACATGTTCGGCTTGGGGAGCGCGATGTAGTCCTTGAAGCGCCCGGGGATCGGGGTCCAGCGTGAATGCATGGCGCCGAGCGCCGCGTAACAGTCCGCCACCGATTCGACGCAGATGCGGAACGCGAGGATGTCGTAGACCTGCTCGAACTCGCAGCCCTGGTCCTTCATCTTGCGGAAAATCGAGTAGCTGTGCTTCGCGCGGCCGGTGACGTCGGCGGCGAAGCCCTGCTCGGCGAGCCGCGAAACGATGGTGCGGCACACGCTCTCCGTGTACCGATCGCGATCCTTCGAGGTTTTCGCGAGCTTTTGCGCGAGCTCCTGGTAGCTGTCGGGTTCGAGGTACCTGAACGAGAGATCCTCGAGCTCGCTCTTGACGCGCTGCATGCCGAGACGCGACGCGAGGGGCGCGTAAATCTCGCGCGTCTCGCGCGCGATGCGCTCCTGCGCCTCCGGCTTCATCGCGTTCAGCGTGCGCATGTTGTCGAGTCGATCGCAGAGCTTGACCAAGAGCACGCGCAGATCGCGCGCCATCGCCACGACCATCTTGCCGAAGCTCTCGGCCTGGCGATCTTCGCGCGAGCTGAAGTTGATCTTTCCGAGCTTCGTGACGCCGTCGACGATCGTCGTCACCTCGGGGCCGAACTCGCGTTCGAGATCCCCGTTCGTGACCTTCGTGTCCTCGAGCACGTCGTGCAGGAGTCCCGCGCACACGCTCGCGGTGTCGAGCCGGAGCTCGGTGATGAGGCCGGCGACGCTCGCCGGATGAATGAAGTACGGATCCCCGCTCTTCCGGAGCTGGCCCTGGTGGGCCCACTCGGAGTAGCGGTACGCCTTGCGGATGAGGTCAACGTCCGCGGCTGGGTGGTAGCTCTTCACGAGCTCGACTAGCGAATCCACTGCGAGCATGGTCTGAGGCGCCCCGGGAACCCGGAAGACAGCGGAGCCAGGCTCGGGGTAACGAGTAGATTAAGACCGCCCTCGACCACCCGCAAAGCGCCAAAAGCTATCAGCGCGATAGGCGCGTTTTCGGCTGAAGCGTGAGCGCCCGCTGAACGGCTGCGCAGTAGACTGCTCCCTGCCAGGCTGAAGTCAGGGCTCGGCGTGAGCCCGGGGAGTCGGCACGGCGGGGGCTCGTGCGGGTTCCGAAGCGAGCCGGAGCCAGCCGTCGAGATCGGCGAGCGCGCGCTCGGCCATCGCCTCGTATTTGGCGCGCTTCTGGAGCCGCACCGGCTTGCCGTTGGCGCCCACCGCGGGCACCCAAGGCGCGAGGTGAGAAAAGGTGATGTTCGACGGCTGGTAGTCCTCGGGGTTACGCGACAGCTGGGCGACCAGACCGCCGTGCGCCGTGGTCGGAGGAGGCAGCACCGGCTCGCGCCCGGCGAGCCGCTCGAGGATGAAACGCGCGACCAAACCGCCGCTCGCCGCGCTCTCGACGTAGCCCTCGACGCCGCTCACCTGGCCCGCGAAATAGAGACCCGGCTCGGCCTTCAGCTGGAACGTCGCGTCGAGGAGGAGCGGCGCGCGCAAAAAGGTATTCCGGTGCACGGCGCCGTAACGCAAGATTTCACACTGCTCGAGCCCTGGGATGGTGCGAAACAGACGCTCCTGCTCGCCGCGAATCAGCCTCGTCTGAAAGCCGACCAGGTTGTAGGCGGTTTCGGCGGCGTCTTCGGCGCGAAGCTGTACGACCGCGAAGGGCCAGCGCCCCGTACGCGGATCGGTGAGGCCGACCGGCTTCATCGGACCGAACGCGAGAGTCATCTCGCCGCGCTCGGCCATCACCTCGATCGGCAGGCAGCCCTCGAAGTAGCGCACGTCCTCGAAGCTCTCGGGCGCGACCTTCTGCGCGGCGCAGAGCTCTGCGACGAACGCCTTGTATTGCGCTTCGTCGAGCGGGGCGTTGACGTAGGCGTTGCGATCCTCCTCGGTTTCGCCCTTGTCCCAGCGGGACGCGCGAAAGACCTTGCTCTCGTCGATCGAATCCGAGCTCACGATCGGCGCGATCGCGTCGTAGTAAGCGAGCCGCTCTTCGCCGATGCGACGGGCGACGTCTCGGGCGAGCGCGTCTCCGGTGAGCGGCCCGGTGGCGACGACGAGCGGGCGCGCGTCCGGCAGCCGCTCGACGAGCTCGCTCCGCACCTCGATCAGGGGATGGGCACGCAGCTTCTCCGTCATCGCGGCCGAGAAGCGCTCGCGATCCACGGCGAGCGCGCCGCCTGCCGGCACGCGCGTGAGCTCGGCCGTCGCCATCACCTCCGAGCCGAGGCGGCGCATCTCCTCTTTGAGAAGTCCCACGGCGTTGGCGAGCGCCGCGCCGCGGAACGAATTCGAACAGACGAGCTCGCAAAGCGAGTCGCTCGTTTGCGCGGGCGTGCGCGCCACGGGCTTCTGCTCGAGCAGGACGACGCGGACGCCCGCACGCGCGAGCGCGAGCGCGCACTCCGAGCCGGCGAGGCCCGCGCCGACGATGGTGACGGAAGGGGCCGTCACAGCGGAGGTGACGCGGTCTGCTCGCCGTGGGCGTGCCCGGCGTGATCGTGGTTCGCTGCGCCCGCGTCTTCACCCGCCTCTTCGAGCGGGCGCGAGTAGCCGCATTCCTTGCCGCGGCCGCACACGAGCTTCGGGTTCTTCTGACCGCCGGCGTGCACGAGGAAGGGATATTTGCAGAGCGGACACGGTTCGTTCACCGGCTTCTGCCAGACCTTGAAGTCGCACTTCGGGTAATTGATGCAGCCGTAGAAGGAGCGTGAGCCGCGCTTCTTCGAGCGGATCTCCACGATGTCGCCGCCGTCCTTCGGACACGGCACGCCGAGCGGGACCGGGCGCGCGTTCTTGCACTCCGGGTAGCCGCTGCACGAGAGGAACTCGCCGTAGCGGCCCGTCTTGATCACCATCGGCTTGCTGCACTTGTCGCAGACGACGTCGGTCATGCGCGGCTGCGCCGGCGCGTTGCCGTCCTTACCGAGGTCGCGCGTGAACTTGCACTTCGGGTACGCCGAGCAGCCGAGGAACCAGCCGTTCTTGCTCCAGCGCTTGTTCAAGATGGAGCCGCAGTCGTCGCATTTGAACTCGGTCGGCTCGGGCTCGGGCGCCCAGCGCTTGGCCTTCTTCGCGCCGTCGAGCACCTCCCGGAAGCGGCCGTAGAAGCGCGAGAGCAGCTCCTTCCGACCGAGCTTGCCCGCCTGTACGTCGTCGAGCTCCTCTTCCATCTTGGCAGTGAAGCTCGGGTCGATGAAGTCGAGGTTCGTGGAGACGAGGCCGTCCACCACGATCTTCCCGAGCTCGGTCGCCTTCATCTGTCCGCCCAAGAGCTTCTCGACGTAGTCGCGCGCCTGTACCTTGCTGATGATCTCGGCGTAGGTGCTCGGGCGGCCGATGCCGCGCTTCTCGAGCTCCCGCACGAGCGAGCCTTCGTTGAAGCGCGGGGGCGGCTGGGTGAACTTCTGCTCGGTGAGGACGCCGGGCGGGGTGCGGAGCTTGAGCTCCTCGCCCTCGGTCACGGCCGGCAAGAGCCCTTCTTCGTCGTCGGCGGCGCGGGCGGCGGCTGCGCCGTTTCCGCTCGCTCCGTTCGCGCTGCCGTTGCCGTTCGCTTGCGCGGGTGCTTTGCCTTCGACCTCGGCGTCTTCCTCGCCGGCGAGCTCCTTCGGGCCCTCCTCGAGCGCGTTGCTCGCGGAGTACTGCTCGAGCCAGCCGCTGAATTTGAGCACCTTGCCGGTCGCGCGCAGCCCGTACTTCTTGTGACGCGGCCCGCTGGCGCTCGGGGTGCCTTCGATGTCGACGCCGGTCTGATCGTAGACGGCGGGCGACATCTGCGAGGCCACGAAGCGATCCCAGATCAGCCGGTACAGCTTGAACTGTTCGTCGGAGAGGTGTTTTCGCACCTTCTCGGGCGCGAGCTCGAGCGATGTCGGGCGGATGGCCTCGTGCGCCTCCTGAGCGTCCTTACGCGAGCGGAAGACGTTCGGCTTGTCGGGCAGGTGGCGCTCCCCGTAGCGCGACTCGATGTAGCTCCGTACTTCCGTCACGGCGTCGGGGCTCACGCGCACGGAGTCCGTACGCATGTAAGTGATGAGACCGACGAGGCCGCCGTCCTTCTTGAGGTCGATGCCTTCGTACAGCCGCTGAGCGACGTTCATCGTGCGTTTGGTGGTGAAACGCAGGTAGCTCGTCGCGTCTTGCTGGAGCTTGCTCGTCGTGTAGGGCGCCGGAGCGTTGCGCTTTTGCTCGCGCTGCGTGACCGTCGCCACGCGGAATTTCGCGCTCTCGAGATCGCGCCGCACCGCGGCCGCTTGCTCGCCGCTCGTGACCTCGAGCTTCTCGCCGTCGGCCTTCGCCAGCCGTGCGACGAGCTCGCCGGCCTTCGCCTTGAGCCCGACCGCGACGTTCCAGTACTCCTCGGGGACGAACGCTTCGATCTCACGCTCACGATCGACGATGAGCCGGAGCGCCACCGACTGGACGCGGCCGGCGCTCAGCCCGAATGCGAGCTTGTTCCACACGAGCGCCGAGACGTCGTAGCCGACGATGCGGTCGAGAACGCGGCGGGCCCGTTGCGCGTCATACAAGTCCTTGTCGAGCTCGCGCGGCGCGTCGATGCCGTGCTGCACACCCTTCTTGGTGATTTCCCCGAACTCGACGCGTTTCACGTCGAGGTGCGGTCGCTTGAGCTCTTCCGCCAAATGCCAGGCGATGGCTTCACCCTCGCGGTCGGGGTCGGTCGCGAGCAAGAGCGTCGAAACCTTCTGCGCTTCGGCCTTGAGCTCGGAGAGCACTTTGGCCTTGCTCTCGATGACCTCGTACGTCTCCTGGAAACCTTTCTCGACGTCGATACCCATGCGCTTGGGCAGATCTTTGATGTGCCCTTTGCTCGCCACGACCTCGTAGCCCGACCCCAAGTACTTCTTGATGGTCTTGGCTTTGGCTGGCGATTCGACGACGACGAGGGTTTTATTACCCATGGGGATCCTTCTGACGGGGGGACCGGCGAGGGGAGCTAAGTTTCGGTCAATGTGACGAGAGCGCAAGGGCTCGAAGGTCAAGCACCTGCATTTTAATTCGTCATTTCAAGCTTTTAGTGGCCGAAACCGGCCGGTGAGCAGGATTTAGCCCGAAACCGCCGACGGCGTCGGCAACTAGCACGCCCTCTAGAGTGAGCGTCAAGAGATGCCTCTGAGCCGATGCCGGAGGGAGCCCTGCGGCCTCACAAACGCGGTCGAGGTGGCGAGCGCCCGCAAGGACGGCTCGCGCCACGCGCTCGAGCTCCCCGCCCGCCTCGACGAGCCCGAGCGGGAGCGCCAGCTGCTCGGAATACGGTTCCGAAGCTGGCGGGGGGGTGGGCGGGCGTGACGGAATCACGAGGGATTCCTCCAGCGCCCTCAGCACGTCCTCGCTGCCCGTGCAGAGCCGGGCCCCGAGACGCAGCTCCAAGATGCATCCGAGGCCCGTCGAAATCCAGGGGGCACTCGGGACGGCCAGGAGCGGTCGAGCGAGGCGGCGCGCCCAGGCAGCGGCGTTTCGCGCTCCGCTCCGGTGCCTCGCCTCCACCACGACGACCGCGTGGGCGAGCGCGACGAGACAGCCGTTGCGCGCGAAGAAGACCCCCCGCGGCGCGGGCTCGTGCGGGGGAAGCAGCGCCAGGTACGCGCCGCCGGCAGCCACGATTTTGTGAAAAAGTTCGCGATTTTTGGGTGGAAACGGCTTGTCGAAGCCCGCGGGTGCCACGACGACCGTTCGCCCTTTTGCGTCGAGCGCGCCCTGGTGCGCGGCGGAGTCGATCCCTTCCGCACCACCCGAGAGGATGATGATGCCGGCGCGAGCGAGGTCGCCCGCGAGCGCCGTCGTGAACTTGAAAGCGGCGTCCGACGGTGTCCGCGTCCCGACGATGGCGACCGATGGTCCGCGCGGGAGCTCTCCGGCGAGGTGCAGCTCGGACGGTGGCTCCGGCAGATCTCGCAGGCGAGCGGGCAGTAAATCCCCTGAAAGTATTCGAGAAATCGGCTCGAGCATGCTGCTGGAGTCGGCCGGTGGCGCGCCCGGTTGCGATGGCCAGGAAAGTTCCGCGGGCGAAAACCGCTGTGCTACATTTCCCGACATCATGAAGCTCGTCGTGGCGACGCACGGCCACTGCTTCGACGGACTAGCAAGCGCCGTCGTCTTCACGCACTTCTGCCGTGCCTTCTATAAGAGCGAGCCGCTCGAGCTCTCCTACCGGGCGTGCGGTTACGGCATCGGTCAGGCGCGAGCGGACGACGCCATGCTGACGGGCGACGCCAACGCGATCCTCGATTACCGCTACCACGCGAGCGAAAAGCTCAGCTGGTACTTCGACCACCACCGGACGGCCTTCGCGAGCGACGCCGACCGCGCGCACTTCGAGGCGCGCCAAGGCAATGGTCAATTCTTTTACGACGCGGCCGCGTCCTCCTGCACGAAGCTCATCGCGGAGCTCGCGCGCGAGCGCTTCGGCGTGGAAAGCCCGGCGCTCGGCGAGCTCGTGACGTGGGCCGATCGCATCGACTCCGCGCGCTTTCGGAGCGCGGAAGAAGCGGTGGATCGCTCCGATCCGGTGATGCGTCTCGTGAGCGTGGTCGAGCACTACGGAGACGACGCGTTCCTCGAGCGCTTCGTGCCCGAGCTCCTCGCGCGCCCGCTGCACGAGGTCGCGGCGCTGCCCCTCGTCGTCTCCCGCTACCGTCCGCTCGGTAAGAAGCACGATCGATTCGTCGATCGCGTGAAACAGAGCAGCTTGCGCCAGGGGCGCGTCGTGTTCGTCGACTTGACCGAAGAGGTGCTCGACAGCGTCGGAAAGTTCGTGACGTACGCGCTCTTTCCGGACTCGGTGTACTCGGTCGTGATCGGCCTACTCAAAAACGGCCCGAAGATTTCGGTGGGATATAATCCGTGGTCGGGCCGCCCGCGCGACGCCGACATCAGCTCGATTTGCGCGCGTTACGGCGGCGGCGGGCATCCGGTGGTCGGCGGCATCGCGTTCTCGAACGCGGAGATCGAGCGGGCCCGCAACGTCGCCCGCGAAATCGCGGCCGAGCTCGCCGGCTGAGGCGACGCGATACCGATGCTCGGCTCCGCGCGCCGTGCCTCGCGCATTGCGGCCTGGCTGCGCCCGAGCGGCGCGCGGCCGTTCATCCTCGGTCATCGCGGAGCGCGACACGCTGCGCCGGAAAACACGCTGCGCGCGTTCGAGCTCGCGCGCACGGAAGGCGCCGACGGGGTCGAGCTCGACGTGCGGCTCGACCGCGACGAGCGCGTCATCGTGCTCCACGATCGCACGCTCGAGCGCGTGTCGGGCGGGAGCGAGACGCGCGACGTGGAGCTACTCGGAGCGGGCGAGCTTGCTCGGGTTTCGCTCGACGGCGAACGAGTCCCGCTGCTCGCGGACGTGCTCGCGTGGGCGCGCGAGCGGCAGCTGCGCGTCAACGTGGAGCTGAAGGGCGACGTGAGCCGCCCGCTCGTGCTCTTGCGCAACGTGAGCCGCGTGGTGAAAGCGAGCGGCGTGGGACCGGAGACGGTGCTCTACTCGAGCTTTCATCCGGCGTTCGTGGGCGCGCTTGCGGCGCTTTCGTCGGGTTTTCCGCGCGCGTGGCTGCTCGACGCGGACGCGGGTGCGCTCGGACGAGCGCCCGCGTTTCGCGCCGTGGCCGACGGCGTGAACCCCCACCAGAAGCTCGTGACGAGCGCCGCGCTCTGGCGTTGGAAGCGTTTCGGAGCGCCGGTCGCGACCTGGACGGTGAACGACGAGCACGCGGCGCGGCACTTGGCCGAGCTCGGCGTCGATACGATAATCAGCGACGAGCCGGGCGCGATTTTGAAGGCGCTCGACGGCGGCGCCGCGGGCGCCTAAGCCGGCAGGCCCGGGAACGAGCGTCGTTCACGCCGAGCGCCGCCCGGCACGCCCGGAGCGGTGCGTGCTCGGCGCCGGATGCGCGCTTCTGCGGGTGTCGGCCATGGCGGCGAGAATTTCGTGCAGCACGGCGACACCGGCGAGCGCGCTGATCCCCGCCGGATCGTAGTCGGGGGCGAGCTCCACCACGTCGAAGCCGACGACGTCCGCGCCGACGAGCGCGCGCAGGATCTGCTGCAAATCCCAGGTCGTCATGCCGCCGGGTACGGGGAAGCTCGCGCCGGGAGCGTAGGCGGGGTCGAGCGCACCGAGATCGACGGAGACGTAGACGGCACCCTTTTGCACGAGCCGCCGCACCTGACTCACGACGGCGTGCAGATCCCAGCGCACCTCGTCGAC
This sequence comes from Polyangiaceae bacterium, assembly GCA_025936045.1. Lineage (GTDB taxonomy): Bacteria > Myxococcota_A > Polyangia > Polyangiales > Polyangiaceae > PMG-095. Next base: position 4,099 of record JAICUB010000060.1, on the reverse strand, counting down.
GCCGACGATGTCGATGCCGTTCGCGAAGGCAAATGCGAGCTCGTCCGGACCTTGATACGGGCCCCGCAAGCCGACTTGCATCGAGCAGTCCGTGCGGACGAGCCCCTCCGTCACCGCGTGGCGCAGGAAATTGGCGGAGGTGATCGCGCCTTCCGGCACGCTCGAAGCGCCCGGATGCGCGCCGATCAGCAGCAAACCGAGCGCCTTGTGCTTGGCCCGCCGTAACCCCCGCAAGGCGCCGAGCGTGAGCGTGCGATCGCCGCCCACGAAACCCGGAATCACACCCGAGCCGGCAATCGCCTGGGTGGCTTTCGCCACGGCGTCGAGGACGGACGAAACCGCGGCGGAAGGCGCCGAAATGTCGCCCCCGTCGGCCGCTTCGAGCTCGCTAAAAACGTCGACACCGAGCGCGGCCGAGAACGAGCTCGAGAGTACCGACGCCTCGCGCACGGCGCGCGGCCCGAAGCGCGCCCCGGGTCGAAACGCGCTGCCCGCGTCGAACGGGACGCCCGTGAGGAGCACGTCCACGCTCGGGATCACAGAGAGGTCCGCGGAGACCGGCAGGCGCAAGAAGCTCGCGATGCCGCTCGTGCGTCGAGGCAGCGACGACGGTGGCGCCAAGCGCGGCGACCGCTTTTGCCGCGCGGGCGTGAGCGGCGCAGGCGGCGAGTGACGCTCCTTGCCGCGCTCGCGCTCGCTCGCGGCGGCTTCCCGCGCCTCGCGCGCGTGGCGCGCCGCAGCATCGGGCGTGGCACGAGCGGTTGCCGGGGCTTCACGCTGCCTGTCGCGTGCTCCGGGTCGACCTCGCCTCGCCATGGTCGCTCGATCATACCTCGCGCGGCACGAACGCAAGAAAATCGCGCACTCTGCGGGATGCGCCCGGGCTCGTCACGGGCCGCAGGGCGAGAACTCGGATCTTACCCCGGCGGGGCGCTCCTGGCTGAAGGAGCCGCTCGCCAGGGGCGGATTGTGGCTCACTTCGCTCACCGCGAGCACGAGGTCGTGGCCCTCGCTAGGTACCTCGATATGGACGCGGCGCGGCAGCTCGGCGTCGCAGCTCGGGCCGCTCGGCGGGATCGGGGGTTCGAGGCCGTCCGGATCGACGCGCGGGGCCGCCGTCTTGGCGGGTGCGTGGTCCAGGAGCTCGACGGTATAGAGCGGAACGCCGTACTGCTCGACGTGCACCTTGAGCACGCGCACGCGCTGCTCGGTCCATGGCCGCGCGACATCCTCCGGCAGCGGCTCGAGCTCGACGCGTTCGCTCGCGCCGCGAGTGCTCGCGATGCGGACGACGTAGCGGTCACGGTCCCAGGAGATGGTCGCCGAACCCTGCGGGTGCACGAGCACGGGCGCCTCGCCGCGCAGAAGGTCGACGAGCACGGCCGGCGGCAGCGACACCTGCGTGAAACGGGCGAGGTTACAGGCGTTCGCCGGGCCGTAGAAAAAGCGCTTCTGGCGCGGGTCGAGCAGCGAGAAGCGCTCGCCGTCCGAGGTGAGCGTCGAGAGCATGGCGCCGAACGGGCTGAACAGGTCGAGGCGGACTCGGTCCGGCACCGACATGAGGTAGAGCACGTCGCCACGCAGGCGACCCCGCGGGCCGATGTAGTCGAGCTTCGCTTCGGCGCGTACGCCGCGGCTGCACGCCTGCGAGTCGTGCATGCGCGCGAGCGCGGCGTCACCCGTCGGAAAGCGCGAAGCAGGCGGCGGCCGGCCGCAGCTCACGAGCGCCGCCGAGGCGAGTGCGACGAGCGCGACGAGCGACTCGGCGCGCACGCTCTCGCTCGCGGCCGCCTCGCTCGTCACGAAGCTCGGAGACCGTCGAGGAGATCGAGGTCGGGCAGGACGAGCGACACGTTGCTCTTCACCACGCCGATCCCGTGCTCCTCGCACAAGCGCACGAGTCCGAGGCCGTCGATCACGGTGAGCGGCGAAGCTCCCGGCGCGGCCGCTTCCTCCCGCGCGCCACTCAGGACCTGGCCGGTCGTGAGCAGCCAGGCGGCGCTCGCAGGTCCGTAGTGGTGAAGGGCGCCGCGGAGCTCGGTCACGCGTTCGCGACCAATCTCCCGCCCGTCGCGGCGCACGACGACGGCCGTGCGGATCTCTCCGGCAGGCGTCCTCAAACGGCCCGACAGGTGCAGCTCCGCACCGTGCGCACCGGGACGGCGCACCGGGACGAGGCTCGAGAACCCGACGTGCTCGAGCAGCAGCATGACGAGCTCCCCAATCGCGCGGTGCGGCAAATCCTGCAGCATGCGCAACACCGAGCGCCGCGCGGACTCGCGATAGCGCTCCGCGAGCTGCTGGATCTCGCGCTCCACGCGCAAGAGCTCGCCGTCGAGCGCCCAATCCGTGAGGCCGAGGCGACCCGAGCCTACGCGAAAGCGCGGGCGCTCACCGCGGCCGAGCGCGCGGGCGTTGTCGGCGCGCGCCGCGGCAACGAGCATCCCTTGCCCGACCGCGTGCTCGCCGAAGAAGCGACCGCGCCGCTCCGCCGCGTCCACGAGCGTCTGCAGCGCCACGGGACCGCGGTTGCGATCGAACGTACCGAGCAGCTCCGCCAAGCCGTCCGCGAGCCCGCGTCCGGCAAGCTCGTCGAGGGGCGTTCCGCCGCCGTCGCCGTTGCGCTCGTAACCGCCGCGCGGCACCCCTTCGTTGGGACGGCGAGCCGCACTGGCGGCATCCGGCGAGGATCGTCGCTCATCGCGGCGGCTGTCGTCGCGGCGGCTGTCGTCGCGGCGGCTGTCGTCGCGCCGGGCCTCATCGCGACGGCTGTCGTCGCGCCGGGCCTCATCGCGGCGGCTGTCGTCGCGCCGGGCCTCATCGCGCCGGGCCTCATCGCGCCGGGCGTCGTCGCGCCGCGGTTCCTCACGGCGCTGCTCTTCACGCGGGCGCGGCTCAGCTTCGGTGATGAGCGGCAAATCCGCCGGTGCGTCCGACACGGTGTACGACGGCAAGCCGTCCCCGCCCGCGACGCGTTCCTCCGCGGCCGTGCGACCTCCGCGACGACGGCGACGACGACGGCGACTGCCACCCTGTTGCGCCGCAGCGCCCTCGGCAGCGGGCTCTTCCGCCTCGCGCCCGAAGATCGGTTCGTCGTCGTCCTCCTCGGACTCGAAAAACTCGGTCGCGTGAGCGGCCATGGCGGCGCGCTCGCGCTCGGCCGGATCGAGCACCGACACCGTGGGCGCCTCGCCCTCCCCGGGCGACTCGAGCGACGGGCTGCTCGTCTCCGAAGCCCCTTCATCGGGGTCACTCGGATGTTGCGCGGCGAGGCGCTCGAGCGCGGGAGTGCGATCGGCCAGCCCCTTCTCGACGGTGGCCGCGTCCCAGTCGCGAAGCGCGAAGACCCCGGGCTTTACCCGCACGAGGGGGTTTTCCTTGTCCCCCTTTTTGACGAGCGCCGCGAGGCGCGCACCCATCGTCACCTCGGGGCTCTTCCCCACGTGACTGAGCAGGTTCTTCTCGATGGCTACGTCAGTGATCTCTTTGTAATGTAAGGGCTTTCCGACGAGGCGCAGCACTTGCGCCGCCGCTTCCGTGAACGTCATTCAACGCTGTCTTTCTCTGAGGCAGGAACATGGTTCCCACTGCTTTTGACGTGCCCCCGGGGAAGCGCGCATCGCTCCCGCCGCCGGCGGTGCACATCACAATGCGACCGACATACCACGCCCCCTCAGGAGGGCAAAGCAGACAATGCCCGCCTTTGGACGGAAGGCGAGGATATCCTTTTCGGCATGGACTCCAGCCTGGACCCTGCCTCGGTCCTCGCGGAGCTTACGCAAGTGGCCGAGAGCGTCGGCGTCGAGGTGCACAGCCGCATCCTCCGGACCCGCTCGCTCGGGGGACTTTGTCGCATGCCCGGCCGAAACCTCGTGCTCTTGAGCTCCAAGTCGACGCCCCACGAGCGCTGCGCGGTCCTCGCCGAAGCGCTCGCCGAGCTCGGACATGCCGAGCATCCGGGGCTCGGAGCCGGCAGAGCGCCCGGACGTCGTTCTCGCGCTCCACGCCTGTGACACCGCCACCGACGAGGCGCTCGCGCGGGCGGTGGAGTGGGGCGCCCCGGTCGTGGTCGCGGCGCCGTGCTGCCACCACGACATCG
>JAICUB010000039.1 GCA_025936045.1 Polyangiaceae bacterium | reverse complement strand
CGCCGGCCGACGCAGCGTAGGCCCGGTCCAGCATCGTCAAGAGGACGCTCGCGGCCGCCAGCGCGAGTCCCGGGGCGAGGCGCCGCAGAAGCGAGCGTTCGGCGGGTGCTCGCTGCGAGACAGCGAGCGGGTCAGCGCGGCGCAGAGCGGCCACATTGGGGCTCTGGACCGCAGGGGGCGACGAACCGACCTTCGCCTCGTCCACATGGGGCGCGAGCGACTCGAGCCGGCCCCGCGGCGACGAGCTCACCGGCGCGAGCGAGGGGCTCGCAGGCGCCGGCGACGGCCGTCCACTCCCAGGCGTCGCGGAAAGCTGCGTGTCGCGGAGCGGCAACGCCTCGAGCGAGAGTGCCGGGCTCGACGGGGCGAGTGACCGCCGCGCGATTGGCTCGTCCGGCGGAAGATCGAGGTCGAGCTTCGCGCCCATCTCCCCACCCTCCGGCTCCTCGAAGTCGAAGCTCACCGGCCCCTGAACGGCCGGTAGCTCCGGGCGACTCTGTTTGCGGGCAAGCGGCACCAGATCGGGAATGGCGTTCGGGGCGACGCCGCCGCGCGCGAGGCTCGGGGCCGCCGCCGCGTCGCGGCCGCTCGCTTCGACGAGAGCGCGCCAGAACGCGCCCGCATCGGGATGACGATCACGCGGTTCGACGGCGAGCGCGCGCTGGAACGCGGCTTCGACGCGATCGGAGACGACCACGCCGTGGGTGCGCGGCGTCGGGCGCCGTGCGCGGTCGAGAATTTGCGCGCGGACCGCCACGTGCGAGCCGGTGATCACGGGCTTGCCGGCGAGCGCCTCGACGAGCGTGAGCGCGAGACCCCAAACGTCCGTCCACGGCCCCGTGTCGCCGAGCTCTTTCGGGCTCCATTGCTCCGGCGCACCGTACGCCGGCGTGAACAGCGTGACCTCGTCGCCCGCCTTGGCGGCGCGCGTGGCCGCCCCTCGCACCTCCGCGACCCCGAAGTCGAGGATCTTGGGCACGCGCTCGCCGCCGACGTTCGCGATGAAGACGTTCTCGGGCTTGAGATCGCAATGCGCAATCGATTCGGCGCCCGCGGGCCCCTCGAAGTGGTGCGCTCGCTCGAGCGCCTTCGCGATGGGCTCGAACAGGGGAACGAGCTCGGGCAGCGTGAAGGGGCGCTTTCCGGCCGCCGCGCGCGCGCGAATGACGGCGTCGAGCGTGTCGCCGTCGAGCCACTCGAGCACCATGAACGGCACGAACGCGCCGTTCGGCGCCGTCATCACGTCGATGTGGAGCGGGCGCGTCACGGTGGACGTGCTTGCCGACAGGCGAAACATCACCTCCGCTTCGGCGCGAAACTGCTCGAGGAACCGCGCCTGATACTCCGCGCCGAGGTGCTGCGGAACCTTCAGGCATTTGAGCGCGACGGACGCGCGAAACCCGCCGTGCCGAGCGCGATACACGACCCCGAAGCCGCCTTCCGCGACGACGTTCTCGACGTGATACGCGGACGCGATGGTCGTCCCGACGATTCCGAACAGATCCTCGGCCATCGGGGCTGCGCTCGGCCTCACGCTTACGCGAGCGCGATGCCGAGCTGGCGACGGAGCTGAAAGTACCGCTCGCTCGTCGCGAAGGCGAAGAGATCCTTCGCGAGCTCGCCCCGCCCGCGCTCTTCGACCTCGAGCAGCTTGAGCGCCGTCCCGAGATCGTTCGCGAGCAAGAACCCGGCGCGACACGCCGTTTTCTCGGTGGCGAGGCTCCAGCGCTGGAGGTTCGTGCGTGCGCCTTCTTCCACGAAGCGCAAAAAACAACCGCGCAACGTGTCGAGCTGTGTGGGCTCGAGCAGCGGCTGAATCGCGTTCGCGATGGGAGCGACGCGGCGCTTCACGTCCTCGGCGATCGGCAGGCCGGGGTTGCCGATGACGAGCGCGGCGAGGAACAGATCCTCGAGATCCGGCAGGCTCGAAAAGAGCGTCTTCACGTAATGCTCGGCCCGATACCAGGACAGGTGTCGGCCCACGAGGAACGCGTGCTCGAGTTGAGAACGACCGCTGAGCACGCCCTTGCCGATGACCGTGACGGGCGGCACCGACGGCACGTGCTCGAACCCTGCTTCGCGCTCGCGCTCGACGAACACGGGCGGCGCGGGCAAGCCGAGGATCGCGGCAGCCCAGGGGATGGCGCGGACGGCCGTCACCGTCGCCTTGGCCACGTCCTGGCGTGTCTCCGGCTTCGGCTGATGCAGCTTGCCGTCACGGCGGAGCGCCGTCACGCGTCCGAGCAGCGCGGCGGGCGCGATCACGCCGAAAATCTGGCCCGTGAGCACTTCCTCTTCGGGATGGAACAGCTGGTCGTACCAGCTCGACTGCGAAAGCCCGGCGCGCGGCGCGACGAGCGTCTGCGTCCGCGCGGCCTCGAACTCGGCTTTCTCGTCGGCGGTCGCGGCGCCGAGCGCGACGAGTGCCTGCGCCACGCACCACGAGCGATCCGTCTCGCCTCGCGCCTTGTAGATGCGATGGAGCTGACGATGCGCGTCCGCCTCCATCGGGTTGCGACGGATGCGGCGCCAGGCGTCCTCGGGATCCTCCGTCGCTCGCGCCGCTTCGTCGTCGAGCTCGGTGAGATCGATCTCGACGTTGATCGCGGCCTCTGCGCGGCGAAGCTCGTCTTCGAGCTCGCGCACGCGAGCTTCGAGCTGCGAGACGCGCTTGAGCAGGAGCGCGCGCCCGACGTCCCCCCCCGCTTCCACCCGGAGCGGCGCGAGCGAGGCCGCAGGCTCCTCGTAGTGTTCGACGATCTGCACGCGGTGGCGCGTCTGATACGCGGCGACCATCGCCTGCTCGAGCCTGAGCAGGCGGTCGCGGTCGATACCCAGGTTCGCCGCCGCCTTCTCGAGCCGCGCGCGCTCTTCCGCCGTGATGATGCCGTCCTCCAGCACCTCCGCGAAAAGCTCTTCGTATTGCGCTTCGAGCGGCCCGAGTCCGAAGCCGCCGGAAACTTCGCCCGCAGCGAAGCTGGCGGCGTGCTCGAACGCCCTCGCCCCTGCCTCCTCCGCGGCGCCCGAGCGAGCGCTCGGCGCCGCGCCCTCTCCCCCGTGCGTCACGTGCCGCCCTGACCGCCCGCGCCTGCCCCCGCCTCGTTGTTCGTCGTGCCGCCCGAGCTCTGCCCCGCGTCACCGCCGACGTTGCCGCTCGTGCCGCCGGTCCCGCCCGTGCTACCCGCGGGGCACGTGCTGAAGGAGTCCGCCGGTGTCTCTGCCGACTGGAGCGGCCGGCAGTAGCCCTGGCGACCCCAGATCGAGCTCACCTGGCCCATCGATTCGTCGACGCAGTATTCGCCCTTGAGGGCGCACTGCGCGTTGCAGTCGCAGAGCGAGCCGCAGATGCCGACATCGCCTTGAGCCGCGTCGCTGCCCGACAGAATCGTGGCGAAGAGGCAGGCATTGTCGGCCGCGCCTTTGCCGTCCCAGCCGCAACCAGTGAGGTTCGCGTTCAGCGTGCAAAGCGCCGAGCAGGTGCCCTTGGTCGGATCCGAGGAGCCCGCGAGGCAGAAGCCGTCGCACGCGTCCGTCTCGGTGCCGGTCGGCGGGGTACACGGCGAACCAAGCGGCAAACCCGTCGGCTTCGTCGCGACACAGAAGCCGCTCGCGAAGTCGCAGAACTGGTTTTGTCCGCAGTCGTAATCGCCGCCACAGGTCGGCAAGCAGCCGGTGACGAACGTACCGCACTCGCTCGTCCCCGAATCGCAGAGCTCGTCCGAGTTGCAGTCGCTGCTCGAAGTGCACGCGACGCCCGTCGGGATCACTCCGACGAGGCTGCACGCCACCTCCTCGCGCTCATGGCATTTCGGAACGCCGGCCGTGCCCTCCGTGCAACCTTCGACGCAGTGCATGTCGCCGTCGGCCGAGAACGGCACGCAGTACGCGTTGTCGGCGACGTCGAGGCAGTCGCTGTTCGAGGTGCACGCCGCGCTGCAGATGCCCTTCGCGGGGCCGTCACCGTCGAGCGCGTCGTTCGTGACGCAGGTGAGCTTCGCGTCGGCGCAATCGGTATCCTTCACGCACGCGCGGCCGAGATTCGAGCCCGTGCCGGTGGTGTTGCCGGTGCCGCCGCTGCCCGCTGAGCTGCCGCCGCTGCCCGTGGTCGTGCCACCGGTGCCGCCGCGTCCGGCCTTCCCGCCGCTGCCGAGGATGCCGCCGCCCGCGGAACCGCCGGAGCCGAGGTTCTGATTGAAATCCGAATGGCACCTGCCGCCGACGCCGTTCGGGCCGTCACAGCAGGACGTGTCCGTCGTTTTGGCGCAAACGCCGACCGTGGACCCGACCTGCGCGCGGCAAACGTAGCCGGACGAGCACTCGCTCGTGTCCGAGCACGCCGCGCAGTAGTTTTTTCCGGAGTCGCTCTTGGTAGGCGACTCGTCCGTGCAGCCGCCGCCCATGGCGAGGAGCACCCACCCGATGCCGAGCGTAAATAGGCTAAGTCCGTGTCGCATCACCGAATTGCCTCCGCGCGGGAAAGCCCGCGAAGTGAGTGTAGCTCGCGACGCGACGACTGGCGCAAACCATTTCACATTCGTCGAAGGGGTCGCAAAGCGCCCCGTGACGCTCGCAGGCACGCACTAAGGTCGTCTTTTTTCTTCGTGGGTCGACTGGGACTCGAACCCAGGACCAACGGATTAAAAATCCGCTGCTCTAACCGACTGAGCTATCGACCCGAAAAAGCGCCGCGGAGGGTGACACAAGTGGCGCGCTCGTCCAAGGGCGGTCACCAACGGCGCGCTCCGCCGGCGATTCGCGGGTAAGCCGGCGGTTCAACCCTGGGGCCGGAGCGTGCTGAGGTTCGGTCCGACGCGCTCCGCGATGGCCGTTTCCGCATCGGAGCCGAGAGCCGCGCCGGCACTGAAGAGCGCGAAGCTCACGTACTCGTGGAGGAGCTGCTTCAGCATGTTTTGGGGATCGGCTCCGGCCGCGACGAGGACGGCATTCTGCGCGACGCGGCCTGGGTCGAGCGCACCGCTCGCGTCCGGGCCCGCGCCGCGAAACAGAATGTCGTAGACGCCCGCGCCGACCGCGAACGACGCGAGGCTGTCGCGCACCTCGTCGGCTTTGCCCGCGTCGGTCGCCGCCCGGAAGATGTCGAGCAAGACTCCGTTCGCCGCGCCGACGAGCGCCGTCGGTCCGCCCGACACGCGCGGCGGATGGACGACGACGTGATGCGATTGCACGAGCGCGTAGAGAGCGCGCGTCGTCGCGAATTCGCCGCGCCCCGTCGCGCGCCCGAGCTCTTCGACGCTCTGCGTACCGTCGACGGCCTCGTACACTTCGAGGTGATCCTCCGGCGCGGCGCGGCCCGGCGCGCGCACCGGCACGTGCGCGCCGGACGGGATCTTGAGCTTGAAAAAACGGAGCTCATCCATGCGCGTGACGCCGTCCATCAAGAGCGCGTTCGCGCCGAGCGTGTGTTGCGAGACGAGCCGCGCCGGGTCGAAGCCGTCGAGAAAGAAGAACGTGCCGTCGGCGACGGTGAGCGTCGCGAACACGATCTCTTCGATTTGCTTCGAGATGTGCGCGTACAGCGCCTCGCGCGTGAGCAAGCCGAGATCGAGCGCGACTTCGCCGAAACGCCGCCCCGACGTCGCCTGCGTGAGGATCTGATCGCGCTGCGCGGCGTCGAGCGCACCGTAGCGGTAGAGCACGGAGCCGAGGCGTTCGTCCTCGACGTTCGTGTGCGCGCCGACGACGTTGCCGTTCTCGAAGAAGACGCTACGGACGCGGTCGTCGTTCTCGACGAGGAGCTCGCCGCGCCAGCCCGTCTGTCCGAGCAGGGCGAGCACGTCACACAGGGCGCCCGGAGCCGTCACCTCTCCCGCGATGCGGACGATCGCCCCGTCTTCCGCGTCGCGTCGACCGTCCTCCCCGGTGTAGCGCATGAACACCACGTGCTTGGGCGACGGCAACACGCGATACGCGCCCGCGCGCGCTCGCATGCGCTGGCCCGCAATCGCTCCGATCGGATGCGCCTCACCCCGGCCGTCGATGCGAACGAGCTCGTCCCGCCCTTCCTTCATGCGCGCTCGGGATTTTACAACACGTCCCGCCCGTTTTCACCGGCGCGCTTTACCGGAGCTCGGCCACGCTGCCGCCGAAGATGCGCTCGAGGCCGCCGAGCAGGGCATCCGTCGGTGTGATGCGCGTGCCGTCGAGGTCGAGCACGGCCTGGGCGCCGTCGCCGAGCTCGATCACGAGCTCGACCGGGCACGAACCAGGCGAGTTTTTCAGGAGATCACGCAGCGTTTCCAGGTCCTTTTTCCCCGTGCGCTCGGCCTCGACCTTGATCGAAACGGCGCGGGTGCTCTTGAGCGCCGAGTCCGAGAGCAGCTCCACGGCGTCGACGAGGAGCGTCGGCTCTCTCCCTTCCGCGTCCTCGGGCTCGTCCGTCATCGGGTAACTCACCTTTCCCGACACGACGACGGGGTCGCCGCCCGTGAGGATGTGCGCATAGGTCTCGATCCGATCGCCGCGGAGCTTCGCCTTGACCCGACCGACCAAATCCTCGATCTCGAAGAATGCCGCGCGGCCTCCGGAGCCGCCCTTGAAGAGACGCTCCTGGTAGCCCTCGATCATGCCGGCGACGCTCGCGGGACTCCAAGCCTCGGCGCGCGCCACGTCCGTCGTCTGCGTGATCCCCATGCGCTGGTACTTGGTCCCGTAGCGAAAGAGCGGGTGGCCGGACACGTAACAGCCGAGCGCTTCTTTTTCGCGCTTCAAGAGCTCCATGCGATCCCACTCTGGCGCAAGCGGGTACTCGCCGAGGCCGTGGGCGGACGCGCCGTTCGTCGCGGCCGCGGCGAGGTTGCCGAACAGGCTCGCCTGGCCGCTCTCGCGATCACGGCTCGCCGAGCGCGAGCGTTCGAGCGCGCGGTCGACGGCGGCGTACGCGCGAGCGCGACTCACCCCCATGGGCTCGAGCAAGGAGTCGAAGGCCCCGCACTGCACGAGCGACTCGAGCACCCCCTTGTTCAGGCGCTTGGCGTCCACGCGCGTCGCGAAATCGAAGAGGTCGCGGAAGGGCCCGCCCGCGCGGCGCGCCTCGAACATCGTCTCGAGCGCCGCCTCGCCCACGCCGCGCACGGCGCCGAGGCCGAAGCGCAGCTGCGGGCCGAAGCGATCACGCACCTTGCCCGCCCCGCGCAGAGGGCCATCGCCCTTCGGCTGCGCGTACACCACGGAAAAATCGGTTTCGCTCGCGTTCACGTCCGGCGGCAAGACGACGCAACCCCACGCGCGCGCCTCGGCCACGAGTCGCACGACCTTGTCGACCTTGTCCTTGTCGGTCGTGAGCGCGGCCGCGAAAAACTCCGTCGGATAGTGCGCCTTGAGCCACGCCGTCTGATACGTGATGAGCGCGTACGCGGCCGAGTGACTCTTGTTGAAGCCGTAAGACGCGAAGCCTTCGAGCTCGGAGAAAATGGCCCTCGCCTTCTCCTCGGGCACGCCGTTCTTGAGCGCGCCGCTGATGAAGCTCGCCTGCTGCTTCATCATCTCCTCCGCCTTCTTCTTGCCCATCGCGCGGCGCAACAAATCCGCCTCGCCGAGCGAGTATCCGGCGAGGCGCTGGGCGATCTGCATCACCTGCTCCTGGTAGACGGGCACGCCGTAGGTGGGGGCGAGCACCTCGTCCACGAGCGGGTGGAGCTTGCGCACGGCTTTGCGGCCGTGCTTGCTGCCGATGAAGTCCTCGATCATGCCCGTGCCGAGCGGACCGGGCCGGTAGAGCGCCACGGCGGCGACGATGTCCTCGAAGCAGTCGGGCTTGAGTGGCCGCAGAATGCGCTCCTGCATGCCGCTCGACTCGAGCTGGAAGACGCCGTTCGTCGCGCCGCTCGCCAGGAGCACGTACGTCTCGTGATCGTCGAGCGGCAGGTTGATGAGATCGACCGGCTTGTTCCGGCGATCGGGGCGGGCATTGACGATGCGCTCGGCGATGTTCGTGAGCGTGAGCGTCTTCAAGCCCAGAAAGTCGAATTTGACGAGCCCGACGGCCTCGATGTCGTCCTTGTCGTATTGGCTGACGATGCTCGCGTCGCTCTTGAAGCAAGGGACGCGCTCCGCGAGCGCCCCCTCGCTGATCACGATGCCGGCGGCGTGCATGCCGGCGTGACGCGTGAGTCCCTCGAGGCGCCGGCTTTCTTGGATCAGCTCCGCGATACGAGGGTCCGACTGGACGAGCTGCTTGAGCTTCGGCTCCACCTCGAGCGCCTCGTCGATCGTGCACATCTTGCCCTGGCCCTTGGGCGGCACGAGGCTCGCGATGCGCTGCGCTTCGGGAGCGGCGATGCCCATCGCGCGCGCGACGTCCTTGATCACGCTGCGCGCTTTCAAGTTCTGGAAGGTGCCGATCTGACCGACGCAGTCGAAACCGTATTTTTCGCCGACGTAGGCGATCACCTCGTCGCGTCGCACCATGCAAAAGTCGATGTCGAAATCCGGCATGCTCACGCGCTCCGGATTCAGGAAGCGCTCGAACAAGAGCTCGTAACGGAGCGGATCGAGCTCCGTGATGCCGAGCGAATACGCGACGAGCGAGCCCGCGCCGGAGCCGCGGCCCGGCCCGACCGGAATGCCGCGATCCTTCGCCGCGCGGATGAAATCCCAGACGATCAGGAAGTAGCCCGGGTATCGCATGCTCGCGATCACGTCGAGCTCGCGCTCGAGCCGTTCGCGATACTTCGACTCCTGAAGCTTCGGGTCTTGCTGGCGCAGGAGCTCGAGGCGCCTCTCGAAGCCTTCGCGCGACACGTGCCGGAAATAGCTCTCCGTGTCGTAGCCCTGCGGCACGGGGAACGTCGGTAGCTCCGACTCGCCGAGCTTGAGCTTTACGCCCGAGCACATCTCCGCGACACGCAGCGTGTTCACGAGCGCCTCGGGCGTCGCGCGAAAGAGCTCCGCCATCTGCTCGGGGCTCTTCAGAAACATCTCGGCACTGCCGTGGTGCAGCGGCTGGGCCTCCGTGAGCGTGCGTCCGAGCCGCACACACTCGAGGTAGAGATGCGCCGAGCCGTCTTCGCGCTCGACGAAATGCACGTCGTTCGTCGCGACGAGCGGCAAATCCAGCGCGCGCGCGGCCGCGATCAGAATCGGATTCAACACCTCTTGTTCGGGGAAGCCGTGATCCTGAAGCTCGACGAAGAGCTGGCCCCGCTCGAAGACGTCCGAGAGCTCGCCGAGCGCCGCGTGCGCGCGCTCCGGCCCGAGCTCGAGCACGCTCTGGGGTGCGAAACCGCCGAGACAGCCGCTCAGGGCCACGAGCCCTTCGCGCCGTTCGGCGATGGCTTCGAGGGTGACGCTCGGCGCGAGCTCGCTCGCGGGCGCGAGGTGGCTTTTCGACACGAGCGAGACGAGGTTCCGATAACCCGCGTCGTTCGCGGCGAGGACGACGAGGTGACAGAGCCCGTTGCCGCCACGCACGACGTTGAGCTCCGAGCCGATAATCGGCTGGATCCCTGCCGCCTTGCACATCTTGTAATGGCGCAGCGACCCGTACATGTTGGCGTGATCGGTGAGTGCGACCGCGCGCATGCCATGCGCCTTCACCCGGCCGGGCAATGCGTCGAGCTTCACCGCACCCGTAAGGAAGGAATATTGGGAGTGCAGGTGCAGGTGAACGAACTCAGCCATCCGAGCGCTCGAAGGGTGTACCAGGGCTTGGCCGTGCGTGCATGACCGACCGGCCGGTTCCGGGCTCGGCCGTGAAGAACGCCGGGGCTCGTCCGTCGAACGAGGCGGCTCCGGCGACGAGCCGTCTTGCGGGCTCCCGGGCAGTTAGGCTACCGCTTGTCCTGGTGGCGCCCGTTTCGGGCGGCCGCCGGAGGAGAATTGGGCGTGATGATGCGGACGAAGACTTTTGGGCTGCTGTTCGTCGGATCTCTCGCGATCGTCCCGGTGCTCGCGGGCTGCGCGGCCAAGGCGTCGTTCCAGGCAGGTGGTGGCGAGGCACAACCGCCGCCGCCGCCGCCCCCACCGCCTCCACCGCCTCCACCTCCCGCGCCTGAACCCGCCACCAATCCGGCACCGACGCCCGCACCCACCCCGGCGCCCGCACCCGCTCCTGCTCCGACGCCCGCGAAGAGCGAGGCGACGGTCTCGGGCGACAAGGTGAGCATCCCGGGACAAATCGAGTTCGACACGGGCAAGGCGACGATCAAGACGACGGACGAGACGACGAAGACGCTCGACCAGGTGAAGGCGTTCCTCGACGCCAATCCGCGCGTGACCAAGCTTCGCATCGAGGGCCATACCGACAACACCGGCACGGCCGCGGCTAATCTCGAGCTTTCGGGCGGGCGCGCGCTCGCCGTGAAGACCTACGTCGTCGCCAAGGGCGTCGACAAGGCACGCATCGTCGCCGTCGGCTGTGGGCAGGACAAGCCGATCGCCGACAACACCACGGACGCGGGCCGCGCGAAGAACCGCCGGACGGAGTTCCGCATCGCCGAGGTGAACGGCAAGAAGTACATGGGCAAAGATCCGAACGGCGGCTGTAAGCCGTTCGAATGACGCACATGCTATGAACGGCCGGTGCGCCCCGCGCCTTGGTCACGCCTCGTAATCCCGCTCGTTCTCCTCCTCGCTCCGGCGGCGTGCGATCAATCGCCGCCGGATCTGCGCGAATGGAAGCCGAGCGATCACGACCACACCACGAACCCCGGCCAGGATCAGGTGGAGGGCGGCGCCGACGCGGGGATGGAGCCCGAGCTCGCGGCGCACGGCCTCACCGAAGTGGCGATGGTCGCCTGGCAGCAGAACTGCGTCCGCTGCCACGGCACGTTCGGGCGCGGTGACGGTCCGCAAGGGCCGCTCGTACGCGCTTCCGATCTTTCGAACGCGCGCTGGCAGGCGAGCGTCACCGAGGACGACATCGCCAAGATCATCCGCGAGGGGCGCGGGCTCATGCCCGCGTTCCCGTTGCCGGACGCGACGCTCAAGCCGCTCGCGCACTTGGTTCGCTTGCTCGGGCAAGCGGCGGCTCCCGCGGCGAGCGACTCCGCCGCGCCTCCGCCGAGCGCGGCACGCGGAGCACACGCAAACGCACACGCGCCCGCGCCCCGAGCGAGCGCCGCCGTCACCAAGAGCGCGCCTCCGGCGGCGCGCGGCGGCCCCTCACCTGCTCCCGCCGCCGCTTCAACGCGATGAATCTGCCGGGCACGCCGGCGTGGCGGCGCCGAGTGGCGTTCGTCTTCATCGGAGTCGGAACCGTCGTCGCGAGCCGCGCTATCTCGCATGATCTCCCGCACGAGCAAACCTTCGTCTTCCGCCTCGACGAGAGCGAACGTCACGAACCACTCAAGCTGAGCGCGAGTTTCGTGCGCGTCGGTGAAAGCGAGCCGCGTGCGGGTGTGAGCCTCACGCGTGATGGCTCGGAGCACGGGGATCTCCGGCAAACTCTCGATTTACCGAATGGAGACTATGTAGTTACGGTCGAGTGGGGGCATGTGGGCAAAGGCACGCTCGCCGGCGCGAGCGACGCCAAAGAGAGCGAGACATCGCGCGTCGAGCGCGTTACCCTTTCGGGGGGCGAGACAATCGTCCTTTTGCCGAAAAGGGTTTCCGAGTGAGCCAGCCGTCGTCTCCGGTCGAGATCAGCACGCGCGCTCAAACTCCGGATCTCAGGCTACCCGACGACATCATCGTCATCGTGTTGAACGGCGCCCAGCGCGGCCACCGCGTCCGGCTGGTCGATCGCCTGCGCGTCGGCAAAGCGCCCGAAAACGACCTCGTTTTGAGCGACGACACCGTCTCACGCCAACACTGCGAGCTCGAGCGCAGCGCCCAGGGCGTCCTCGTGCGCGATCTCGGCTCGACCAATCATACGCGCGTCGGGCGCGCCGCCGTGCAGGAAGCGGTCGTCGAATCGGGCACGACGATCAGCGTGGGCGGCGTGGATTTGAGCCTGCGCGTCGAGCCGCGCCAGGCCGTCATTTTGCCGAGCGAATCGCACAAGTTCGGCGAGGCGCTCGGTCACAGCATCAGCATGCGCACCATCTTCGGCGTGCTCGAGCGCATCGCGCCGACCGACGCGAGCATCTTGCTCGAGGGTGAAACCGGCACCGGCAAAGACGTGCTCGCTCGTTCGATCCACCAGATCAGCCAGCGCCGGGAAAAGCCGTTCGTCGTCGTCGACTGCGGCGCCGTGAGCTACAGCCTGATCGAGAGCGAGCTCTTCGGGCACGAACGCGGAGCGTTCACGGGCGCCGTCTCCCTGCGCCAGGGCGCCTTCGAGCTCGCGGGGCACGGCACCGTCTTCCTCGACGAGGTCGGCGAGCTGCCGCTCGACGTGCAGCCGAAGCTCCTGCGCGTGCTCGAGTCGGCGGAGTTCCGGCGCGTCGGCGGCAACAAGGTGCTGCGGGCCGAGGCCCGCGTCGTCGCGGCCACGAAGCGCGACCTGAAGCTCGAGGTCGAACGCGGTAAATTCCGCGAGGATCTCTACTTTCGGCTCGCGGTCGTCCCGGTGACGGTGCCGCCGTTGCGCTCGCGCCGCGAGGACATTCCGCAGCTCATCGAGCGCTTCGTCGAGCTCGCGCGCAAGCGTGACAGCGCGTCGGCTTCGATCACGTTGAGCTCGGCCACGGTCGCGGCGCTCGCCGCGCACGACTGGCCGGGTAACGTCCGCGAGCTACGGAACGTGCTCGATCGCGCCATCTACATCGCGACGGCGGGCGGCGAGCGCGAAGTACGCATCGTCGATCTCCCGGTTGCCGCGGGCGCAGGCCACGCCGACGCGACGAGCTTCGAAGCGGGCAGGAGCTACCGTGACGTCCGCGAGCAGTTCGAATCCGATTTCGAGCGCCGCTACGTCTCCTGGCTGCTCGAGCGCCACGCGGGCAACATCAGCGCCGCGGCCCGCGAGGCCCGCATGGATCGAAAGCATTTGTACGATCTAGCGAGGCGTCACGGGTTACGCGAGGGCCGGAGCTAGTGCCGCGCCCCGTACCGTAACGAGGCGTTCGAGGGCCGCTCAGAATTCCCCGCGCACGCCGAGTGTCAGCATCCCCGCGAGCGTGTCGTCGGGCGTCTTCCCGCTCCAGGTGAAGTCCCGGAGGTTGGTTTTCAGCGCGTCGAAGGCCACGCTGCCCTGGAAGCGGAGGAGGGCCGAAAAAATCCGGTGGTCCGGCGTGCCCTGCATGCCGGCAAGCAACCGAAAGCCGAGCAGATAGCTCGAGAGTGGCGAGAGCTCGCGGTCACCCGTCCAGTATTGGCCGCGCGGACCGTGGCTCGGCTCGCCGCCCGTATAATCGTCGCTCCAAAAGAGCGCACCGTTCTGGTGGTAATAGCGGGCGTGCACGAGCAGGCGAATCGCCTGTGTCACGTACTTCTCGAACTCGAGCTCGTACGTCTCTCCGACGATGTCCCACGTGTCGCGATAGACGCGGAAGCTCGCCGTCGCCGCGGCCGAGATCGGCTTGATGAAGTACTTGCCGCGCAGCGAAAGCGCGCCGCGCGCGCGGTTCTCCGGGTGATTCTCGAGCGCATCCTCGCCCGTGGGCGCGATCACGACTCCGCGATACGGATTGCCCAAAAAGCCGTGCTGCAGGCCGCCCGTGAGCACGATTTGCGTGGCGAACACGGGTGTCCAGGCCTGCGACCAACCGACCTGGAAAGTGTCGAGATCCACGGCGCGGCTCGCGCGCAGCGGGTCTTTCGTGAAGCAGCCCTTCGAGCTGTCGAGGCGCGTGCGGCCCGAGGGCGCGGTGCTCGGCGCGAAGTTCGTGGTGCAGACCTGATCGAAGCCGCGCGCGTATTGGATCTCGAGCTGGGTGTTCTTCTGGAGGAAGTCGGTGCCCGCGGTGACCGCGAGCCCCTGCGAGTGGTAGTCGGACTCCGTGCCGTACGAATAATCCACCGCGAGGTGCGTATCGCGGCGCGTGATCTGCGCGCCGCCCCGGAATTCGTTCCGCACGTCGGAGAACTTGGTCGCGCCCGTCACGACGTCCGCGATGGGGCCCGCCTTGATCGCTTCGGTCGCGCCCGAGACGATGTCGGCTTCGTACGCCACGTGAACGTCGAGCCACTCGGCCGGCTGGGCCGCGACCGTCGCCGCCGGCGTGACGACCGTCAGCTTGCTCGTCTTCGACGGCTCCACGAACACCGTCCCGCGCGCGTCGACTTCGACGACCTGCGCGCGCGCCGAGCCCGCGGCCAAGCCGAGGAGCGCGGCGCCGGCGAGCCCGAGCGCCCGCGCGCGCTGAAGCCGTCCGCTCAGTTGCACCCGCAACCGCCTCCGCGCACCGAGCCGCCTCCGAACGACGCCTCGCGGTTCTCGAGCACGTGCTCCTCGGCCGCGTTTTCACCCGGCTCGCCCTCGAAGCGCATGGTCGGATCGGCGAGCACCGCGCGCTGCTCGGGCCACACCGTCGCGCACGCGCCGGCAGCGAGCGCCAAGAGCAAGAGGACCGAGAGGGACAGCGTCTTCGTCATGGGTCTCCTCAAAAATACGACCCCAGACCGCCGACGTAGCTCTGCACGTTTTTGTAGCGGTCCTCCGTGTAGAGCACGAAGTCCGAGACCTCGAGCCTGAGCAGCAAGCGGAACCGGAGCGAGATCAGGAGCCCGCCGCCCACGCGCGCGTTGAACCAATCGCGCGTCTGGCGAATGTTCTCTTCCTTCGGCTTTTCGTGCATGCCGCCCGCGCCGAGCACGAAGAACGGCGCGATCGCCCAGTCCGGCGCCAGATTGAGCGCGAAAGCGCCGCCGTAAATCAGGCGGCGGCTGTCGGATTGGAGCGCGAGCCCGAGATACGGCTCGAAGGCGATGGCCGGCGCGATCACGAGCGCGGGGCGCACCTCGGAGTAGCCGCTCTTGTTCCACACGCCGCCCATCAGCGCGAGCCCGCCGTGCGCGTCCTCGAGCGCGGGCGGCGCGAAGAGACCGGGCTTGCTCGGTCCGTTCGGCGTGTCTTCATCGACTGCCATCGCTTCGACCGTGTCGCCGAGGACGTAGGCCGTGCGACCGTCGGGCAAGAGCACTTCGAGCCAGTAACCGGACGTCTCGCGCGTCTGGATCAAGAAGGTGTCCCCGCGGTGGCCGCGATGGATCACGCGATAGGAGACGCCGGGACCGGCGCGCAGCTCGGTCTCCGCGACGGTGACGCGCGCAAAGACGTCGGCGTCTTCTGCGCGCGCGTGCTTGGAGGCCGCGAGGAGCGCGAGAGCGAGCCCGCAGGCGCGAAGAAATCGCCTCATTGCGCCGTCACGTGGCTCGCCCATTCACGAATGGCGGCGGCGGCGTCGCTGTCGTCGGCGAAGATCTTGCGCGGGTGCTCGAGCCGCTGCAGCGGCCGTAAAAGCAGGGGCGACGAGTCGGGATCACGGCGCATGCGCGCCTGCGCCGCGGTGTAGTTGCCGCGCGCTTCCTGAGGGATCGGCGTCGTCGGCACGTTGTTGGCACACGTGATGTCGGCGTGCGTGCGCAGGCGAAACGAGGTGATCTTGTCGTGACAGCCGGAGTCACCCTGCCCCGCGTCGCCCGGGGCGCACTTGCTCGGAGTGATCGCGCGCGGCTCGACTTGGCAGTAGAAAAAATTCTCGTCGAACAAGAGATCGGCGATGCTGAAGTCGGGCCCCGGGTCCACCGTGGTCGGCAAGAGTCCTTGATCCCCACAGCCGGCACCGTAGAGCGCGAATCCGAGCGCGCACACCACGACGGCGGCGCGAGCCATCCAAGCTGTCACGGCCCTTCACGCTAACAAAACGCGCCCGATAGTTCGCTCTCAAACCGTCACCGGCCTTGCGGCTGGCTCGAACTCTTCTGCGCACGAAGAATTCGACGCGCGCGCGCGCGTGGTGCACGGTCGGGAGAAGCGGGCTCCGGTGCGCCGAGGTCCCACCTAAATAATCAGATCGTGAACTAGTGCTTGAACTCCATCCGTGGTCTCCGCTAACTCTTGGCCCCCCAGCACGATCTTGTGGCAGGGTTACCTACACAGACCTACATGAAGCTCAATCCCTACCTCCTTGCTGCGATCCCGGCATTATTGCTCGTAGCAAAGGGCGCTTTTGGTGCGCAGCTAGCGGTCCTCGGCGTAACCCTGGGCATCTTCTTCGGAACCCTCTCGCTGCGCCGCCCCGGCGAGGGTAGCGCGACCACGACGCACCACTGACCTCGCCGCACGACTCCCACTCGTCGCCTCCGGACGGCCCCCTTGCGGCTGCGCCGCTCAAGCGTTTCGACGAGTTCAGCCTTCACGACGTCGAGGCGCTCAGGCTGATCTTGGCCGGCGCGTCCGTCGTGGACTGGCACCGCCTGAATCTGAGCGGGCCCGAGCACGCGCGGCAGCTGATCGAAAATCACGATCTGTCGCTCTCGGACCCGAAGGACCTCGCCTTCACCGAGCACATCAAGCGCGAGGCCATCACCTATCTGCGCCGCCATTTCTCCTTCGCGATCCCGAAGCCCGTCGAGGAGTCGAACGTCGGGGAGCTACTCGTCATGGCCTCGGGCAAAGGGCACCGCCAGCTCTGCGCCTGCACGATTCTGAAGACGATTCAGATCATCAATCACATGGCGGGCCGCGAGCTCTTGTTCCGCCTGCCGGTGAGCGACCGCGATCTCTTTCACCTCGTCGAGGAGAAGGTCTACCGCGTCGTCGGCACCATGCTGAGCGAGGGCTTCCCGATCACTGAATTCATCGGCGGCCGCAAGAACCTCGACTCGACCTACACGAAGCTCTTGTCGAAGCCGGAAGCGACGGCCGCCGCGCTCTACGACAAGCTGCGCTTTCGCATCGTGACCAAGGCGATGGACGACATCCTGCCGGTGGTGCTCTACCTCACCGATCGCCTCTTTCCCTTCAACTTCGTCGTGCCCAAGCAGAGCACGAACACGATCTTTCACTTCAAGAGCTACTGCGAGCGCCACGCCGAGCTCGCGACGATGGTCCCCGAATTCCAGGGCACGCTCGACGACGATCTCACCCCTGGCGACAACCGCTTCAGCGCGCCGACCTACCGCGTGATCCAATTCGTGACCGACGTGCCGGTGCGCGTGCCGCCCCACCTGATGGAGCTTGCACCCGCCGGCTCGGAGCTCCTCGGCCCCCTCGTCTACATGCTGTGCGAGTTTCAGGTCCTCGACGCGGAAAGCGAAGCCAAAAACGAGACCGGCGACGCGAGCCACGACGCCTACAAACAGCGCCAGCGGGCGGCCGTTTTTCGGCGTTTGCGTCTAGGTAGCCGTAACGACAGCTGACTCTTCGCCCGTGTTTTTGGGGTTTTTGAGGTGTGTTAAGGCCGAGAACGGTGGTAGAAACCCGCCATGAGGCTGCACGCGCCCCGCGTCCCGCAGATCGCCCACGAGATGATGACGGCGCTCGTCAAGGGCAAGGACATCGAGACTGAGGCGCCCGCTGAAGTTCAAGCGGACATCGAGGCCGTATTGAACCAATACGTGCGGGACGAGCAGGTCGTTCAAGAGAAGGCGAAGGACCTGATGGCGGCGCGCGGGCTCTCGCAAAACGAGTACCCGCGCCTGCGCAAGCTCGTCGCCGACGAGAAGCACATCAAGCTCGGTGACGACGCCATCGACTACCTGCTCGATCAGCTCGTCGAGATGCTCATGCACTCGGCGAACGTGGACGAGGTCTTCTCCGAAGACTACGAGCTCCGGCGCAAGATGCGCGATCCCCTCCGCAAGCAGCTCGCCGAAGAGCAAGCGCTCGAGCAGGAGATCCGCGGGCACCTGAAGCACGTGCAGGAGGGCACCGGGCTCTGGGAAGTGGAGTACCGGCGCATGATGGAGGACATCAAACGCCGCAAGGGCCTCTAGCTCCGCGCGACCGATGCGGAGCATGACCGGCTACGGTGCGGGGGACGCGCCACTCGGCGGCGGCGAGCTCCAGCTCGAGCTCCGAACGCTCAATCACCGCTTCGTGGACGTGCGCGTGCGGCTCCCTCCGGAGATCGCCGATCAGTCGTCGTTTCTCGAGCAGCTCGTGCGCGACAAGCTCGAGCGCGGCCGCGTCGACGTGAGCGTGCGGCTCGGCGGCGCGGCGCTGCCGCCGGCGCGGTTCTCGTCGGAACGCGCGCGTGCCTTGCTCACGGCGCTCGGCACGCTGCGCGACGAGCTCGCGCCGGGTACCGAGGTGACGCTCGCGACGCTCGCTAGCTTCTCCTCGCTGCTGCTCGAGCCGGTCGTCGCCGACGTGGAAGCCGTGCGCGCGTCGCTCGAGCGCGCCCTTCGCGCCGCACTCGAGAAGCTCGGGGCGATGCGCGAAGCGGAAGGCTCCGCGCTCGGGCGGGAAATCGGCGCGCGGCTCGCAGCGGCGAAGAAGCTCGCGCATTCGATCCGCGAGCGCTCGGGCGGGCTCGTCGGAGTGCAGCGCGCGCGGCTCAAGGAGCGACTGGACCGCTTGCTGGCGGGCAGCGCGCCGCTCGACGCCACGCGCCTCGAAAACGAAGTGGCGCTGATGGCGGATCGCTCCGACATCAGCGAGGAGATGTTGCGTCTGGACAGCCATTTTCGGCAGTTCGGCAGCCTGCTCGAGAGCACGGGCTCGATCGGGCGCCAGCTCGACTTCCTGCTGCAGGAAATCGCGCGCGAGCTCAACACCACGGGCGCGAAGAGCCAAGACGCGACGCTCGCCCAGCTCGTGGTGCAAACCAAGGTGGAGGTCGAACGGATGCGCGAGCAGGTGCAGAATGTCGAATGACGAGCCGTTGCTCCTCATCATTTCTTCACCGTCGGGAGCGGGCAAGACGACGCTCGCGAATCGCCTGCTCGAGCGCGTGAGCGGCTTGACCTTCAGTGTCTCGCACACGACGCGCAAGCCCCGCGCCAAAGAAGTGGACGGGCGGGAATACCACTTCGTCGATCGCGAGAGCTTCGAGGAGCTGATCCGCACGAACGCGTTCCTCGAGTGGGCCACCGTGCACGACAATCTCTACGGGACGAGCCGCGCGGAGGTCGAGCGCGCGCGCGGCGGGCGCGGCATCCTGTTCGACGTCGACCATCAAGGCGCGCGTCAGATCAAGAGCGTACGGCCCGACGCCGTCGCCGTCTTCATTTTGCCGCCGAGCATGGCCGTCCTGAAGCAGCGCCTGAAGGGCCGCGCGAGCGACGATGCCGAGACGGTCGAACGCCGCTTCAACGTCGCCCGCGAAGAGATCGCCCACTACGGTCTCTTCGACTACGTGCTCATGAACGACGACCTCGAGCGAGCTACCCAAGAGCTCTGCTCCATCGTGCTCGCGGAAGAGTGCCGGCGCGGGCGTGCCGCGCGCCTCGCCGAGCGACTATTGGCCGAAACTCACGGCTTCGGTGGCACGGTGCCGCCTCACACGAAAGAATAACGCTCCTATGCCCGCTTCACCGCTTCTCATCGTAGGTTCGATGGCTTTCGACGACTTGGATTTGCCGAGCGGCGAGTTCAAGAACGTGGTCGGAGGCTCCGCGACTTATGCCGGGCTCGCCGCCAGCCACTTCACCGAAGTGCGCGCCGTCGCCGTCGTCGGCGAGGACTTTCCGCAGGCGACGCTCGACGACCTCGCCCAGCGCGGCGTGAGCTGCGCGGGCGTCGAGCGGACCGCCGGCAAGACGTTTCGCTGGTGGGGCCGCTACGCGAAGGATCTCGTGAGTCGCACGACGCTCGACACGCAGCTCAACGTCTTCGCCGACTTCAAGCCGAAGCTGCCGCAGAGCTACACGCAGACGCCGTACGTCTTGCTCGGCAATATCCACCCCGCGCTCCAGCTCGAGGTACTCGCGCAGATCAAAGAGCCGCGCCTGGTCGCGGCCGACACCATGAACTTCTGGATCGCGGGTGAGCGCGCGCTCCTCGGCGAGGTGCTGAAGAAGCTCGACCTGCTCGTGATCAACGACGAGGAGCTCCGCCAGCTCGCCGAGACGCACAACTTGAAACGTGCGGCGCGAGCGGTGCTCGGCATGGGCCCGAGGCGCTTGATCGTGAAGCGGGGTGAATTCGGCGCGCTCTACTTCGAGGGTGAGGAGACGTTCTTCGTGCCCGCCTACCCGCTCGAGGAAGAGATCGATCCGACGGGCGCCGGCGACAGCTTCGCGGGCGCCCTCCTCGGCTCGCTGGCGCAGCGCGGTACCCTCGATCGCGCGGCCATCCGCCAGGCGCTCCACACCGGCGCGACGGTCGCGTCTTTCTGCGTCGAAGCGGTCGGCACCAAGCGGCTTTGCGCGCTCGACCAGGCGGCGATCCGCCGGCGGATGACCGAGCTCAGAGCGCTCGTTCACCTGGGCGACTGAGCTCGCCGAACGGCTCGCACGCTACGCGGCGAGCGTCTTCACGTCGGGCTCGAGCTCGCGAGTCGCCGGGCCGGCGACCTCACGCCGCGTCTCGCGGATCACGCCCAGGATCGTCGCGTGGTCGGAGAGACCCGCCTCGACCAGGGCGCGGATGAAACCGTCCACGTAGCCATCGGCTTCTCCGAGGCGCGAACCGGGCGCCCCCTCGGCATGGAGCCGCATGGAATCGCGCAAAAGGCCCTTCAAAACAGCGTGGAGCTCGGCTTGCGACTTGGCACTCGGCATCGGGGTTACTCCTCGAGAGTTGCCTCCTTCCGTAAGCGCTCCGGGCTTTCAGGGCCAAATTTCCGCGCAGCATTGACCCCTTCCGGCGATGCCTTATCTTGAGAAGCGTCCACTGGGTGGACCGGCAAAATGCCGGCCGCCACGGCGGGACTCGAAGAAGCCATGCGCCTCAACATGTTCAAGTCGAAGATCCACCGCGCGACGGTCACGCATGCCGATGTCGCGTACGAGGGCAGCGTCACCATCGATCGCGACCTCTTGGACGCCGCCGGCATCTTGCCGTTCGAGGCGGTCCACATCTGGAACGCGACGCGCGGCACTCGCCTCGTCACCTACGCGCTCGAGGGGCCTCGTGGCAGCGGCGCCATCTGCGTGAACGGTGCGGCTGCTCACCTGAATACCCCGGGTGATATCGTGATCTTGGCGACCTACGCCGAGATGACACCCGAGGAAGCGCGTGCCCACCGCCCGACGGTGGTGCGGGTCGACACGAAGAATCGCATCGTACGTGCCGGAGACGGCGACGAAAAACCGGGGCCGGTCCTCGATTCGGTCGGCATTCTGGGCTGAAGCGCGGGCGGCAACGCACGCCATACTGGCCCTTTGGCCGTAAAGTCGGCTACACGCTGGGTCAGCTCTCGTGAGAGCTGTCGCACGCGATGTCGGACGCCCCTACCCCGGCCGAGGTGATCTCGGCGCTCAACAAGCACCCGCTGGAAGACGAGCTCGTCAAGCTCGTGAAGAAGGCTGCGATCGAAGCCGCCGAACAACGCGATCAGGCGTTCGCTTCGCGCAAGCCTCACGGCGGCGAGACGCCCGCGCACCGCGTTCCCGAGGGCCTCGCGAGATCCGACTTCGATACGCCGTTCGGCAACGTCGCGACGCTGCTCGAAGAGGGCGTGGGCACGCCGGCGGAAGCGCTGCTGCTCGGCGCCGCGCTCGCGCTCGCGGCTCGCGAGGAGAGCGCGACCGAAGAGCAGGAGCAGGAGCTCGTCGCCCACATGACTTGGCTCGCGGCGCACACGCCGTGCGACGCCTTGCTCTCGCTCGACGCAGCGGCGGGCAAGCGCGAGGACGTGTGGCGCGCGGTCGCACGCATCGCCATCGACCCGGCCGAGGTGGCGCCCGATTTCGGACGCACGGAATCGCTGCTCGCCGCGGCGGCACTCGGCGCGAGCCTGTCGCCCGAGGCCGCATCGCCGCGCACGCGCGCGCTCGCCCGCGTCGAGGACCAACAGACGCGCGCCCTGCTCGCCGTCGGCGGCGTCGCGCGCGAGCCCCTGCTCGGCGAGCTCTTGCCGACGCCGTTCCGGCCCGTCGCGACCGCGATTCTGGCCGTGACACTGCTCCTCGGGGTCTATCAGCTCGGCCGCCTGGTGGCGCGGCTCGCGTTCGGCTACCGGCGCCCGGCGTCCTTCACGCTCACCGAGCGCGGACTAGAGCTCACCTACCGCGTCGAGATGCTCGGCAAGGTGCTGAAGGAGCGAACGGTGCTCGTTCCGCTCCCGAACCTCGCGAGCGTCACGCGCGAGGTGCAGTTCCCGCGCGCCGGGCTGTATGCGGGCTTGGCCGCGCTCGTCATCGGCACGTACTTCGGCATGGGGCTCTTCGTCGACGCGTTGCGCGTGCCGGGCGGCTCGAGCTCGCTCCTGTCGATGGCCGTCGCGCTGATCGTCGCGGGGCTCGCGATTGATTTTCTGCTCTCGAGCGGGCTCGACGGCATGCGCGGCCGCTGCCGGCTGCTCGTGGAACCGCGCAAGGGCCGCACCCTCTGCGTGGGCGCAATTGACGCCGATCGAGCTGACGTGATGCTCGCGAGCATCACCGCCGTCGCGAGCGGAGCCAGCGGGCCGAGCCTGTTTCCGCCGCCCGCGTAGCTACGCGACCGATGACTCATGGGCGCTGCGCTAGGGCGCGCCGCCGTCACGGCGTGAAGGCACGAGCCGCCGCTCGACCAGGGCGCCCTGAAGCTGCTCGAAAATGCGCTCGATTTGCGCTTCGGTAAGCGTCGCCGTGCCGTGGAGTTTGTCGCCGTCGGCCGTGATTTCGACGTGCTCGACGAGGCGCACCGCCTTCGTCCCGAGCAACATTTGCCCGAGCAAGCTGAACGACGCGACCGTGGAGAGCGCGTCTTGGATCTGCGCGTTGAGTTCGGAAGCGTGCGTCGACGCCGCTTCGGCACTGGCGTCTTCGGCTTCCGCCTCCACCACGGCTCCGCCGTCGTCGCGCGGGGTGACCCAAACTTTCGCCCATTTCAGGCTCTTCGGCAGCTGCACGCCGAGCGCGCGCGCCGGTCGCCAGGGAGTGACCGCGTACGCCCACACCACCTCGGATCCAGTCGGCTTCGGAATGCGCGGGCGCTTGAGCGCGAGAGCTACGTCGCGCAGGCCCGGCGGCACCACCACGACGACGTTCGAGGACGGCATGACGAGCACGCGCGGCGCGCGGTCGGCGTACGCCGTCGCCGCGGGCACGCCGGCGTCGAGCCACTCACCGTGGTCGGGGTCGGCCTGCACGAGCGCGTCGAGCGCTGCATGCATCCGCGTCGCGCCGACGTTGTGCTGAATGATGGCGGCGACGTTGGTCGAATCGCGTAGCTCGGGGCCCACGATCATGATGCGGTCGACGTCGCGCATCGGATCGAGCTTCGAGGGGCCGAAGAAGTCGCGCCATTGGTAGACCGACCCGAGTAGCTGGCCGATCCGCGGCGCGAGCGGATGATTTCGGATCTTCTCGGGGTAAATCACCAGACGGACGTTCGCGTCCCGGTCGATCACCTTCTTGGCGTCGCCGGTGAGCGCGGCCATGGGGTTCGGGGCGCCGCCGTCGGCGCTCGCGATGCCTCCGTCGGCAATGCCGGCATCTGCGGCGGCGTCGGCGGCGGCCGCGTCCGGCGCTTCGGCGTCGGGTGTACCCGCGTCGGGCGCCCCGGCGTCCTCGAGCTTCGGCTTGGGCTTCGGCTTGGGCTTCGGTTGGGGAGGCGTTTCGGGCTCGATCGCAGCCGGTTCCGGCGGGGCGGTCACCGCGGGTGGAGGCGCCGCGGGCCCGAGGTCCTCCCCCTCGAGCAGGTCGACCGGAATCGTCGTGAGCGGCTCGAGCGCCACCGGGGGCGGCTTTTTAGCGACCAAAAAGCCCAGCAGCCCCACCAACCCCATGAGTGGCGTGAACGGAGCGTGCAGCAGCGCGGCCAGGAGCACGAACCAGCGGAGCCGCCGATCCGTGTCGGCCTGACCGCGCCAATGCGTCTCGGGACCCACGCGCTAGACCATACCCTTCGCGAAGCGCCCGAGCGACTGCACGTGCACGCTTGGCACGTCCCTTGTAAACACAGCCCGAGCTTGCCAAAAACTGGCGAAAGCTGCCTCCCTCATGGAAAGACTCCGACGTCATCCTGCCGTGATCCGATCCCCCCGCCCTAGGCTCCTGTCCGTGTTCGCCCTCCTGGCGGCCGTGACTGCTTGCGGCCACGGTTCCGAGGGCACGGCCGAGGATGGCGGCGCCGCGCCGTCGCGGATCGAGGCCCAGCCCGGCGCGCCGACCCTGCCGCCCGAATTGAAGCGCGCCCCGAGCGCCGCCACGGCTCCGGGCGCCGCGCCGAACGGCTCCGCGGCGCCGCTCGAGGATGGTGGCGTCCCGCCGCCCGCCGGCAGCAGCCGCCCGCTGAGCGCGTTCCCGCAGCAGCCGGAGCATACGGGCGCGTGGTTCGTGGTCACCTCGCCCGCGGCCGGCGTTTACAGCGAGCCCTCGTTCGAGCGCAGCACGAAGATCGGCTGGGTGCGGAGCGGCGGCAGGCTGCCGGTGCGCGAGTCCCCCGGGTCGCGCAAAGGCTGCACGCCGGGCTGGTACGAAGTCGTCGGCGGCGGGTACATCTGCGGCAACTACGGGACGACGAACCTCTCGAGCCCCGAAGTGAAGTTCGCGATGACGCCGCCGAACCTCGACGAGGTGTTGCCGTACGCGTACGCGCGCAACGCCAAGCACGGCACGCCGCTCTACCACTCGGTGCCGTCTCGCGAGCAGATGCTCAAGTACGAGCCGTACCTGCTCGAGAAGAAAGTGGAGCCCCCGCCGCCGCCCGCCCCCATGGCCGCAGCGAACGTCCCGAACGCGGCTGCGGCAGCCGCGGCCGCGGCCACTCCTGGCGCGGTCGCCCCTGTCTCGATGGCCGTCGACGCGGGGATCCCGCTCGATCCCGGCATGACGGACGCGGGGATCGAGGAGCCGGACAAGCCTTGGTGGCAGCAGGACAAGGATCGGATCAAGGAGCACCTGCACGAGCTCAAGCTCGATCGACTCTCCGAAGACGCCGACGACATCCTCGCCAAGCGCATGGTGCAAGGCTTCTTCGTCGCCATCGACCGCACGTTTCGCTGGAACGATCGCACTTGGTACAAGACGACCAAGACGTTGATCACGCCCGCCGAACGCTTCTGGCAAACCGGCGCGTCGAAGTTCCAGGGCGTCGAGCTCGACGGCGAGCGCTGGAAGCTCCCCGTCGCGTGGGGCTACGGCGGTCGCAAGCAGGTTTCGACTTACCAGCTCGATGAAGCGAAGAAGCAGCTCCGCCCGGCCAAATCGATCGACCGCCAAGTCGCGATCGAGCTGACCGGACGCGCCACGGACGTGGGCGGCACGCACTACCTCGAAACCTCGGAAAATACCTGGCTCAAGGCGAGCCAGGTGCGCGTTACGGAACCCGCCGCGGCGCCGGACGGCCTCGGACCCGACGAGCGCTGGATCGACATCGACCTCTCGACGCAGACGCTCGTGGCGTTCGTCGGGACGCGGCCCGTCTACGCGACGCTCATCTCGAGCGGCAAGGAATCGAAGGACAAGGACAAGGACCACCGCACGCCGACGGGTGAATTTCGCATTCGCGAGAAGCACATCACGACCACGATGGACGGCGACGGATCGGCCGCCGGCGACTTGCCCTACAGCATCGAGGACGTGCCGTACGTCGAGTACTTCTATCGTGCGTACGCCCTGCACGGCGCTTTCTGGCACAGCAATTACGGCGTGCAGATGAGCCACGGCTGCGTGAACCTCTCCCCGCTCGACGCGAAGTGGCTGTTCTTCTTCACGTCACCCGACTTTCGCGCCGGTTTTCACGGCATGTGGGCGCGGCCGGAGGGGTCCGGCACCCGCGTCGTCATCCACGACTAGCGCGGCGGCCGGCGGAGGGCGTGGCCGCGTCGCACCGGGGATAGCCACCTGGATGCGCGGCTTGACTCGCTGCCCGCGCGAGACCAGAGAAGACGGCTAGATGGACCAATTCTCGGCGCACCTCGACCGCGGCTGGGACCTCGTGCAGCGCGGAGACCCGCGTGGCGCCGAGCTCAGCGCGCGGCGCGCCCTCGAGCTCGACAGTCAGTCGCCCGAGGCGCATAACCTCTTGGGCTACGTGGCCGCCCTCAAGGGCGAGTTCGAAGACGCGATCGACAGCTATCGCCAGGCGATCGCCCTCGACGACACGTACCTCGAGGCGATGTTGAACGCGGCCGAGGTGTACATCCACCCGCTCGGCGAGTTCGACGAAGCCATTGCCATGTGCGACCAGGCGCTCGACCTCGCGGAGACGGACGACGAGGTGGTGGACGCGCTGCTCTTGAAGTTCGACGCCCTGCTCGGCAAGGGCGAGACGGAAGGAGCCCGCGCGGTGTGCGCGCGCTTTCCAGCCGGACCCTTCGAGAATCCGAGCCACCTCTTCCTGGTGGGCCGCGCGCACTACGAGGTGGGCGACGCGGAGCGCGCCTTCCCGCTCGTGGAAGAAGCCGTCAAGCGCAACAACCGCAACGCCGAAGCCTGGTACTACCTCGGGCTCATCCGCGACGAACGCGGCGACACCGCGGGCGCAACCGGCGCGTTCTTACGCTCACGTGAGCTCGATCTCGAGGTGCCGGCGCCGAGCTGGTCGCTCTCGCGCGAGACGTTCGAGACGACGGCGCGGCGCGCGATCGACGCGCTACCGGAGTCGCTCAGGGTGTACGTGCGCGAAGGCGAAGTCTACGCGGCGGAGGTGCCGGGCGTCGAAGTGGTCGTGGACGGAGTCGATCCGCGCGCGCTCCTCTTGCTCGACGGCATCAACACCGAGGACAAATCACTTCCGCTCACGGCGCGTGTGTTCGTCTACCAGCGCAACGTCGAGCGGCTCGCCGGCTCCGTCGAGCTCGTCGAAGCCGAAATCGGCGCGGCGCTCGAGCGCGAGATCACGGCGACGTTCCTCGACCCGGAGCCGGACCACTCGGTCCCGCCGGGTCACCTGAACTGAGCCGGAGCCGCTCGGATCGACCGAGCGCCCCGGCGTCAGGCCGCGCGCGCCGCAAGCTCGGTCGCGACGCTCGTGAGGAGCGAGCGCGCCGGGCTCATGGCGACGGCTTCGAGGGCGGCGACGGCGCGCGAGGTGTGCTCGCGCGCACGGCGCCGCACCTCGTCGCACGCGCCGCTCGCGACGACGCTCTCGCTCACGTGCGCCACCGGCTCCTGATCGCCGGCGAAGATACGCCGGAGCGGACCCATCAGTGCGGGGTCGCGCGTCGCGGCGAGGACGAGCGGCAGCGTCAGCTTGCCCTGCCGGAGATCGGCGAGCAGCGTCTTGCCCGACGGAGCGCCCGTGTAGTCGAGCACGTCGTCGACGAGCTGAAACGCGTACCCGAGCTCTTCGCCGAACGCCGTCATCGCTTGGACGGACGCCGCGTCCGCGCTCGCAAGGCGCGCGCCGGTGCGCGTCGCCCACCCGAAGAGCGACGCGGTCTTGTCACGCAGGATGCGCTCGTACGTCGACTCGGACACGTCGAGCTCGACGCGCCCGCGCAGCTGGATGATCTCCCCTTCCACGAGCCTCCGCAGCGTGGCGACGAGGTCGGGCATGATTTCCGGCGCGTGCAGCGCCGTACGCTCGAGCGCGCCCACCAGCAAGAGGTCGCCGCCGAGCACGCTCACGCCGTTGCTCCAAAGCACCCGCGACGCGGGCGCTCCCCGGCGCTCCTTGCCGTCGTCGATGACGTCGTCGTGCAGAAGCGTCGCCGAATGCACGAGTTCGGCCACTACCGCGAGCTCACGAGCCTCCGCGGGGATCCGGCCGAAGCAGGCCGAGCTCAGGAGCAACGCGAGCGGACGCAGCCGTTTGCCGCCGCGCTCGATGAGGTGGCGCGCAGCATCGGCCCCCGGCGCGGGCCCGTTTTGCCCGGCGCGGCCGAGCTCGGCCTCGACCCATTTGAGGTCGTCGGCGAAGAGGGCGGCAACCTCGGCCAAGCGTTGCTCGGCAAGCATGCCGGGCGCCTCGGAAGCAGCGGCGCCCCGCAGAGCGCCGACGGCAGCTTCCACTCCGAGCCCGGGAACGTCTGCGACTTTCTGAGCTTTCAAATTCTTGTGAAAGAATTATGGGGGAGCGCCGGGGGCCGGTCAACGGATGCGCGAGGGCTCAACGGCGAGCGGCCAAGTGGCCGGTGTTTGACCGCGGACCGCGTCCCATGCTGAAAGACGGGAGCGATGACCCGACCCGCTCGCTCGCGCCTGAGACGCATCGGCCGGCGCGCCGGGATCCTCCTGTTCGCCCTCTTCGTGAGCGTCCCCACGCTCATTTGGACCTTCCAGATCATGGAAGCGCTGTTTTTTCGGCCTCCTGGGCTACCCCCGGCGAGCTGCGACGCCGGCCTCTTGAGCCTGCTCCGGGCGGTGGACCGGGCCCGTCTCGCGGCGCGCCGTGAAAGTATCGGCGAGCGGCATAGCCTTCAACGCTTCAGAGCGGCCCTCGAACCGGAATGGAGCTCCCGGCCGGCCCTCGGCACCGTTTGCCGGGGAGCCCCCAAGGACTCCCAGCGCCTGCGCGAACTCGACGCGCTTCGCTATGCGGAAGAGCACGCCGTGCGGTATGAGGCAACCGCGCTCGCCGGCCAACGGCAGCGGGCGCGCGAGCTCGAGCACGAGCTCGAGACTCGATAACTCATGTCTTCTCCCGCCGGCGATCTTCCGACTTTCGACGCTCTGCCCTTATCTCCGGAGGTGCGCCGCGCCGTGGACGAGCTCGGCTACGTGCACCCGACCCCGGTGCAACTCGCCGTGTTCGAACACGCGATGCGCGGCAAGGATTTGGTGGTGCAGGCACGCACCGGCACGGGCAAGACCGCCGCGTTCGGGCTCCCGCTCGTCGACGGCATGGTCAAGCGCGGGACGAGCGCCGTGCAGGCGCTCGTGCTGTGTCCGACGCGCGAGCTCGCGCTGCAGGTGACGCGCGAAGTCGACTCGCTCGCCAAGCACCGCGGCGTGCGCACGACCGCCGTCTACGGCGGCGCTCCGATGGCGCGTCAGGTCGCGGACATCCGAGGCGGGGCACAGATCGTCGTGGGCACGCCGGGGCGCGTGCTCGACCATCTGCATCGCGGCACCCTCGACGCCTCGGGCATCCGCGTCTTCGTGCTCGACGAAAGCGACGAGATGCTCTCGATGGGCTTCTTGCCGCAGATCAGCGACATCCTGGGCTTCCTGCCGGCGAACCGGCAGACGCTGCTCTTCAGCGCCACGCTCCCCCCCGACATCCGGCGCGTCGCCGAGACGCGCCTGCGCGATCCGCAGTTCCTCACGCTGAGCGGCGACCACATCGGCGCGCTCGAGATCAACCACTACGTGTACATCGTGCCGACCGACAAGCTCGGCGCGCTGATTCAGATCCTCGAGGTCGAGAACCCCGAGAGCGCGATCGTCTTTTGCAACACCAAGGACGAGACCAAGCGCGTCGCCGCGGCGCTAGAGCAGCAGGGCTACGCGGCCGATTGGTTGAACGCCGATCTGCCGCAGTCCGATCGCGAGAAGGTGATGGCGGCGACACGGAGCGGCGCGCTCAGGTTTCTCGTCGCGACCGACGTCGCGGCGCGCGGCATCGACATTTCGCTCCTCACGCATGTCATCAACTACGACTTCCCCGAATCGGCGGAAGCGTACGTGCATCGCACGGGCCGCACCGGGCGAGCGGGCCGCACCGGCACCGCGCTCGCGCTCGTCGGCCCGCGCGACGTCGGCAATCTCTACCTCCTGCGCCTCACCTACAAGCTCCGCCCGATCGAGCGGCAGCTCCCGAACGCGCGCGACAAGAAGACGCGCGACGAGACGGACGTGCTCCGCATGTTCGCAGATGCTTTCTCCGCGAAGAAGCCGCACCCGGACGATCTTGCGCTCGCGCGCCGGCTGCTGAGTCACGACGAAGCGGAGGCCATCGTCGCGGGGCTCCTGCGGGACCACCTGGGGGCGCGCCCGGACGCGGTGGACGAAGCGACCGCGGCGCGCCGCACACGCACGAACAAGAGCGCAAGCGTCGAGCCCGAGCGTGAAGCGACGCTCGAAGCACCGAAGGGCCCGCCCGCCGAGCGTCCCGCGCCGGAGCCGGCTCGCGCCGCACCCGAGCGGCGGCGTGAGCGAGAGCGCGAACGCGGGCGCGGCCGCGAGCGCGACAATGAGCGCGGCCGGCAGCGATCGCCGCGCAACGATTTCGGGGAGCTGCCGGATTTACCCAAGGTCGAATTCTCGGACGCGCCGGGGTTCGCCCCGGACGCCGCCGCGCCGGAGCCGGTGACAAACGCGGAGGCGACCGGCGCCGAGACATCCGGCGAGGACGGCGGCGAAGAGCCCTCCGGCTCGGGCTCCGAGATCTACGTGAGCGTCGGACGGCGCGACGGCGCGAAGCCGAGCGACTTCGAAACGGTGCTGCGCGCTGCGGGCGTCGGGCCCGAAAGCACCGAATACATCCGCGTGCGGCACAAGCACGCGTTCGTCAGTGTTCAGCCCGAAAAACTCGAGCAAGCCATCGCGGCGCTGAACGGCGCAGTCATCGCGGGACGCCGCGCGAACGCCGAACGAGCACGCGGACAATAGCACGAAAGAGCCCGCGAAGCTCGTGCTCCGGTGCGCGCAAGCGTGAGCACGGGCGAGCGCGCGCTTGGCATGAAAAAACGGACGAGCGAGCCGTTGCGTGCTCGGGTGAGAACGGCTAACTGAAGATGAAGCATGCCCCGGAGCGCCGTCGAACGAATGGTTTCGGACGTGAGCTGGGCCATCTCGCGCGGCTTGCCGAAGCGAGATCTGCTCGCGATGCTGAAGCGGCTGATCGCGACCGCCACCCCGGGCTCCCCGGAGCAGAGCTTCGCGAAGCTCGAGCTCTCCGAGCTCATCGTCGGGGATGAGCCGTTCCGAGCTGCGCGCCTCGCTCTCGACGTGTTGAAGGAGGAGGGCCCCGAGCCGCGCGCGTTCGGGGTGCTCGGCATCGCGCATAGTCTGCTCGGCCATTTCCGAGCCGCGCGCCGCGCCTACGAGCGCGCCGTCGAGCTCGAGCCGGAGCACCCCGCTTACCGGCATAACCTCGGCCACCTGCTCGACATCGCGTTCGACCGGCCGCGTGAAGCGCTGCGGCATTTGGCGGCCGCCCGTAGGGTACGGCCGTCCGAGCCCGCTATTGTTACGTCGGAAGCCCATGCATTGACGCGCGCCGGCCAGACGGCCAGAGCCGTTCAACTCCTCGAGCGCGCGCTCGGGTGGTCGCGCGCCGAGGCGGAGTCACGCGTGGAGAGCTGGCTCAAGGCGCCGGCCGCAACGCACGAGTAGCGGTCCTCACCCGCGCAGCAGCCGAAATCAACGCTCGCACGTGCCGCGGGGACTTTGCGGTCGGGCTCGACGGAACTATCGATTGGGCATGAAGAAGGCCGTCTTGCCCTTATGGCTCGCGACGTTCGCGCTGAGCCCCCTCGCTTCGGCACAAGCGCCCGCCCCCGCCCCTGCTCCGAGCACCGCTCGAGCGACCGCGCCCGCCGAGCCGACGCTGCCGAATATCGAGGACGCGATGCTCGCGCCGCCGCCCGCGCCGACGCACCTCGTCACGTCGTGGCATGAAGCGCTCGAGCTCTTGCGGAGCCGCTCCACGCAGCTTCGCGTGCAGCTTGCACAAGTCGACGTCGCCCGCGCGCGCTCGCGCGAAGCGCTCTCGGCAGCGCTGCCGCAGCTCAGCACCGCGCTCGGCAGCACCTTCATTCGTGAAGAGCTCCTGACGCACCGAGTGGCCGGAACGCCCAACGTCGTCACGGGCACGGACGCCGCGGGCAACCAAACGTTCAGCGTGGCCCCGACGAGCACCCGGCTGCCCGATCCCAATCCCGGCCTCGGCGCAGGCTTACTGCTGCGCGTGCCCGTCTTCTATCCGAAGGTTTGGTACGACCGGGGCACCGCGGAGGACGCGATCGAGACCGAGAAGCTCAACACGAAGGAGGTCGAGCGCGAGGTCATCGCCGCCGTCGCCGACACCATCGTGAACGCCGTGACCGCCGAGCACCTCGCCGAGAGCACGCGCGTCAACTTGAAGAGCTCTCTTTCGACGCTCGATCTAACTCGCCGCCGCTCGTCGCTCGGCGCCTCGAGCGCGCTCGACGTCCTCCGCGCCGAAGGCGACGTGCAGACGGCGCGTTCACAAGTGGTCGCCGCGGACGAGAACATGCTGGAGGCGCGCGAAGCGCTGGGGCTCGCGCTCGGGTCGCCCGAAGGTTGGGGCGTCACCGAAGACATCCATCTCGACGCCCTGACGAACGACGCACGCGCGAGCTGCCGCCAGGAGTCCGACATTCGGAAGCGCTCCGACGTGCGCGCCGCGGCGGCTGCTCTGCACGTGGCCGAACGCGGGCCGGGCAGCATCGATTGGGCGTTCTGGCCGACGCTCGACGCGGTGTCCCAGCTCACCTACTCGAACGGCACGCTCGCGAACGGCGACCACGTCTCGTGGACGATCGGCGCGACCCTCAACTGGACGCTCTACGACGGCGGCCTCCGTTACGGGCAGCACGACGAAGCGAAGGCGAACGTGCGCATCGCGCAAGAGACGCTCACCGACAAGACGCGTCGCGCGCAGCTCCAGGTGACGCAAGCCCTGCGGGCGGTGACGGTCGCGGAAACGAACCTCGGCGTGAGCGCGAAAGGGCGCGACATCGCCGCCGAGACGGCACGGCTCGCGCGTGTCGCATTCGTGAACGGGAGCGGCACGAGCTTCGATTTGGTCGACACGGCGAGCAAGGCGCGCCAGGCGGAGCTCGACCTCATCGTCAAGCAGTTTCAAGTGCTGCGTGCGCGCGTCGCCGCCCTGCTCGCCCTCTCGAGCTGCGACGTCTGACCGCAGCGTGGTAGCCTGCAGGCGCATGGCCGGCTACTCGGGCACGCCGCTCGCACAGAAGCTCGGAATCAAAGGGGGCCATCGTGTCGCGCTGCTCGATGCCCCTGCGGGCTTCGGGAGCGTGCTCGCTCTCCCGGCCGACGTGAGCGTCGAACGCTCGCTCGCCGGGAAGAAGCCGTTCGACGTGATTGTTCTGTTCGCGATGGCCGAGCGGGAGCTCGCGCGGCGCTTCGTGCCCACGGCGAAGCGGCTGCAGCCGAACGGTGGGCTTTGGGTCGCGTGGCCCAAGCAGGCGTCCGGCGTCGCGACGGACGTCACGGAAAATACCGTCCGGGGCGTCGCCTTGGCGGCGGGGCTGGTCGACAACAAAGTCTGCGCCGTGGACGACACCTGGTCGGGGCTGCGCTGCGTGATTCGCGTCGCGGACCGACCCAAAGCGAGTCGCAGGACCCGCGCACCAGCCAAGCAGCGTTGAAAGCGCCGATTTTCACAGCTAGCGTGAGCACCACACATGACCCGAAGCGACCGAATTTTTGGGGGGCTCCTCGCGGCGACGGTCGTCGTCTTCGCGATCGAGATCGCGTTCGTCTTCTTGAAGGTGCCCGCCGCGCAGCTCCCAGCGGGGGGGCTCG
The DNA here is from genome assembly GCA_025936045.1 of Polyangiaceae bacterium. GTDB lineage: Bacteria > Myxococcota_A > Polyangia > Polyangiales > Polyangiaceae > PMG-095. The sequence goes on along the minus strand of JAICUB010000039.1, from coordinate 31,113 downwards.
CTCAGAAGATCTTCTATTTTCACGTCCCCTCCGCGTACGCCATGTACCTGTGCGGCGGCGTCGGGTTCTTGGCGAGCGCCGCGTACCTGGTGCGGCAGACCGAGGTGCGGGACGCGTGGGCGAAAGCGGGCGTCGAGTGCGCCACGTGCTTCGGCCTGCTCGTGATGACGAGCGGCCCGCTCTGGGCGAAGAAAGCGTGGGGCGTGTACTGGACGTTCGATCCTCGCCTCACCTCGCTCCTTCTCACCGTCCTTCTGTACTCGGCGATCGTGGTGCTACGTAACTTCGGCGGCAGCGGGGAGGCCGAGCGGCGCTTCGCTGCGGGCTTCACCATTCTCGGCACGACGATGCTGCCGGTGATCCACTACGCGGTGCAGCTCTGGGGCGGAAATCATCCGACGGTCATCACCAAGGGCGGTGGCGGCTTGCATCACCCGGACATGACGCGGGCGCTCCTGCTCGGCTTTCTCGCGATGACGCTGCTCTCCGTGTTGCTCCTCTGGGTGCGCGCGCGCGTCGCGCTCGCGGAGTCCCGGCTTTCCGCCGTGGAAGAGCAAGCGGCCGCAGCCGGCCTCGGAGAAAGCGCGTGACCGCACAGACCACGGCGCCGAGCTCGCGTTCCACGGAGTTCGTCCCCGTCGAAGGCGGCGCCGAAACGACCAGCGCCGGAACGCTGCTCGTCGTCGCCTACATCGTGATGTGGGTCCTCTTGCTCGGCTTCCTCGGGCTCGGCTGGCGCCGGCAGAAGAAGCTCGAGACGCGCTTGTCCGAGCTCGAGCGCCAGCTTTCCGGGAAGGCCCCCGGCGCGTGACGATCGAGCACATCATTTACATTCCGGGTGTCGCGATGATCGCGCTCACCATCGGCTACATGCTCGGAGCGAAGGCGGCGCGCGCCGAGGTTCGGCGCGCCAAAAAGCGCATCAAGGAGTAGACCCCATGCTGGATTTCTCGCTGTCCGACGAGCAAAAAGCGCTGACCGAGACCGCGCGGCGCTTTTCGCGCGAGCGCATCGCCCCTGTCGCCGCCGAATGCGACCGCGAAGCGCGCTTTCCGCGCGACGTGTTCGTGGCCGCTCACGAGCTCGGCCTCGTGAACGCCACGGTGGAACCGGAGTACGGCGGCGCGGGTCTGGACGAGATGGACAACGCGCTCATCGCGGAGGAGCTCGCCTGGGGCTGTACCGGCATCCAGACGAGCCTGCTCGCGAACACGCTCGCTCTCACGCCGATCCGGCTCGGCGGCAACGCCGAGCAGAAGAAGAAGTACCTCGGCATGCTCACGTCCGAGCCGCTCTTCGCGAGCTATTGCACGACGGAGCCGAGCGGCGGCAGCGACGTAGCCGGTCTCAAGACGACGTTCCGCGCCGTCGGCGACGAGTTCGTTTTGAACGGCGAAAAATGCTGGATCACGAACGCGAGCCTCGCGAGCTTCTATGTCGTCTTCGCGACGAGCGATCCGGCGAAGCGGCACAAGGGCATCGCCGCGTTCATCGTCGATCGCGACACGCCGGGGCTCAAGGTCGGCAAGCACGAGGACAAGCTCGGCCAGCGCGCGAGCGACACCGCGGCCGTCCACTTCGAGGACGTGAAGGTTCCGAAACAGAACCTCATCGCGCCGGAGGGTGAAGGCTTCAAGCTCGCGATGGAGACGTTCAACCAGACGCGCCCCGACATCGGCGCGATGGCGACCGGGCTCATGCAGCGCTGCCTCGACGAGTGCATCGCGTACGCGAAGGAACGGAAGACGTTCGGCGTGCCCATCGCCGAGCATCAGCTCGTGCAGGCCATGCTCGCGGAAATGGCCATCGGCACCGAGGCGACGCGCCTGCTCTACCAGAAAGCCGCCTGGAACCTCGATCACGGCGTGAGGGACCCCATCGTATCGAGCTACGCGAAGGCGTTCGGCGCGGACCGCGCCATGCAAACGGCCGTGGACGCCGTGCAAGTCTTCGGCGGCAACGGCTACGTCCGTGATTACCCAGTCGAAAAGCTGATGCGCGACGCGAAGGTGCTGCAGATCTACGAGGGCACGAGCCAGATCCAGCGCCTCGTCATCGCCCGGAGCCTGACCAAGTAGCTCACGCCCGTGCCTGGCGCGGATTGCCGCGTGGCACGGGGGATCGTACGGTGCGCGCGTGTTCGGATTCTCGTTCAGCGAAGTCGTCCTGATCGGCATGGTCACGCTGATCGCCGTGGGCCCGAAGCGCCTGCCGGGCCTCTTGCGCGACCTCGCCAAGTGGATTCGCAAGCTGCGCAAGATGACGACCGATGTTCGGCAGCAGACGGGCATCGACGAGCTCTTGCGGGCCGAAGGGCTCCACGGCGGCCTGAACGAGCTCCGCGGGCTGATGCGCGGCGGCGGCTTCCCCGGGCCTGCTCCGGCACCCGCTCCGATTCGCATTCCCTCCCCACCCGAGGATCCTTACGCCGTCCTCGACATGGACGTGGCGCGCGAGTACCCACCGGAGGGCCCCGACTCGAAGGGCGCGCTGCCCGACGATCTCACGGCGAACGACGACGACCCCGCGCCCACTGCCGCCAATCCCGCTCCCGAGCCCGCGCCCGCGGACGACAGCGCCAAGGCGAACGCGCCCTCATGAGCAAGCTGCCCGCGCAGGACAAGAACCCGAACGTGCCCGAAGAGCAACAGCAAGAACAGGGCATGACGCTCTGGGAGCACCTCGACGAGCTCCGCGGACGCTTGGTGAAGATGATCGTCGCCTTCGTGATAGGCGGCGGCCTCGCATGGACGAAGCGCAAGGAGCTGCTCGAGGTCATCACGATCCCGTTCGTCGACGCTTGGAACAAGGGGCACCACCCGGACAAGGCGGCGCTCCACTTCCCGGCGCCGGCGTCGCTGTTTCTCGCGTACGTGCGCATCGCCGCGATCGCGGGCTTCGTCTTCTCGCTCCCCTTCATCCTCTGGCAGATTTGGTCGTTCGTCGCGCCCGGCCTTTACTCGAAGGAGAAGCGCTACGCCGCGCCGTTCGTGGTCTGCTCGTGTGCTCTGTTCGCCGGGGGCGGCTATTTCGCGTGGAGAGTGGCGTTCCCGCTCGCCTTTCAGTTCCTCTTGAACATGGGCGATCAGGTCGGCGGGCTCGAAGTGCGGCCGACCGTGATGATCAGCGACTACCTCGAGTTCATCACGCGCATGGGACTCGCGTTCGGCGGCGCCGCGGAGCTCCCGATCCTCGCGTTCTTCCTCTCGGTCGCCGGGATCATCACTTACAAGCACCTGATCAAGTTCTTCAGGTACTTCTTGGTCGTCGACTTCATCGTGGCGGCCGTCATCACGCCGCCCGACGTGATGAGCCAGCTGCTTCTCGCAATCCCGCTCGCCGGGCTTTACATCTTGTCGATTGGCGTCGCGTGGATCTTCGGCAAAAAGAAGAGCCGACTGGACGAGCCGCCGGCCGACGGTTCGACGGCATAGGACGCGCGCAAACGCGACGACGCTAGTCCTCGCGCGCGTACGGCTCGCCGCGAATGATCGTGAACGCGCGATAGAGTTGCTCGAAGAGCACGACGCGCGCGAGCCGGTGCGGCAAGGTCAAGCTCGAGAGGCTCAAGCGCGCGTGCGCCGACGCGAGCAGCGGCTCCGGAATGCCCTCCGCCCCTCCGAGCACGAACGCGAGCTCGCCCTTGCCGCGCCCGCTCCAGCGTTCGAGCCGCTTGGCGAGCTCGCGGCTCGTGACGGCGTCGCCGCCGGGATCGAGCGCGATCACGGTCGCTTCGCGCGGCACCGCGCGCGTGAGCTCCGCGTCCGTCTTGACCTCGACCTCCGCCGTGCGCGCGTAGTGCCGCACGCGCTCGAGGTAGCCGTCGGCGACGGCACGCAGGCTCTTCTCGCGGATCTTGCCGACCGCGACGACGGTGAGCTTCACGCGCGGCCGGACGCGGGCTCGTTCACGCGCACGCGGCGCGCGTCCATCCAGAGGCCGTCGAGATCGTAGAGCGACCGCGAATCCTCCTGGAAGACGTGCACGACGACGTCGACGAAGTCGATCAGCACCCACTGGCCGCGCGGTAGTCCCTCCACGGAAATCGCGCGAAAATCCTGCTTGCCGAGCTGTTCCTCGACGGCGTCGGCGATGGCGGCGACGTGCCGGTCGTTCTGACCGGTCATGAGCACGAGAAAATCCGCGTAGTCCACCTTGCCGGTGACATCGAGGATCTCGATTTCAGTCGCCTTCTTGTCGAGCGCGGCCTGGGCCGCCAAGATGGCGATGCGCTTGGCTTCGTCGGACGGGGTTCCGCCTCTTTCGAGAATGCGCGGGGAAGCGGTCGAGCGCGCAGGGCGCCGTGTGGATTTGGCTCGCTTTTTCAACCGCGAATCTGCCCTCCGCCGATGACCACCCACTTTTCGGCCGTGAGGCTCTCGAGCCCCATGGGACCGTAAGCGTGAAGCTTGGTCGTCGAAATTCCGATCTCGGCGCCGAGGCCGAGCTCACCGCCGTCGTTGAAGCGTGTGGAAGCGTTCACAAGCACGCAACTCGCGTCCACTTCACGGAGCCAGCGTTCGGCGTGGCTGAACGTCTCCGTGCAGATCGCTTCGCTGTGGTTCGAGCCGTAGCGCCCGACATGCGCGAGCGCGCCGTCGAGGCCGTCCACCACGCGCACGGCGAGGATCTTCGCGAGGTATTCCTTGCCCCAATCCTCGTCGGTCGCGGCCTTCGCGGCAGAAACGAGCTCCCGAGTCCGCGCGTCGCCGCGGAGCTCGACGCCCTCGGCGAGCAGCGCGCCAGCCACCGGCGGAAGCAAGCGCGCCGCGTCCATGGCGTCCACGAGCAGGCATTCGAGCGCGTTACACACGCCCGGCCGCCGCACCTTGCCGTCGAGCGCGAGGTTCTTCGCCATCTCTACGTCGCAGCCCGCGTCGAGGAACAGGTGGCACACGCCGAGGAAGTGCTGCACCACGGGCACACGCGCGTGTTCGACCACGAAGCGGATGAGCCCTTCACCGCCGCGCGGGATCGCGAGATCGACGAGGCCGCTCAGCGACACGAGCTCACGCACACCGTCGCGATCACCCGGCGGGATGATCTGCACCGCGTCCGGGTCCAGGCCGCTCGCGGACAGCGCTCCAGCGATGACGGAGCCCAAGATGCGGTTCGTGTGCGCCGCCTCTTTGCCGCCGCGCAGGAGCGCCGTATTGCCCGACTTCAAACAGAGCGACGCAGCGTCCACCGTGACGTTCGGCCGCGATTCGTAGACGATGGCGATGACACCGAGGGGCAGCCGCTGCCGGCCGACCTGGATCCCGCTCGGCATGCGCTGCATCGGGCCGCGGCTCGCGACCGGATCGGGCAGCGTCATCACGTGCTCGACCGCGCGCGCGGTCGACTCGATGGCCTTTTGATCCATCCGCAGGCGGTCGATCAGCGCGGGGGCGAGCCCGGCCATGCGCGCGGCGGCCAAATCCAGCTCGTTTTCACGCTGGATCTCCGGAGCGCGCGCACGCAGAGCCGCGGCAATCGCTGCGAGCGCGCGGTCCTTTTTGGCCCGATCGAGCGCGGCGAGGCCTGCCTTCGCGTTCTTCGCGCGCTCAGCCTGCTCACGAATGCTGCTCAATCCTAAGGGCTCCACGGGTTAGTTTACTCGGCCGCGGCCGAAGGGGAAGGGCTCGGCGGCGTTTTGCCGTTCGGCGGGGCGGCGCTTGCGGCGGGCGCGGCTTTCTGCGCCTGCGCGGAGGGGCTCGCGCCGCTCGCGGAGACGGCGGCGCGCGGCGCTGCCGAAGCCGGAGGCCACGGCTGAAACGCGTGCGTTTCGTACTCCGGCGGCGGCGTGCCCGCCGGCAGGCGCTTGGTCGCGCACGCGCCGACACCGACGAGCGCGAGCGTTACGGCGAAGAGCACGTGCTTCACAGCGGAATATCCTCCGGTCCGACGCTGCCCCCATCGGGAGCCGGCGTGACCCCGCCGTCACTCTCGTCGTCGTCCGAGTCGGGCGGGTCGTCCGGATCCGGACGTGACGGACCGCCCGAGCCGACGACCGCGTGCGGAGCCGCGTCGGTACCACCGGCGAGCGCGCCGAGCGCGTGGGGCGCCGCCACGGCGATTTCGAGGCTTTCGGCGGGCGGTGGACCCTCCTTGGGCGCAGCGGGGCAGCCGGCGCACGTCAGGCCGAGAAGGGGCAAAACGCGCGCTCTTCCCCACCCCGTCAGCCGAGCCATCGCTCCTCGTCCACCGCGCACAGTGTTGCCACGAGCCCGTGGGTGGGAGCGTAGCCGAGGTCGCGACGCGCGCGCGAGTCGTCGATCATGCAGACGTAACGGATGAAGTCGAGCTCAGGGGCTGGAAACGAGGTGACGCGCCAGCGGAACAGCCGTTCGACCCCGAGGCGCGCGACCGTGTGCGGAACACCCACCGTCTGGCGCTCGAGGAGCTCGATCACGCGCGAGAGCGGCACCGGCGGCGGCCCCGCGATGTTGTAGATACCGCGCGCCGTCGGAGCGAGCGCGAGCATGATCGCCCGCACGACGTCGTCCTGGTGCACGGCTTGAAGCATCGGATCGAAGCCGAGCAACGTGGGAACCACGGAGAGCCGGAGGTAGTTGCTCGGTGCGTTGCGCACCGTGCCGAGGATGTGCGTCGGCCGCAAAATCACCGTCTTTACCGCGGGCAGCCGCAAAAAAAACGACTGCGCGCACATGTCGAGCTCGACGAGGTCGCGGATGCGACTGAACGGCCCGGCGCCGAGCAGCGGCGCGTCCTCGCTCAAAAACTGGGGATTGTCGGGGCGCGGTCCGTAAACGTTCGCGCTCGAGAGCAGGACGACCTTCGGAATCCCGAAGTACTCGACGTATTCGAGGAGTTTCTGCAAACCGGCGACGTTCGAGGCGTGGTGTTCGGCGCTGTCGCCGCGCGGATCGTGCACGACGCCGAGGTGCACGAGGGCACGCACGCCGTCGCGAAAAATGTCACGGACGCGGGCGCTTCTGAGATCGAGCTCATGGTGCTCGACATCCGCGGGGCGATCGGGGAACGAGCGCCGATCGATGCCGATCACGCGGCTTTGGCGGTGGAGCTTGCGCGCGAGACGGCGGCCGAGCCGGCCGCAGATGCCCGTGATGACGACGGCTCCGTCGTCGGCGACGAACGGCGTAGGCGGCGGCTGAGTCACAGGAAAATGCTCCGCCGCTGCGCGAGACCACGCCTCAGAATGTGCGCTACGGCCTCGCGCACGAGAAACACCTTGTCCGCCACCCCCGCCGCGTCGTCGGGATCGCCCTCGAAGTAGAGCGGCTCGCCGAAAAACAGCCGGTATTTCGTCGGCAGGGGCAGCTGCCCGCCCGGCAAGAGCAGCTGGGGCACGAGCGGGAACACGGGCAAGCCGAACGCGCGCGCCGCCCAGGAGACCCGCCCGAAGCTCAGGTACTGCTCTTCAGCGCCCACGACCGCAACCGGAACGATCGGCGTCTTCGTCTCGAGCGCGAGGCGCATGAAGCCGCGCCCGAACTCCTGCAGCTGATAGCGCTCCTCGAACGGCTTCGAGACGCCTCGCACGCCTTCCGGAAACACCAACAGGAGCTCGCCCATGTTGAGCAAGCGCCGAGCGTTCTCCGGCAGGCCGACGACTTGGCCCATGCGGCTGAAGAACGTCGAGACGAAAGGCAGCGTCGCGGCCCATTTGTCGACCATCGCGCGGGTGATGCGCGGCGGGTTCGCGTCGAAGAAGAGCGAGCACCCGATGATCGCCGCGTCGATCGGGATTTGTCCCGAGTGATTCGCGACGAGTATCACGCGCCCCGCGGGTACTCGATCGACGTCGTAAACGTCGGTGCGAAAATAAGCGCGATGAAAGAAGGCCGACGCGAGCGCGGCGGCGCGAACGGCTTCGGGGTTGAAACCGAACGGATCCCCGCCGAGCTGCTCGTAGCGATCGGCGAGCACGCGAAAGCGCTCTTCGAAGTCCGAGCCGAGCAGCCGCTCCGTCACTTCGTCGGCGGCGCGTTGCGCGCCGGCGAGCACGCGACGGAGTAGCGGCAAGCCGCGCCCGGTCGCCACGTCGGCAAAGCGTGCAAGCGCGGACTTTTCTGCCATCCGAAGGTCCGGAGTAGTAGTACTACCCGCGCGCCTTTGCCCGAGGATTTCGCGCCCATCGTTCCAGCACCGCTGTGCGCGGGGGCACGGGTGGCGGTGATTGCGCCGGCCGGACCGTGCAATCGCGCCCTGGTTTTCCGCGGGCTCGGCTGGCTCGCCGAGCGGTACAAGGTCGAATTCGATCCCGGCCTCTTCGAGCGAACGGGGTACCTCGCGGGTTCGGACGCGCGGCGACTGGCGGAGCTCGAGCGCTGTCTCGCCGACCCCGGCCTCGGGGCGGTGCTCGTCGCGCGCGGCGGTTTCGGGCTCACGCGCGTGGTGGAACGCACGGATTTCGGAGCGCTGCGCCGGTATCCCAAGTGGCTCGTGGGCTTCTCGGACGCAACGGCCCTTCACGTGGAAGCGCTGCGCGCAGGCGTGTCCTCGCTGCACGCCGCGAACGTCGGCGGCCTCGGCCAAGGCGACGCCCGCGCGCGTGAGACCTTTCGGCGCGCGCTCGAAGCGCCTTCGGCGCGGCGCGAGCTCGGTGGGCTCGAGTGTTGGACGCCGGGACGTGCGCGCGGGCCGCTCGTCGGCGGGAACCTGTCGCTCCTCGCGGCTTGCGCGAGCGGGGGGCGGCTCCGCGTGCCGCACGGAGCGGTGCTCGCGCTCGAGGACGTGACGGAGAGCGCCTACCGGGTCGATCGGCTGCTCACCTCGCTGTTTTCAGCAGGGTGTTTCGACGCGGTCGCGGGCGTCGTCGTCGGTGACTTCACGGATTGCCCGCCTTCGAGCGGCACCCGCGTCGAGAGCGTGCTGCGTGAGAAACTCGCCGGGCTGCGCGTGCCCGTCGTCGCGGGGCTTCCCTTCGGGCACGGCACGCTGAACGAGCCGCTGCCGTTCGGGTTGCCCGCGTCGCTCGACGGCGCGCGCGGCACCCTGACGCTCGGCGCCTGAGCGCGGCGCGCAGCCCTGCGGCTGCGCCGCACCCGGAGCTACACCTTGCTGTCTTCGAAGAGTTCGGCGTCGTCCACGTCCTCGCCGTCCTCCTCGATGCTCGAGGGCAATGGCGGAGGCCGTGTGCCGGACGGCGGCGGGGGCGCTAGGCGCGCCGCGGTACCGGGCGGCGGCAGGGGCGGCCGCGCGCCCGGGGGCGGAGGCGGCACCCTCGACGGCGGCGGAAGCGGCGGCGGGGGACGCGTCACGCCGGAGGATGACGACGGCGGGGGCCGAGTCGTACCCGACGGCGGCGGCGGAGCGAGACGCGGACCGTTGTTCCCGACCGGAGGCGGCGGCGGTGACGCGGCGACGCTTTCACCCGCGAGCAAGGCGGCGGCCGCGTTCATACCCTTGGCCATCGTCACGCCGTCGTCCACCTCGCCTCCGACGAGATCATCGACGCCGGCCATGTCGTCCGCCGCGGGCGCGGCGTGCTCGGTCTCTGCGCTCGCGTCGGGGGACACGGGCGTCTCCGCTTTGGTGTCGGCCTTCGGCGCCTTCGACTCACGCTTCTTCTTTTTCTTGCCGTTCTTACCCTCGTCCGCGCTAGCCGCTTTCGCCTCTTCGGGCTCTTTGGGCGGCTCGGGCGCAGCTGTCGTCACCTCCGCCTCGCCGTTCAACGGCGTGGCGGGCGCGGCCGGCACGGGATTTTCGACCGCGCTCGGGTCCTGCTTCGGGCGCTTGAGCATGCCCGACTTCGCCCGCTCGAGGCCCTCGGTCGCCTCCGGATCGCCCTGCTTCATGCGCAAGACGCGGCGCCAGGCGTCGGCGGCCTCGCGCGGGTCGTCGAGCTTCTCCTCCCAAAGCCGGGCCACTTTGCGCGCGAGCTCGGCGCGCACCGCCGGGTCCTTGCCGCGCAGGATTTGGTCTTCGTAGAGCTGGACCATACCGCGCCAGTCGGTGAGCTCGGTGTAGAGGCGGAGCAGCTGTTCGACCACGTCGGCGTCCGAGGGCGACAGGTCGTGCAGGCGCCGTAGATCCGTCGCCGCGCCCGGGGGATCGGACAGCTGGTCGCGCCGGATCGACGCGCGGCGAGCGAGGAGCTTACGCACGAGCGGACCGTCGAACACCTCTTCGAGCGCGCGAGTGAGCACCGTCTCGGCGCGCTTCATGTCCCCCACTTCGCCCGCGAAGAGCTCGAGCTGATCGAGGCATTCATCGCCGACGTGCGCGATGATGGCGTCGCCGAGCCAGGTGAAGGCCTGCTCGCGATCGCCGAGATCGTTGAAGGCAAGTCGGGCCGCCCGCGCCAGCATACTGCTGCGCGTCCGCCCGCCGTCGCGCGCGCCCTGCCCGCCGCCCGCGAGCGATTCGGCCAACGTGCGCTTGAGCTGATCGCCTCCCTTTTCGGCGTCGCCGGCGCGCGCCGCGGTTTCGAGCGACTCGATCGCGTCTTCCGTCGCGCCGGAGCCGACCACGATGTCGAAGAAGCCGCGAGCGCGTTCGAGGTCGCCCTGTTCGGCGGCGATGCGCGCCGCCCGCGCGAGGGCCGCCAGGCGGTCTGCCGGGTTCTTGCAGCGTGTCACCTGCCGTTCGTAAATTTCGATGATGCGGCCGCGATCGGTGCAGAGCTGCGCGAGCCTCACGAGAAGAGGTTCGACCTCGCTCGGCGGCACGCTCGTGAGCGCTTGTTCGCCGTGATGAATCGACGCCTCGCTGTCGACGCCGCAGTCGACCAGAACCTCGGCCTGCCGCACGAACTCCTCGGCGCGCGCCGGCCCGGTCAGATCCTGCACGAGCAGGTCGTGAGCCACGGCGAGCACGTCGAGGTCGGTGAGCTCGACGGCCAGCTTTTCGAGCCGTTTGGCGAACTCGGCATCGGTGCCCTTCGCGCGCGCGACCTCTTTGCCGACCGCGGCAGCGTCCGTCTTTCGATCGACCTCGAGGAAACGATCGAATGCGCCACGCAGCGCGGACGTGCGGTCGGGACCCGACGGCGACGACAGGTTCCACTCGACGAGCTTCACCGCGACGATGCCCTTCCAACCGAGCTCGTCGCCGAGCTTCACGTACTCTTCGCGGCACGGGGCGTCGCCGCGATCGGCGATTTCGAGCAGCGCGTTCAACGCCTCGTCGCCCTTGCCGACCTTCTGGTGCAGGATCTCGGCGCGGCGGCGCGTCATGCGACTCACTTCTTCGTCGTCGCCTTCGACCTCCATCAGCTGCGCGAGGTGCTCGGCGACGCGCGGCCAGTCTTCGATCCGCTCGCAGAGCTCCGCCAAGCGCTGAATCGCGCCGAAATCCTCGGCGTCGAGCGAGCGCACCACGTCGAGCGAGCGCACGGCCGCCTTCGGCTCGTCGAGCGGGCCCTCGTAGAGATCGGCGAGCTTGTTGGCGACTTCGAGCTTGACCGCGTCGTCGCTCGTGCTCTTGAGCCGCCGTTCGAGCGCGTCCGCAGCGTCGCCCGGAGCGTCCGTCCCCTCGTAGAGCTCGGCGATCTTCGCGAGCGCTTCGTCGTGCTGGGCGTCGAGGTCGTCGAGGATGCGGCGGTAGCGCGAAATCGCCTCTTCGGCATCCGTGAGCGGGCCGGCGAAGAGCGCGGCCTCGCGCAAGAGCACGGCGATTTTCTGGTCCGTTTCGGTGGTCGCTCGGCTCAGACGGCCGAGGAAATCGACGGCGGCCGACGGGTCGCCCCGCTGCTCGGCGTCGTCGGCGAGCCAGCCGAGCGCATCGACGTCGTCGCCGTCCTCGAGCAGCGCGAGCAGCGTCTCACGCGCGCCGTCGCCGTCGCCCAGGCGGTCGCGCTGTACGTCCGCCGCGCGCCTGCGCAAGCCCGAACGGGTGGGCCCCGACGGCAGCTGGCCGGCGCGGCGCAAGAGAAACGCGACGAGATCCTCGATGCGCTCGGCGTCCTCGTATCGCTCCTCGAGGTCGCGCGCGAGGTCGTCGTTGATCGGATCGAGCTCCGTCGCCCGTTCGAGCCGCTCGACGGCGCCCGCGCCGTCACCCGCGTGGGTGAGGTAGGCGGCTTCCATCGCAAAGTGCTTGGCCTTCTCGGAAGGCCTGTCGGCGAGCTCCGCGCGCTCGCCCGCCGCGCTTGCCGCCTGCTCCCAGACCTCGGCTTGCGCGAACGCTTTCTCCGCCTTTTCCCAGAGCGTGCCGCTCTTCGTGAGCGCGGCGGACTCCGCGAATGCTTCACCGGCGGGCAAGACTTCGCCCGCCAGCAGGCGCAGCTCGCCGAGCTTGTCGAGCATGGAGGCGCGCGTCTCGTCGTTCGCGATCGCGGGCAGGGCGTCGGTGATGGCTTGCGCAGCGCGATCCGGGCGCTCGCCGCGCTCGAAAAACTCGATGGCCGTCTCGAGCGCGGAGTCGTCCTCCGGCACGAGGGCGGCGATGCGCGTCCAGGCTTCGCCCGCGCCGATCGGATCCTTCCGCTTCTGTTCGTGGATACGCGCGACGCCCTTTTCTGCCGTGATGCGGGCCTCGACGTCGGCGATGAGCTCGGCTTCCTGCTCGAGCACGCGCGCGAGATCGTCCCAGCGGTTGGCCCGCTCGAGCAAGCGCTTGAGGCTCGAGCGCGCGTCTTCGCTCTCGGGATCGAGCGCAAGCAGCTCTTCGAGCACGGCGACCGCGCTGTTCGGATCGCGGAGCTGCGTCTCCGAAAGGCCCGCAGCCTCACGTAGCCACGCGACGCGCTGATCCATGTCGATGCCGTCGTCGGTCGCGGCGCGCCGCAGGAGGTCACGGAGCTCGGCAAACTTGCGCAGCTGCTTCAGATACGGCTCGAGAAACGCGATGGCGTCGAGGTTCGAAACCTCGAGCGCGAGCACCTCGCGGTACTTCTGCGCGGCGTCGTTCTTGCGCGCCTTGCGCGCGAGCGCCTGGGCTTGCTCGACGAGCGCCGCGACTTCGTCCTGATTCACCGGCGGCGTTGCCGGCTGTGCCGGCGGCGGACCCGAATACGAGCCCGGAGTCTGTCCGGCGAACGAGCCCGGCGTCGGCCCGCCCGAGCTGCGCTGCGCGGGTGGCACCGAAACGCTGCGCGCGGCGCGCGGCGTGGGCGCGGCCGGAATCGGCTGCCCGAAGCGCTGCGCGACCGCCCGGGCGTCCGCTGCGAGCGGGCCGTTCGGATTGGCGCCGACGTACGCCGCGGCGCGCTGAGCAGCCTCCTCGGAGCGGCCGAGCTGGTCGGCGTAGTACATCGCGAGCTGGACGGCGCGATCGTTGCTCGGTTCGAGCTCGAGCGCGCAGAGCGAGTAGCTCAAGCCGTGCTCGCCCGGGTACTCCTCGGCGAGCGACACGAAAAGCAGCGCGGCTTCGTTCGCGTCCTGCGCGCCCACACGCTGGCCCGACTGCTCCCACTCGAGAATGGCCGTGCCGAGCAGCTGCCGCAGCGTCGGATCGGCGCCGCCCTCGATCGCACGCGCGTCGCGCAGTGCCTGAACGGCACCGGCGAAGTCGCGCGCCTTCTTGCGCACTTCACCTTCGTCCTGACGAAGCGCGACGCGGCGCTCGCGATCATCGACGAGCCGGAGCTCCATCTCGAAATACGGAATCGCCTCGGCCCACTGCTCGGCGCCCTTCAAGAGCTCACGCACCGAGTAAATCGAAAACTGATTTGCCGGATCGAGCTCGACGGCGCGGCGGAAGTTCTCGATGGCCTTCTTCGGCTGGACGAGCGGCTCACCCGACCAGAGGCGCCCGAGTTCCTCGTGCAAGAGCGCGAGCTGCTGGCGTACGTTCGCGTCCTGCTGGGCGAGCGGCGCGAGCGCCTTCGCGCGCCGCTCGAGCAGCGCGACGAGTGCTTTCGTATCGTTTTTTTCCCGGTAGAGGTCGGCGAGCCTATCGGCGGGGATCTGCTGGGTGGGGTCGCGGTCGATGGCAATCATCAGGGCACGCGCGGCCCGATGCGCGTCGCCGAGCGTCACGGACCACACATTGGCGGCCTCTGTAAGCCAGTGGCACGCGAACGCCGGGTCGGCCGTGGCCGTCCCGACCTTCTCGAGCAACATCGCGTAAGACTTCGGGTCTCGCTGACCCGCGGAGTGCGCCAGTCTGATCGCGTCCTGATCGTGCGGGTTTTGCACGAGGCGCTGGACCAGCGTCTCCATTTCCCGGGAGTCCATCGTAGGTGGACGCTATCACGCGGACTTCAGCAGCCGCAACGCGGGATTCGTGCGCTCACGCGCGCAATTTCCGGCGTTAACGCAGTGCTGCGGTGACGCCCGCCGGGCCGAGATGTGCGTCATGTCACACACTGTGTTCTGCGACGCGACGCGCCGACGCGAGCGCTCCATCGATGCCCGAGCCGTGGAACGCCGCGCCTGCGACGAACACGCCGGACCCGGCGATTGCTGCTTCGAGCGCCGCGACCCGCGCGCGATGCTCGGCGTCGAACACGGGGAGCGCAGCAGGCCAGCGCGCTACCCAGGCTCGCTCGGGCGCCGTTCGCGGCGCGAGCGCCGCGGCAATTCCCCGCTCCGCGCGCCGCGCCCACGCAGCGTCGTCGAGCGTCGCGAGGTCGTCGCCACTCGGACGAAAGAACGCGCGCAGGAGCGCGTAGCCGTCCGGCGCGCGCGCCGGGAGCTTCGACGTCGTGAACGTGCACGCACGGAAGCCCTCGCGCTGGGCGCCCTCCGCGACGACGAAACCCGTGCCGTCGAGCGCGTGCTCGATCGACCCGCGCTCGTACGCAAGCGAGACGGTAACGCTCGAGACCGTCCGAGCGGAACCGAGCTCGGCGGCCGGCGCACCGAAGCTCGGCGCGAGCAGCTCCGAAGCACGCTGAGCGCTCGTCGCGACGAAGACGCGGTCCACGGCGAGCTCGGCGTCACCGACGGCGACGACCGGCGCGCCGCCGCGCAACGTGAGCTCTTTTACGGGTGAGCTCACACGGACGTCGACGATGGTGCGGAGTTTTTGGGAGAGCGACTCGACGAGCTCGCTCATGCCGGTCGCGAACGCACGAATGCCCTGTCCGAGCGCCCGCTGGGGCACCTGGAAGCCGAGAAACTGGGCGGCCTCACCGCGCGCGAGCGCGTGGAGTTTGGTGCCGTCGAAGGCGTACGACTTGGTCGTGAGCTGCCCCACGATGCGCGCCTCGATGCCGAGCTCGCCAGCGAGCGCGCCGACCGACTCGCTGGCTGCGACGAACCCTTCCGCGCCCTGCTCCACGACGAAGCCGCCGTCGAGCAGCGTGGAGAGCTGCCCGCCGAGCACGGGCGACGCCTCGAACAAGGTCACGTCGTCGCCGCGCCGCGCGCGAAAAAGCGCGATACTCGCGCCTGCGATGCCACCGCCGACGACGGCTACTCTGGTCACGCTCTCGGCTCGCTCGGGGCGCGGGGCGACACCGAACGAGCGTAGTGCCCGGCGCCGCGCGTCGCAAACGCGGCGGCTCGCAGTCGCCCTCGTGTCCGCGCTCGCGGCGCTCGCCTGCGGCGGAATTTCCGTGCGGCACGACGGGACCGACGCGGGTGCCGCCGACACGGTCGACTCCGAAGTCGGCCAAAATCCCACCAAGGCTCAGACGGCGCCCGACACCGCATCACCGGACGAAGCCTCCCTCTGCGAGAAGGTCTGCGCGCGCTGCATGGGCGTGGCCCTCGGCCAGAGCTGCCAAGCGTTCTGCGACGACGTGATTTCGCAAGCGGAAGCCGCGCGCTGCTCCGGAGCGTTTTCGAGCTTGCTCAAGTGTCGGGCGAAGGCCGGCGACATGTGCGCGCTCGATGCGTGCCCCACGCAAGACAACGCGCTCACGGCGTGCGTCCTCGACTATTGCGATTCGCACTCCGTGACGGACCTCTGCATCGGTCCAATCTGAGCGATGCGCCTCACGCCCGCGCCGAGAGTGCCTCCGCGTGGCGAACGACGCTGCGCGCGTTGATGCGGCCCTTGTAGACGTAGAGCGCGGCCTCCTCCGTCTCCTCGAGCACCTCCTCGCTCACGCGCAACCGCGAGCTTACCACGAACAAGAGCCGCGCTCCGAGGCCGCGTTGGGCGAGCTCCACGCGCTTCCACACGCTCGCGCGGCTCCAGTAGCCGAGCACCTCGACGAGCACCTCCGCGCCGTCGCGCTCGCGCCGGAGCACGATGTCAGGCGCGCACACGCCCGCACCCGGCAAATCGAGCACGCGGTCGGCGAGCTTCGCGTTCCATTCGGTTTCGAGGCCGCGCACGCCGTCGAGGAGCTCTTGCACCTCGTCGCGCACCGACGGCTTGTCGAGGCTCGTGAGCCGGGTTCGGGGCTCGTAGCGAAAGGCGAGCGGCTTGCCGCGGTTCGACCAGCGCACCTCCGCGAGCAGCGTGAGGCTCGTGCAGGCTTCGAGCGCGGGAAGCATGAGAGCAAGCTCGAGCCCGTATTTGGCGACGCCTTGAAACAGGCTGAACGGGCCGTCGATTTCGATGCGGTAGCCCCCCGCTTCGAGCGGCGTCACGCGGTGCATGAGCCGCCGGAATTTGAGTTTTTGGAACAGCGTCCGGTAGGCGTCCCCGCTCGCGCAACGCACCTCGGCGACGACGCGTACGGCCCGGAGCAGCACTGCTTGCACCTGCGCTTGCTCGTAGCGTTCGACGAGGCGCGCCGCGTCGGGGGCGTTGCAGCCGACGAGGCGCTGCGCTCCGCGCAAATCCGCGTAGAGTAGGGCTTCGAGCGCGCTCGGTTCGACACCGCGGCGCGCGGCCACGTCCGCCATCACGGCCGTGCGGTCGAAGCTGCCGTCCGCGTCGCGCCGCAGCGTGGCGGCAAGCCCAAACAACTCCTCGCGCAGGCCCGCGGCCTCTTCCGCGTCGCCCGCCTCGAATTCGCAGTCGTCCCCGACGAGCTTCGCGAGGCCGAGCAGGATCTTGCGCTCGCGCGGAGCGACCTCGAGCGCGGACCAGGCGTCCTCGAGCTCCTCGCGGCTCCGGCCGACGTGCTCGACGGCGAGCGCCCGCACGTCGCGCGCGAGCTCGACCGCGCGTGCTTTGAGCTCCCCCGAGAGCCCGAGCACTTGGAGCTCGGCTCCGCGCCGGCGGACGCGCACGTGTTCGGGGCTCAACATCACTGATACGCGGAGTGGGCGCGACGGCGCTCGCTCGTGTATGCCTCGTTCGTGCCCGTCGAGACGAGCTCGTAGAGAATCGCTTGCTTACCCTCGCGTCGGCGCAGCACGCGGCCGAGGCGCTGCACGTGCTCGCGCACCGAGCCGCTGCCGCTGATCACGACGGCGACGTTGGCGTCGGGGACGTCGACGCCCTCGTTCAGCACCTTGGACGTGGCGACGGCGCCGTAGTCGCCCCGCGCGAAGCGCTCGAGAATTTGGCTGCGCTCGCGCACCTTGGTCTGGTGCGTGATCACCGGCACGAGAAAGCGGCGGGAGACCGCGTACGCGGTCGCGTTGTCCTGCGTGAAAATCAGAGTGCGATCGCGACGGTGCCGCTCGAGCAGCATTTCGAGGTATTCGAGCTTGCGTGCCGCGGCGAGCGCGAGCTCACGTTGCCGCCGGTACGCCGCGAGCGCGCGGAGACCCGCCGGCGTGCGCGACGCGCGCATGAGAAAGTCGTTCCAGCCGCTCGGGCTCGAAAACCGAATGCCCTGCGAACGCACGAAATCCAGGTAAATTTTGCGGTTCTCGTCGTACTCGCTGCGTTCCTCGGGCGAGAGCTCGATCGCCACCTGCACGGCCTCGTATTCGGAGAGGTACTCGCCCGCGAGCTCGATGATGTCTCGCCGGTAGACGACCGGGCCGATCAACGTGTCGAGCCGCGCGTCTCGGCCGTCGGGGCGTTCGGGGGTCGCCGTGAGCCCGAGCCGGAACGGCGCGAGGCAGAGCTCGGCCGCAAGCTCGTACGTCGCGCCCGGCAGGTGATGGCATTCGTCGAAGATGACCAAGCCGAAACGGGCGCCGAAATGCTGCATGTGCAGGTACGCCGAGTCGTAGGTCGTGACCGTCAGCGCGCGGAGCTCGTGCGAGCCGCCGCCGACGATGCCGACCTCGGTCGCGAAGCTCGTGCGCAAGAGGTCGTACCATTGGCGCACGAGCTCGAGCGTCGGGACCACGACGAGCGCGCTCCGGCGGCGATCGTCGATCGCGAGTACGCCGACGTGGCTTTTACCGGCGCCGGTCGGCAGGACCACGACGCCGCGACCGTTCGCCTTGCGAAACGCGTCGAGCGCCTCTTCTTGAAACGGCCGCGCGGCGCGCTCGAGCGCGAGCTTCGACTCGAGTTCGACGTAGCGGCGGGCTCGATCGTCGTAGGCGAGCTTTTGGCGACGGAGCTCGAGCACGACATCGGCGTAGGCGCGAGCGGGCGCGCGATGACAGGCGCTTCGCGCGTCCCAGCGGCACTCCGGGGGCACGGCGTCGTCCGGCCGAAAGCCGCGCACTTCGAGCGTGCCTTCGGCGAAGGCGAGCTCGATCATGCGACGGGCGCCCCTTCACGGCTCGTCCCGCCCATGAGCTCGACGGGCACGTGCCACACGATTTCACCCATGAATTTGCCGCGCCGCTCGCGGAACCGGACGAGCGTCGCCGAGCAGTTGCCCATACGCACGATGCACACACGCGGCACCGGATCGCAGATCAGGCGCTTCAACAGCTGGAAATTCAGCCCGCCGTGACCGACGCAGACGACGCGCTCGGCGTGGCCGCGATGTTTCGTTTCGAGCCGGCGATACACGGCCTCGGCGCGGGCCTGCACCTCGTCGTAGCTCTCGCCGCCGAACTCGGCGAAATCCCCGATGCCGCCGACGCCGCGCGAGGTGTAGCTCGGGTGGCGCTCGACGATCTCGACGTAGGTCAGGCCCTCGAGACTGCCGGCGTGCACCTCGGCGAGCCCGGGCTCGGCCGAGGGCTCGGGGCCGTTCGCCTCGGCACGCACGATCGCGGCCGTTTCCCACGCCCGCGCGAGCGGGGACGCGTAGAGCGCGTGCCACTCGAGCCCGAGGGCGGAGAGCCAGCCCCCCAGGCGCTTGGCTTGCGCGCGGCCCTGGTCCGTGAGCGGGAAATCCGAACGGCCCTGCATGCGGTCTTGCGCGTTACCGACGCTCTCACCGTGTCGAACGAGGAGGATCTCCAAGCGGCGTTAGTGCTACGTGTCTCCCCTACCGGAGGCAAGCGGCTTGGTACGCATCGACATCACCTACACCGGCGAGCTTCACTGCCGCGCCGTGCACGGCCCGTCGAACGTCGCGCTCGAGACGGACGCGCCCGTCGATAACCAGGGCCGCGGCGCGAGCTTCTCGCCCACGGATCTGCTCGCGACGGCGCTCGGCACCTGCATGGCCACCACCATGGGTATCCTCGCCAAGGACCGGAACCTCCCGCTCGAGGGCATGACGATCGTGGTCGTGAAGCACATGACGCCACCGCCGCGCCGCGTCGCGCGCCTGGACGTGAAGCTCACGATCCCGGGCGCCCAGGCCGCGGGCATCGACGCCACGGCCCGCGCCGCCCTCGAAGAGCGCGCCAACAACTGCCCCGTACGGCTGAGCCTGCTCCCTGCGGTCGACGTCCCGATCGCGTTCGACTGGGCCTAGGCTCGAGGCCTTCGCGCAGTGCCCCGCGTTCTTTTCGTCAGCAAGCCGCTCGGCCCGCCCTGGAACGATTCGAGCAAGAACCTCGTGCGCGATCTCGCGCTCGGCCTCACGCGCTACGACGCCGTCGCCTTCGGACGGCGTCGCGACGCGGGCGCGCTCGGTCGCGCTCGCATCGAGCCGCTGCACCCCGACGCGCGCGGCGCCTTCAGTCCCGGCCTGCGCGAAAACGGCCGCGTTCTCCTGCGTTTACTCGCGGGCGCCCGGGCTGACGCGTGGCATTTCTTCTTCGCTCCGAACCCGAAAACCTCGAGCGTGGCGCGTCTCGCGTCAGCTGCCCGCCGCATGCGTACCGTGCAAACGGTGTGCAGCGTCCCGGACGACGGCGCGGACGTCGCGCGCGTGCTGTTCGGCGATCGAGTCGTGGTGCTCTCGCGACACACCGAGCGGCGCTTCCTCGACGCGGGGGTGGCGCGCGAACGGCTCGCCCGCATCCCGCCCGCGGTGCCGCCGCTCGAGCCGCCGAGCGACGCCGAAAAAGCCCGCCTGCGCGCGGCCCTCGGCATTTCGCGCGACGCGCCGCTCGTGCTCTATCCTGGTGATCTAGAGTTCGGGGACGCCGCCAACCTCGTGCTCGAAGCGCACGCGGCGCTGCCGCCGGACGTCGAACTCGCGCTCGCTTGCCGGCCGAAAACCCACGCTGCTCGCACGAGGGAAGCCGTGCTGCGCGAGCGCGCGCGGGAGCTCGCGACCCACGCGCGCGTGCGCTTCGTGGGGGAAACTTCGGAGATTTTGACGCTGGTCGCCGCGGCGGACGTGGTCGCGCTGCCGTCGACCGTCGCGTACGCGAAGATGGACTACCCGCTCGTGTTACTCGAAGCGATGGCGCTCGGGCGTCCGGTGCTCGTCGCCGAGGGCACGCCCGCCGCCGAGCTCGCGGCGAACGGCGGCGCCCGCGCCGTTCAGGCACACGTCGCATCGCTTGCCGAGGAGCTCGCGCGGTTGCTCGCCGACGCCAGCGAGCGCCGAACGCTCGGCGCGGCGGCGCGCGCGGTCGCACGGGCCGATTTCAGCCGTGAACGCATGGCGGCCGCGTACGAGCTCCTCTACGATGGGCTCCTCTCGTGACGATCGACGACGACAGCCGCGCGCGCGCCTACTACGACGATTTCTCGACGCGCTACGAAAAGGAGCGCCACCACGGCTATCACGCGCTCCTCGACGAGCTCGAGCTCGACGTGGCCCTCCCGCTCGCCGGGGGCCGCGACGTGCTCGAAGTCGGATGCGGGACGGGGCTCATCCTCGAGCGGCTCGCGGGTGCGGCCAGACGCGCCGAGGGGATCGATCTGTCGCCCGGCATGCTGGAAAAAGCGCGCTCCCGCGGGCTCACGGTGCACGAAGCGAGCGCGACGGCGCTCCCCTACGCCGACGCAGAGTTCGATCTGGTCGTGAGCTTCAAGGTGCTCGCGCACGTACCGGATCTCGCTCTGGCGCTGCGCGAGATGGCCCGCGTGTGCCGGCCGGGCGGGCGCGTCCTCGCCGAGCTCTACAACCCTTGGAGCCTGCGCTTTCTCGCGAAGCGTTTGGGCGGGCCCGGCAAGATCTCCGACGGTCGCTCGGAAGCGGACGTGTTCACCCGCTGGGACGCGCCGCATCGGCTGCGTTCCCTCCTCCCGGAGACGCTCGAGCTCGACGAGGTACGGGGCTTGCGCGTCTTTACGCCCGCGGCGTTCGTTCACCGCGTCCCACTGCTCGGCTCGACCCTCGCGCGCGCCGAGCGCGTGGTCACACGCAGCCCGCTGCGCTGGTTCGGCGGATTTCTCGTGCTGATGGCGACGCGTCGCGCGTAGTGCGCGCCGCGCCCTTCGTCAGCGCGCGCTCGCATCGGTGTCGGGATCGCGTTCGCTCACGCCGAGCGTGCCGACGCACGAGCGTTCGCCGTCGAGCGCAAAGCAGCGCACCCCGGCGAGATCCGAAACACCGAGTCCGCCGGCCGCGAGGCGGAGGCCCGCACGCGCTTGGCCGTCGTCGCATGCGCGCTCGTCACAGCGCGCGCGCATCACGCCGAGCTCGACGTGTCCCACCGGCAGCGCCGCGAACTCGGTGACGGCGCTTGCCGAACGCGCGCCGCGCTCGAAGCGTGCTGTATGTGCCTCGAGGTCGATGAAGACGTGGCTTGCGACGGTGGCGGGAAGGCCGTCGTCCTCGGGCGCGGAGGCCCGGCTCGTCGTCAACGCGCCGTTCGCCGGCCGCGCAACGAGCGCCGTGCATGCCAGCCGAGCCCCGGATTTTCGGCAGCGCGCGTCTGCGAGCAGCGAGCCGCCACGCGCGTTCGCCTGTTCGACGAGCGCGCGCTCGAGCTCGCTCCGCCGGCACGCGAGACTCGTGACGGGAACGCCCTCGAGCTTCCGGTCTCGCGGGACGACGCGACACTCGGCGTGTACCCGACCGAGCGATTCGAAGCCGGACGGCAATACTTCGCCGAACTCGACTGCAGACCCTGGAGCTCGCGGCGACGGAGCGCTCGCGCAACCGAGCACGACGAGGAGGCCGCCGAGAGCGCGCACGTCACGCATCAGTCGCTCTTTCTCGTAACCCAAATAAAGAAAAGGCGCGACCGTCGTCGCGCCCTTTCGCGTTGTTGCGAGCTAAGCCCCGGATGCTCGAGCAATCCGCGGCGAAGCTGGGGCAGAAATCAGTTGTTGTTGCCGCCCGCGCCCGCGCCGCCGTTGGTGTTGTCACCAACGCCAGCGGTGCCGCCTTCGGCCGCACCGGCAGAGCCGCCGGTAGCCGCGCCGCCAGCGCCGCCCTCGGCCGCGCCCGCAGAACCGCCCGTGGCCGCGCCGCCTTCGTTGCCAGCGCCGCCGGAGGTCTCACCGGCAGAGCCGGACGAACCACCCTTGCCGCCGGAGCCGCCCTTGGCGCCCGCGCCAGCCGAGCCGGACGAACCGCCCTTGCCGCCGTTGGTCGTACCAGCGTTGCCGCCAGTGGCCGTGCTGCCGCCCTTGCCAGCAGAGCCGCCCTTACCAGCAGAAGCGCCGCCGGTACCGCCGGTACCGTTGTCGTCGTCGTCGCCGCCGCATCCCACCATCGCGACGCTCGCGCTGAGCGCGACCATCGCTAGTAGGCTAGTCAGCTTGTTCATATCTAATTTCCTCCGAAACCTAGGTTAACCATGGGGGCACTGTTGCCCGCCGCGCTTTATGCAGCATCCATGCCTAATCGCAAAATATTATATGCTGCGTTGCTAACTTTACAGAACCACGAATCATTTAGACTTGGTGCCGCAGACGCCTCACGCGATGCGTCAAGGTGAACCGCGACAACCATGTCACGGGGCCTCATTACACTGGACTACTGACGCCTACCAAACGGAAAATTCACCGCGATCGCGCGAGGCCGCCCAAAACAGGCGCAATTTTTCGATGGCGAAGCAGCTAACCCCGCGTTATCTCGCATCATTTGCGGAACACGCGCCAGCCAAGAGTGGCGCCAGTAAAAAAATCCGCGAGGCCCGCTCTAGCGCTCCGAAAACTCGGTTGCTCCATAGACCGCGTGCAGCTTGAAGCGGCCGGCGGTGCCCGCCCGGTTCTTGTGGACGACGACCTCGAGGGGGACCGCGCGGCCGTCCTCACTTGGCGCCGGCACGAGCCCGGCGAGCAGCGTGGCCGCCGGGGCGATGAACTCCGCGTGGCGTTCGAGGCCGGTGACCACGACCGCGCAGCCGTGGTCGGCGAGGCGCCGCAGCTCGTAAGCGACGCTCATCACTCGCGCGGAGAGCTCGCCCGGCTCGGACACGGCAAGGCCTTCGATGTCGTCGACGACCAGAAGAACACGCTCGTAGCGTGCCCAGAGTTGAGTGCTGCGCTCGACGAGCGAGGAGATCGAGTCACGAGCGTCGAGGTGTGCGAAGTGAAGGTGCGCACCTACCTTCTGCACGACGGTGTCGACGGCGTCGTTCACGGCCCGCCTCACGGCGTCGTTCGCGAACGCGCGGCCCGCGAGGATATCGCCGTACGTTACCTCGGACTCCGGGTAGCTCTTGCGCAAAGCGCGCGCGGCGAGTCGCGCGACGAGCTCCGTTGCGTCGACGCCGCGCGCTGCGAACACGACGCCCGCGGACGCGCGCGCCGCCATGTAGGCGATCGAGAGCGCGAGCGCGGTGCGACCCGCGCCGGGCGCTCCGGTGAGCGCGAGCACGGTGCCGTGGCGCAGACCACCCGAGAGCAGCGCGTCGAGTCCCTTGATGCCCGTCGCCGTCGGCTTCGTGATCGCACCGAGGCGCGTGGTCACGTCGACCTGGATGTTCGCCAGCGCGACCGGGCCCAGAGTGGACGGATGTGCAGGGCTCGAACTCACGGCGGAGCAGCATATCAGAGCCGATCATTCGGGTGCTGACGGGAGCGCCCGAGCAAGCGTACGATGCGAGCTCATCCAACGCGGAGCCTTCATGTCAGAGCCCTTCAAGAGTGAACTCAAGACCGGCGCCGAGCGGTACCTCGCCCGAGTGATGGTGAGCGCTTTCACCGACGGCTGGCGCAAGCCGGAAGATTTCCTGCGCCACTTCAAGCCGGCCGATCTCATGCAGCGGCTCGAAAAGGCGCCGGATCTGCGCGCCGCGATGCTGATCAAGGCGGCGGGCGTGCACGAGCGCATCGTGCGCAAGAAGTCGACGGCGTCGGCGAGCGAGGATCTTCGCATCGCGATCGACGAAGGACTCACGACTCCGGCGGATATCGTCGACCTCTTCCCCGCCGATGATCGCGTGCGCTACCTCGAGCGCACGAAAATCTGGGCGTTCCTCACCGAGGAGCACTTTTGGACCCCCGACAAGAGCATGCCCGCGGCGCAGGCGGTCGCGCGCATGACGTTCCTCTTGGAAGCGGCCCTTTCCGAGTCGCTTTTGTCGCTGCAGGACGTGACGGACGGCATCACCTTCGAGACGATCTCTGCGCGCTTGCCGCAGCGCGAGCTTCAGCGCGTCGTGAAGTTCGCCCTCGAGAGCGGCCGCAAAAAGACGCCGCTCACCGAGGATGGCTTGCTCGACGTAGTCCCGCTGAAGGACCTGCTCGGCTACATCCCGCTCGACCACGTGTACAAGCGGGTCATCCTCGCGAAGCTCGCGCAGCCGGCGGGGTTCGTCGGCAGCGCCGTCGGTGAGGAAGCGTGGCCCGAGGACGAGCCGGGCGACGCGCGGGACGAAGCCGCGCAGGCCGCCGCGAAGGACAAAGAAAAAGCTCAGGACAAGGACGCGGACAAGTCCGACGCGAAGCGTGGCGCCCCGCCGAAGCCCGCCGCCAAGGCCGAAGCGCCGAAGGACACCGAAGAGACGGTCACCGACGACGAGCTCGAAGAAGTTCCCGCGCCGAGCGGCAACAACGCCGCCAGCACGCGCCCCCCGGCCGAAGAAGAAGCGCGCCGCAAGGTCAGCGAGCGCCTCGCGGCGATCAATCGCCTACCGCCGCGCAACGGCGAGCTTTCGACGCCGATCTTGCTCTCGATCGAGAGCATGTACGCCGAGCTGCTGACGGCGCCCACGGACGAAGCGCGCGAGATGTGCATTCGTGACTCGTTCCCGAACGAGGCGCACCTCTCGACGGCGCTGCTCGCGCTCATCGAGCTTCTGGATCCGAGCATCGACGTGAACGATCCGGTGATTCGCGACGCGGACGCCGAGTCGCTGATCAAGGTGGTTTTGTTCGAGGAACGGCGCCGCTACGAGCAGGCGAATCCGGCGGGCCGCGCCGCGCCGCCGCCTCCCGGTTCGAAGCGCTCCGCGGCGCCGCCGCCCCTGCCGGGCGGTCGCAACGGCGACGAAAAGCGCGCGCGCTGACGAAGCGACTCACCGATCGCACCAAGCCTTTCCCTCGGTAAACCCGGGGGAAAGGCTTTTTTACGGCTTGAGACGCGCGAGCTCGTCCATCATCGCGCTCTCGGTAGCCTGCGCCTCGACGGAGGTGAGCGTGCGGCGTCCCATCTCATCCTCCTCGGCATGGATCAGCGCGTTGGTGCTCTCGACGAGGATCTTGAGCTCGTCGTAGCGCTCCTGCACGCGACCTCTCTCGCAGAGCAACCAGATCACCGGCTCGCCGTTGCGATCCTCGATGCGCGCCGCGATCGAGTTACGCGCCACCTCCTCCGCGAACACGCGCGCCCACGGCTCGCTCGGCGCAGGAGAAATCGTCACCAGGATTGCCCCCGAGGCCCCGTCGGCAGGCTCGACCAATTTTCCGAGGACGCCGGTTACGCGAATGCTCTGCGCCATCCCCTCATGGAAGCCGGCCGGGTCGCGGCGGTCAACTCGAGGGCCACTCGGCGGCGCCTCGAGAATCTCCGAAACTACTGTGCCGACGGAGGGACTTGAACCCCCATGACCTTGCGGTCGCGTGGACCTGAACCACGTGCGTCTGCCAATTCCGCCACGTCGGCTTGTGGGTGGGGGCTCCTTCTAGCCGGCGGGGCGCCCTTCGGCAAGGGCTAGAGCACGCCGAGCCGCCGCCGCACCGCGACCGCGCCGTCGCTCAGCCAGAAGGACATGAGGTCCCGCGTGAGGCGCGTGCCGACGGCGAGCGCGTTGCCATGGGCGCCGGATAGATCGCCCTCGGTCTGGCGCGTGACGTAGACCGCGGCCGGCAGGTCGTCGGCGACGAGCAGCGCGGCGCGCGCGGCGCTCAGTCGCGCTCGCACGATCCAGTCGTTGAAGTCGACGCTCGGCGAGGCGGCGTAAACACGCGCCGCGTCTTCGATCGAGCCGCGGCCGAGCCAAGGCAGCGCCCGTGAGACGCGCCGAGCGAGCGCGCTCACCGCGTCCTCGCTCGCGCGGATAGGCGGCGGGAATTCGGAGACCACACCGCGCGCTGCGGCCGCGAGCAAGAGCTCGAGCGCCTCGGGGCCGAGACGCTCGACCGGATGCAAGCGCCGCGCGATCTGCGCGAAGACACGCGCGAGGACGAAGACCTGGCCCGCCTCGTTCAGCTTTTGGACGAAGGGGGGCACGAGGATCGACACCGGATCGGTGAATTCGACCTCGACCGCCTGGGCTTGCACATGGTGCAAGTAGAGGTCGAACTCCCCTACCCCGAAGATCGCCGCGACGCGATCGGCGAGCTGGCGGAGCGCGTGCGTCGAGCGCGCTCCGAGCCGATCGCGAGCGGTCACCCCGAAACGCTCGAGCTCTGGCGGATAGACCTTTTCGAGCACCTCCGAGAGGGCGCCGAGCAGGCGTGCAGCCGGGTCGCCCGAAGGCACGAGCGCGATGCTCTCGAGCTCCGCGAGGTCGAACGAACGCGCCGGGGCGGAGGCGGGACGCGGGGGGCTGTGCGACAAGGTGGCGAGTTCGAGATCGTTCGCCTGGCCGAGCGCCGCAAGCGGCGCGAGCGCAAGCGTCGACTCGGTGCGCCGGCCGAGCGTCTTGAAACACTCCGAGAGCTTGCGCCAGGCCGCCGCGTTGGTGACGTCGCGCTCGAAGACGCGTTTGAGGGCCAAAATCGCCTTCGCAGGATTGCCCGCTTCGAGCATGCGCCCGGCTAGCTCGGCGTGGAGCTCGGTGTCGTCGTTCTGCGCGACGCCGCGCTCGAGCACCTGGATCGCCTGATCGGGCCGCTGCAAAAACTCGCGATAGACGCGCGCGAGCTCGAGAAACAGCGCCGCGGGCACGTGTTCACCCCCGGTCTCCGCGTGCCGAGTGAGCGCGGCGGCGTATACGTCCCACGTGGGCGCGTCGGCTTTGCGCGGGACGGCGCTCACGAGCTCCAAGAGCTCGCGTGCCGCGTCGGTATCGAGCCCCGCGAGCGAGACGGCCTCGGCGAACGCTTGCCCGGCGGCGCCGAGGCGGCCACGGGCCTTCTCGACGCGGCCCTGCGCCGCCAGCGCCTCTACCCGATCTTCCGGCTCTTCCGAAACCTGCACGAGCCGCGACGCTGCTTCACCCGCCGCATCGAGCCGACCGCGGCGCAGCTCGAGCTGCACGAGGCGGCCGAGCGCGGCGGCGTGCTTCGGATTGGCGGCCAGGACGGCTTCGACGCTCGCGCGCGCGCGATCGGGATCGCCTAGGCGTTCGTCGAGGATGGCGGCGAGGCGCGCGTGGGCGTCGAGCCGCACGCCCTCCGGCGCGCTCGGTTGCGAGGTCACCTGGCGTAGCCGCTCGACGGCCTCACTCCATTGTCCATCGCGCACGAAGAGCTCGGCGAGCTTCATCAGCACGCCGACGTGGCCCGGCAAGATACCGAGGGCTCGGTGCAACACGGCGAGCGCCGCCTGGAGATCCCGGCGCCGTTCGGCGTGGAGCTCCGCGACGCGGATCCAAAGCGCGGCCGCTCGATCGCGCGAAGCGGCTTCCGTCGCGGCTTGAGACAGCACGCGCACGGCTCGGTCGACCTCGCCCGCCGCGATCAGGAGCTCCTCGAGGCGTGCCGCCGCGAGCTCGTGCTCGGGGCTCACTTCGAGCGCGGCTTCGAGCAGCGAGGCCGCGCCGTTGCGATCGCCCGTCCCCGCCTGCACTTCAGCCGCGCGGACGAGCAGACGCGCCGCATACGGCTGATCGAGCGCGACGGCGACGATGCGGGAGGCGGCCTCTTCGAGCAGCTTCGGATCGCCCAGCCGCTCGGCCATGCGGGCGAGGCCGCGCGCCGCGGCCACGTTTTCCGCCTCGCGGCTGAGCGCGGCCCGGTACAAGCCGAGGGCGGACGCGTCCCCGCTCGCCTCGAGCAGCTCGGCGAGGCGCGTGGTGTGCTCGGCCGCGACGGCCGGGTGCTCCGAGCTCGCGAGCTGTGCGTCCACCTGTCCGATGAGCGCGGGATCGCCGGCCCCGAGCGCGAGGCGTTCGAGCGCGGCGAGCGCCGTCGGATCGGAGGGCGAGAGCTGGAGCACCATGAGCTCCGCGTTGCGCACGCGCGCCACGTCGTCGCCCGCGCGTCGTTCCTCGAGCCGCGCGAGCTCGCGCAGCACGGCGACGCGCGCGCCGGGGTCCGACAGGACGCGCGCTTCCGTCACGTAGACGCGCGCGAGCGCGTCCCATGCGGCTTGATCCACGTAGAGCGGCTCGAGCGCGGAAAGCGCCTCCACGTGCGCGGGATCACGCTCGAGCACCGCTTCGAAACATGCAATCGCGCGCGTCGGGTCGCCGAGCGCGTCGCGATACACCTCGCCCTGCCTGAGCAGCGCCGATACCGCGAGCGCCGGATCCTGCTCGGACTTCACCTCGTGCTCGAGCTCCTGCACGACGCGCTTGAAGTCCTGCGCGACGGTGAGAAGCCGAATCAGGCCCTCGCGAGCGGGGCGGAATTCGGGGACGGCGCCGAGAGACAGCTCGTAGGAGGCACGCGCCTTGTCGGCTTGCTTCAGCCGGTTCTCGTAAATTTCGCCGAGGCGAAACGCGGCTCGCGCCTTGTCCGAGGGGTCGACCGCGCTCGTTACCTCGGCATCGAGCAGCCGCGCGAGGTCGTCGAAGCGCCCTCGCTCGCCGAGCTTGCGCTCGAGTGCGCGGATCGACGGGCGGTGCCGCGCGTCCACCGCGAGAGCACGCCGGTACGCCGCGATCGCTTCGTCTTCGCGGCCGATCCGATTTTCGTAGAGCTCGCCCACCTTGTAGTGGAGCGCGGCGCTGCCGGGGCCCGGCGCCGTGTGCTCGAGCTCCGCGCGATAGGTCTCGAGCAGCGCGTCCCAGCGGCCCGCCTTGTAGTGCAGGCGACCGAGCCCCGCGAGCGCCGGCAAGTAGCCGTGCTCGAGCTCGAAAGCCTTACGATAGAACGCGAGCGCCTGCGCTTCGTCGGCGAGATCGAGCTCCGCGACTTCGCCCGCGCGGTGCAAGAGCTCCAGCCGCCGCCGCTTGTCGGTGACGCGCGCGACCTCGAGCTCGAGCGCCGCCACGAGGTCCTTGAAGCGCCCGGCGCGTTCCGCCGCGCGCTCGAGCGCGTGGATGGCCCCGAGGTGCTGCGAGTCGACCTCCAGAATGCGCCGGAAGGCGGTCATCGCGCGCGCCGGCTCCCCGAGCACGTCCTCTTGCAGCCGGCCGATCTTGAAGAGCCACGTGATCTTGCTGTCCGCGTCGGACGCGAGATCCACGCCGCGCTCGTAGAGCTCGACGAGCGCCTCGTGCTTGTGCGCCTGCAGGAGTAGGCGCTCGAGCGCCGTGAACGACGTCACGTAGCCCGGCACGAGTCCGAGCGCGCGCGCGTGGTGCTCCGCTGCGGCGTCCGGCCGATTCATGCGGTGCTCGAGGAGCTCGGCCATGCGCGCGTGGGCGGCCGCGCGACGCGACGTATCCAGGCCCTGGTCGGCTTCGCCGCCGTGCACGGCGAGCAGCGCCTGCCAGTTTTCGCGCCGCGTGTAGAGCTTCGAGAGCGCCTGAATGGCAGGCAAATACAGCGGGTCCACGGCGCGCGCGCGCTCGAACCAGGTGATCGCGAGCTCCTCGTCGCCGAGACGCTCCTTGGCGAGCTCTCCGATATGATGCAAAAGCCCGACCTTTTCTGCGGGGCCGTTCGAGAGCTCGGCGAGGCGCTCGAGCACCGCGACGAGCTCCGGCCAGCGCTTCGCGAGCTCGTGGGCGCGAGCGAGCTCCTCGAGCACGACACGGTCGTTGGGCGCTTCGCGCGCCGCGCTCTCGAACGCTTCGGTAGCCTTGTCGAGCGCACCGAGCCGATCGGAGAGCACGCGGCCGGCGCGATAGAGCGACAGCGCGCGTGCCTCGGGTCCGCTCACGAGCTCCGCCTCGTGTGCGAGCACGGTGACCAGATCCCCGAAGCGCTCCTCGGCGTAACAGAGGCGTTTGAGCGCGTGGATTGCTCCGGTGATGCGTGGATCCGTCTCGAGCGCGAGCCGGTAAAGCTCGGTTGCGGAGCGGGTGTCGCGCTTTCGCCCTTCCACGACCCGCGCCCGCTCGGCGATGAGCGTCGCCTTGAGCCGCCGATCCTGCGTGACGGCGTTCGCCGCGCGCGCGTAGGTCTTGTCGAGCGCGTCCCACGCCTTCGCCGCGATTTCGGCGCGCTCCACGGCCTTGAGCAGCGAAGGGTTCGTCGGATCGAGCTCGAGGCCGGCCTCGAACGCCTCGCGCGCCTGCTGTTTCTGGTTGAGCGCGTCTTCGAGTACGAGGCCCTTCTCGTAATAGACGACCGCCTTGCGGTGCGGGTCTGCGGTGAGGCGGATCTCGGCGTCGAAAAACGGCAGCGCGTGCTGGTGGCGTTTCGTCGCGACGAGCGTGCGGCGCGCCCCGAGCACGGACGGCAAATGATCGAGCACGAGCGCGTGCGCCTTCTGGAAATGGTCGGCGGCGCGCGTCGTGTCCGCGAGGGGCCACTCGAACAGACGCGCGCACTCGTAGTGCAAGCGGCCGGACCGATGGGGCTTCGGGTGCGTCGCGAGCTCACGCTCGAAAGCAGCGAGCATCTCCTTCGCCATCTCGACGTGGGTCCCGGGCTGGGTGCGCTGGAGCGTCTCGGCGGCATTATGAGGGACGTCCACCGGGGCCGGAGCGCTCGACGGGCGCGGCTTGGGCCGCTTTTCCGCGGCGACGGGCGGAGCCGCGGGTGTCGGCTGCGGCGCGGGAACTTGCGAGCGCTGGGGCGGCGCGGGGGGCTTCGGCCGCTGCGAGCGCGACTCCGAGCTCGCAGCGGGCGTGAGCGCGACGAACACGGGCG
>JAICUB010000079.1 GCA_025936045.1 Polyangiaceae bacterium | reverse complement strand
TCCAACCTCCCTTGATCCAGCTCTTCCTGAGCTGGGCGAGGGACGCGAACAGCGCGGCCGATGATCCGGGGCGGGCCTCCATGCTGGGAACGATACCCGAGATGACGCTCATTACGCTAGAGTCCCGCACCCCGAGATGTTTGCTACCGACGACGTCCGCATCGACAAGCTGCGGCCCCTCCTGCCGCCCGCCATCCTCATGGAGGAGCTTCCCCTGGACGAGGAACAGGCTCGTCAGGTGGCCATGGCGCGGAGCGAGATCGGCGATATCCTTCTCGGCCGCGACGACCGGCTCGTCGTCGTAGTCGGCCCGTGCTCGGTCCACGACACCAACGCGGCGCTGGATTATGCTTCAAGGTTGAAACAAGCGGCCGATCGGCACCGCGGCGAGCTCGTCGTCGTGATGAGGACGTATTTCGAGAAGCCCCGCACCACGGTCGGCTGGAAGGGGCTCATCAACGATCCGGACCTCGACGGCAGTTTCGCGATTAACCGAGGGCTGCGCGTCGCCCGCGGCTTCCTGCGCGACGTGGTCGCGCTCGGTCTACCCACGGCCACCGAATTCCTCGATCCGATCACGCCCCAGTTCGTGGCCGACCTCGTGTCCTGGGGAGCCATCGGGGCCCGCACCACCGAGAGCCAGGTGCATCGCGAGCTCGCTTCCGGCCTGTCGATGCCGGTCGGCTTCAAGAACGGCACGAGCGGCGACGTTCAGATCGCCGTCGACGCCGTGCGTTCGGCAAGTTCGCCACACCACTTCCTTTCCGTAACCAAGCACGGCCTCGCCGCGATCGTGAGCACCCGCGGCAATCCCCTCTGCCACATCATCTTGCGGGGCGGCTCGAACGGCCCCAATTACTCCGCGACCCACGTCGCCGAGGCCACCCAGGCGCTCGCGAAGGTCGGCCTCGAGCGCCCCGTAATGATCGACTGCAGCCACGCGAACAGCGGCAAGGATCCGCTACGCCAGCCGAACGTTTTCGCGGACGTCGCGGCGCGCGTGGCCGCGGGCGACCGCTCCGTATTCGGCATGATGGTCGAGAGCTTTCTCGTTCAAGGCCGGCAAGACATCAAACCCGGACAACCCCTCACCTATGGACAAAGCATCACCGACGCCTGCCTCGGCTGGGAAAACACCGAGCCGCTGCTCGCGACGCTGAGCGACGCCGTTCGCAAACGCCGAGGACGTTCATGACATTTCCGAAAAACTTCGTGTGGGGCACCGCTGCGGCCTCGTATCAAATCGAAGGCGCCGCCCGCGAAGACGGCAAGGGCCCGAGCGTGTGGGACATGCTCTGCCGCAAACCCGGCGCCATTCTGAACGGCGACACGGGCGACGTCGCCACCGACCACTACCATCGCTACGCGGAAGACGTGGCCATCCTCAAGCGCTTCGGAGTGCAGGCGTACCGCCTGAGCGTCTCCTGGCCGCGTGTGCTGCCAGCGGGTGTCGGCCAGAAAAACGAGAAGGGCCTCGCCTTCTACGACCGCCTGGTCGACGCGCTGCTCGAAGCCGGCATCACCCCGTGGGTGACACTCTTCCACTGGGATTTCCCGCTCGAGCTCTACTACCGCGGCGGCTGGCTCAACCGCGACAGCGCCGAGTGGTTCGCCGAGTACGCGACGCTCGTCACCGAGCGGCTCTCGGATCGCGTCAAGCACTGGATGACGCTCAACGAGCCACAGGTCTACATCAACGGCGGCCACCTCGAGGGCCGCCACGCGCCGGGCGACCAGCTCGCGATGCACGAGGTGCTACGCGCCGGTCACAATACCCTCCGCGCGCACGGTCGCGGCGTACAAGCGATCCGCGCCGCCGCCAAACAGCCGTGCCGCATCGGCTATGCGCCGGCGAGCCATCCGAAGGTTCCTGCAAGCGACTCGCCTGCCGACCTCGAGGCCGCGCGGCGCGCCTTCTTCGCCACGAATCAGAAGAACGTGGCCACGATGTCATGGTGGCTGGAACCGGTTTTTAACGGCAAATATCCGGAGGACGGCTGGGCCTTCTTCGGCGCCGACGTCCCGCACGTCGCGCAAGGCGATCTCGAGGTCATCAAGCAGCCCGTCGACTTCTTCGGCATCAACATCTACTCAGCCGACATCGTGCGGGCGACGCCAGGCGGCGGCTTCGAGAAGGTGCCGTTCGGTGTCGGCTACCCGCGCACGGCGTTCGATTGGCCCATCGTGCCGGAAGCGATGTCGACCACGGCGCGCTTTTGCTACGACCGCTACAAGCTTCCGATCGTCGTCACGGAGAACGGCATCTCCTGCCGCGACACGATCGCTGCCGACGGCAAGGTGCACGACACGCAGCGCATCGATTTCACGCGCCGCTACCTGCGCGAGCTCGAACGTGCGATCGACGGCGGCGTGCCCATCGAGGGCTACTTCCACTGGTCGTTCATCGACAATTTCGAGTGGGCCGAGGGCTACAAGCAGCGCTTCGGCCTCGTTTATTGCGATTACCCGACGGGCAAACGCACGCCGAAGGACTCGGCCGCCTGGTACGCCGAGGTGATCCGCACGAACGGCGCCGCGCTTCACGGCTGAAGCAGGAGGCGGCGCCGCCGTACGGCGAGCGCCGCTCCGAGCAACGCTGCGATCGCTGGCGCGTGGCCGCTGTCGTCACGACCGCGCGGCAGCGTGCACGCGCACCCGGGCGTTTTGGGCCACGGCTTGCGCGCTCCGAGTGTTCCGGCCGCATTCGTCCCTGCCACGGCGCGCCCTGGGTTGCCGCCCAGCCCACCCCGAGCCTCGCTCGGGGTGCCGGCGGTGTTGCTCGTCGTGCCGCCGTGGTTCGCGGAGCCTCCGCCGTGCACGCCGTCGTGAGGTCCGCCGCTCGGTGCGCCGCCGTGCGCTGTGGCTTCGCCGGCGTCCGCTTCTCCGGGCGAGCCTGGGTCCGCGTGACTCGCACCACCCGAACCGGGGTGTGCGCCGCCGGCGCCGAGACGCCCGGCCGCGCCCTCATGCGCCGGAACGCCTCCCTCTCCCGTACCTGGGCCGCCAGCCTCTCCCGCTTCGCCGCCATTTCCGCCTGAACCCCCAGTCGCGCTTCCGCCGGTCGCACTTCCGCCGGTCGCACTTCCGCCGGTCGCACTTCCGCCGGTCGCGGTGACGCCGCCGGTTGCGCTGCCACCGATCCCGCCTGCCCCAGCACCGCTCGCGCCCGCACCGTCGCCCCCGGTGCCCGCACCGCCGCCCGAGCCCACGGTCGTGCACGCGCCCGCTGCACAGACGCCGGTGCTGCACGCCGTTCCGTCGGGTTCGGTGGGGTTCGAGCACACGCCCGTCGCCGGTTGGCACTCGCCCGCGACGTGGCACTCGTCGAGCGCCGAGCATGCGAGCGCGGTTCCGGCGCACACGCCGCTCGCGCACTTATCGTTCGTCGTACACGCGCTGCCGTCGTCGCATGCCTTACCGTCACTGTTCGCAGATTTGCACGGCGATATCGTGTACGAGTACGCGACGGACGCGTTGTCTCCGTCGCCCGGTAAGTATGCACGGACGTAGTCGACCGAAACGAGCGTCGGTGAGACCGTAACGCGGAGGTGTCCCGAGTTGTTCACGCTCGCGGCGCCGGCGTAATCGGTCGCGTTACTTTCAAAGCCCGACCCGTAGTCGGTGTTCGCCGCGTGCGGGCACTCCTGGTAGACGACGCCGTCGAGCTCTTCCATCGCGAAGACGTGGTCGTGGCCGTGGAAAAACGCCGTCACGCCGTTTTCGGAGAGGAGCTGGTGCACCGGCTTCGCCCAGCCCGGCCGACGCGTGTCGAAGCCCCACGTCGTGCCGTCGATGTCGTAGCCGCCCCACTCGCAGTATTTCGCGCCGAGCGCGCCGCCGCGTACGTAATCAGACGTGCCCCCCGTCGGATGATGCGCGAAGACGAACTTGAACGGCGCCGTGCTTTCGGCGAGCGTCTTCGCGAGCCAGTCGTACTGCGCCTTACCGAGCGTCCAATCCCAGCGATCGCCGACGACCTCGTCGTCCTGCTCGCCCCCCACGGCGCCGGGGTACGGCTTGCGCGTCGTGTACCAGAACGGATCGAGCGCCACGAAAAGCGCGCTCCCCCATTCGAACGCGTAGTAGTCGCCACGCAAGTGATCGCCGTCGATGGCGCTCAGCGTGTCCGCGTTGCCCGTGTAGAAGTCGTCGGGCACCGGATTCGCAAAGTAGCGTTTGCGCGCGTTCGCGCCGAGCACGGGGAGCGACGCCGCGACGTTCGCGCCCATGTCGTCCAGGTTCCAGCCCTCCTCGTTCTCGTGATTGCCGAGCACCAGGTACACGGGGCTCGAGTGCGCCACGATGTCGAAAAACCCGCGCTGATCGGCGTATTTCTGGCGCACGGTGGCCTGCGTCTCGGTCGCGTCGTCGGTGCTCACCGCGTCGCCGAGATCGAACAAAAAATCCGGCGCGTCGTTCGCGATGTTTTGCAGCGTCACGCCGTAGAGCGCGCTGCTGTAAAAGGCCGCGAAGCCTTGGTGCGAGTCGCTCTGCACGTCGAAGCGAAACGTGCTCGCCCGCGAGCGCTGCGTCCGGAATCGGTGCTCGGTGCCGGCGGTGAACGGCGTCGTTGCACCGGTCGCGCGGTAGCGCAGACGATAGAAATACCCGGTGTCCGCGGCGAGCCCCGTCACTCCGAGCTCGATCATGCCGTCGGCGAACGTCGTCGTGGTCGTCTGGGTCGGGTACGTGCCGCTCGTCGGCCCGTATTCGACGTACGCCTGAACGCTCTGATCGACGATGGCCTTGATCGTCACGGCATCGTCCGTCGGGCGCCCGAGGAGCTCGCCCTCGACCAGCGTGACTCCCGGCGTCACGGGCGGCAGCGTCGTGAGCCCCTCGCGCGACGTCGCCCCCTCGGCGCCGGTTGCCGCACTCTCGCCATTTTCTTCAACGGTCGCGCACGCGACGAGTCCGCGCACGAGCACCAACGAACACACGAACCCTCTCCCACGCATGCCCCGACCGCAGCACTACGCTGGCCGCGCGGCTAGAGCATTTCTTCACGCCCGGATCCCCAGGCGTGTGGCCGACGCCATGAGATGACGGTTGTCGTCAACCGCGTTGACGACGGGGTGACCTCAGGCCCCTGGGTTCAGGCGCCTGAAAATCGGCTCGAATACGTCTTCGCCGGCTTTGCTGAGAGCCTCCGTAAACCCATAAGTCACGCTGGTTTTGCCCGCGGCGAGCTGAGCGAACACGGCATCGATGAAACCTTCCACCGGCGGCGCGTGGTCGTGGACGCCCTTGCCGCCGAGATCGGTGTTGAGCGCCGGCGGGATGAGCTCGATGACCTCGACGTTTCGGGGGCGCACGAGCTCACGCAGCGACAGCGTGAACGAGTGAAGGAACGCCTTCGTCGCCGCATAAACGGGCACCTTCGTGAGCGGAACGAACGCGAGCCCCGAGGTGACGTTGACGATGGTGTCGAGGGCCCGGTGCTCGAGAAAGAGCCGCGTGAGGTGCAGCGGCGCCTCCACGTTGACCGTGATCTCCTGGCGGGCGCGGTCCATGAAGTCGGCGTCCGTCACCGTCATCCATTGCTGAATGCCGGCATTGTTGATGAGCACGTTCGTGTCCGGATGCTCCTTGGCGATCCAGTTGTAGAGCCCTTCGCGCCCACTCGCCGTCGCGAGGTCGCACGCGTGCGTGATGAGCGAAGGGACGCGCTGCCTCGCCTCGTCGAGCACCGACGTGCGTCGCCCGCAGGCGATGACGCGGTTACCCTCGCGCACGAAGCGTTCGGCGAGCCCGAGCCCGATGCCCGACGCGCCGCCCGTGATGAGGATCTTGTTGCCGTTGATCTTCATGAGCGGGCGGCGTACCGCGGCTCGCGAGCTCGCGCCAGCGCTGCTTGGTCGCGGCCGACTTCCACGCGGTCAGCGCGAGCCGCTGAATTCGCCCAGCGCGGCTGCCCGGGACGCGCACGCATCGTCCACGCGTGTGAGCGTTAGCGTGCCGCACGCCTCATCGAAGGCGAACGAGTAGGTGCCGAACGTCCCGTCGCAACTTGCATCGGGTGGCGAGTGGGTCGAGCGGAAGTAGACGTACGGCGGCGCCAGCTCCCACGTTCCGACGAAGCCCGGCGCCGCGCCGGTCAGGATCTCGTCGCGGTTCACGCTCGCCGAGCCGTAAAAAAGCGTTCCGTAAGGAGCGATGGCCAGCCGGGAAGTCCCAGCGAGCCACGCACCGGAAAGCACGCAACTGGCGACGGCTTGGCAGTCCCAACCGTACTGGGTGCACGTGCAGTCGGTCTCGGCGTCGTGCTCGCCGACGGTTTCGCACGCGTGCCCCTGCGCCGGGCCGTTACCGACGCCGTCGCCGTCCGGATACTTGAGCGACCAACCGCACTGCGCGTCGGCCTCACCGATCTCGGCGCAGCGCGGTGTGAACCACGAGCGGCCGGCGTCCCCTCCGGCGAAGCAATGACACTCGAGGCCGTCGCAGTCGACACGATAGACGCGGCCGTCGTCGCAGCCGGACATCCAGCCCC
This sequence comes from Polyangiaceae bacterium, assembly GCA_025936045.1. GTDB lineage: Bacteria > Myxococcota_A > Polyangia > Polyangiales > Polyangiaceae > PMG-095. Next base: position 3,241 of record JAICUB010000079.1, on the reverse strand, counting down.
ATTGCATCTCACACGGCATCTCCGCACTGACGAGCAGGCGCCCACCGCCCGAGCCGTAGATGCTGGAGCAAGTCACGGAATTTTGCCCCCCACAGATCCAACGACCGTCACTCGCACAAGTGCAGCCGTTCTTCTCGGTGCCTTGCGGAGAGCAGTTCGTCCCGTTCAACGGATCGTATGCCTTGGCAAGCTCCGTATCGGTATTGCCGCAGGCAGCGAAGCCTCCCAGCGTGAGCGCGAGCGCTCCGAGCCTTAGCCAACGGACCATGGTTGCCCTCCGAGTGTACGACCAGCTATGAACTCGCCCATTGCTCCCACTGGTGGGGAGTCATGACCGAAAGCATTTGGGGAGCCGTGTCCCGCACCCGAAATTCTACGTCTGCGCTCGCTGCGCTCGCTGCCCTGCTCGCGTCCTTGTCCGCGCATGCCGCCGAAGTTGCGACGGATTCCGTCGAAATCGGCCCGGCGCGTCTTTTCGTGCGGCGTGCACCCGAGGCAGCCGAATGTCCTGGGGCGGAGTTGCTCGCTGCGGAGCTCCAGCCCCTCGGTATCGACGGGACGACGGCTGCCGCCAAGGAAATCACGGTCGCGATCACGCCGAGCGACGCCGGCTTTACGGCGCTCGTGACGGTGTCCGGCGAAAACGGCGGCGTACGCGATTTGCGCGCGGAGGGGCCCGGCTGCACCCGACTGACGGCGGATCTCGAAGCGACGCTCGCGTTGCTCCTCGACAAAAAACAGCAAACGGAAGCCCGGAACGCTCCGGCCACTCCCGCCGCGCCGGTGACTGCTACCGCAAAGCCCGCCCCGCCTGCCCCGCCGCCGGCCAAAAAGCCCACGAGCGCGAAAAAGGGCAATGCGAGCGCGCTTCACGGTCGCGCGGAGCTCGGCGCCGGCGCAGCGATCGCGCTCGTCGCGCATCCAACGGCATACTTTGACGCCGCGGTTTGGCTCGAGCACCCCGATTTCTCTGCCGCATTGCAGCTCTTCTCCACGACGAGCAGCACGGCGGAGCTCGCACCGGGGACCGTCCACGTGCTCCTGCTGGGCGGCGTCCTGAAGGGCTGTTTGCCGATCTTCGGGGCGCACGGGCGGCTCGAGGGCAGCGTGTGCGTTGCCGGCGCGGTCGCGGCACTACGGGGCGAAGCTGCCGGCTACGTCGTCAGCGAGCCGGCAGCGTATCGGCCGTGGTACGCGCTCGGCGCCGCGGGGACGCTCGGCGGCCCAATTGCCCGTAAATTCAGCTGGAAAGTGGACGCCACGCTGCTTGCCCCACTGCACCACGAGAGCTTCGTCATCGGACCGCTCGGAACGGCGTTCGAGACGCCAGTCGTGGGAGCCCTCGCCGGCGTTCGCTTCGGCATGTCGATTTGGTGATGCAGACGGCGCGCTGCTCCCACCAATGAGCGAGCCGGAAACGCTTCTCCCTCCCACCTTGCGTCTTCGAGGATGCCGCCCTCACCTGCCCCCGATTTCGAGGCCATCTACCGCGAGCACTTCGCGTTCGTGTGGCGCTCGCTCCGGCGCCTCGGGGTGCGAGAGGCGGACGTGGCGGACGCGGCGCAAGAAGTCTTCCTGGTAGCGCACCGCCGTCTGCCCGAGTTCGAGGGCCGCGCGAAGCTTACGACTTGGCTCTTCCGCATTAGCCTGAATATCGCGAGCGACCATTTGCGGCGCGCTCACGTTCGCCGCGAAGTGACCGACGAAGACCGGCTCGCCGGCGAGGTGTCCGACGCGCTCGATCCCGAGGGTCACCACAGCCGTCACGAGGGGCTCGCCCTGCTCGAAGCCGCGCTCGGCAGCATGAGCCTCGAGCAGCGCACCGTCTTCGTCTTGTTCGAGCTCGAGGGCCTCACGACGAGCGAAATCGCGAGCACGCTCGAGCTGCCGATCGGCACCGTTCATTCGCGCTTGCGGCGCGCCCGACAACTCTTCGAAGCATTCATCGCGCGCCGCACGCCCGCGTTTTCGCTCGTCGCCCGGGAGAGCACCTGATGGACCTAGAGCGCTTCCTCGACCACCCACCAAGCCCGGCCGTCCTCCGCGCCTTACGCGCCGATGCCGCCATGAATCCGCCTTCGGGCGCCGAAGACGCCGTCTGGTCGCGTGTCACGGCCGCGCTCGCCGCGAGTGGAACCGTGATCGCCGCGAGCGCAACGCTCGGCACCACGAGCCACCTTGCCGGCAGCGCATCGGCGAGCGTAGCCAAGGCCGCACCGCTCGGCTTCGCGGCGCTCAGCAAGCTGTTCGGCATGAGCTTCGGCGTCGGCCTCATCGTGTCGGGAGCGGGCGCGCTCGTCATGCATTCGGCGGAGTGGCGCGAAAATCACCCTGCGAACGCCGGAATCACGGCACCTGCCGCGCACGCGTCGGAAGGCACCGATGCGCGTACGCGTGCTCGTACGGACTCAAACGGGACGGCTGAGCGTGACGCGCACGACGTAACGTCGGATGACGCTCAGGCGCGGGACGCGTTGGACGCGGTGGGAGTTCGCGCTCCGGCAGTGGGTACGGCGCCACGCGCGGAGCCGACCGGCGCCGCGCCCCCGGGGCACGAAGCTGCCTCAGGGGCGCAGCAAGCCTCCGCGCACGTCGAACCACCCGCGCCACCTTCGGCAGGCCCGAGCGAAGAGAGCCGCATCGTGCTCGCCGCGCGCGACGCTTTGCGTGCGGGCGAGCCACGCCGAGCACTCGCCGAGCTCGAACGCGCCGAGCTCGCCGGCCTGCCTGGCCTCACTCAGGAGCGCCTCGCGCTCGAGATCGACGCATGGCTCGCCGCCGGCATGCTCGACATCGCAAAGGACCGAGCGGCCGTCTTCCTGCAGCGATACCCGAACAGCCCACACGCCGCGCGTTTCCGGAGCCTGCGCTGACGGTCGGGCCAGCCCTCCGCGCGGCTCGTCACACGGCGACGCGCGGTCGTTCCAACCCGCGACCCTGCACGCGCATAACGTGGCGCCGCGCTGACCTACCGACCGGCCCGGCAGATCTAAACGCCGCGTTCACGAACCACTTGTGCAGTTCGAGCTCTGTGGTAAGAAGGCGCCCCACCGCTTACGGGGCGGTAGTTAAGTTGGTTATAACGCCGGCCTGTCACGCCGGAGGCCGCGGGTTCGAGTCCCGTCCGCCCCGCTAGTCACCTGCACAAGACACTTCGTCGCGGTGACACATCGCTTCGATCCTCGGTCCTCTCGGGCCACGGGGTCGACCATCGTACGACGCGCAGCCCAACGAGCGGATC
>JAICUB010000045.1 GCA_025936045.1 Polyangiaceae bacterium | reverse complement strand
TCTCGATGCTCAACAGTTACTCGGGCTGGGCGGCGTCGGCGGCCGGCTTCATGCTCGGTAACGATCTCTTGATCGTCACGGGCGCGCTCGTCGGCTCGAGCGGCGCCATCCTGAGCATCATCATGTGCCGCGCGATGAACCGCTCGTTCCTGAGCGTCATCCTGGGCGGCTTCGGAGCGGAGGAGGGCAAGGCTCCGGCCAAAGCGGCCGGCGCGCAGCCGGCCGGCGAAGCTCGCTCGATCACCGCGGCGGAAACCGCCGAGCTCTTGCGCGAGGCGAAGAGCGTCATCGTCGTCCCGGGCTACGGCATGGCCGTCGCGCACGCGCAGTACCCCGTCTACGAGATCGCGACGTTGCTCCGCGGCCGCGGGACCGAGGTGCGCTTCGCCATTCACCCGGTCGCCGGGCGTCTGCCGGGACACATGAACGTGCTCCTCGCCGAGGCGAAGGTGCCCTACGACATCGTGCTCGAGATGGAAGCCATCAACGAGGACTTTCCGAAGACGGACGTCGTCCTCGTGATCGGCGCGAACGACATCGTGAACCCCGGCGCCCTCGACGACACGACGAGCCCCATCTACGGCATGCCCGTGCTCGAGGTATGGAAGAGCAAGAACGTGATCGTGATGAAGCGCAGCATGGCGAGCGGCTACGCCGGCGTCGAAAACCCGCTGTTCTTCCGCGACAACACCAGCATGCTCTTCGGCGACGCGAAGAAGAACGTGGACGCCATCCTCACGGATCTGCGAGCGACGGCCGCCGCGGCCGAGTGACCCGAGCGCGCCCGCTCCTGGCTACTTCACGATGCCGGGGGGAATCGGCACCTGGCACGTCTTCGGCGGGCTCAACCACTTCAAGACGTTGAGCCAGAAAAGCTCGACCTGCTCGCCCTTCACGTTGGCCCATTCGCTGTCGTACGTGACCCATTCGTCGCCCCACACGATCACGTGACCGTCGCCGGCCTCCTTGACCTGGAGGGCGACGCGACCGCCGGAATCATGCGCGAGGGTCGTGCCCATCGGACCGTCGGGTTCGACACCGTTTTGGGTGTTGATGCTGCTGATGCCGTTGGTCACCGGGTGCTGAGCCCAATCGGTAACGTAACCTTGCAGGTCGAGCTTGGTGTTGCTGTACGCCATGCCGAGAGGGGCGAGCAGGAGGTTCACGTTGGTCACCTCGCTCGCCTCGTCGCCCGTGTAACCGATGGTGGACATCATGCCGCCGCCCTTGGTGACCCAAGCGTCGAACGCGGCGATCTCGTCCGTCGAGAAGGTGTGGTGCTTGTGGGCGGTCACGCCGTTGCTCGAAACGTCCGTGGTGTCGGCGACGTGGAGGAGCACGATGACCTCGAACGGAGCAAGCAGCTCGGCCGTGAGCACTTGGTCGCCGAGCGCGACGGCGCCCTGCGGTGAGCGCGCGTCGAGCCACGACGAGAAGACGTCGCCACCGTTGCTCCACGGGCCGATTTCGCCGACGGTCGCGATGTTCAAGCAATCGCACACGCCGTCGTGACCCGCGTCGAGGTCGTCGATGATGCCGTTGCAGTCGTTGTCCTCGCCGTCGCACACCTCGGGCGCCGGGATGCAGCCCGCACCCGCGGTGCCGCTCGGGCTGCCGCCGGCAGAAGCTCCCATGCCGCCGCTGCCGCCCGTCGGAGTGACGACGATGCCGGTGCCGCCCGTGGCGCCGCTGCCGGTCGAGCCTCCCGTTATCGGAATGCCGGGCCCGCTGCCGCCGCTACCGCCGCCGCCACTGCTCGACGTGCCGCCTTTCGCCCCGAGCCCGAGGCCGTCCTTGTCGCCGTCGTTCTTCGACGCGCAGGCGATCGTCAAGCCCGCCAGGGCGAACGCCAGTCCGGAGAGTGTGAGCGAACGGAGACGAAAACTCATGGGGAGACTCCTCGAATGGAGTGATTCCTAACGGCCCCGACAGCTCGAATTAATGTGCGCGCCGGTGGGCGCAGCGTGCGTTTTGTCGCACCTTTCGCGCTCTTATAACAGCGTCAGCGCGCTTGCACCGGCGGGGAGCGCGTTGGGCGAGTGACGAGAGCCACCCCGGCCATCACCACCAGCCCGAGCACGAAGCCCACCAACGCGTCGCGAAGGAGTTGCTTTTGGTTCATAGCGACACCCGCTGGCAGCAATCGACGTGCCAGCGCGTATGGCGAACAAATCCCCAATAAACCCGCGCCTTCGCGCCGCTCGACGTGCCAGCGTGTGCCAACTCCGGTTCACCCTCCGGCTCGTCGCCTGCCGCTGCGGGCCGGCCGTCGAGCTGGGGAAAGGTGACGGGACGCGGGCGATGATTCGACGCGAAGAGAGCGGTGGTACTTCTCCTCGGTATGCCCGAGTTCATCTTCACCATGCAGGACGTGTCGCGCGTCCATCCGCCGGATAAGCGCGTCCTCGAAAACATCACGCTCGCGTTCTTTTACGGCGCAAAGATCGGCGTGATCGGCACGAACGGCTCCGGCAAGAGCTCGCTCTTGCGCATCATGGCCGGCATCGACAAAGACTTCTTGGGGGAGGCGCACGCCGCCGAGGGCATCCGCATCGGCTACTTCGCGCAGGAGCCGGAGCTCGGCCCGGCGGAGACGGTGCGTGAATCGGTCGACGAAGCCGTCAGTGACATCCGCGGCATCGTGCAGAAGTTCGAGGAGCTCAGCATGAAGCTCGGCGAGCCCATGTCCGACGACGCGATGACCAAGCTGCTCGAGAAGCAAGCCGCCCTCCAGGACAAGATCGACTCGATGGACCTATGGAACCTCGACTCGCGCGTCGACATCGCGATGGAGGCCCTGCGCGTGCCGCCGGGCGACGCGAAGCTCAAGGATCTTTCGGGCGGTGAGCGGCGGCGCGTCGCGCTCTGCCGCATCATCTTGAACCGGCCCGACATTTTGTTGCTCGACGAGCCGACCAACCACCTCGACGCGGAGTCCGTCGCGTGGCTCGAGCGATTCCTGCACGAGTACACGGGGACGGTCGTGGCCGTGACCCACGATCGTTATTTTTTGGACAACGCGGCGGAGTGGATTTTGGAGCTCGATCGCGGGCGCGGGTATCCGTTCAAGGGCAATTACTCGTCGTGGCTCGAGCAGAAGCAGAAGCGCCTGCAGCAAGAGGAGAAGCAAGAGAGCGCGCGGCAACGCAAGCTCAAGGCGGAGCTCGAGTGGGTGCAGGCGTCACCGCGCGCGCGCCAGGCGAAGAGCAAGGCACGTCTCGCCGCGTACGAAGACCTGCTCAGCAAGGCCGACAAGGGCCCGAGCGACCCGACCGAGATCAGCATTCCGCCCGGCCCGCGCCTCGGCGACATCGTGATCGAATGCGAGCATCTGAAGAAGGGCTTCGGCGATCGGTTGCTGATCGACGACCTCACCTTCAAGCTGCCCCGGAGCGGCATCGTGGGCGTGATCGGCGCGAACGGGGCGGGGAAAACCACGCTCTTTCGCATGTTGGTCGGGCAGGACACACCGGACGCGGGCACGCTGCGCACGGGCGAAACGGTCAAGATCGCCTACGTCGATCAGTCGCGCGCGAGCCTCGCCGGTGACAACAGCGTCTGGCAGGAGATTTCACGCGGCGAGGAGAAGCTCGCGCTCGGCAAGCGCGAGGTCGCGTCACGCGCGTACTGCGCGTGGTTCGGCTTCAAAGGCGCCGACCAGCAGAAGAAGGTCGGGTCGCTCTCGGGCGGCGAGCGCAATCGCGTGCAGCTCGCGAAGCTCTTGAAGGAGGGCGGCAACCTGCTCCTACTCGATGAGCCGACCAACGACCTCGACGTCGAGACGTTGCGCGCGCTCGAGCAGGCGTTGCTCGATTTTCCGGGCTGCGCCGTGATCATCACGCACGATCGCTGGTTTTTGGATCGCATCGCGACCCACATCCTCGCCTTCGAGGGCGACAGCCACGTCGAGTGGTTCGAGGGAAACTACCGCATGTACGAGGAAGACCGGCGCCGCCGCTTCGGTGAGGACGCCAATCAGCCGCACCGCATCAAATACAAGCGGCTCAAGCTCGACTGACGCCGGCGGATGATGGCGGAACCCGAGCCGATCCTGGTGGTGATGGCCCTCGAGCTCGAGGATCAGGGGCGCTTTCGCGAGCGCGGCGTGGAAGTGCTGTACACGGGCGTCGGCAAGGTGAACGCGGCGTATAGGCTCACGCGACGCCTCGCCGAGGAGCGCGCGCACGGCCGCACGCCGCTGGTCTTGAACCTCGGCACGGCCGGAAGCCGCGTGTATCCGACCGGAGCGCTGGTCGCGTGCCGGCGCTTCGCGCAACGGGACATGGACGTGAGCGGCCTCGGGTTACCGGTGGGGCGCACACCCTTCGAGGACGCCATACCGGACGAGCTCGAGTTCCCCGAAGTGCTGAGCGCGCTCGTTCACGCGACGTGCGGCTCGGGCGACCGCTTCGAGGCGCACTCGGCGGCCCTGCCGTGGGACGTGGTCGACATGGAGGCGTACGCGCTCGCGAAGGTGTGCTGGCTCGAGAAGGTGCCGTTCGCGTGCGCGAAGTTCGTGACGGACGGCGCTGACGGCACCGCGGCAGGCGATTGGCAGAGTAACCTCGCGCACGCCGCGCAGGACTTCGTCACGCTGTACGCGTGGCTGCTCTCGCACCGAGCCACAGCCCGCTGAGCAACGGCACGACGAGCGCCGCGACGCGCACGCTGTCTTGCCCGTACGCCGCCGCCACGAGCGTCCCGGCCGCCGCGAACGAAAGCGACGAAGCCGCGACGAGCTCGAACGCGCGCAGGCGCTGCTTCGAGCCGAGCGCGACGGCGAACCCCGTGGGCACGAGCAAGAGCGCCCACGCCGGACACACGAGCGCGTTGAAATTTGCGTGCGACGCCGCGTGCACGTTCGTGGCGAGCAGCAGCAGCACGAACAGGCCGAGCGCGCCGACGAGCGACCCGACCGCGACGCCCACGAGGCCGAGCGCGCGCCGGAGCCGCGGACGCCGGCCGGCGCGCGCGAAGAGCACGCCGAGCGTCGAGCTCGCGAGCGCGTACCAAGGTGCGCGCAGCGGGGGACGTGCAGGGACCGGCTCGCGCTGCGCCGCGAACAGCGTCGCCTCACGCGCGACGAGCGGGTGCGAGCCCGAAGCGTCGGTGATGCTCACCTGCCCGAGATAGTAGGCAAGCCGGTCGGGCAAGAAGGCGTCGTCCCACTCGTCGAGCGGCTGATCGGCGGTTTTGCCGAGACCCACGTCGAAGATCAAGCCGAGCAGGGGTGAATCGGCGGTGAAGCGCAGCGCGTGGTCACGATAGGTGTAATGGCTCGCTCCGCGGAGCTCGGCGCGGAGAGCGCCGCCGAGCGCGCGATCGAGGGCGTCGCGCACGCGCGTCGTGCAGTTGTCGCGGCCGAAATCGTAGTGATACGTCGTGTTCGCGGGCTCGGAATTGAGCGACAGCGCGCGCGCGAGCCGCTCCGCCGTCGCCTGGTCGACGTTCAGCACCTGCTCGCCGACGCTGCGATTCTGGGCGCGGTACGCCGCGACGGTGCGCCCGAGATATTCGACGCTGAGGTAGTAGAGCAGCGTGCCGCCGAGCACGTGATGCGGCGCGATCGCTTGCTCGGTATAAGTGCCGTAGTTGTAGACGAGCGACGGCAAGCCGCCGCGCTCGACGAGCAACGCGTCATGCCCGAAACGGGAGACGAATTGATCGCCCGGGCCCATCGTCAGCACCGCGATGCGATAGCCGGCGGTCGGTGCGAGCGCGTCTGCCGAGGCGCGCGGCGCGAGCGAGCTCACGAAAAAGGCGGACGCGACGGCGATTCGGGACCCGCTCCGGAAGTTCATGCGCGCTAGAACGGGCGATGCTACGGCATTGTCGCCTTGCCGGAGACTCCGTGATTCCGAAAGCGCACGGGGCCGGCCTACTCCTCTGGCTTGCCGCCGTGAGTTGCGCGCGCAGCGGCTTGGAATTGCCGCCCGAGTGCACCGAATCAGGCGCGACCGTGCCCTGCGAGAACGCCTGCGGCTACGGCAGCGCGACGTGCGTCAACGGGAGCTTTACGGCCTGCGTCGTGCCGGAAGTGAACCGAGAGTGTCGAGATACGTGCGGGACCGGCACCCAGACGTGCCGCGAAGGCGCGTGGGGGGCGTGCGCCGTGCCGCCCGTCGATTTCCCGTGCTCGAACGCTTGCGGCGACGGACTGCAGCACTGCGAGAACGAACGCCTCGGCTACTGCCAGGTTCCGGTGGTCACGCGCGCGTGTGCGAGCGCGTGCGGCGCAGGACAGGAGGCGTGCCTCGACGGCGCATGGCAGCCGTGCGATGCGCCGCAGCCGAACCCCCCGCTCCTTCACACGGTGATTCGCGATTTCACGCCGCAGACGAACCCGGATTTCGAGCCCAATCTGCTCGGCCGGCGCGGAGACGATCCGTACATCGTCGCAACCGTGCTTGCCGCGGACGACACTCCCGCCTACAGCGACGACCCGCGCGTCCACACGACGACGGCGAGCACCTTCGCGGAGTGGTACCACGACGGCGCGGCCGATATGCGCATCGACGACGTCACGTTGCAACTCGAGCGCTCGACCGATCGCCCCGGCTTCTTCGTCTACGACGACGAGCAGTTCTTCCCGATCGACGGGCGCGGCTTCGGAAACTACGCAAATTCCGGCCATAATTACCACTTCACGCTGACGACGGAGCTCACCTTCCGCTACTCGGGCGGCGAGGTCTTCAGCTTCACGGGCGACGACGACATGTGGGTGTTCGTCAACCGGCATCTGGCGATCAACCTCGGCGGCTTGCACGAACGCGAGAGCAGCAGCGTCTCCCTCGATGCGCACGCGGCGGAGTTCGGCATCACGCTCGGCGACGATTATTTGATCGCTATCTTCTTCGCCGAGCGACATACGATCGACTCGAACTTCAAGCTCGAAACGTCGGTCGCCGATCGCGGCTCCTGCCCCTAAGGTGTCGGGGCGTACGAGCGCCACGCAAGGTAATTGTAGAAGCGCGCAGGGCCCCGGCAGGCGTGCGTTGCGAGGCGCTTTCGGGAATGAAGCAGAACCCTCGGCGGTTTTTCGGTGGAGGTCGCTCATGACGGAACCAGCGCTCCCAGGCCCCCGAACGGAGGCAAGACGGCCGCCGCGCGTGCTCGTCGCGGACGACTCTGCGGAGCAACGCTGGACGCTCCGGCTCGCACTCGCGATGATGGGCTTCGAGGTGCACGAAGCCGCGGACGGCCGCGAGCTTTTTTGGGCGCTCGAGGGGCTTTCGCGCAAGCCGAACGCCGATCCGGAGCTCGTAATCGCGGACGTGTACATGCCCGCTTACAACGGCCTCGACGTGCTCGCGGCGTGGGTCGGGGCCGCGCCGCGCCACCCCCTCATCGTGATGACCGCGTTTCCGGACGACGTCCTCACCAAGCGTGTGAGCGAGCTCGGCGCGACGCTGTTGCCCAAGCCGTTCACGCTCGCGGAGCTGTCACGCAGCGTGCGCCTAGCGCTGCACAAGGCCCGCCACCCGGCATGCTGAGCGCCGAAGCGCCTCCGCTCGGGCACCTGCCCGCGTCCAGGCCGAGCACGGATTGGCTGCGCGAAAGGTTGACGCCCGCGAACGTCGTTCCGATCGCGCTCGGGGCGGCGCTGCTGATCGGCTTCGGTGACTTCTACACCGGCGTCGACGTGGCCTTCACCTTGCTCTACGTGTTCCCGATCGCGATCGCGAGCTGGTATCGCGATCGCCGTTTCGGGCTCACGATGGCCGTGCTCTGCGCGCTGATTGCGGCCGCCTCGGAGGTCGGCTGGCGCCTCGAGCACCGCGGCAGCGTCAGGGCCTTCTGGCTGCTCTGGAACCACGGCGGTTCGCTCGGAATCTTCGCGCTCTGCGCGGAGGTGTTGTGCCGGCTCCGCGCCTACGTAGAGCGCGAGCGGTTCGAACGTCAGAGCGCGATCGAGCAACTCCGGCACGCCGAGCGCCTCAACGTGGTCGGCAAGCTCGCCGCCGGCGTCGCGCACGAGCTCGGGACGCCGCTCAACGTCATCACCACGACAGCCGAGCTTGTCGACGCCGAGTGCGGTAGCTCGGAGATGGTGCACACCTCGTGTCGCGTCATCATCGATCAGTCCCAGCGGATGGCCACCATCATTCGGCAGCTGCTCGACTTCGGACGGCGCGGCGGCGCCGATCGCTCAGCGACGGATCTCGGCGCGCTCGTACAAAGTACGGTGTTGCTGCTCCGCCCGCTCGCGCGTAAGCGGCGCGTCGAGCTCTCGCTGGCGCTGCCGAAGACGCCCGTGCGGGCCTGGGTGAACGAGCTCGAAATCGGGCAAGTTTTGAGCAATCTCGTGCTGAACGCCGTGCAGGCCATGCCGAACGGCGGGCGCTCGGTGATCGAGCTCCGGCGCGAGCGCGAGCGGGGCGTGGAGGTCGCGGTGCTCTCCGTGAGCGACGAGGGCACCGGTATCCGGCCCGAGGACGTGCCCAAAGTGTTCGATCCGTTTTTCACGACCAAAGACGTGGGTGAGGGCACCGGCCTCGGCTTGGCAGTGACCTACGGCATCGTCGCCGATCACGGCGGCCGCGTGAACGTCGAGACCGACTGGGGCCACGGCAGCGTTTTCACCGTCGTGCTGCCCGCGGGTAACGCGCGGCACGCGGGCCCGCAAAGGGGCGACGCCACCTCGTCAGACGACGAGCGCCACTTTGCCGATCGTCGTGCCCGAGTGCAGTAGCTCGTGCGCGCGCGCGACCTCGTCGAACGGCAGCTCCGTGACCGGCGGCAGCTCGAGCTCCCCGCCCTCGAGCGCGGTCATGAGCTCGTTCATGGCCTCGCTGAAGATCGGTAGCTCGTCGAAGAGGTACGAGAGATTGAAGGCCAAAACGCCCGTGTTCTGCTCGACCATCTTGAGCGGGTTGAAGCGCGGCACCTTGAGCAGGCCGGCGAGCGCGTGAAACGGATTGAGGCGATCGCTCCCGCGCCGCAGCAAGCTATGAAACCCGTAGACGATCACGCGCCCGGTCGGACGCAGGTGCGCGTAGCTTTGCCGCAGCGTCTCGGAGCCGTTCGCGTCGAGCACGACGTGGCACCCGTCCGGCGCCGCGCGTTCGACCGCGGGCCAGAGCGCCTCGCGGCTCTTGTCGATGACGACGTCGGCACCGAGCGCTTCCACGGCCGGAACCTTGTGCGTGCTGCCGACGACTCCGATCACGCGGCAGCGGGCGCGCTTGGCGAGGGCCACGAGCGCGCTGCCGACGCCGCCGGCGGCCGAATGCACGAGCACGACGTAGCCGGGCCGAAGGCGTGAAAGCTCGACGAGCGCGTACCAAGCGGTGAGGAACGCGACGGGAAAGGTGGCGCCCGCACTGAAGCCGACGGCGCGGGGCAGCGGCTTCACTTGTGCTTCGGGAATGCAGAGGGCCGTGGCGTAGCCGCCGAAACGCGTCACGCCGATCACCTGGTCGCCGGGTCGAATGCTCGTCACCCGTTCGCCGACGGAACGAACCGTTCCCGAAACCTCGAAGCCCGGAACGACCGTCGGGCCCGCGTATTTCTTTGCGGATCCGTACAACCCCATGCGCACGACTAGATCTGCGAAGTTTACGCCGATCGCGCGCACCTCCACACACACGTCGTCACCCGACGGAGTGGGTTCGGGTGCAGTTTCGATGATGAGGGCGCGCGTGCCTCCGGGCTTTCGAATGACCACTCGTCGCATATTTTTTTCTCGTTGAACGTCCGTGATGATCAGTCGGGGCCGGGACGCCGCAGCACGAAACTCGCGTTTGTACGGAGCCGCTAAAACCTAGCCGCGCGAAAGCGGCTGTGGGATATTCGACGCTCACTCGCCGTCGGAGCGTGGCTTACCACGACGCCGCAGCCGGTGGCGGGGGCGGGCCGAGAGACATGGCGAAGACCCCGGGTGGAAGAAACATAGCGAGCGCGGTGCGGGAAACACTCGACAGCGTCGTGACGCCGAGCGTTCGTGACACGATTCTCGCACGCGCCCTCGTGCTCGCGAACCGCTCCGAGCTGCCGAGCGAGCCGCGCGAGCTCGAGGAGTTTTTGCAGGGCGCGCTGCACGACGCCTTGATCAAGGCGCTCGGCCCCGAGCTCGGGCTCTCCGTGTCGCTGGAGCTCGAACGCATGGCGGCGGCCGCGGCGCTGCCGTCGCGCACGACGCCTCTGCGAACGGCCACGCCGGTCGAGCCGGCCCCGCCGAAAGAACTCGACACCGTGCGCCCGGGCGCGCGTGCCAAGGTCGTACCCGCGAGCGGCCGGCGCAAGCCGCGCTCGACGCTGCCTTCACCCGAGATGTCACCGCCACCCGGCAGCGTGAAAGCAACCGACGCGCGCTGGGCCGAAAAGGAACGGCGTGCGATCGCACCAACCGAGCCCGCCGGACGCCGCGTTCAAGCGCCACCGCCCGCGCCGCCCCCCGCGCGTCCCCCGAGCGGTGCCCGCGACGAGAGCATTCACGCCAAGGGAGCGCCGCTGCCCGTCTCCGCGGATTACCCGCGCGGCGTCGCCAAGGCGCTCGGGGTCATCGGTACCGCGTCGGTCGACCCGCGCCCGAGCCACCGTCCTACGGTGCTGCTCGCGAGCACCGATCCGGAGCTCCTTCGCCTCTTCAAGGCGTGGCTCGACATGCGCGCGGCCGTCGAGCCCGCGTCGGGCGCAACCGGACTCATGGTGCGCCTCGCCGAAGTCGGCGGTCTGCGCGCCGTGGTCGTTCTCGACGGGAAGAACCCTGGCATCCGGCCGCTCACTCTTGCCGCGCTCGCCGACGAGCTCCCGGCCGGTACGACCGTGATCCTGTGGGGAGTGCAGCCGCACCTGCACGCCCGTATGTGCACCATCTCGGCGCTCGCAGAAAAATGGCTCGTCTACGCGGGCGACGCGACGAGCACCGAAGTCGTCGCGCAGTGCGCCAAAATCGTCGGTTGATCAGGCGTTCGCGACGATCGGCGTTTCCCGCGGCCGGCGGCGGAAGAGCTCGATGTCGAGTGGAGTGCCCGCGCCGGCGAGCAGAACGGTGCGCACCGCGAGGTGCGGCAACGTCCGCCCGAAGAGCGCCTCGACGACTTCGCTCACCTTCGCCGAGCCGCTCTGGCTGATCGCGAGCGTGACCTCGAGCGGCACGAGACGTCCGAGCACGCCCGCCTCGGCGAGGTGCTGCTCGGCGTCCGCGCCGCCCGGCTCGAGCGCGAGCAAGAAGCGCCGCACGTCGACGATCTTGCCGACACCTTCGATGTTGCGCCGCACCTTCGCTTCGCTCTTCTCCAAGAGCTCGCGAGCGCGCTCCGCGACGACCCCGGGGCCGCCGAGCTCGTCGACCACGTCGCGGGAGAGCGCGATCACGTAACGTGCGCCGGTGACGATGCTCGCGACGGCGGGATCATCCGAGGTGAGCGGCTTTATCGCGGTAAAGCGCAGGCCGCCCGCAGCCCCACGGGCGAGCAACGCGAGGAGCTCGTCGAGCGGCGGCGCGTCGATGAGCTTCGCGTCGACGTACTCTTCGAGGCTCGCTACGCCGAGCGAGAGCGCGGGCCCGAACGAAAGATCCGGTTTCGGATGAAAGCCCTCGCTGTAACGCAGCCGTACCCCGGCACGGCGGATGGCGCGGGGCAGCTCGCGTGCGAGATCCAGATGACCGAGCAGCGCCGCGGGTCCGACCTTGGTGAAGCGCAGGCGGTAGCGCTCGGGCTTACCGCCCGGCCGTATCGGGCGCTTGTCTTCGGGACGGGTGCGACGCAGCCGCGGCGTCGGCGCCGGGGCTGGCGCGTCCGACGACGCGGGGACGTCGGCAGGCGCGTCGGCAGCGACCGGCTTCGCGACGACGGCGGGCGGCGCCGGACGCTCGTGCGCACCGAGCTTGCGCAAATAAACGAGCCGTTCTTGCCGCATCTTGCCGAGGTCGCAGGCGATGCCGCAGTCGTAACAGACGAGGCGTCGCTTCTCCGCTTCGGCGTCCGCGGCGTTCGTCGCATGGATGAACGCGCCCGCGACCTTGCCGCAGGGCGGGCTCGCACGACCGGCGAGCGCCTTCCGATACTCGCGCGCCAAGAAGCCTTCCTCGAGGCCGATGTCGAGGTGATCCCACGGTACGCGCGCGCCCACGGCGATGGTGCCGAGGAACGTACTCGTCTCGATCGCGAAGTGGTCGAGCGCCTCCTGCCAGAGATCGAGCCGCAGATGGTCGTCCCAGGAATCGAAGCGCGCGCCGCCGAGGAACGCTCGCTCGATCACGGCCGCGAGCCGGCGGTCGCCGCGCGCGAGAATCCCCTCGAGCACGCTGGTCGGCGCGTCATGGAGCTTCAGGCCGAGCCCGCGCACGCGCCGCACGTTGTCGCGCAAAAGCTGCTGCTTTCGCTCGATTTCCGCGAGCGGATCCATCGCGCACCTCTGAAACGGAGTGTGCGGCTTCGGCACGTGGGTCGATACGCTGACGTTGACCTTCACGTTGCGTCCGAGCCGCTTGCCGACGCCGAGTGCGTTCTTTCCGACATCGACGATGCCGAGCACGTCTTCGTCTTCCTCGGTGGGCAAGCCGACGATGAAGTAGAGCTTCATCTTGTCGAAGCCTCGCTTGAAGGAGCGCTCCGCGGTCTCGAGCAGCTGCGCTTCGGTCACGTTCTTGCTGATGACGTCGCGCATGCGCTGCGTGCCGGCTTCCGGAGCGAAGGTGAGCCCGCTCGCGCGCACGCGGCCGAGATCGTCCAGCAAATCCTCCGCCAGTCCGTAAGCGCGCAGCGACGCCACGCCGAGACTCACCCGCTCCGGCGCCGTCTTCGCGACGAGCTGCTTGATCAGCGGTGAAATCGAGCTCACGTCCGCGGTGGAGAGCGCCGTCAGGCTCACTTCGTCCTGGCCCGACTTGTCGAGCGCGCGCATCACCGTATCGATGACTTCAGCGGGGTCACGCTCGCGCACCGGGCGATAAATCATCCCGGCCTGACAGAAGCGGCAGCCTTCCGTGCAGCCGCGCGCAATCTCGATGCTCATGCGATCGAAGATCGCTTCTGGGCCGCCCACGGGGCCGTCGTCGGGGAACGGAAAGCGTGAAATGTCGGCGAGCATGCGCCGCTCGACCGGATACGGCGCGCCCGGCTCCTTCGCGCGCGTCACGACTTCGAAGCCGCTGTCGGGGTCGAGCGCCGTCTCGTAGAGCGACGGGACGTAGACGCCGGGCAAGCGCGCGAGCCTGCGCAGCCGTTCCGCGCGCGACTCACCGAGCCGCTTGCCTTCGACCCAGGCGAGCGCAATTTCGGTCGCCGCTTCCTCACCGTCGCCGATGAGCACGGCGTCCAGGAACGGAGACATCGGCTCGGCGTGAGTACCGACGGGGCCGCCGGCGACGACCAGCGGATCGGCGTCGGCCCGATGCTCGCTCCGGAGCGGAATGCCGCCGAGCTCGAGCATCGCCAGGATGTTCGTGTACGTGAGCTCGTACTGCAGCGAGAAGCCGACCACGTCGAAGTCGGCGAGCGGCCGCGCGCTCTCGAGCGACACCAGGAATTTGCCGTGAGCGCGCAGCTCGCGCTGCATATCGACCCACGGCGTGTACGCGCGCTCGGCCAGCGTACGCGGGTCGTCGTTCAGGATCTTGTAGAGCATCCTGAAGCCGAGGTGGCTCATGCCGATGTCGTAGATGTCGGGGAAAGCGAGGCAGACACGCGCGAGCACGCCGTCCCACGCCTTTTTTCGGGAGCCGTGCTCCGCGCCGGTGTAGCGGCTCGGCTTCTCGACGCGGTCGAGAAACTTCGCGTAGGGATGGTCGAAGCGCTGCATCGCGGCCGAAGAGCTAGCATTTGATGACCGACGCGGGCCCCGACGAACAACCTAGCCTGCAGTGATCGCCAAAAAGGCGCATGAATTGACGAAATCATCGGGTGCTTTGACACTCGCGCTAGCCGTCGTGGCGTGCGGAGGCCCCCACGCCCGCGACGAGGACGCCTCTGCCGCGGGCGGTGGCGCCGGCCGGACGGCAACCGCCGGCCGCGCGGGCTCGGACGGCGGCGCCGGAGGCCGCGCGGTGTCCGACGCGGGCGGCACTTCGGGCACGTCGAACGGCGGCGCGGGCTCGACTGCAATAGCCGGCGCGACCGCCATGGGAGGCGCGGCGGCAACGGGCGGCTCGAGCGGAGCCGCCGGGTCGAACGCGCACGGCGGCTCGAGCAGTGCAAGAGGCGGCTCCGCGGGCGGCACGTCGCGCGGTGCGGGCGGCATGTCCGGGGGCGACGGCACGAGCGGCAGCAGCGGCAACGGCGGCTCCCAAGCCGGCGGGCGCGGGGGCTCGGCAGGCGCGAGCGGCGGTGGGGGTGGCATGGCGAACCTACCCGCGGGGGTGAGCGGCCTTTTCCCCGGCCTCGAAGCGACGAGCGTGTGTAAGGATCCGCAACTGCGCGTCACGTTCCCCAAGCCGCCGACGCTCGGCACGTCCGGAACGATTCAGGTGCTCACGTCCTCGGGCACGGTCGCCGCGAGCGTGAACATGGCGACGATGTCCGTGAGCGACACCGTCGGCGGACAGAGCATGACGCTCGAGCGGCGCGCGTACGTCGACGGCAATACCGCCGTGATTTACCTGCCTTCGAAGGGGCTTGCTTACGGGCAAACGTACACGGTGAACGTTCCGGCCGGGGCGATCGTACCGAGCGGCGGCGGATCATTTTCGGTGGGCGGCAACACCTGGCGCTTCACCACGGCCGGCGCCGCTCCCGCGAGCCTCGCGAGCCTCACGGTAGCGCTCGACGGTTCGGGCGCGTTTTGCTCGCTGCAGGGCGCGTTCGATGCACTGCCGAGCGGCGGCAGCGCCTCGACGACGATCACGCTGAAGAGCGGCAACTACCACGAGGTCGTCTACTTCAAGAACAAGAACAACGTCACCGTTCACGGCGAGAGTCGCACCGGTAGCGTGATCCTCGGAACCAACAACAACGATCTGAACCCGAGCACCAAGGGTCGCGCGCTCGTCGGCGGTGACGGCAGCCAAGGTCTCGTCTTCGAAAATCTCACGATCCAAAACCTCACGCCGCAAGGCGGCTCGCAAGCGGAGGCGCTCCGGCTCGAGAGCTGTACGCACTGCACGATCCGCGACGCGACGATCCGGAGCTTGCAGGACACGTTGCTGTGGAGCGGCACGCTTTACGCGAAAAACTGCCTGATCGAAGGCAACGTGGATTTCATTTGGGGCACCGGCGCCGCCTATTTCGACCAGTGCGAGATCAAAACGGTCGGGCGCAGCGGCTATGTCGTGCAGTCGCGCAACGGGACGAGCGGCTACGGCTACGTGTTCGTCGATTCGAGGATCACGGCCGACGCGGGCATCACCGGCAGCGTGCTCGCCCGCATCGACGTGAGCGAGTACCCGGGAAGCCACGTCGCGTACGTCAACTGCGCGCTCGGCAGCCACATCAGCCGGGCCGGTTGGCTCGTGACGGGCGGCTCGCCCTCGTCGTCGCTCCGCTTTTGGGAATACGAGAGCACCGATCTCGACGGCAACCCGCTCGACGTGAGCGGGCGCCTCACGGGCTCGACGCAAATCTCCGATTCACAAGCCGCGACGATGCGCGACCCGAGCGCCGTGCTCGGTGGCTGGCAGCCGAACTGACGGCTGCGAAATCAGGTGCCCCCGATGCCGGCGGTCGTCTGACCGCCCGTCACTTGACCGCCGGTCGCCTCACCGCCCGTCGCCTCACCGCCCGTCGCTTGACCGCCGACCGACTGACCTCCGCTGGCCATACCGCCCGCGGATTCCCCCGCGGTGGAGAAGCCGCCTGCCGAGAAGCCGCCTGCGGAGAAGCCACCCGCGGAGAAGCCACCCGCGGAGAACCCGCCCGTCGAGAAACCACCCGTCGAAGACCCACCGGCATCGAAGCCACCGATGCCGCCCGCGCCGGCCCCGGCCGTACCCGTGCCCGCGGAGCCGGCCATGCCGCCGCTGCCGGCCATGCCGCTCACGCCCGCCGACCCGGCCATGCCGGCCTCCCCACCCATGCCGCCCGTTCCGAGCCCGGGGCCGCAGTCCGGCGCCGCGGTACCGGAGCGGATGAAGCCCACGTCGTCGAGCGTCACGTCGACTTGATAAGAACCGAAGCCGGGATCGAACGGGAATAGCCACTGAATGCCGACGATCTCGCGCGGACTCGAAACGGAATTCCACCCGACGGGAAAGCCGCCGGAGAAATCCGACCAATACGCGTATTGCCGCGACGAGTAGAGCGTCGCGAGCAACTCGGGCGCCTGGCAGTCCGCGAACGGGTTCATCGGATTCGAGCTCGTGCACCCGCCGCGCATGACGTTCGGGTCCTCTTGCCACGGGTAGTCGGAGTTCGTCCACGGCATGATCTGGACCTCGTCGTTGAAGCCGGTCACACCCGCCAGGGTGAAGTAGACGCCGGCGTACTTCGAGAGATCGGCGCACGTCGCGAAGTAGATGATGATGCCGTTCGAGTAGTCGGAGACTTTACCGGTCACGTGCACGTGATCCGTGGCCATGTCGCGCGTGATGCCGTTACCGAACGCGACGATGCCGCCCGTGAATACGCCGTTGCCCCACGTGACGGATTGATCGGTCGAAAAGTTCGTGAACGTGTCGCACGTCGGAGCGGTGTGCTGGCAGGCGTACGGTCCGCCGCCCGCGCCGGCAGAGCCCGCAGAGCCGCTCGCCCCGCCGGCGCCACCTTTGCCGCTACTTCCGCCGGCAACGATGGTGCCGCCCGTACCGACACCACCGCCCGTTGCGCCGGTTCCGAAGCTGCCGCCTTTGCCCGGACTCGCGCCGGTGCCACCGGTGACGGCGCCCCCGGTGCCGCCGCTGAAGTTCGTCCCGCCCGTGTGCGTGTTGGTGCCCCCGCTGCCGCCCCCGCCGCCGCGCGCGCCGTGCGCGCCGTACTGATCGTCCTTGTACAAGACGTCGGAGCGCCCGCAGGCGCCGATGCTCGCCATCCCCACGAAGCCGAGCACGATCGCCGCGTGGCGCTTCATCCCCCGGCGAACTACACGCGAACGGCTGTTTTTCCTCTCCACGGGCGCTAGTCTACCACCACTTCCGACGTGCCCAATCGTCTCGCCCACCAAACCAGCCCGTACCTGCTTCAGCACGCGAATAATCCGGTGGATTGGTACCCCTGGGGCGAAGAGGCGCTCGCGCGAGCCCGCAGGGAAGACAAGCCAATTTTTTTGAGCATCGGTTACGCGGCGTGCCACTGGTGCCACGTCATGGAGCGCGAGAGCTTCGAGCGCGAAGACGTAGCGGCGCTGCTCAATCGGGAGTTCGTGAGCATCAAGGTCGACCGCGAGGAGCGGCCGGACCTCGACGAAATCTACATGGCGGCGACCGTCGCGGTGGCTGGCGGCGGTGGCTGGCCCATGAGCGTCTTCCTCGACACCGAGCAGCGACCCTTCTTTGCGGGCACGTACTTTCCGCCCGTCGAGCGCTGGGGCAAGCCGAGCTTTCGCATGCTGCTCGAGCGCATCGCCGAGCTCTGGAAGACGGAGCGAAGCGCGCTCGCGAAGCAAGCCGCCGAGCTCGTCTCGCACGTACGCGCCGAGTTCGAGCTCGACGCGAAGGCACGCGTCGAAACCGACGCGTCGCTCGGCGCCGTTCGCGAGCTCGCTCGCTCTTTCGATCCCACGTACGGCGGCTTCGGCGCCGCGCCCAAGTTCCCGCCGCCTGCCGCGCTCGCGCTGCTCTTACGCCACCATCACGCGAGCGGCGACGAGCAGGCCCTCGCGATGGCCAAAAAGACGCTCGACGGCATGAAAGACGGCGGCATCTACGACCAGCTCGGCGGCGGCTTCGCGCGTTACTCGACAGACGAGCGCTGGCTCGTGCCGCACTTCGAGAAGATGCTCTACGACAACGCCGAGCTCGCGCGCGTTTACCTCGAAGCGCTCCAGGTGACGGGGGACGCGGAGTATCGGCGCGTCGCGCGCGAGACCCTCGACTACGTGGCGCGCGAAATGCAGAGCTCGGCCGGCGGCTATTTCTCGGCGACGGACGCCGACAGCGAAGGGGTCGAGGGCAAATACTTCGTGTGGACGTTCGATGAAATCCGGGCGGAACTCGCGCCGGAGGCCGCCGAACATTTCGCGTTCTTCTACGACGTGACGCCGGAGGGTAATTGGGAAGGGCGCTCGGTCTTGCACCGGCCGCGGACGCTCGCAGAAGCCGCGCGCGCTCTCGGCGTGGCGACCGACGCGCTCGAGCGCTCGCTCGCCGAATCGCGCGCGACGCTGCTGGCCGTCCGCGCGAAGCGCGTGCCGCCGCTGCTCGACGACAAGGTGATCACGGCCTGGAACGGCTTGATGATGGGCGCCATGGCCGAGGGGTTTCGCGTGTTGCGCGAC
Organism: Polyangiaceae bacterium; assembly: GCA_025936045.1. Taxonomy (GTDB): domain Bacteria; phylum Myxococcota_A; class Polyangia; order Polyangiales; family Polyangiaceae; genus PMG-095. The sequence goes on along the minus strand of JAICUB010000045.1, from coordinate 32,361 downwards.
CGGCGCTACCTCACGTCGGCCGAGCGCGCCGCGCGCCACTTGCTCGAAAAGCTGCGGCGCCCCGACGGTGGCCTCTTCCGCACGCTGCGCGACGGGCGTGCGCACCTCGACGGCTACCTCGAGGACTACGCGTTCACGAGCGACGCGCTCGTCACGCTTTATGAAGCGGGCGGCGCCGTGGAATTTCTCGAGCGCGCCCGCGAGCTCGCCGAACGCATGCTCTCCGACTTCGACGACGCGGGCGGCGGCTTCTTCGGCACGGCCGCGGGGCACGAGTCGCTCGTCGCGCGCCCGAAGGACACCCACGACGGCGCGCTGCCGAGCGCCAACGCGGTCGCCGCCCGGGTGCTCGTGCGGCTCGGGCGGCACTTCGATCGACCGGATTGGGTCGAGCGCGGGCGCGCCGCGATCGAAGCGTACGGCGAGTTCGTGCGGCGCGCGCCGCGGGCGTTCGCGACCTCGCTCGGCGTGATCGAGCTCATCGAAGCGCCTCCGCTCGAGCTCGTCGTCGTGGGCGAGCCGGGCTCGGCCGATCGCGAAGCACTCGAAGCCGCGCTCGCCGCGCACTACCTGCCCCATCGCCTCCTCGCGCACGCCTCCGACACGGCGCCCGCGTCGAGCTCGCTGCCGCTCCTGCGCGACAAGACGCGCGTCGCGAATCGCGCCGCGCTCTACGTCTGTCGCGGCTACGTCTGCACGGCGCCGGTCACGGATGCGAGCGCCGTCGCGAGCGCCCTCGCAGGCTGAGTCTCACGACCGAGCGCGCTTTCGCGCTACTTCGCGGCGCGCTCGACCGGCGGCTCCGAGCCAATCGCCTTCAGCACCTGGCACACGTGCTGAAACTCGTGAATCAGCCGCGCGAGCGTCGCGTCCGAGGCGCCCCAATCGTCCGTCTCCGTGAGCTCCTCGAGCCGCTGCGCGACCGAGCGCAGCTTGAGCACGCCGAGGCTCGCCGCCGAGCCCTGGAGCGCGTGCGCGAGGCTCGACGCGCGCTTGGTCTGGCGCGCCTTCACGGCGTCCGACAAGCGCTCGAGGCGCACCGCGACGTCCGTCACGAACAGGTTCACGAGCTCGAGCAAGAATTCACGCGACACGTCGCGTTCGATGGCGTCGAGACGCCCCCGGTTGAGCGTCGGAACGCTCGGCGGGCGCCGGAGCGCCGGAACGCTCGGCGGTACGTCGTCCCCACCCCCTAGCGCGCTCACGCGACGATTCTCCCGACCGCGTCCGGTGCCAAATCGAGCTCCGCCAGACGGCGATACAGGGTCGCGCGGCCGATGCCGAGTAGCTTCGCTGCGCGCCCGACGCTTCCGCGCGTGAGGCGGAGGGCCTTGCGAATCGCGCGCTGTTCGAGCTCGCGCAGCGGCACGACCTCGTCCTCGTCGCCCAGCAAATCCTCGCCGGACTCGCGTGGCGTCGCGTCGGCGGGCGCGACCGGCAGCGAACGCAGGTCGGGCGGCAGATCGGCGAGCGCGATCTCGTCGTGGCGGCAGGCGAGCACGCTTCTGTGAATCACGTTCTCGAGCTCGCGCACGTTGCCCGGCCACGCATGGCGAGCGAGCGCGTCGAGCGCCTCGGCGGAGAGCCCGCGCACGCCGTGCGGCGCGCGCGCGCGAAGCTTCTCGAGAAAATGCACGACGAGCAGCGGAATGTCCTCGACGCGCTCGCGCAGCGGCGGAAGCCGAATCGGGTACACCACGAGGCGGAAGTACAAGTCCTCGCGGAAGCGGCCCGCGTCGACTTCGCTCCTGAGATCGCGATGCGTCGCGCACACGATACGCACGTCGACCGGGATCTCCTGGTTGCCGCCGACACGGCGCACCGTGCGCTCTTGCAGCGTGCGCAGGAGCACGGCTTGCGTCGAAGCGCTCATCTCGCCGACCTCGTCGAGCAGCAGCGTGCCGCCACGCGCGCGCTCGAAGCAGCCGAGTCGGTTCTGAATCGCACCCGTGAAGGCGCCGCGCTCGTGACCGAAGAGCTCGGACTCTTGCAGGGAGGCCGGGATCGCCGCGCAGTTGAGCGCGATGAAGGGCCCCGCACGCCGCGGGCCGCCGCGGTGAATCGCGCGCGCGACGAGCTCCTTGCCCGTGCCGCTCTCACCGAGCAAACACACGGCGACGTCGCTCTCGATCACGCGCTCGACTTGCCGCGAGAGCTCGACCATGGCCGAGCTCGCGCCCACGACGTTGCCCGTGAGCGGGCCCGTTCCGAGCTCGCTCTGCAGGTTCTTCACGCGATCGATCAGGCGCCGGCGCTCGCAGGCGCGCCGCACGGAGTGGAGCAACCGGTCGCGATCGACGGGCTTGGTCAAGTAGTCGTAGGCGCCCGCGCGCATCGCGGCGACGGCGGTTTCGACCTCGCGTTCCGCGGTGACGACGATCGTCGGCAGCTCCGGATCGCGCTCGCGCAGGTAGCTCATCACGTCGAAGCCGCTTTGCTCGCCGAGGCCGAGGTCGACGCACGCGACGGTCGGAGCGGGGCCGTGCTCTTCACGCACCGAACGCTCGGAGTCGTACTCCTTGACCGTGTAGCCCGCGCCCTCGAGCCAACTCTTCGTGAGCAGGCGCGTGGTCGGATCGTCCTCGACGACCGCGACGACGTCGCCCGCGGTGGGGAGGAGCCCGAGGCTCGGGTCCTGGGTGGAGGATTGCAGGGTCACGACGCACAGAACGGCACGAAGCGCGCCAGGGATTAGGGGCAGGCTCGCGAGCAGGAACCAGCTAAAATCCCGGGAATCAGCGCACCTACACCGTCTCCGGCCGTCGCGAGGTTCTCGTTGCGAGACACTCGCCGGTCTCGGATTGAAACACGCACTCGCGCCGCCTGCGGGTAGGTGCGAGTGGGCTCGACATATTTCCGCGCGTTTGCGCACGCCGGCGTCGTGCACGAGCCATGGAACGGGTCTTGCGGAAGGGGTGGTCCCATGAGCCCCGCTTCCGATCGAAACCCGAGTCTTCTGCACGGCGTGGTCGCCTGCACTCTCCGCGGCCGCCGCGCTTCCGACGCCATCGAGATCGTTACGGAGCGCGACGGAGCCGTTAGCATCGTGGTTCTCGACGTGCGCGCGGCGCGAGAGCAGGAATCCCTGCGTTCCAGACTCGCGTCGAGCGCGCTCGTATCACTCGCCGAGCGGGAGCCGATGCACGTGTTGGCGAACAGCTTGCGCACGATCGTCTGCCAAGCTGTCGCGGCGAGTGTAGGTGTCACTGCGCTGCGCGTTCATCCGATGCACGGCCGCGTCGAGCTCCTGAACGCCGGCATGCCGCCGGTCGCCTGCGCTCTACCGGACGGCCGGCTCTTGCAGATGCCGGCGCTGTCGGGCGATGTGGGTCCTCGCTCGAATCGCGCGCATCCGTACGAGCTCATTCCGCTCGCGCCGGGCAGCATCTGGTTCGTCGCGTCCGACGGCGCGACGGGCGGCTCGCTCGAGGACACGAATCAGCTGTGGGGCTCGCTCGGCCTGCCCTCGAGCAGCTTCGAGCTCGCGGCCGAGAGCCACGAGGGACTCGAACGACGCCTGCGTGAACAGCTCGGGGAGCTGCCACTGCCGGAAGACGCAAGCCTCGTCGTGGTCCCGACTGCCGCTCCGCGGCGCGCGGAATCCGGAATCCGCGACAGCTGAGCCGCTCGACGGCGAAACGCGAGCGACTCAGCCCGAAACGCGCGGAAGCGCCGCTTACAGCTTCGAGTTCAGCGGGTCGTTGACGTTGCCGCCCGCACGGAAGACGCCCGACGACGACGACGAGCCTTTCGAGCGCGACGCGACCTTGGCGTGCGACTTCGCGGCTTTCTTCTTGTCGGATCGCGACTTGTCGGCGTCCTTGAGCTTCGCCTTCACGTCGTCGGCGAGGCGGGAGTCGGTGCTCGCCGTTTCGCTCGGCTTGTCGCTGGAAGGCTTGTCGCCCGCCGGGCTTCCGCTCGCCGCCGAGTCGCTCGGTGTGGTCGGGGCGGCCGCGGGCGCGGGCGTCGGCGTCGTCAGCGGGCTGCTCGTCGCCGTGTTGACCGCGACGGGCGCCGCCGCGGGCACCGGGATCGGGCGGGTCACTTCACCACCACCGGTGAGACGGCTCACGCCGAACAGGCCGCCGATGAAGACCACGACGACCGCCGCGGCAAAGACTGGCGCCTTGCTCTTCCGTGGCCGGAACTCCGCGTCCAGCGAGAGCCCCAAATCCTGAACCATCGGCATCGTGCTCACGGGCGCGAGCGACGAGGGCGCGACGGAGGGGCTTGCCGAAGCGATTCCGGCGGGCGCGACGGACAGGGGCGGCCGCGATGCGGCGACCACCGGCGGCCAGCCGCTCTGGGTTGGCTGGGTCGCGCGCACGGAAGGCGGAATGCTCGCCTTCGCGGGTGCTACCAGGGGCGGAGCGACGACGGGCGCTGCCGCGGCGGGCACCTGCACGCTCGGAGGAGCCGGCTCCTCGTCGTCGCCCAGATCGGCAACTTCTTTGAGAGGCTTCCATTCCGAGCCCCCGACCTCGGTGACCAGCGTCTTGCCGTTGATGGTTCCCGCCTCGAACGCTTCGACGATTTGGTCGAGGTTCATCATCTTGGGCGTACCACCCACATTCACGTACCAGCGGTCCTCGGTCTCGGGGCTTTCCATGCGATTGGCCTCCAGGTGCGAGCAGCGAGCGCTCGCGGTGTGACGTTCGAGCATAGCTTTGAACCCAGGACCCAGCGAGCCCGAACCCGAGAAAATCACCTTCATTTGCGCGCACTTTGACGCGAAACTAATAGCGCTACTGTAGAAATACAGTCGTGTTTGTTCAGTCTTGTTTGTTTTCGGGGCGGAGGGGGGCGGGATAGGCTCCTCGTTCCGTGAAGCTCAAGACCAGAACGATCGAGCGTCTGCGCGACGCGCTCCTCGAAAGCGGGCGGCGCCCGAGCGTGGTCGTCAGCTCCGCCTATGAAACGCTCACGCGCGAGGGGTTGCTCTCGCCGGAGGAAATCGCGGCGCTCAATCGCGTCGACCCGCTCGCCGAGACGATGTTCTTGATGATGGCGGCGGACGGCAAGCTCACGCCGGACGAGCACGACGCCGTGCGCGGCGGCATTCGCGGGCTCACGGACGACGTGCTCCGCGTCGGCACGATCAACGTGATGCTCGAGAACTACCAGCGCCGGCTCAAGGCCGAGGGACGCGACGAACGCCTGCGTCAGATCGCGGAATCGATTTCCGAGCAGCCGAGCGAAGCCGAGAGTGCGTTCGCGCTCGCGGCCGCCGTCGCGCTCGCCGACGATGACGTCGCCGAAGAAGAGAACGCGTTCATCAACCAGCTCGCGAGCTGGTTCGGCATCAGCCCCGAGCGCGTCGCGGCGATTCTCGATCAGATCGAAGACGACAAATCCGACGCATGAGCTCCGCGCCGATCGGCGCGCTCAACGTGGCTCGACCGGAAAGCACCCGTGCGCATCGGCCGGGCCGACGCGGGCGCCGCCGACGCTCGTCGACGTATCGACGAGGTGCTGGCGCGCCCTTTCGAATTGGGCGTCGCCGGGTGCGAGCGGCTTCGGGAAGTGACCGTCGATCACGATCGGGCACGCGCTCGTGCGAAGCCGCCCCTCGGCGTCGAGCTCGAGCCGCGCGACGAAGCTCGTGAGCGTCCACGGCGCCCAGTCGTGACCCGCGAAGACGAAGTTGCCCAGGCTGTAGAAGACGGGACGCCCGCGCGGAAAGCCGACACCCTGCGGGACGTGCGGATGGTGGCCGATGACGACGTCGACCAGACCCGTCTTGAGCGCGCCGTCGATGAAGCGCCGCGTTTGCTCGCTGGGAGCGTCCACGTACTCGACCCCGCCGTGGTACGAGAGAATCACGAAATCCGCTTCGTGACGCGCGCGCTCGAGCGCCGCCGTCACGCGCTTCAAGCGCGCCCAAGCCACGTAGTTTCGCCCTTCGTGCTGCTCGATGGGCCCGTCGTTCCAGATCTGCGTCACCGCGACGACCGCGATGCGGCGCCCGCGCGCTTCGACGACGGCAGGGGTATAGGCCTCGTCGAGCGTTCGACCGGTGCCCGCCTTCTGCACGCGCGCCCGCGCCAAGTTGTCGAGCGTTTCGAAGAGCGCGCCCCGACCGTAGTCCCAGGCGTGGTTGTTCGCGGTCGAGACCACGGCGATGCCCGCTTGCGCGAGCGTCTCCGCGCCACCGGGCGGCCCCGTGAACACGAGGCGGTTACGCGGTGACTGCGTCTCGCCGTCCTGATCGCTGAGCTGCGATTCGAGATTCACGAACCGAACGTCGGCGTCGCCCCAGAGCGGCCCCATGAAGCGAAAAGGGTCGTAGCTCGGAGCGGCGAGGATGGCCTGTCCGCATTCGCGGCCGAGGTTTACGTCGCCGCCCGCGACGATCACCAACGGCGCCGGCTTTGCGGGCGGCATCACGGGGCTCGCGGCGGGTGCGGTCACGGCTGCAGCCGCCGAGCGCTCTTGGCGGAAGACTTCCGGCGTCCCGCTCGCCGCCGGCGCGTTCGTAGCCGCCGTGATTTCAGCGCGACCGCGCGCGACGCCCCGCGCCACACCGAACAGTCCCACGGTAGCGCCGAGCAGCAGAAAGCCGGCGACCCGACGCTTCGGAGTTCGCGGGCCCATAGCTTCGGAGTATCCCACCTCGTACGCGCGTCGCACGCGCGCGCGAGGCTCCGGCAGAACCAGAGCCCATTGATGCGACGCCCCCGCCGGGCTAAAAGGCTCGGACCGTGAAAATAGCAGTCGTTGGCTCGGGCTACGTGGGGTTGGTGGCAGGCGCTTGCTTCGCCGATTCTGGAACGCACGTGACGTGCGTCGACGTCGACGAGGGCAAGCTCGAGAAGCTCCGGCGCGGTGAGGTGCCCTTCTTCGAGCCGAATCTGGCCGAGCTCGTCAAGCGCAACTGGCCGCACCGACTGGACTTCACGTCGAACCTCGCGCAGGCCATCGACGGCCGCGAAGTCGTCTTCATCGCCGTCGGCACGCCGCCGCAAGAAGACGGCTCGGCCGACCTCAGCCACGTGCTCGGAGTCGCCGAGCAGGTCGCGAAGGCCGCCAAGCACGATCTCGCGCTCGTCACGAAGAGCACGGTACCGGTCGGCACGAACGAGCGCGTGCGCGAGGTCGTCCGCAAGTACGCGAAGCACCACGTGAGCGTCGTCAGCAATCCGGAGTTCTTGAAGGAGGGCGACGCGGTCAACGACTTCTTGAAGCCCGATCGCATCGTGATCGGCACGGACGACGACAAGGCGTTCGAATCGCTCTCGCGCCTCTACGCGCCGTTCAATCGCCAGCGCAACCGCCTCCTGCGCATGAGCCCGAAGAGCGCCGAGATCGTGAAGTACGCAGCGAACGCGATGCTCGCGACCAAGATTTCGTTCATGAACGAAATCGCGCGGCTCTGTGACGTGGCCGGCGGCGACGCCGAGCACGTGCGCCTCGCCGTCGGCTCGGACGAGCGCATCGGCATGCAGTTCCTTTACCCGGGCCTCGGCTTCGGCGGCAGCTGCTTCCCGAAGGATCTGCGCGCGCTGGTTCAGACCGGCAAGGAGCTCGACGTGGACCTCTCCGTCGCGAACGCGGCTTGGCTCGCGAACGCCGGCCCCGTCAACTTCTTGCTCCGCCACATGGAAGCGGACCTCGGCGGACTCAGAGACAAGGTCATCGCCGTCTGGGGCCTCGCGTTCAAGCCGCGCACCGACGACGTGCGTGAGGCGCCGGCGCTCAAGCTCATCCGCGAGGTCGTCAGGCGCGGCGCGCGCGTGCAGGCGACGGACCCGGAGGCGCTGGGCACGTCGAAGAATCAGCTGACGATCGACGGGGTCCTCGACAACGTGAAGCTGCTCGAGGACGAGTACGCGGCTTGCGAAGGTGCCGACTGCCTCGTGCTCGCGACGGAGTGGAGCGAGTACCGCGCGCCCGACTTGGCGCGGATCGCGACCGCGATGCGCGGCCGTCACGTCTTCGACGGGCGCAACGTGCTCGTGCCGGGCGCCGTCGTCGATGCCGGTCTCGTCTATCGCGGGATGGGCCGCCCGCAGCGCGTCCCGAACTCCTGAGCGCGGGGCGGGCGCCCGGCTCTTACCAGCTGAGCGACTTGCGGACGATCACGGGCTCGCCCGCGAAGGGGGGCACGTGAGCACGGCCGAGCGCGCGTAGCACGCAACCGTTGACCCCGTTGTCGCTGAACGGCTCGAGCAGCTGAACGGAGGCGACGTTGCCGGACGGAGCGAACGTGATTTGCGCGCGGCCGCTCTGCGGACCCGACTCGCACGAGGAGGCAGCGGCGGCAGCGCGACCGACCGCTTTCGAGATGGCGCCGCGATCGGGACCGGCGGTCGGTGTGGGAGCGGGCTCGGGTGAACCCGCCGCGGCGAGCGTCGCTTCTTCATCGGCGGGCGGCGCGGCTTCCGTCTTTTCCGCCTTCGCACCCCTACGCGAGCGCTTCGACGGCTTCTCGCTCTCCGTCGGTGCGGCGGCGGGGAGCGCGGCGCGCGCTGGCTCGCTCGCGCGCTTCGACGCGTGCTCGGTGAGGTCGAGGTGCGCGATGTGCGTCGGAGCCGACGCGGGCGCGCGGAGGACCGGCGACGACACGGCGGCGCTGCGCGGCGACGTGGTCTCGATCGGGAGCGCCTCGAGCGCGACCTCGTGCAAGCCCGAAGAGCTCGAATGCGAGTTCGCGTTGCTCGACGACGAAGAGTTCGAGTTCGACGGCGACGTAGGGATCGGACATGGCCCGATGGTGTTCGCGGCCGCGGGGCTCGCGGTCAGCGCCGCGGTCGGCCGCTCCGCCGTTGCCCCGTTGGCGGCGGCGGGCGTCCGAACGGCCCACATGCCGACCGAAACGATGGCGCCGATCGCGGCGCTCATAGCGGCGGTCACGAGCATCGGCCGCCAAAGTCCCGGATGCGGCGCTGGAGGCGGGGCCGGCGGCACCGTCGCGAGCGCGAGCGGCGCCGTGCTCGGCAAGATGCGGGGCAGCGGGTCCGGGGGGGGCGGCGGCCGCACCGTCGCGAACTGACGGCGCTCCGAAGCAGGCGGTGCGTCGGACGGGCGGCGCGCAAGCGGCTGCACCAGTGTCTCTTCCTCGGGCGCCTCGTCGATGTAGCGATCCGCGAAGACGGATTCGGTGATGCTCTCGTCGGAGGGTGCCGGCGGTAGATCGGTCAGCCGCCGCTCGCGCACGAGGGGGATCGGCGGGCGCAACGACTTCGGCGCCGGCTTGGATTTGGTGAACGCCGACTCACGTAGCCGGTGATAGCGCTGAGCGAGATCGAAGAAGCTCTCGCGCAACGGAGCCGTAAACGATGACGAGCGTCGATGCGGTTGTTCGGCGCGCGGGCGCTCGTCCGCGCTCGTGTCGTTGTCTGGAGTCCAAGTCCGATGCTTCAAGGCTTGCGCAGCTCCCCCGCGGGTGGCCGCCACCTCAGCAAGAACTTTGGTCCCGCTCCGAGTCGTTTGGCGTCTGGCCGGCATGTTTCCGACCCTCCTAATGCCCGCATCGTCCCACAAATCCCTACTTGTGGGGTATACGAAACGAGTCAGCCAAATTTAGCTGAAAAGATGAACAGCTGAGAGGACTGGCGCGCCGGGCCGAGTGGGGCGAAAAGCGTCCGAAACAAGGCCAAAACAACCCTGGTCACTGCACATCGAGACAGCTCGTAAACCACAGTGACTATTCGTCGCGCCCGCCATCGCGCCCACTTACCCCTAGAACCGAAGAGTCCGGCTCGGACCGCAGGTCGTCCGATCCGGGTTGCGCCGCGCTCGCGCACGGCCGTCCCGAGTTTCTCCGTCGAGGTCTCGCCCAGCGAACGTTTTCTCGATTGGCAGCTGGACCCGCACGGCAACTGGCTCGCACGGCTGGCTTTTCCGGCGCCGACCACGCACCTCAGCTCGACATCGACCTCGTCGCCGAGCTCAGCGTTCAGAATCCGATGAAGAGCTTGCGCGATACCTGCGCGTGACGACGCAGGGGTCACTCGTCGATGCGCTCGCGCGCTCGCAACGTGCGCGCGCGGGCTGCACGTTCCACGTGAGCCGTTCCGGCGGCTGCGTCTACGACACCTTCCCAGTGAACACCATGGAAGTGGAGTCCGCGCCGCGGCGCGCTTTTCACCGCTCGGTCACGCCCGCGGTGCGACGGATCCCGAGCGCTCGCACGCCGAGAACATTCGGACTTCCCGCCGACGCTCGATTTGCGCCGGACCGTCGCGTGATATCGTTCCGGCATGCGACGGCCGTTCCTCGCGCGCATCGCGCTGTGTCTCTGTTTCGTCACGCTCGGCTGCGCCTCGAGCCGGAAACCTTCGGCCGACGAAGCGCAGAAGGCGGTCACCAACGTGACGGCGCGCATGGAGGGCAGCTGGACCCTCGTCGAGTTCCAGCCGGCGCAAGAGCTCGAGCCGATGCTCCAGAATTTGCTCAACGCCCAGCTAAACCAGCTCACGGTCACGTTCCACGCGGGCACGATGGCGGTGCACGGAGTCGGCGTGGACGCCCAGCGCGCGTTCAACGTCACGTCGGCCGCCAACGACAATTTTTCCGCGACGCTTACCGACCCGACCAACGTCGTCTATCAGGTGAACGGGGTCTTCGACGGGCCCGACGTGGACTTCACGTCGGTCACCGATCCCTGGCGCGGGCACGGCAAACTCCGGCGCGCGCGCTGACATGAGCCCTCGGTTCCCGGGAAGACGAGGGCGTTTACACCCAAGCCCGCGCGGCTCCGCGCCAGGCACTCGTCGCAACCGCGAGCATCCAGGCGACGAGTGCCAGCGCAACGATTTTCTGCATTGCCGGCAACCACGGTACGCATGCAGCGTGAGTTGCGAGGGCATACGCGTAACCGGTCGCATCGGCGAGGCCCGACACGAGCGTGAGCCCACCGAGCCACGCCGCGACACGGGCCCCGGCCCCGCGCGAACGCCCGCGAACGAGTCCCGCCACGCCGAGCGTCACGGCGACGAGTCCGGGAATGGTGGCGCTGAACACCGCGAAGGCGTGCAAATTCACCCCCGAACGCGACGGCAACCCGGCGAGTACGATCGTCGCGAACGCGGAGACGAGTCCGAGGCTGCGCACGACGGGCCGCCGCCCGGAGAGCTCGGCGAGCAGCCAGAAAAAGGGCGCGAGCGCGAGCGCGAAGCTCGCAAACGCCGCTTCGGCGAGCGCCGCGGAGCGCGCGTTGTCCTCACCGCGGCCCGTCACGTGCGCGGTGAGGTCGCAGAAGTAGTTGCCCCAGAAGCGGTAGCTCGTGGCCGCGGGCTCACAATAAGTCCCGCCGGGATACGCGAGCGCGGCGAGCGCCGTCAACAGCGTGAAGCCGAGCAGCGCGACAGCGAGCCAAAGCGCGGCTGCACGAACGAGGTTCACTCCTCGAGATTGACGGATCCGAACGAACGTGCCGCAAGCCCCCCTGAAACCGCGGTCTTTGCTAGAACGCCGTTTCAAGCGCCCGTAGCCGCTCTCGGCGGCCCGACGCGCTACGTTCCGGCTACGTGTACGACCACCCGCGCGTGAGCGTCGCGGTCGACGTATCGCGCGTTCAATTCTGGCTGCTTTCATGTCCAAGCGCGAGATCATCCTCGGTGAAAACGGCGAGGTGCTGCCGTCGCTGCCGGACGGCTTCGCCGAGCTCATCTACATCGATCCGCCGTTCAACAGCGGTCGCGTGCAAAAGCGCAAGCGCCTACGCGTCACGTCCGACGAGCGCGCGACCCGCCGCGGCTTCGGCGGGCGCGCCTACCGCGTCGAAGAGATCGGCGAGAGCAGCTACGCGGACTCGTTCGACGACTACGAGGCGTTCCTCATGCCACGCATCGAGGCGAGCCTGCGTTGCCTCACGCCTGACGGGAGCCTCTTCGTTCACCTCGACGCGCGCGAGGTCCACTACGTCAAGGTGGCGCTCGACGGCTTGCTCGGACGAGACGCATTCATGAACGAAATCATCTGGGCCTACGACTTCGGCGGACGCCCGAAGACGCGCTGGCCGAGCAAGCACGACAGCATCCTCTGGTACGCAAAAAACCCGAAAAAATACGTCTTCGAGTACGCCGCGATGGACCGCATTCCCTACCTGGCCCCCGGCCTCGTCGGCCCCGAAAAGGCAGCGCGCGGCAAGACGCCGACGGACGTTTGGTGGCAAACCATCGTGCCCACGAACGGTCGCGAGAAGACCGGCTACGCGACGCAGAAGCCGCTCGCCGTGCTCGACCGCATCGTGCGCGTGCACACGCGCCCGGGAGCGACGGTGCTCGACTTCTTCGCCGGCAGCGGGACGACGGGAGCCGCCGCGGCGCGCCACGGCCGCGGCTTCGTGCTCGTCGATCAAAGCCGCGACGCCGCGAGGATCATGGCCGAGCGCCTCGCCGAATACGAGCCACGGCTCGTCGGCTTCACGCATGACGCGCGGGCTACGCCACGCGCTCGCCGGCGCGCACGGTGACTTCCGACCCGACGGCGACGCACGCGGAGCGCGGCCGCGCCGAAAGCACCCGCCCCCATTCCTCGCCGTAGAGCTCGGCGCCGGGCCCGAAAAAGCCGGCATTGTCCGTATTCCACACGCGCCACGCCGGGTGCTCCACCGCGTACTCGAGCGTCCCTCCGTCGCGCTGGCGCGTGTAGCCGTAATAGTGCTCACTGACGAAAGCCGCCTCGGAGCCGTCTTCGAGCGCCGCGGCAGGACCGTCGACGCTGGCTTCCAGTGCAAAGGATCGCCCGCGGTAACGCCACGCGTAGCACGCGTAGCCGCCCCGCTCCGGGTCGAGCGACACGTCGTGGCCCATCGCTACCGTCATGTACGGCTCGTTGTAGGCGAAGCGCGCGAGCGCAGCGATCGCCGCGCGCGGGACGAGCTCACGCACGAAGACGACGGCGCGCCGCGGCGTTCCGTCCTTGCCGGCGCGCGTCACGTAGAAGCGCAAATTCACCTCTTCGAATACGCGATGACCCGGCACGGCCATGCCCTTGAGCCGCGTGTCCGCGAACAGGAGCCCGACGAGACTGACCAGCAATTCGCCGCCGAAGCGGTCGAGCTCCGTGCCGCGCGGGACGAGCGGCGCCAGCATGCGAGTCGGCACCGTGTAATTTAGCAGCACCAAATGCTCCCACCGTGCCGTTAGAAACGCGCGGAGCGGAGCGGCCATGCCAGCGCGACAATGGTGCTCAGAAATTCGCGTGAGAGGCGACGGAATTCGCTTCGAGCGCGTGCGTCCAGAATTACGCGACGCTACAGCGAGCTACACGAAGCGTTTCCCGAGGCTCGCCCGCTCTTCGAGCTCGTAGCCGAGATGCTTATAGAACGCGATCACCTCGAGGTTGTCGCCGCGGACCTGCAGGTTGATCTTGGGGCAACCGCGCGCGAGCAAGGCGCGCTCGACTTCGGCCACCAAGCGCGTGGCGACGCCGCGCCGGCGAGCGGAGACCGCCACCGCCAAGTGGTAGAGCCACCCGCGCACGCCATCGTAACCGCCGACGACCGTGCCGACGACACGCGCCCCTTCGCGCGCGACGAGAACGAGCTCCGGATCGTACGCGAGTTTGCGGGCCAGGTAGGCGCGCGGCTCGTTCGAGGGATGATACGCGCCGAAGACCTCGGTCCAGAGCGCGACCACGCCGTCTGCGTCCTGCGCTTCGAAGCGCCCGAGCGCGACGCTCGAAAGGTTGCTCATCGTCGCGCCCGCTTCACGGCGCGCTTCGCAAGCTTTCGCGCCGCCGTCTTCGGAGCGTTCTTCGACGGCTTCGCGCTGCCCGGCTTCGCGCTGCCCGGCTTCCCGTTCGGTCGCGCGTGGCGCGCTTCGTAAACGCCGAGCTCGCCGCCGCCCGGCAGCCTCAGCGTCGTGAGCAAGCCCCAGCCTTGATCCTTGACCGCACCGCAGCGAACTCCGCGTTTGCCGACCGCGGTCACGAACGCTTTCACGTCGTCGCATGTCAAATAGAGCTCGTGCACGCCGTTCTTCGAGCCAGGATGCACCGCGACCTCCGACGGCGGGAGCGCGAAGATGAGCCAACCGCCACCGACCTCCACGTGCGGGAGGCCGAGGACGTCCTGCAAGAATGCGCGGTCGAGGTCGGGTTTCTTGCTGTAAATGACGACGTGTGCGCCGTTGATCATGACACGGCGTTTATCACGCCCCGGCGCACTCAGCGCGATCCACGACTGGCGCGTACCCTCGCCATGAACGTACGCCACACTTCGTCCGGCTCCCAGAGCCTCCGCACGTGTCCGTCCGCCTGCTCAGAAGACCAACCGAGGTGCGCCTCGGCGAACAGCGCGACGAAGCAAGAGACCCGATAATTCGCCGCGCAGTGCGCGAACACGCGCCGGCCGCTCGCCTCGAGCAGCGTCTTCTCGAAGTGTCGAAAATCCTCTTCGGTGGGCGCCTTGAAGTCGACGGGAATGTGCCGGTATTCGAGACCGAGCCTCGCAACGGAGGCGGCTTCGTCCGGCAAGCAGTAGCGGGGATCGAGCAAGCCGAGGTTCACGACCAGCTCGAAACCGTCCGCGGCGACCTCCGTGAGCTCGGACTCTCGCGGCTGGCCCGCGGTCGCCAGCATGGCGCTCACGGCGACGAAATTTTTGATGTCGGTTAGCCCCACGCGACGGAGCATGGACCCTTTTCAGCTCGAAAGTCGAACGATCCGCGCCGTCACGTCGGCCTCCAGACGGCGGACGAGAGAGCGCGCGTAATCGTCAGGCGCGACATGGCCGGAAACGAGCGGGCCGAGGTCCATCGCCCAGACGACCCCCGCATGACGGTCGACGTCGTGACTCTCGGAAAATGCCGCGTGCGCCGCGCGCCGGCCGAGCGCGGCGCGGTCGTAGGCTTTGGTCGCGAGCTGCGACTCGAACACGCCGAGGAGCGCCGCTTGGAGCTCGGGACGCTCGTCGGTCGCTAAAAGGACCTTGTCCGCGGCTGGCAACCAATCGAGGTCGCGCCATACCTCGCACCCGAGTACGCGCGCCGGACGCTCATTCGGGGCGAGAGCACGGCAGGCCGCGACGAGACGCAGCGCAACGGCGACGTGCGTGTCGTGAACGTCGCTGAGCGCGTGTGTGTAAACGACCTCGGGTCGGGTCGCGCGCAACAACGCAACGAGGTCCGCTACGACGCCCTCGTCGCGCGCAGCCTTCACCTGCTCACTCGTATGGTCGAGCAAGACTTGCGCACCGTATTGCCCGAGGGTCGCGGCGCGCACCTGCTCCCCGCGGCGCACTTCGCGCAGCGTGGCGCGCGCGAGGGCCGTCGAGCCTTGCGGGCTGCCCGCGCCGTCGGTGACGACGGCGCCGCAAAACCAGCGATCCGGCCGCGCGTAGCACGCGAGGATACCGTGAATCGCCATGATCTCGAGGTCGTCCGCGTGCGCGCCGACGCCGAGGTGCGTCGTGCGCGCGAGCGCCGGAGCGACCGGCGCGCCGTCGGGCACGAACGTCATCGCTTCTGCCCGCGAGAACATATCGAACGACAAGCTAGCAGATCGCCGCCTCACGCGCGCTTCGCGATCCCGTTCAGGAGTACATCGACGAGCTCGTGCGCGAGCTCCTTACCGCTCGGGGCGTTCGGCAGCGGCAAGCGATCCCCGAGCGCGCGGCGGATGAGCTGCGGCGGCCCGGCGAGCCCGAACGTCGCAAGCATGAGCACGATCGGGTGCCGGCGGCCGTCGAGCGCGCCTTCGCTCACCCCGTCGAGCAGCGTGCGCAGCACCATCGGCACGTGACCGCGCAAGAAGCGCTCGACGAGCCGCTGAAATCGCGGCGATTGCAGCAAGCCCTCTTGCGCCACCAGCCGCAAGATCACGACCTCCTCGTCGCTCACGCCCGCGATGCGTTCGAATAGGCGTTCGAGCCGCACGGCGACGGGCGCCTCCGGCGTGAGCAGCCGCTCGAGGTCCGCCAAGATCCCCTGATAAGTCTCTTCGACGACGGCGAAGAAGAGGTCGTCCTTGGTCGGAAAGTAATAGTAGACCATGCCGATGCTCGTCTTGGCCTCGCGCGCGATGGCGCGGAGCGACGAGCCCTCGACTCCGCTCCGGCGGAAGTGCTTGCGCGCGGCGACGACGATGCGCGGCCCGATGTCGGTGCGAGGTCGCGCCATCAGACGAGCTTCTTTCGAAAGCGCAGCGAGCTCACGAGCACGAGCGCGGCGAAGATACCGGAGAGCCACAGGAGCTCTCGGTACACGTCCTCGAAGCCGCCGCCCTTGAGCACGATGCTGCGAACGATGCGCAAGAAGTGCGTGAGCGGCAGCGCCTCCGCCGGGATCTGCGCGGGCCGGGGAATCCCTTCGAACGGGAACATGAACCCCGTGAGCAGGATGTTCGGGAGCAGAAAGAAGAACGACATCTGCATGGCCTGCTGCTGCGTGCGCGCGAGAGTCGAAAAGAAGAGACCGATCGCGAGATTTGCGGCGATGAACAGGAACGCGAGCGCATAGAGGAGCACGACGGAGCCGCGGAAAGGCACGTGAAAGAGGTAGTGGCCGGCCAGGAGAATCACGGTCATCTGCACGTAGCCGATCAGGATATAAGGGGCGATTTTACCGAGCACGAGCTCCACCGGTCGCACGGGCGACACGATCAGCTGCTCGAGTGTTCCGCGCTCCCGTTCGCGCGCTACCGCCATGGCCGTCAGCATCACCATCGTCATCGTGAGAATGACGCCGACGAGACCGGGCACGACGTAGACGGCCGTACGAACCTCGGGGTTATACCAAGTGTTCGGCTCGAGCGTGATCGGCTCGAGCGCTGCGCCCGTACGCGCCAGACGCGCGAGCAGGAGCTCACTCGAGCGCGCCGCGGCCATGCCCGTCGCCGTATTGGTCGCGCTCGCCACCGTTTGCGGGTCGGAGCCGTCGACGATGAGCTGGAGCCGCGCGGCCTTGCCGGCGCGCACGTTCGCGCCGTAGCCGGGCGGCACGACGAGCGCGACGCGCGCGCTGCCGCGACGGAGCGCCTGCTCGACGTCCGCGTAACTCCGGGCGTGGCCGACCACGTCGTAAAAGCCGGTCGCCACCATGCCCGCGGCAAAATCGCGAGAAAGTGCGCTCTCGTCCTGGTCGTACACGAGCGTCGGCATGTGCCGCACGTCCGTGTTGATCGCGTAGCCGAAGAGCATCAGCTGCAAAAGCGGCAGCGCGATCATCATCGCGAGCGTCATGCGATCGCGGCGTAGCTGCAGCAGCTCCTTCCAGGCGACGACGAACGGGCGGAGGTTCACGACGCTGCCTCGAGCGCGCGCCCGTCGGCCGCCGCTTCGTCGGCGCGAACCATCGAGACGAACGCGTCTTCGACGCCGACGCGTACGGGACGCATGCTCTTCGGCGCGAGCTCGCCCGTGAGTACGCGCCGGACGACGACTTCCGGATCGGCGTCGTCTCGCGTCACCACGCGCAGCACCTCGCCGTAGTGCGCGACTTCGTCGACCTGCGCATCGGCGCGCAGGCGTTCGGCCGCCTCTTGCGCGTGCTCGCACTCGAGCTCGGCGCCGCGCAGCCGCCGGCGCGCCACGATATCGCCGGGCGTGCCGATATCGAGCACGGTTCCGCGAAAAATGAAGGCCAGACGATGGCAGCGCTCGGCTTCATCCATGTAATGCGTCGTGAGCAGCACGGTCGTCCCCGCGTGCGCGAGGCGATGGATTTGCTCCCAAAATTCGCGACGGCTCACCGGGTCCACGCCGGCCGTCGGCTCGTCCAGGAAGAGCAACGGCGGTTCGTGAATCGTCGCGCTCGCGAGCGCCACGCGCTGCTTCCAGCCGCCCGACAAGGTGCCGGCGAGCTGCGTCCGGCGCCCGACCAACCCCGAACTTTCGAGCACGTCGGCGACGCGCTGCTTGCGCCGGCCGCGCGGCACACCGTAGATGCCGGCATAAAACTTGAGGTTCTCCTCGACCGTGAGATCCTCGTACAGGCTGAAGCGCTGAGTCATGTAGCCGATGCGCTCCTTCACGCGCTCGGCGTCCCGGCGAATGTCGAAGCCGACGACCGTGCCCTCGCCACTCGACGGATCGAGGATGCCGCACAGCATGCGAATGGTGGTCGACTTGCCGGCGCCGTTGGGGCCGAGCACGCCGAAAATCTCGCCCTTTTCGACTTCGAAGGACACGTCGCGCACGGCCACCAAGTCGCCGAAGCGCCGCGACAGCGCGCGCGTTACGATGACGTGCTCGGTCACGGCGCAGTCCCCGGCGCAGGCAGCGAGCTCGGCGCGGGCGAGGGCGGAGGCGTCAGCGTACGCGCGCTCGGCGGCGTGTCACGCTCGATGGTCACGCGCAGGGGGACGCCCGCGTGCAACAAGCCGTTCGGGTCGTCGATGCGCACCTTTACGCGGACGACGAGGTTCGCGCGTTCGGTTTCGCTGAAGAGATAGCGTGGAGTGAACTCGGCGCGGCGCGCGATGTTCTCGACGTGCCCAGCGAGCACGCGTCCCACGCCGTCCGCCCGCACGGTCGCGCGGTCACCCACGTCGATGCCCGAGAGCTTCGCCTGCGGAACGAACACGTACGCATGCAACCGCCCGGGGTCGGCGACGGTGAACACCGGTGTTCCGGCCGCGACCACTTCGCCCGTCTTCAAGTGCGCGTCGAGCACGATTCCGTCGGCCGGCGCGCGCAAATCCCGCTTTTCCACGCGCAGGGCAGCGAGCGTCACGTTTGCGTCGGCCGCGTGGGCCTTCGCTTGCGCCGCTGCACGTTCCTCGGGCCGCGCGCCGCGCTGCTGCTCTCCCAATTGACTCTGGAGCGCTTCGCGTTCGGCCACGGCCCGCGCATAATCCGTCTCACGGCGATCGAGCTCGGACGCCGGCGTCGCACCCTGCGCATGGAGGTCACGCTCGCGGGCGAGCTGCCGCTTCGCAAGTTCCTCGGCCGACTGCGCCGCCCGCAGGCGCGCACGCGTCGCCGCAATCTCCTCGGGTCGTACTCCCTGCTCGACCACGGTCGCTTGCGCCTCTGCGGCGCGCGCCTCGAGTCCTTGCGCGAGGCGTGCCTGCTCATCGAGCGCACCGTCCACCGTCGCGAGCAGCGCCCCCGCGCGCACCTCGTCGCCCTCCTGGGCGTTCACGGCCGTCAGCCGCCCACCGACTTCGAACGAGAGCTCCCGCTCCTCGAGCTCGGCCGTACCCTGATACACCTCCTCGCCCGGCGTCACGCTCGCCTGCGTGCACCCCGCCGCCAAGACGCTGACCGCCGCGACGAGGACGAACCCGAGCCCACGCACCGCCGCGCCTCGATTTTTTATCATACGACCAATAATGAATCCCCACCCGTCCTACGCAAGCCTCAAGCCGCCCGATGGCGGAGATTTGGCCCTTTTGCCTATGAGCGACCGACAGTTCGGTGGTTTTGGACGTCCCACCTCGCCTTGCCGGCAGCGGCTCGGACGCGTTCGAGCGTGGCGCCTTACGGCCGGCGAGGCACGCGGGGAGTGCGCGTGCCGAGGCTGCGTGCGCCTACGGGTGCAGCTGAGCCCACTGCGCCTAAGCGCCGTCTTCCAAAATGAGGTGCTTGGCCGCGAGCTGCGCGAGCGGCGGGAAACTGAGGCGCTGCCACGTCACGTGCGGACTGGGGATGAAGCGCAACTTGTACGACGCGCCGGGCGGCTGCGAGACCCAGATTGCCCAATCGATGAAGAGCCGGAGCGCGGACGAGTTCACGAGCGTGAGCGCGCGGACGTCGATGCAGAGTTCTTGAATGCGCTCGGCGATCGAGAGCTCGTGCACGGCACGGAAGAAGAGGCTGAGCGCGCTCCCGGGCTCCTTCGTCGTGATCGTGCCGGAAAGCACCAGACCCGCGGGGGTAAAGACAATCCGCACGGAAGCGAGCTCGGGCGGTTCGAGGCCCCTGGTATTCAGCACGCGCTCGCCTCGCGACGTCGAGACATGGGCTCGACCTCCGAACGGTCGTCGCGCGCAAGAATTAAGGGCGAAAGTCGCCGAAAGCCGCGCGTGCGTCAGCCGGCCGGCTCGAGAATCAGCGCGCCGAGGGGCGGCAGGTTCAGCACCAGCGACCATTCGCGATTGTGCGTCGGCACCGGATCGGCATCCACGACCGCGGCCGTCTGGAACTCGCTCCCGCCGAAGCGCTGGTCGTCGCTCGAGAGACGCTCGACGTAACGCCCGCTGCGCGGAACGCCAATCCGGTAACCCTCACGCGGCACGGGCGTGAAGTTCAGCACCACGATGACGAACTTGTCGACGTCGCGCCGCATGTACGAGAGCACCGTGTTGTTCTTGTCCGAGCAGTCGATCCATTCGAAGCCGAACGGGTCCGGATCGGAGCGCCAGAGCGCGGGCGTCTGCGCGTAATAACGCGCGAGCTCCGCTATGTACCGCTGTAGCTCCTGCCGCTGCGGATGGTCGGCGATGTGCCAGTCGAGGCTCGCGTCGACGTTCCACTCGTGGTGCTGCGCGAACTCGGTCCCCATGAACAGGAGCTGCTTGCCCGGGCGCGTGTACTGGTAAGCCAAAAGCAGCCGCAAATTCGCGAGCTTCTGCCAGAAATCCCCCGGCATCTTCTCGATCAAGGCGCCTTTGCCGTGCACGACCTCGTCGTGGGAAATCGAGTTGATGAAGCGCTCCGTGTACTCGTAGAGCATCGAGAACGTGAGCTGATCGATGTGGTGCTTACGGTGCACCGGCTCCTTCGTGAAGAAGTTCAGCGTGTCGTGCATCCAGCCCATGTTCCACTTGAAAGTGAAACCGAGCCCGCCTTCGGACGGCGGACGCGTCACGCCGCCCCATGCCGTCGACTCCTCCGCGATCGTGAACGCTCCCGGCACTTCCTCGCGCACGGCGCTGTTGAACGCGCGCAGGAAATCGATGGCCTCGACGTTCTCGCGGCCGCCGTAGGGGTTCGGCATCCATTCCCCTTCCTTGCGGCTGTAATCGAGGTACAGCATCGACGCGACGGCGTCGACGCGGAGCCCGTCGATGTGAAACTCCTCGAGCCAGTAGAGGGCGTTCGCGACGAGGAAGTTTCGCACCTCCGTGCGCCCGTAATTGAAGATGAGCGTCCCCCAATCCGGATGCTCGCCGCGCCGCGGATCCTCGTGCTCGTAGAGCGGCGTCCCGTCGAAGCGGCGCAGCGAAAAATCGTCCTTGGGGAAGTGCGCCGGCACCCAATCGACGATCACGCCGATGCCCGCCTGGTGACAGTAATCGACGAAGTGCCGAAAATCGTCCGGCGTGCCGTAGCGGGCCGTGGGCGCGAAGTAGCCCGTCACCTGGTAACCCCAGGACGGATAGAACGCGTGCTCCGCGACGGGCATCAGCTCGATGTGCGTGAAGCCCAAGAGCTTGACGTGATTGACGAGCCGCGGCGCAAGCTCGCGATACGTGAGCCAGCGGTGGTCCTCCTCGGGCACGCGCGCCCACGAGCCCATGTGCAGCTCGTAGACGGACACCGGCTCGCGCGTCATGTCCTTGGCCATGCGCGACTGCATCCACGGCTCGTCGCTCCACGCGTAACTCGACTCGACGACGCGCGTCGCCGTCGCCGGCGGCAGCTCCATCTCGCGGCCGTACGGATCGGTCTTGGTGCGGAGCTCGCCCTCACGGGTGCGAATTTCGTACTTGTAGAGAGCGCCGACGCCGACGCCGGGCACGAAGAGCTCCCAAATGCCGCTCGAACCGAGCGAGCGCATCGGATAGAGGCGCCCGTCCCAGCGATTGAAATCCCCGACGACGCTCACGGCCTGGGCGTTCGGGGCCCACACGGCGAATGCGGTGCCCGTCGTTCCGTCCATGGTGCGCACGTGCGAACCGAGCACCTGCCACAAGCGCCGGTGCTTCCCCTCACCGAAGAGGTGCAAATCGAGATCGCCGAGCGTCGGCAAGAAACGATACGGATCGTCGCGCTCCCAAGTGCCGGCGCCGTCGAAGTGAAAGCGCAGCCGGTACGCAAACGGCGGCTCGACGTGCGGGACGAACACGGCGAACAGCCCCTCGCCGAGCGGCACCATGGCCGCGGGTGAGTTGTCGGGACGCAAGAGCTCGCACCCGGCGGCGTCCGGGTGAAACGCCCGGACAATCGTGCCCCGCGTGCCGTAAAGCTCCGCGCCGTGCAGACCGAGCAGCGAGTGCGGCTGGTGGCGCTCCCCGCGGGCAAAGGTTTTGAGGTCCGAGGCGTGGACGAGAGCGTCCGGATCCATCAGCTCGGTTCGTACCACAAGAGCACCAGCGAATGCGGGGCCACGTTCACGCCCGTGCGCGGCACGCGCCGGGGCGCACGTCCGGCCGACTGGGCGGTATTGGCAGCCTCGTGCCAAGAGCCGCGCTCAGGCAGCTTGGGAAGCGCGTAGTGCTGCGCCCGCACGCTCGCGTTCAGGAGCAGCAGTAGCGATTGTCCACGGTTCGGGCGCCCACGCTCGTCCACGTCGTCGGATGCCTCACCGTGGATCAGCATCCCGAGCCACTGCGTTTTCGGGTCGCTCCAGTCCTCGAGCGTCATCTCGCCGCCGCTCGGACGGATCCAGGAGACGTCCTTCGCGGTCCCGTCACCCACGGGGCCGCCGCTGAAAAACCGGCGGCGGCGGAAGACCGGATTTTTGCGCGTGATGGCGAGCACCTCACGCGTGAACTCGAGCAGCTCTTCCTCGGCGGGGCCGATGTCCCAATCGACCCAGGAGATCGCGTTGTCCTGACAGTACGCGTTGTTGTTGCCGCGCTGCGTGCGCGCGATCTCGTCGCCGTGCGAAATCATCGGCACGCCTTGCGAGAACGCGAGCGTCGCGAGGAAGTTCTTTCGCATCCGCTCGCGCATGCGCACGACCGGCGCGGACGTGGTCTCACCTTCGGCGCCCCAGTTGCGGCTGAAGTTTTCGTTCGTGCCGTCGCGGTTGTCTTCCCCGTTCGCCTCGTTGTGCTTGTGGTCGTACGACACCAGATCTTCGAGCGTGAACCCGTCGTGACACGTCACGAAATTGATGCTCGCGAACGGCCCGCGCTCACCGCCGCCGTGGAAGATGTCGCTCGAGCCCGACAAACGCGACGCGAGCTCCGGCACCTGCCCTTCGTCGCCGCGCCAAAAGCGCCGCACGCAATCGCGGTAACGCGCGTTCCACTCCGCCCAGCCGGGGGGGAACCCGCCGAGCCGGTAACCGCCCGGCCCGAGATCCCACGGCTCCGCGATCAGCTTCACGCGCGACAAAACCGGATCCTGCTGCACCATCGCGAAGAAGCGCGAGAACGCGTCGAACTCGTACGGATCGCGCGCGAGCGTCGTCGCGAGATCGAAGCGAAAGCCGTCGACGTGCATCTCTTCGACCCAGTAGCGCAGGCTGTCGAGCACGAGCTGGAGCGTGCGCGGGTGCAGCGTGTTCAAGCTGTTGCCGCACCCGGTGTAATCCACGTAGTGGCGCGGGGAGTGCGTATCCAGCCGGTAATACGAGCGGTTGTCGATGCCGCGGAAGCAAAGCGTGGGACCGAATTGGTTGCCCTCGCCCGTGTGGTTGTAAACGACGTCGAGCAGCACCTCGAGGCCGGCGCGGTGCAACGTCTTCACCATCGTCTTGAATTCGGCCACCTGCTGGCCGAGTGATCCGGTGGCGAAGCGCGGATCGGGCGCGAAAAAGCCGAGCGTGTTGTAACCCCAATAATTCTGGAGCTGCGCCTCGGTAAGGCGGCGCTCGTGGAGCGCGTGGTGCACGGGCAAGAGCTCCACCGCCGTCACCGAGAGCGCGCGCAGATGGTCGACCACCGCGTCGGACGCCATCCCGAGGTACGTCCCGCGCAGATGCCCCGGCACGTCGGGGTGCGTCCGCGTGAGGCCACCGACGTGACACTCGTACACGATCGTGCGGCTCCACGGCACGCGCGGCGGCCGATCGTCCCCCCAGCTGAAGGACTGTTCCACGACCACGGATCGCGGCGCCACGGCGGCGCTGTCCACCGTGCTCAGCACGAGATCGTCGGGCGTCCCGAGCGGATAGCCGAACGTCGCGTCGGCGGAGCTCAAGTCGCCCGTGATCGCCCTCGCGTACGGATCGACGAGCAGCTTGTGCGGATTGAAACGATGACCCTGCTCGGGCGCAAACGGCCCGTGCACGCGAAAGCCGTAAAGCTGGCCCGGCATCGCGTCCGGCAAGTACACGTGCCAAATGCGATTCGTGCGGTCCTTGACCGGAATGCGAATCGACTCGCTCACGGCGTCGGGCGAATCGAAGAGGCAGAGCTCGACGGCCGTCGCGTGTTGCGAAAAGAGGGCGAAGTTCACGCCCTGGCCGTCCCACGTGGCGCCGAGCGGTTGAGGCGAGCCGGGTCGCGTCCGCATGAAAGGGCGCGATACTACGCCGGAGACCATTTCGACCGGTCGTGAATTTTTCCGCCGCGCTCGCTGGGCGGCGCAGGCTGAAAAGCGTTGCCGAGCGGCTGCGCGCGCGTTCAGCGCGAGATCCAGCCGCGGGCCGACCGTAAGGCTCAGCGCGGCACGAACGAAATGTCGTCGATCCACACGTCGAAAGGCGTGTCCTTCGCGGCGATATTGAACTCGAGGAAGCGTACGCGCCGCGGATCGAACGCGAGGGGCGGCCCCGCGACGAAGAGCTGCCTGAGCTCCTCCCAGCGCACCACGTACTTCTGGAACGCCGGCGTGAGGGTGATGATTTTCCGGTGCGTGTCGTAGCAGTCCGTCTGGCAGAAGCCGCCGTACTTCACGTCCTGCACGTCGATCATCTGAAAGCCCACGCGAATTTCTCCGGGCCCCTTCGCCCAGAGCTCGATCCCCGCGTAGGCGGACGCGTCGTAACACGCGGCGTCGGCGAGCTCCGTCCCGAACGTCACGCCCCAATCGGAGAATTTCCCGCCGCTCACGTGCAGCGCCTGCTTGCTCGCGCCGCGTGCGCCCGGAATGTGACTCGGAAACAACCCCGAGCGACTCGGCGTCGACTGCTTGCCGGTGCCGTCGTCGTACGTGATCCAACTCCCTTTGCGTCCGTCCGCCGCGAGCACCCACGAGTCCTCGTGCTCGAAGTCCTCGATCAACGGGGCGTCGCCCTTCGCGACCACGAGCGCGGCGCAGCGCGGCGGCGCGACGGGAAGCACCGCCGTGGGCGCGGGTTTCGGCTCCGGCCGCGGCGTCACGTCGCGAACGTGCTCGGCGGAGACGTGGCTCGGCGGGAGCGGGCGCGATACGAGGAGGCCAATCCCCGCGGCGACCGCGAGCACGCCGCCCGTCACGGCCCAACGCCGCCGCGCACGTGTCCGGAGCCGCGCGCCGATCTCTTCGAACCCGCGCAGGCGAGCGGCTTCGTGTGCCGACATGGGCGGCACATCGAGCTTGGCCGAGCGCAGGAGCAAGCGCTCGAGCTCGGCTTGCTCCGCGTCCACCGGCTCGTCTCGATCGCGTTCTTCGCTCATCGCTTTCTCCAGGCAAACGCGGCGCGCGCCTGCAGGCGTTTGATCCCCGCGTTGAATTTCTCGCGTGCGGCACGGAGCCGCGAGCTCACGGTACCTTGCGGTACGCCGAGCACGCCGGCGATCTCACGCACGGGCAGCTCCTCGAGCTCGGACAAGATGAACACGGTGCGGAGCTCGTCCGTCATTCCGTCGAGGATTTCCTGCAAAAGCGGGCGAGCGCGCGCGAGCTCCGCGAGCTCCTCCGGATCGAGATCGGCCGCCGGACGCGCGTCCGATTCCGCGTCGAGCTCTTCCGGGCGGCGGCGTTCGTTGCGGCGCCGGGTCGAAGCCACGCGCGCGGCCGTGCCGAACAAAAACGCCCGCTCGCGGTCGGCCTCGAAGTCGGCGAGCCGGCGGGCGGCGACGACGAACACCTCTTGAGCGGCGTCGTCCACGTCCGATCGCGGCACACCGAGCCGGCGTAAGCTACGCCACACGAACTCGTAGTGACGGTCGACGAGCTCGCGAAACCGCGCCATCTCGGCTCGCCCCGTGGGAAACGCCGCGCCCGCCATGCGACTCAGGGGCTCCGCCGCGGGGAGCTCGGTCGGTCCGGTCGGCAGCGCCGTGGTCGTGAGCACACTGAGACCATGGGCGTGCGAGCCGAAACCGATCGAAAAATCGGCGAACCCAAGTACGAATCGTAGATCGACCTCGGGAAGGGTGGACATGTCACGAGTGAGGACGCCAACGTGAGGCCGCTCCGTCTCGGGGATAAAATCGCGCGCCTAGCGGCTGCGGTCGCCGCCTGCGCCGGTCTCGTCGCGTGCGCGGCTTCGCGGGAAAAGCCGCAAAGCGAGGAGCCGAGCACGGACGCTCCCGCGCCGCTCTGCGCCGCGGACGATGGGAGCCTCGGAACGGCCGCGCTCCGCAGGCTCACGCGCTTCGAGTACGGACGGACCATCGCCGACCTCACGGGCGCGGCCGCGAGCGTCACGGACGAGCTCGTGCCGGATGAACGAAGCTTCGGGTTCGACGACCAGGCGGACACGTACAGCGTCTCGACGCTGCACGTCTCGAAGTATTTCGACGTCGCGAACGCCGCCGCTGCGGCTCTCGTCGGCGACAGCACGCGTTTGAGCGCGTTCGCCGGCTGCGATCCGACGGCGGACAGCGCGTGCGTCGAGCCGTTCGTGCGGGCGTTCGGGCGGCGCGCGTACAGGCGCACGCTGACGGCGGAGGAAGTGTCGGCGCTCGTGGCGCTCGAGCGAGCGACGGCGACGCCAGGCGACGCCGACGGTGTGAGCGCTCTGGTCGCGGCCATGCTCCAGTCGCCGGAGCTCCTGTACCGCCCCGAACCGTCGGCGCCGGATGCGTTGTTCGGCCCGGCGCTCGCGACGCGCCTGTCGTATCTCGTCACGGCGACCGCGCCCGACGACGAGCTGCTCGACGCCGCGGAAGGCGGCGCGCTCGACACGACCGAGGGGTTGCTCGCCCAAACGGATCGCCTGCTCGCGACGCCGCGCGCGACCGAAGCGTTCACGCACTTCATGTTCGAATGGTGGGACCTCGACGGCCTCGACGGCCTGCAAAAAGACCAGGCACTCTATCGCGCGTGGGATGCGAGCTTGCCGGGCGAGTTCACGCGCGAAACCCAGGCGTTCCTTGCGGGCGCGTGGAACGACACACCCTCGCTCGCCGTGCTCTTGGGCGCGCCCTACAGCTACCTCGACTCCACGCTGCTGGGCTTCTACGGCGTGAGCGGCACGCCCGTGCCGGGCACCTTCGTTCGCGTCGCGCTCGATCCGACACGCGCCTCGGGCCTGCTGACACAAGGCGCGTTCTTGGCGGTCCACGCCAAGGCCAACCAGACGTCGCCCACCCTGCGCGGCAAGTTCATTCGCGAGCGGCTCTTTTGCGATCCACCGCCGCCGCCGCCGCCGAACATCGTCGTGAGCCCGCCGACCGTCGACCCGCGCCTGAGCACGCGCCAGCGCTTCGCTCAGCACACCGCGGACGAAAACTGCAAGAGCTGCCACCAGCTGATGGATCCGGTCGGCTTTCTGTTCGAGCACTATGACGCCATCGGGCGCTGGCGCGACGTGGACGGCGGCCAAGCCGTGGATGCGACGGGCTACCTCGTCGGCACCGACGTCGATGCAAACTTCGACGGCGTGCCCGCGCTCGCGCAAGCTCTCGTGCAAAGCGACGAGGTACGGAGCTGCGTCGCAAGGCAGTGGTTCCGCTACGCCTTCGGTCACGAGGCGACGAGCGCGGCCGATACCTGCACGCTGAGCGCGCTCGCCGGAGAGCTCGCGAGCTCGAACGGCGATCTGAAGCGCGTCGTGCGTGCCACCGTCGAGCAACAGCTCTTCCAGAACCAGCGCGCCGAGGAGGCCGCACCGTGATTCACCTGCGCAGCCCGCGGCTCAGCCGCCGCACCCTGCTCACGAGCGCCGCCGGCGCGTCGATCGCGCTGCCGTGGCTCGAAGCGTTCGCGCCGCGGCGCGCGTCCGCGCAGACGGCGGCGCCGCAGCGCTTCGTCGTGATGTTCTCGCCGGACGGCCTGTTGCCGTCGTGGACGCCGACCGGCACGGAGACGGACTTCACGCTTTCGACGATCCTCTCGCCGCTCGCGCCGCACCAAGACGACATCGTCGTCGTCCGCGGGCTCTACCAGGAGGGCGGCGGCGGCGACGGCCACCAAAACGGCATCGGCGGCATGCTCACCGGCACGACGCTCAACACGGGACCGTTCGGCGGGACGCAGGCGCCGCCCGCGGGCTGGGCGAGCGGACCCTCGGTCGATCAGCGCATCGCCGATGCGATCGGGAACGCGACGAAGCTGCGTTCGCTCGAGCTCGGGGTGCAGGTCGGCGCGGCCGACAACTGGGGGCGCATGTGTTACCGGGCGAGCGACCAGCCGCTCCCGCCCGAAGACGACCCGTCCGCGGTGTACGCGCGCGTCTTCGCCGATCTGCACACGGATCCGGCGGTGCTCGCCGCCGAGCGCGCGCGTCAGAAGTCGATCCTCGACGCGGTCGGCGCCGACTACGCGCGCGTCTCCGCCACGCTCGGCAGCGCCGACAGGCAGCGTCTCGACGCGCACCTCGACGCCGTGCGCGACCTCGAGGTCCGGCTCACGAAGGTCGGGCAACTCGGCGGCGCCGCCTGCGCGGACCCGACGATTCACGCCGTTCCGAAGGACGACAACGACGCGTATCCCGACGTGGGCGGGCTCCAGCTCGACCTGCTCGCGATGGCGCTCGCCTGCGACGTGACGCGCGTCGCCTCGCTCCAATGGTCACGCTCCGTGTCGCAGACGCGCTTCACCTGGCTCGGCATCACGGACGGTCATCACGACCTCTCGCACCTCGGCGACGGCGACGCTTCCGCCGTCGACAAGCTGACGCGCATCAATCAGTGGTACATGTCCGAGCTCGCCGCCTTGATCGCAAAGCTCAAGGCCATCCCCGAGGGCGACGGCAGCGTGCTCGACAACACCGTCATCCTCTATTGCAACGAGCTCGCCAAGGGGAACACGCACAGCCGCGTCGACGCGGGCTACGTGCTCGCGGGAAGCGGCGGCGGAGCGTTCGAAACCGGCCGCTTCGTGCGCTTCGACCCGAGCCAGCAGATTCCGCACAACGGGCTCTTGATTTCGCTCCTCAACGCGTTCGGTATCGCCGACACGCAATTCGGCAAGCCCGAGTGGTCGGACGGTCCGCTCTCGGGCCTAATCTGAGTCAGCGTCGATTCACACGAGGCACCGCATGCAAACCTCGCCGCTTTTATTCGGTCTTTTTTTAGTGGGTTTTGGCAGCGTCGCTTGCGGCGCGACGTCGCGCGACGGCGACGCACCGGATGCCGGCGGGAAAGGCGGTCAGGGCGGCTCGGCGGGCCTCGGCGCGACGGGCGGCCTCGGCGCGACGGGCGGCCTCGGCACGGCCGGGATGACGATGACGTGCCCCGACGCGAACGACCCGATCGATCCGACGGCGATGATCGACGACTTCGAGGACGGCGACGGACTCGTGCTGCCGCTCGACGGGCGCAGCGGTTCCTGGTGGACGGCCGCCGACACTACGGGCGGCACGCTCGTTCCGGAGCCATCGGAAATCACGAACATGCCCGCTCCGCCGGAAAAGCTGCCCGAACCGCGCTGCGGCAGTCACTACGCCATGCGCATGACGGGACAGGGCTTTACGGATTGGGGCGCCGATCTCGGCGTTGCACTCGCCTCCGCGCCGGGGCCGGACGGCGTGTACGGCACCGTGCCGTACGACGCGAGCGCGCGCACCGGCGTCGATTTCTGGGCGCGCATCGGCGACACGTCGACGAACCGCGTGTTCTTCGAGGTGACGGATTCGAATTCGGAGCCGGACGGCGGCGTTTGCACGGTCGGCGGGGGCACCGGCAAGGAGTGTTACGACGGCTTCGGCGTGAACCTGACGCAGCTCGACACGACCTGGCACCACTATCGCATCCCGTTCTCGGGGCTCTCGCAGCGAAACTTCGGCGTGGTCGCAGACGGCGTCGCCACAACTGCCGTCTACAACCTCACCTTCGATTTCATGAGCGCGACCGACCCCTTCGACCTGTGGCTCGACGACGTTTCGTTTTATTGACGCGTTGTTAAGAGGGGGGCCTTGCCCCAGCGCCCGGCCTGAGCCTCCCTCGATTCAGTCGACCGCATCCACGCCCTCCAGCCCAGCGCGGGGGCCCGGCCGACGAAGCGGCCGACGGAGCTCGAGCAGGAGGTTACTCTCGCGGGCAGTTGAGCGCGCGTGGCATGAGATGAGTTCGGGCATCCACGGGGCGCGGGTCACGGGCTCGGCTTCGTGTGGCCCGCCTTGACGAACTTCAACGTCATGCGGTCGCTCTCTCCGATCGCGAGGTACTTGGCCTTGTCCTGGTCTCCGAGGCGGAGCGTGGGCGGCAGGGTCCACACGCCCGCGGGGTAATCCTTGGTGTCCTTCGGATTCGCGTTGATTTCCGACTTGCCGGCGAGCTTGAAGCCCGCTTTCTCGACCTCGCTGATGAGCCAGGCCTCCGGCACGTAGCCCTTCTTGGCGCTCTCGGTCGGGTCGGCGCCCGCCGGGGCGCGGTGTTGCTCGATGCCGAGGACGCCGTGCGGCTTCAAGATGCGATGAAACTCCGCAAGATCGGTGTCGAGCGTCTTGTCGTTGATCATCCCGTGCGCGCCGCGGAAAAGCAGGACGGCGTCGACGCTGGCGTCGGCGCCGAGGTGCGGCGCGTGCGGATCGAGCACGACGGTCTCGACCTTGCCGTAGGCTTCGGGCAAACGCTCGAGGAACAGCTTCGTTCGCTCGCCGTAATAGGTCGAGCGAGCGTCCTTGGGGCCGTTCGGGTCGCTGGTCGTGATGATCAGCTTGCCCTTTTTGGCCAGGAGCGGCGCCAAGATCTCCGTGTACCAGCCTTCGCCCGGTCCGTACTCGAGCACCGTCTCGCTCGGCGTGAGGCCCAGGAACTCGAGCGTCTCGGCGGGGTGCCGCTGCGCGTCGCGCTCGACATCGGCCGGACGGCGCTGCTTGCCCGCGAGCACGGCCTTGAGTCCCGCGCGCACGTTCGGATAGCTCGCCTCCGCGAGCGCGGCCGCGGCCTGATGGATCTCAGGCGTCAAACGCGCGCGCTCGGCGGCGTCGTCGGTCTTGAGCTTCGCCCAGTCGGCTTCGAGCCGTCGGCGCGCGTCGGCCTTCGTCGCGTCTTCGACGCTTGTGGGTGCGGTCTCGGGTGCGGCGCTCGTGACGGGCGTGGCGCTCGCCGTCTCGGTCGCTGGCGCGACGGGGCTCGGGGCAACGGGCTGCGTGGCTGCTCGCTCGGGCTCTTGCGCGCAAGCGGTCACGAGTACGACGAACAGCGAGCGAATGAAGAGGTTCTGCATGATCGTTCAGGGTGGGGAGCTCGCTTCTAGCGCGGGCCCCGCGCATCGTCGACATTCGCCGAATGGCTCGAGCCGGTTTGCCGTCGCGCCCCCTCACGCGCGTCGCGCGTGCCTACACCCAAGCTCGCTTGGGTGTATCGAAACAGGAAAGTACCGACGGGACAGACCACGCCAAAAGCTAGTGAATTTTGCGGGTCTCACCCAAGTGGGGCTCCAAAATTCACGATCGATGCAAGTGGTCCCCGGCCTAGTGCCGCCTCGAATGCATCCTTACCTACGGGAGCGCGATATGTTGCTCAAGCCCCCGGAGGGGCGAGGTACCTGTCGGGCGCATCGGCGAACGCGATCGCGCAGCCTTCGCTGCAGAAGTGATAGGTCCGCCCGTCGTGCTCGCGGGTCGCTGCGGTGGTCGGTTCGACTCGCATATGGCAGACGGGATCGACGGCGCTGTGCCCGGCCTTGGCTGATCGCCGCACGAATGGTCCAGTGTCGAAGAACGTCTCAATCGAGGCGATCCGGCCGGCCTCGAACCGGTACCACTCCACGAGCGGGAGGCGCTGGGGCGCGGGTTCGCCCGGGGGGTGGACGACGAGCGTGAGGACGGCGCAAACGTCGTCGCCGTCCGCAAACTCCCGGCGCACTTCGACGGCCTTGACCAGTGGAGCGACGTGCTCGGAGGCCTTCAGGAACTTCTCGACGCCGCGATAGCTGGCGGCCGGTCCGGTGACGACGAGATCGTCCGCCAATAGGTCCCTCAGGGCCTCGTAGTGGCCGCCATAGTACGCAGCGCGGTAGCGCGCGGCGACGGAGAGAGGATTGGTCATGTTAACTCCTTGCCGCGCACCTTGGCGCCGGCGACAACTGGGTGCGGGGGATGTGCGTCCGCACCTGGAAGACGCACACCCCCCAGGATTCTTACACCGGGCGTCCACGGGGCCGCAGGAAGCGGCCACCGCGTACAACGGCCACAACGCGTTACGGAGACGCCCCGGACGTCGCCGCCATTTAGGAGCCTAGTGCAGCGCATGTGAGATACGTTCAACTTCCGGTGGGGCGCTGCACTAGGGCGGACGCGAAGCGGACGCGGGTCTGGGGCGGAAGCCCCAGCGAAAAGCCGGTGCACGTCCCGCGAGGCGGGACCAACCATCGCTCGC